>NZ_JAVHWR010000171.1:0-18365 GCF_032159565.1 Mycobacterium sp.
GGCGACGCCCCCCGCCATGCTGGTGACGGCCATTGCCGCAGCGGCCAGCCCCGCTGGCGCCACTACAGCCGCAACCGCGGCCGCCGGTCGAGAACGCTTGCTGTGCCTGCCTGCCATGGGAGCCCTCCCCTTAGTCGTGCGGTGGACGCAGGTTGCGAGCCCCCAGAGACGAGCAAACGCTAACACGACGAAACGACCTGAACTATCCAGATCGCGCAGATTCGGTTAAGCGCGCTGGTTAGCCCCGTAAAGGCGCGTACGCGAACTCGCGCAGACCGTCACGCGGGTCAACAACTGCTTGAAAACGCAGCAACTTCGCCGCACCCGCCGGACTGGCGACGATATGCCGGACGTCGCCGCTGCGGTACTGACCCGTCACGACAGGAGACGACTCTTCCCGCGCCTCACACAGCTCGGTCGCCACTTCCAGAATCGAGATGGGCCTACCGGAGCACACATTTGCCGGGTTGAAGCCACCGATGCCCGCCTCGACCGCCGCGACATTCGCGGCGGCGATGTCGTCGACGTGGACGAAGTCGCGCATCTGCCCGCCGTCCTCGTAAACCCTTGGCACATCACCCGCTTCGAGCTGCGACCGGAATATCGCAGCCACCCCGGAGTACGGCGTGTCCCGCGGCATGTTGGGCCCATAAACGTTGTGATAGCGCAGCGCCACCACCGATCCGCCCGTCGCCTCCACCCACGCCAGCGCGTAGTGCTCCTGCGCCACCTTGCTCGCCGCGTAGAGGCTGCGCGGTCGCAGCGGCGCATCCTCGTCGACCAGCTGCCACATCAGCTCTTCGCCGCCGACGGGGCAGCGGTGCTCGAACACTCCGGCGTCCAGGTCCGCCCGCGTGCGCGGCAGCGGGTCGACCACGCCATGCTCGGCGCAGCTGTATCGGCCCTGGCCGTAGACCACCATCGATGACGCCAACACCAGCCGCTGACAGCCCGCCGCGAACATCTCGGCGAGCAGCACCGACGTGCCATAGTCGTTGTGGCTGCCGTAGGACGGCGCGTCCGCCGCGTCCACCCCGGCCCCAACTACCGCCGCCTGATGACACACCACGTCGATCCCGTCGAGCAGTGCGGCGAGCGCACCGGCGTCTCGTACGTCGACCCGCGTCACCCCCTCCGGCAGCTCGGCACCCTCACCGTGCGCGGCCGGCAACATCGCATCCACCGCGACGACGTCATGGCCGGCGTCGGCCAGCGCCGCTCCAACCCGTGAACCGATGAAGCCGGCCGCGCCGGTCAGCAGCACCCTCACGGCAGATCGATCGGCAGCTCGACGCCTTCATGCGGCAGGCAGTGGGTGCACAGCCGCTCCTTGGTGACCTGGTCGATCGCCTCGTGCACGAGCTTCTTGAACGGCACGAGGTTGTGTTCGAACTCGGCGAACACGTCCACCGCCCGCACTCCACCCCCCACGGCGATCCCGGCGTCCACGTCGGTCACCAAAGCGATTGCCGCATAACACATTTCCAACTCGCGCGCGAGCACCGCCTCAGGGTAGCCCGTCATGTTCACCAGCGTGAAGCCCTGTCGCGCGAACCATTGACTCTCGGCGCGTGTCGAGAACCGCGGCCCCTGTACCACGACCATGGTGCCGCCGTCGACGACACCGGGCAGGTCGGTGACGGCCGCCCGCAACAGCGGGCAGTAGGGGTCGGCGAACTCGACATGAATGCCGCCAGAGTCGAAGTAGGTGTCCTCGCGGCTTCGGGTGCGGTCGACCAGCTGATCGGGCACCACCATCGCGCCGGGTCCCAGCTCGGGCGTCAGGCTCCCGACCGCGCACGGCCCGAAGATCCGCCGCACGCCCAGCGCACGCAACGCCCACATATTGGCCCGGTACGGAACGGTGTGCGGCGAGAACTCGTGCTTCACGCCGTGGCGCGGCAGAAACGCCACTTCGTGGTTGCCGACGGTGCCCACCGTGATCGGCGCGCTCGGCTCGCCGTAGGGGGTGTCCAGATTGACGCTTCGCGCGTCCGAGCCGAAGAACGAGTAGAAGCCGCTGCCGCCGATGACTCCGAGCATCACTCCATTGTGTCGTCGGTGCGTTTGTCGGCGCGCCGGACCCCGTCCCGGATCTCGAAGACGTCTGTGGCCAGCCCGCCGATCGCACCCGCCACGTCCTTCACGGCGGTGGTGACGATAGAGGCCACCTCGCCAACCGTCGAAGCGACCGATTGGACGGTCTCCTGGAGGGCGTCCTTGCGAATCTCACTCTTGCTGAGTCGGTCTTCCATGCCCATCAGTCTTCGGCTGCAAGTGGGACCAAACAATGTGTCCGTCGTCACTCCGCCCGCCATTCGGGCGGCCATGAAACGATTGCGTTCGTGGCCAGTGTCGCGCAGTGGGTCGAGGGCGCCCGCCCGCGTACCTTGCCGAACGCCATCGCCCCCGTGATCGCAGGGACCGGCGCCGCGGCCTGGCTGGACAGCGCGGTGTGGTGGCGGGCCCTGCTGGCGTTGGTCGTCGCGGTCGCAATGATCATCGGCGTGAACTACGCCAACGACTACTCCGACGGCATCCGCGGCACCGATGATGTGCGCGCCGGACCTCTGCGGTTGGTCGGATCACGCTTGGCCACACCGCGTTCGGTGCTCACCGCCGCGATGGTGAGCTTCGCGCTGGCCGCTGCGGCCGGCCTGACGCTGGCCGTCGTGAGCGCCCCATGGCTGATCGCGGTCGGCGTCGTGTGCATTGCGGGCGCATGGCTCTACACCGGCGGCAAGAAACCGTACGGATATCTGGGGCTGGGCGAGGTCGCCGTGTTCGTGTTCTTCGGTCTGGTCGCGGTTCTGGGCACGCAGTACACCCAGGCGCTGCGGGTCGACTGGGTCGGCCTTGCGCTTGCGGTGGCCCTCGGGTCGTTGTCGTCGGCGGTGCTGGTCGCCAACAATCTGCGCGACATTCCCACTGACAAGGAAGCCGACAAGATCACGCTGGCGGTGCGACTCGGCGATGCCCGCACCCGGTTGCTCTACACGGCGCTTTTGGCGGTCGCGCTGATCGTCACGCTGCTGTTGATGCTTGCCACGCCATGGTGCGCGGTTGGGCTTGTCGCAGCACCGTTGGCGTGGCGCGCCACGCGTCCCATCAGGACGGGCGCGGTCGGCGCGGCGTTGATCCCAGTGCTGCGCGACACCGGGCTGACGATGCTGGTGTGGTCGATTGCCGTCGCGCTCGCGTTGGCATTCGGCTGAACTGCTACGACGCGGCGGTTGGCGCGTCGGCCACCTTGACCAACTGAACCTCGGGCCGGGCGGGCACCTCTTCGGCGAGGAACCACCGGAACGCCAGGTTGCCGCGCGGATAGTCCAGCGTCGTCAGCGAATTGGGGTGTGTAGTGAGGCCGCGCGAAAGCACGATCGTCACGGAGCCGTCGGCGTTCGGCACCGCGGTATGGCCGTTCACCGAACTGCGGGCGTCGCTGACTCCGGGGGTGGCCATGAACTGGTTCCACACCACCAGGTTCCAGAACCGGCACGACGGCGGTCGGTGCGTGATGATGAGCGCCTCGTCGTCCTCGAGCACGAAGCTGCCGTAGGCATAGCAGGCGTCGCGCGCCGACCAGCCGAAGTTCGCGTCCGGCACCTGGTAGGGATCGGCGAATTCGTTTGCCGCTTGCGATATCTCGTGGCCGAGTGTGTGCGCGTCCTCGACCCGTGCGCCGACGGCCAGCGGCAGGATCGCGAACATCGTCCGCATCCACGCCGCGCTCGCCCGCAGCGCGGCGGCGGTCTCCGCGTCGCTGTGGCGGAACGGGTTCGGATCGTCGAGCGCCTCGATCTGCCAACTGACCGGGCGACCGGTGTCCGGGTTGGCCTGATAGTCGCGGGTCATCAGCACAGCCGCATCGGGCGTCGGCCCCAGTTCGAAGGCGAAGTCACCGTCGATGTCGATGTCGAGGTCGTCGTCACGGACGGTCGCGACGATCCGGTCCGACCAGGCGCCCGGCGACGGTTCGTTGTAGGCGGTCACCGAGAAGTAGACGCTGTCGCCCTTGTTGCCGCTGATGCGGTAGCGCCGCTTCGGGTCGACCGGGCACATGAAGTAGTAGGCGTCGGTGTTGTCGCCGCCCCACCGGCGATCCTGCCGTGACGGCGAATTGACCTCAACCCAGCGCGGCCGGCTGGGGTCGGGGAACAGGTAGGTGTCGAATGCGACCCCCAGCGTCGTCGCGAGCATGCGGTAACCGTCCGCGACGTGTCGATCGTCGGTGACGGCGCGCTCACCGGCGAGGAACGAAGCATCAAGGCCACCAAGCGTTTCGAGCAGTTCACGCCATGCGACGGTCGACGCGTTCGTCATCGGACTCATGCACTGATTCCCTTCGTGATCAGGGTGGCGGTGCGCTCCACCCAGGTGTCGTCGAGTACTTGGTTGCGCGTGATGATCGCCATCAGTGCCATGCCGGCGATCGCGTCGACCAGATCGACGGCGGTCACGTCGGGCCGGGCCTCACCGCGGTTGACGGCACCCTCGAGGCGGTCGGTCATTCCGCGGGACATGACGTCGCCGAACCGGTCCAACAGCTTGGCGTGCAGACTCGGATCGGTGGCCATTTCGGCCAGCAGTCCCGGCATCGCGGCCCGCGCGGCCGGGGTGGTGAGCACGCCCGTCGAGCGTCGCACCATCTCGCGCACGTCTCCCTCGAGCGAGCCGGTATCGGGCAACTCGGTCGCCTCGGAGATCGGGAACACGGCCTCGTGCACGAGATGCGCCTTACTGGGCCAGCGCCGGTAGATCGCAGGCTTGCTGGTGCCTGCCCGCTTGGCGATCGCGTCGACCGAGAGGTCGGCATAGCCCGACGTGCCCAGCAGCTCGACGGTCGCGCCCAGCACCGAGTCGTCGATGCGCGGGTCGCGGGGGCGACCGAGGTCTGTCGTCATTACGAAACTCAGAGTAACATAAGTCGCTCCGGACGAGAGGACGACAAAACATGCCACTGACCGACGTCAACGCAGCCGTTGTCCACCTCGACGACCTCCTTGAGCCGCGCTTCAGCCGGGACGGGCAACAGATTCTCGACATGATGGCGACGATGGCACCCGAGTGCCCTCTGGACGCCGACGTCCTGCATGCCAAGGCGGCCGCCGAGACCGGATTCGACGACTTCGGCGACGACGACTACCGCGAGCGGCTCGACGTGTATTTGGCTGCGCTGCAAGATATTGCGGGCATGCAGTCGGCCGGGATCGTCAACCACCACGTCCAGCTACTGCAGTGGCTGAAGAACCGGTTGTTGCTGACCGACCTGCTCGCGCGGCATCCCGAGATCCACGACATCGACCTACGTCCGCCGATCGTCATCGCGGGTCTGCCGCGCACCGGCACCACGCATCTGCACAACCTTCTGGCCGCGCCTGCGACCTTCCGCACCATGCCGTACTGGGAGAGCAGCGAGCCGTTCCCGTCGCCCACGGAGGCCGGTATCGAGCCCGATCCACGCAGAACGCGGATGGATGTCGCCGTCCAGGTTGTCGATATCCTGATGCCGCACTTCCGGCTGATGCACGAGATGACGACCGACCACGTGCACGAGGAAATCCAGCTCTTGGCCAACGACCTCTCGACGATGCTCTTCGAGACGCTGGCGCACGTGCCGCGCTGGCGCGACTACTACATGGCCCACGATCAGACCCCGCATTACGAGTACCTCAAGACACAACTCAAAGCCATGCAGTTTCTGCGCGGCGGCAGGCGGTGGCTGCTCAAGTCGCCGCAACATCTCGAGCAGCTGCCGGTGCTGAACCGGGTGTTCCCCGGAGTCTTCGTGATCTTCACGCACCGCGATCCCACGCCGGTGGCGCTGTCGATGCTCGCGATGATCACCTACTCCGCGCGGATGCACTGCTCGCCGGTGCCCGTCAACGAGATCGCCGCGGCCTGGAACGACCGTCTCGCGTCGATGCTGGGCGCGCTGGTCCGCGATCGCGACACGATCCCGGAGGAGCGGTCGATCGACGTGCGCTTCGACGAGTTCATGGCCGACGAGCAGGCGGTCGTCGGGCAGGTATACGAGCAGGCAGGCGAGGATCTCGACGACGACGCGCGCGCGGCGATCGCCGACTACCTGGCGGGCCATCAGCGTGGCAGGCACGGGACGGTCGCGACGTCGCCCGAGATGTTCGGTCTGGCCGAGAAGGACCTGCGCGAGCCGTTCGCCCCGTACGTCGAGCGTTTCCTCGCCTGACCTTCACGGCGAGCACACGCGAAGCCCCGCGTTATCCTGGGAGGTTGCGGGCGCATGCGACTGCCCGCGGGGGAGAGTGTGCCGAGCAACTTGTCCGGGTACTCAGAACCGTTCTGAACCCGAAAGGAAGTATGACCTCAGCACCGGTACGGCTTGACCAGCGCGACATCGCCGAGGCCCAGCGGATCGCAGGCGCCGTCGGCGACGCGTTCTCCGCGAAGGTCGTCGGTCAACAGAATTTGCGCGAGTCGTTGCTGATCGGCCTGCTCGCAGGCGGTCACATACTCATCGAGAGCGTTCCAGGGCTCGCCAAGACGACGGCCGCCCGCGTCGTCGCCGAATCCATCCACGGCGGATTCCAGCGCATCCAGTGCACACCGGACCTGCTGCCCAGCGACATCATCGGCACCCAGGTGTACGAGTCGGCGACCAACTCGTTCGTCACCCAACTCGGTCCCGTGCACACCAACATCGTGTTGCTCGACGAGATCAACCGTTCCAGCGCGAAGACGCAGAGCGCGATGCTGGAGGCCATGGAGGAACGGCAGACCACCATCGCGGGCACGGTGTATCCGATCCCCGAACCGTTCCTGGTGATCGCCACCCAGAACCCGGTCGACCAGGAAGGGACGTATCCGCTCTCCGAGGCGCAGACCGACCGATTCATGCTCAAGGACGTCCTGTCCTATCCCTCCGCGGATGAAGAGGTCGAGGTGATGGACCGGATGGACGCCGGGCTGTACGACAAGAACCACCGCAGCAGGCCGGTCGTCGGACTGGACGATGTGCGACGTCTGCAGGACATCGTGGGCCACGTCTATATGGACCGGGCCCTGACCCGCTACGCCAGCGAGCTCGTCGCCGTCACCCGCGCACCCGACCAATTCTTGCCGCCTCAACTCGCCCGGCTCGTCGAGTACGGCGCGAGCCCGCGCGCGACCATCGCCTTCGTCAAGGCTGCCCGCGCCCTCGCGTTGCTGTCGGGCCGCGCTCACGTCATACCCGACGACATCGCCACGCTCGCCCACCGCGTTCTCCGGCACCGGCTGATCCTCGGCTTCGAGGCGGCGAGCAACGGTATTACCACCGAGGTGATCGTCGACGAAGTGCTGCAAGCGGTTCGGGTGCCTTAAGGACGTGGGTAAGCATCTCAACAAGGCTCGGTCGCACTTCGGCACGGACACCCGCGGGCTGCTCGAAGGCGGCCGCTATGCGCTATTGCACAGTCGCAGCCTGGAATTCGACGATCTGCGGCCCTACGTTCGGGGCGACGATGTGCGCGACATCGACTGGAAGGCGTCTGCGCGTTCAGGCACAGTGTTGATCAAGCGCTTCGTCGACGAGAAGCACCACAAGATCCTGCTGGTGGCTGACGCGGGCCGCAACATGACCGCCCAGGCGCCCAGCGGTGAGGCGAAGATCGACGTCGCGGCCAACATTCTCGGCGCAATCGGGCTGATCACTCTTGGCCGCGCCGACCAGATCGGCATGGTGTACGGCGACACCCGCGGCTGCGTCAACATCCGGCAGGGCCGCGGCGAAACCCACATCGAGAGCATGCTGCACCGGTTCTACGGTCACACTCTGGCGACGCCCGGCCCGAGCGACATCTTCTGCCAATTGGAGTATGTGGCAACGCATTACCGTCACTCGATGCTCATCGTCGTGGTATCCGACGAACCGGAGATAGACGACCGTCTCGAGGACGTGGTCCGTCGTCTCGCGGGTCGGCACAACGTCATGTGGGCGATGGTCTCCGATGCGCCCGCAATCGGGACGCCCGACGGCACTGACGACGGATACGACGTCGCGACCGGCAGATTCGTCGTCGGCGGTGCCAATCTGAGCCCGCGGATCGTCGCGGCCTACCGACGGGCCGAAGAGAACCGGAAGCGTGAACTGCAGGAGTTCATGACCACCCGCGCGATCCCTCACACAACCGTCGGCGGCAGCCGACAGATCCGGTCCCGATTGGTCGCGATGAGTCAAGTCTTTGCGTCCTCCTCACGTGCGGGGGTGCAGACGCGTGCCGGATGACATCTTGCGCTTCGTGATCGGTCCTTCGCCGTATGCGGTGTTGTGGCTGTGGGCCGGGCTGGCGCTGCTGTCGGTCGTCATCGCCTGGTATGTCGGGGTCTTCGTCTGGACACTGCCCGCCGACCGCCTCCGGTCGATCCCGTGGATCCGGAATCTGCACTCGAAGTTGCTGCGGCGCAGATTCTCCCGCGCCATCCGCGCTATCGACGCGCGCTACCGAACGGGTGAACTGTCCGCGGCAGAGGCCGGTCACCAGATGAGCCGGACGCTACGCAGCTTCCTGGCCCTGGCGACCTGCGCTCGAGCGCAGTACATGCACGTCGCGGACATCAGGTCCAGCGACCTTGCCGAGGCGGCTCCGCTGTTCGCGGCTTTCAACGATGCCCAGTTCAACACCGCGTCGCAGGTCGAGATCAGCCGGGTCGGCTCGACCGCCGAGGAGTTGATCCGTTCGTGGGCCTGACGTGGTGGCCTGTCGCTGTCGTTGGATTCGTCTGTCTGGCAGCGGCTGTCGCGCTGGCGATGCTGATGCCAATGGAGCAGGTTCGGCGCCGGCTGCGCCGGCTGGCGAATTCGTCGCGGCTCACGCGGCTACCCGAGTACGCCCGGATGGCGCGGACACGACTCGTCTCCATGGTCGTCGCCGTCGTCCTGCTCGGGCTGTTGTTCGGCACCGCGGTGGTGGCCAGCGCTCGCCCGAGCGGATGGTGGTGGTCGAGCGCGGCGACGGATCCCCCGCAGGACATCATGCTGTGCGTCGCTCAACCGGTCACCGATAAATCCACCGGTGCCTTCCTCACCTATTTCGCCAACCAGGCGCGGACATATGGCACCCAGCGCATCGGGCTGACCTCGCCGAATCGTCGCGTCATTCCGATGACCCGGGACTACCAATTCGTCGCGGGCAGGCTCGGCGACCTCGCCCGGCTCTCCGAGAGGCCGGCCGACAATCCCGCAGGCGCCACCGCGTCCTTCTCCCCCGCGGTGTCCTACGTCGACTACGCGGCCAGCGTCGAGGACATTCTGGCGCTGTGTATGACCGGATTCCCGTCGTTCGACTCCACGAGCTCACACCGTCGTTCGCTCATCTACCTGGGCTCCGGACAGACTCGCGATCCCGAAGAGTCCCGGCGATCGCTGCTGACAGCCGAACAGGTCACCAGCATGGCGAGCAATGCCGGTATCCAGATCAACGCGCTCAGCTCATCGAGCCGCAACGCCGGTCCGCTGCCGTCGATAGCGAAATCGTCGGGCGGTCGATACTTTTCGCTCGAGAATCGCGCAACCGAGCTCACCGCCGACCTGGACGCCATTCGGGACAGACCACCGCCTGCCGGCGCCCCTGCGGATGAGGCCGTCACCGGCTGGTTCGGTGATGCGCCTGCCGTTCCCCTTGCGGTCGCCGTGATCACCTCGCTGCTGCTGTGCCTATCGGTGATGGTGCTGAGACGATGACGTTCCAGCCTGCCCTGCCTGCTGCCCTGTTGCTCGTGATCGCCGTCGTGGTCATCGCGTTGCGGCTGCTCACCATGCGGCGACTGCACACCACAGCAGGGGCGCGATGGACGACCGTCTGGCGCTGGTCCGGCCTGACGCTCGCCGTCCTGCTGATCCTCATCGCCGCGGCCCGGCCCGGTGTCGAGCACGGGGAACGCGGTGCTGCCGCGGCAGCACGGTCCGGCCAGAACACCAACGTCTTCCTCATCGTCGACCGGTCGGCGGATTCGGCCGTCGAGGACTACGGCGACCGGCAATCGCGAATGTCGGGCATCCGCGACGACATCGAGGCCCTGATCGATCGCTATCCCCAGGCGCGGTTCGCCCTGATTGCGTTCGCGTCCCGCCCGTCGTTGGACTGGCCGCTGTCCGAGGACGCATGGAGCCTGAGGCCCGAGGTGGCCAGCCTCGCGCCGTATGTAGCGAGCGAGGCCGATGAGGACGTCAACGCGGCGGCCGCGGCGAACGTGTTGCGCTATCAGCTGATCGCGGCCGGCCAGCAGTATCCCGACGCCAAGAGCCTGGTGTTCTACTTCGGTTCGGGCGCAGCCGGTTCCCGCGCACCGCAAGGCGAATTCGATCCGACCGCGGGTTCCGTCGACGGCGGTGCGGTGTACGGCTACGGCGCGGGTAAAGACGAACCAGGACTGCGCCGGATCGCCGGACAGCTCGGCGTGCCCTTCGTCGATCGCGACGGCGCCGGGCCGATCACGCAATCCGCTCCGGACAGCGGCGCACCACAGGCCGCCGGTGCGACGACGGCGACGGGTATCGCCGGGCGCACCGAACTGTATTGGGTGTTCACGCTGCTGGCCTCGGTGCTGCTCCTGTTCGAGCTGTTCGCCGGCATCCGCGACATCCGCCGCACGCGGCTGGCCAGACGGGACGTGGCGCTGTGATGGCTTCGCGCAGACCGTCACGGTTGACGTTGCGTCGACGGCTGGTGTTGTTCTCGGCGCCAGTGATGCTCGTCGCCCTGCTCGCCGCCGTCAAGATGATTTCGGTTGTGGTCGCAGGCAACTCGGCCGTCACGAATTTCCGGGACGGTGACAGCGAGGCACTGGACCGGGACGCGTCGACCCTCAATGCGGTCAACGTGATCGAGCGCGCGAAGGCGCCGTTCGCGGCGGGGACGCTGGCCGTCCTGCAGGGACGGCTCGACGAGGCCGACGCACGGTTCTCGGAGGCCCTGGCGCTCACCGACGCCGGGCAGACCTGTCCCGTGCTGGTGAACCTGGAGTTGGTGCGCGAACGCCAAGCCGACATCGACGCGTGGGAGGGCAGGACCGATGAGGCCCGCGATCGGTACCGCAGTGCGCTGGCGATCGTGCAGAACGCTCCTGGCCGCTGCTTCGCGGACAACACCGATCCGGACGCCGAACGCCGGGCGGTCAGGAAGGATGCGGCGGCCCGGCTGGAGGCCAAGCTGGCGGGGCTCGACAAGCCGACGCCACCGCCACCGCTACCGCCCGCGCCGCCGCCTGCTGCACCGCCACCACCCGCTGCGCCACCTCCACCGGTAGGCGCGTCGGACCCCGAAGGACAACAGGGAGAACTGCGGCTGGATCCGGGCGCCGGTGACCCGACCGACAAGCTTCGGCAGATACTGCAAGACGCCGCTGGCTGAACCGTCGCGGCGCGTAGCCTCAGCCCATGACTGACGACGCCGCCGAAGAAGCAGGCCGACTCGCGAGCGGCAACGTCGCTGCGCTTCTCCCCGAGGAGGGTCGCACGGTCGAAGAAGAGCGACTGCACCGCAAACAGAACCTGGCGGCGGCGTTTCGCCTCTTCAGCCGCTTCGGCTTCGACGAGGGCGTCGCAGGCCACATCACCGCCCGCGATCCCGAGCTCGCCGACCACTTCTGGGTGAATCCGTTCGGCATGCACTTCGGGCACATCCGGGTCAGCGACCTGATGCTGGTGCGTCACGACGGCACGGTCGTCGACGGCGACCGACCGTTGAACCAAGCCGCGTTCGCGATCCATTCGCAGGTGCACGCGGCCCGCCCCGACGTCGTCAGCGCCGCCCACTCGCACTCGGTGTACGGCAAGACCTGGTCCACGCTCGGCAGGCTCCTCGACCCCATCACCCAGGACGCGTGCGCGTTCTACGACGACCACGCGCTGTTCGACCAGTACTCCGGCGTGGTGCTCGACCTCGAAGAGGGCAAGCGCATCGCACACCAACTGGGCGACTCCAAGGCCGTCATCCTGCGCAACCACGGGCTGCTCACCGTCGGGCACTCGGTTGACGAGGCGGCGTGGTGGTTCATCACGATGGAGCGGTCCTGCCAGGCTCAGCTGTTGGCCGAGGCCGCCGGAACCCCGGTGCAGATCGAGCCGGCGATGGCCAAACACACTGCGGGCCAAGTCGGTACACACTTCGCGGGCTGGTTCAGTTTCCAGCCGTTGTTAGCGCGCATCACTCGCGAACAGCCGGACCTCTTCGACTGACCGCCATCACGAGCGCAGCACGTCGAGCAACCGATCCAAGTCATACTCTGTGTTGTACAGGTGGAAGCCGACGCGGATGGCGCCGGCGCGGATCGACGCCCGGATTCCGGCGTCCTTGAGCTTGCCTGCGGCCGCCGTCGGTATCGAGACGATCGCCGAACGCTCTGGCGGCAGCCGGAGTTCGGTGCGCAAACGGGACGCCAGCCGCAGCGCATGCGCCTCCACCGCGGCCCGGTCCAGCGACGCCATCCACGGCAGAGTCATGCCCGACCCCAGCGCGCTGAACCAGGTCGGCGACACGTCGAACCGGCGCGCGCTCTCGGCCAGCCGCAGCGGCAGCCCGTAGATCGTCGACCACGGCTGCACCCCCGCGTACCAGTTGGCGGCGTGCGGGGTGATCGTGTTCGAGATGCGGTCGCTCAGCGACATCCAGGCCGTCCCCCGCGGCGCAAGCAGCCACTTGTACACGGCCGCGACGGTGACGTCGGCCCACGACAGCTCGACATTCATCCAACCCAGCGCCTGTGTGACGTCGATGACGGTCAGCGTGTTCGTCCCCGCCACGGTCGCCCGCAACGTGTCGACGTCCAAGACCGCGCCGGTCGCCGACTGCACCAGGCTCGCTGTCACCACGTCGTACGCAGTGGCGGTCGTCACCAATTCGTCAGAACTCAGTTCGGTCACCGTGATGCCGCGCGCCGCCTGAGCGGCGAACGGAAAAGTAGTGCTGGTGAATTCGCCCGGCAGCGTCGCGACGCGGGCACCGTCGGGGATGGCGGCGGCGACCAATCCCAGCGCGGACGAGACGGTTCCCGCCATCGCCACCGTGTCGACAGGCACGCCGACCAACGCTGCGTAGCCGGTGCGGGCCGCGCTGACCGACTCGTCGAACGATGGAACGTCCATCGTGCCCAGCTGCCAGGCGCGCAGACAGTCCTGCAGCGCATCGAACATGAACTGCGGCGGCAACCCGTACGTCGGCGAATTCAGAAAACCCTCGGCGCCAACGAATTCGGCACCGAACGCCTCGCGCGTCACGGCTGTTGTCACTCCTTGGGCGGCTCGTCGCCGCGCAGCCTGGCCTGCAACTGCTCGCGGTCCTGGCGACGCCGCTCGTCGAGCGCCGCGATGCTCGCGGTGGCGCGCTTACGCAGCGGAGCGAAGAGGAAGATGCCCAACGGCAGCGATATGACGATCGCGAACAGCAGGGCGATGGCGAGCGGAAAGTCGCGTAACCCGAGCAGATGTCCGCCCCCGAAGATCACTGCGGTCAGCACGACAACGAGCAAAAGCCGGGCGAGCGTATAGCCCAGCACGTCGATCATCATGCGGGATCCGGGGCGAGACTCAGGCACGGCCCGAGCCTACAGACGGCGCGTATATTCAGACCAAGGAGGTTTTCTGCGTGGCTTTTCTGCTCCTCGTTCTCGTCTTGGCCGGCCTGGTCTACGTCGGCTGGCGGCTGACCCGCGCCACGGCCAACCGGCCGAGGACGCGCACGATCGGCCCGGACGACGACCCGGATTTCCTGCGGCGGCTCGGACACGGGGACAATCCCCGCCCGAAGTAATCGCGCCCGGTTCCTAAAACAGGTCGTTGATCCGCTGTGTGCCCGGAAAACCGTCGGCGACCACCGCTGCCAGCTCGATGAGCGCCTCGCGCGTCTCGCGCCGCAGGCGTTCCAGGTCGATCTCCGCACCCTCTTCGAGGTGCGGGTCGAACGGCACCAGCCGCACCGCCCGGCAGCGGCGGGAGAAGTGGTCGACGACCTTTTGCATATCGACCTTGCCCGACCGCGGGCGCACCGCGTTGATCACCGCGATCGAGTTCTTGACCATGTCCTCGTGCCCGTGCGCATCGAGCCAGTCCAACGTCGCCGATGCGCTGCGGGCGCCGTCGACCGAGCCCGAGCTGATGACGATCAGCACGTCGGCCTTGGCCAGCACGGAAGCCATCGCCGAGTGCATCAACCCGGTGCCGCAGTCGGTGAGCACCAGGCTGTAGAAGCGTTCGAGCACGTCCAGCGTCCTGGAGTAGTCGTCGGCGCTGAACGCCTCGGACACCGCGGGGTCGCTCTCGGAAGCCAGCACTTCCAGCCGGCTCGGACCCTGCGACGTGTAGCTGCGGACGTCGCTGTAGCGATCGATGCCCTCGGCATCGCGCAACAGGTGACGCACTGTGGCAGGGGTCTCCAGCGGCACCTTCTGGCTCAACGTGCCGCGGTCGGGATTCGCGTCGACCGCGACCACCCGATCGCCCCGGATGGAGGCGAACGTCGCGCCGAGTGTCGCGGTGATGGTCGTCTTGCCGACGCCACCCTTGAGCGATAGCAGCGCGATCCGGTAGCAGCCCTGCAGAGGCTTGTTCACCTGTGCGAGCAAGTTGTTGTGATTGACGGCCTTCGGGCCTTCGCCGAGGTTGATGAGCTTGCCGGAGGCCAGAAACAGCCACCGTCGCCAGCCGGACGACGGCGGCCGCTTGTTCTGGCGCAGCAGCGACGCGGTGGAGAGCTCCGGATACGGCTGCGGCACCACCTCCGGCGAGCTGACCGGAATTCCGGTCGGCGGCGTGGGATCGGTCCACTCCGGCGGCGGCGCCTCGTCGGTCGCCGGATCGGTGAACCGCTGTTGTGACCTAAAGCCAGGCGATGGATGGTCAGACAACGGCCAGCCCCTTTTCATTGAACGGCTCGGCTCAGCCGACGCCGGCATACGAGTGCAGTCCCACGGTGACGAGGTTGATGAAGAACAGATTGAACACCATCGCGATGAACCCCGCGACGTTTATCCACGCCGCCTTCTTGTCGCGCCAGCCGGCGGTCGAGCGGGCGTGCAGGTATGCGGCGTAGATCACCCACGCGATGAACGACACCGTCTCCTTGGGGTCCCAACCCCAGTAGCGACCCCAGGCCTCCTCGGCCCAGATCGCCCCGAAGATGACGCCGAACCCGAAGACAGGGAACGCGAAGATTGTTGTGCGGTAGGCGATGCGATCCAAAGTCTGCGCGTCGGGCAGCCGCGCCACGATGCGGGCGGCGGCGCCGTCGGCATCGGGCGCGCCGAGCTTCGACATCTTGACCAGGAACAGGATGCTGGCCACGCCCGCGACCAGGAACACCCCTGAGCCGAGGCTGACCACCGACACATGGATCGGCAGCCAGTAGGACTGCAGCGCGGGCATCACCGGCGCCGCGTTGGTGTAGAGCCAGCGACCCGACACCGTCAGCAGGATCAATACCGGCACCAGCACGAACACCCACAACGCGCGGTACTGCGGGCGGCGCAGCACGGTCGCGCCTGCGACCAGACCCGAGAAGCAGGTCAGGTTGATGAACTCGTACATGTTGCCCCAGGGCACCCGCTCGGTCGCAAGGCCACGCAGCGCGATGCACGCCAGAAGCGCCGCGATGCCTGCGTAGACCAGCACCAGCCCGGCTCTGCCGACGCGCTCGTCGAAGGGACGCTGCGGGGTTTCGGCCACGACGCCGGGAGTGGCGCTGTCGGCGCTCACTTTCCCTGCCGCGGTACTGAATGTCGCCGCCCGGGCGGCTCCGACCAGTTCGCGGTCGGCGACCTTTCTGCTGCCGACGGCGGCGAGCTCGACGGCCAGGAACACGAGCGCGATCACCAGCAGGACGACCGACGAGGTGAAGGCCCAGTCCGAGTAGCGGGCCAACCCGATGTCGATGTGCTCGGTGTTCATGCGCGATCCGCCTGCGCTACTCGCTCGGTGTTCATGCTCTAGACCTTCTCCCTTGACGGCGCCGCGGCATCGAGCCCGTCGAGTAGCCGGTGCGTCAACCGCTCGAATTCGTCGCCCCAACCGGAGTTGTCGGTGCGAGCGAGTCCGCCCAGCTCGACGCTAACCGTACCTGCTTCACCTGCTGCTATCCGAACCCAGACCCGGCGCCTGCGCACGATCAGCGACACCAGCAGGCCCGCCATCATGGTCAGCGCGGACACCAGCACCCACACCTGCGCCGGATCGTGGGAGACCTGCACGTTGATGAAGGGCACCGCCCCGTCGAAGCGCACCCGCGTGCCGTCGTCGAGCCGGGTCTCCTCGCCGGCGGGCAGGTTCACCCGTGCCGCCTTGGTCAGCCGCTTCTGGTCGATGAGCCGCGGGTCCAGCGAGAACAGCGACTGCGGCCGCCCGCTATCCAGTCCCGCGTCGCCGCGATAGATGTCGACGGCCACCGCCGGATCGTTGAGCGCAGGAAAGCTCGACGACAACAGGGTGCCGTGCAGCTGTTGCGTCGGCGCGAAAAGTCCCTGGATCGCGATCTGGTGCTTGCGGCGTTCGTCGGCGTTCGGGTAGGTGCCGCCGGGCGGGTCGAACCGCATCACGCCCGACGACAGCAGCGTGACCTGATCGTCCGGCCGCCACTGCACCGTCTGGGTGCGGGTCTGCCCGTCGGGGAAGGTGACGGTGAACGTCGGCGCGTAGCCGTGGCCCTGCAGGTAGACCCGGTCGCCACCGATGCGCAGCGGTTCGTTGACCTTCAGGTGGTACGCCCGCCAGGTGTCGCTGTCGAGGTCGGCGCCCGCCTGATAATCGATGTTGGCGGCGAAGGACAGCGCCTGCCCCGACGGCAGGTAGTGGGCGTCGAAATCGTTGACGCGCAAGCAGATCGGGCTCAGCGAGGTGCCGTCGACGGTGTTTCCCGCGCGGAACGAGTCGAAGGCGGCAGGCGACGCCGAGCAGAAGCCCGGCCCGCGGTCGGCGACCACGATGACGTTGCCCTCGTAGCCGAACAGCTTGCCGACAGCCACCGCGACGAGCAGGCCGAGCAGGGCGAAGTGGAAGACGATGTTGCCGAACTCGCGCAGAAAGCCCTTTTCGGCGGAGATTTCGACGGCGTCGTCCTCGGTGCGCGTGACGCGTCGCCATCCGCTCAGCTTGTCCGATACCGCGGCGGCGACCGCGTCGCGCTCGCCCGACACCTCGACGGTGTGGTGTTTGGGCAGCCGACTGAGGTTGCGCGGCGCCGCAACGGGGGTGGCCCGCATGCTCTTGATGTGCTCGGCCAGCCTCGGGGTCAGGCAGCCGACGAGCGAGACGAACAGCAACACGTAGATGGCGGTGAACCAGAAGCTGGAGAACACCTCGAAGGCCTGCAACCGATCCAGCCAGGGCCCGATCGTCGGATGCTCGGCAATGTACTGCTCGACCTTTGCTTCATTGAGGCTGCGCTGCGGTAGCAGGGCGCCCGGAATCGCGGCCAGCGCAAGCAGGAACAGCAGCACCAGCGCCGTGCCCATCGACGTCAGCGTGCGCCAGGTGTTGCGAGCAATCGCCAGGATGCGGCTCATATCGGGAGCCTCACGTCGCTGACGAACGCGTCGCGCACCCACGACACGAAGTCGTTCCACACGCCGGTGACCAACGCGGTGCCGACAAGGATCAGCAGCACACCGCCGAAGATCTGGATCTGCCGGGTGTGCCTTCGCAGCCAGCCGAGGCCCTGCACGGCACGCGCCGAACCGAACGCCAACAGCACGAACGGGATGCCCAAGCCGAGGCAATAGGCGATCACCAGCAGCACACCGCGGGCGACGTTGGCGCCTTCGGTGGCGGATGCGACCGCGATCACCCCGGTCAGCGTCGGGCCGAGACACGGCGTCCAGCCGAGCGCGAACACCGCGCCGAGCAGCGGCGCGCCCCCGATCGTCGACAGCTGCCGTGGCGCGAACCGGGTGTCGCGTTGCAACAACGGGATAAGGCCGACGAATACCAGGCCCATGAGGATGGTGATGACCCCGCCGATGCGTTGCAGCAATAACTGATTGGTGACCAGCGCGCCCGTCACGCCGAGCACCGCGACGGTGCCGAGGACGAACACCGCGGTGAAGCCGGCCACGAAGAGCAACGCCGCCCCCACAACGCGGAGCCGCGCGCCACTCGTCGAGATCGACGTTTCGGCGGGTTCCTCTCGAACATTCTCGCCCAAACGTGAGTTTGGGCGTGCCACGCGCGGTTCTTCCTCGACGCCGACGATCGCGGCGAGGTATGACAGGTAGCCCGGAACCAGCGGAACGACGCACGGCGACGCGAACGACACCAGCCCGGCGAGCACCGATACGCCAACCGCCGCCAGAACCGGTCCGGCAGCGGCGATCTCACCGAAGCCGGTCATGTCCGCGGAGCCGGCTCTGCGGCCACCCGCTGC
>NZ_JAVHWR010000198.1:0-36543 GCF_032159565.1 Mycobacterium sp.
GACCTTCTGAAGAATCGTGAATCTCTCACCGGCGCTTATCTTTACGGCCGGGAAACCATCGACCTACCTGCCATACGGCGCCCTATAGACCGCAAGCGGCAGCTGACGGTGGTGGGTGCACGGGAACACAATCTGCACGAGATCGACGTCTCGTTCCCGCTCGGTGTGCTGACCTCGGTCACGGGTGTCTCTGGCTCCGGAAAGTCGACCCTGGTCAACGACATCCTGGCGACCGTGTTGGCCAACAAGCTCAACGGGGCCCGGCAGGTTCCGGGCAGGCACACACGGGTCAACGGGCTCGACCACGTGGACAAGTTGGTGCGGGTGGACCAGTCGCCGATCGGTCGCACGCCGCGGTCGAACCCGGCGACGTATACCGGGGTATTCGACAAGATCCGTTCGCTGTTCGCGGCCACCACCGAGGCGAAGGTGCGCGGCTATCAGCCGGGCCGGTTCTCGTTCAACGTCAAGGGCGGTCGCTGCGAGGCGTGCTCCGGCGACGGCACCATCAAGATCGAGATGAACTTCCTGCCCGATGTGTACGTGCCGTGCGAGGTGTGCAACGGCGCCCGGTACAACCGGGAGACCCTCGAGGTGCACTACAAGGGAAAGACCATCTCCGAGGTGCTGGACATGTCGATCGAGGACGCGGCCGAGTTCTTCAAGCCCATCTCCTCGATCCACCGCTATCTGCACACACTGGTCGATGTGGGGCTTGGCTACGTACGGCTCGGCCAGCCCGCTCCGACGCTGTCGGGTGGCGAGGCGCAGCGGGTCAAGCTCGCTTCCGAACTGCAGAAGCGGTCGACCGGTCGCACCGTCTACATCCTCGACGAGCCGACCACGGGTTTGCATTTCGAAGACATCCGCAAACTGCTCAAAGTGCTCAACGGCCTTGTCGACAAGGGCAATACGGTCATCGTCATCGAACACAACCTGGACGTGATCAAGACCTCCGACTGGATCATCGACCTCGGCCCTGAGGGTGGCTCGGCAGGCGGCACCGTGGTCGCGGAGGGCACACCGGAGGACGTCGCGGCCGTGCCGGAGAGCTACACCGGCAAGTTCCTGTCGGAGGTGCTCGCCTCGATGCCCGCCAAGCCTGCGACGCGGCGTCGCCGCAAGGTCAGCGCGTAAGTTATATTCTCCCCGTCTGAGAATGCCATTACCGGCAGTGACCCGGCGAGGAGATCATGTCGAAAACGGTGGTGATCGGCGCATCGAGCGGGCTCGGGCGCTGCATTGGTGTCGGACTGGCGGCGCGTGGCGATCAGGTCGCCCTGTTGGCCCGTCGGCGTGAGCGGATCGAGACAGCGGCCAAAGAGGCCGGACAGGACGCGCTCGCAGTCGAATGCGATGTGACCGACGAGGCGTCGGTGCGCTCTGCCATCGGCGCCGCGGCGGAAGGTCTCGGCGGTATCGATAACCTCGTCTACACGCCTGCGATCGGCTCGGTCATGCGGCTCGTCGACACCGACGCCGAGACATGGGGTCGAGTGTTCGCCACCAACGTCACCGGTGCCGCCGTCGCCACGGCAGCGGCCGTCCCGTACCTCACGGAATCGGCGGGCAAGGTGGTTTATCTGTCATCGGACGCAGGCACTTTCGGCCCTCCGTGGCCGGGTCTCGCCGCGTACGGCGTCAGCAAGGCAGCGTTGGAAAGGCTCATCGAGGCGTGGCGCGCCGAGCATGCCGACATCGGTTTCACCAACCTCATCGTCGGCGAATGCGCGGGTGGTGACGGCGACTCGGCGACGGGCTTCAGCGTCGGCTGGGACCGCGAGCTTGCCGGGGAGTTCTACCCGCAGTGGATCTCGCGTGGCTGCATGCCCGGCCAACTGATGCCGGTCGAAGACCTCGTCGAGGTGGTGCACACGATCCTGCGCACCAACACGGCGACATCCATGCCGGTGGTGGTCGCCCGGGGGGCGCCCAGCCGACCGTCACCCGCGCGCGCGTGACAGCGGCGACGGGAACCGCGGGCTGATCCGAATCCCGTCGAGCCAGTCGGTCAGCTCGGCGGCCCGCCGTGTCAGCGCCTTGCGGGCGTCGCGGCCGACGTCTTCCAGCAGCCGCAACTCGACCCGCCCGGCCGGGTCCTGCGCCCAGCCGCCGACGACCCGGCCGTTCCACCAGGCCGTCGGACCGGCATTGCCGTTGATGTCGAACACCTGGCTGCGGTGCGCGCCGAGATACCAGTCGCGGTCATGCCAACCCATGACGGCCACATCCAAGCCAGGTAGCAGCGCAGCCCACGGGTCGGGGGCGGCGGCCTCGTCGAGGTCGTCGGGCAGCACGAACCCTGGTGTCCCTTCCAGGTCCACCTCGACGGCGCCGATATCGCGCAGCGCGTGTCGGGCCCATGTCAGCGTGTTGCCGAACCACCACTTGACGTCGGTCACGGTGGCCGGCCCGAAGGTGCGCAGCCACGTTCGAACCAGCTCAGCGCGCGCCGCTTCCAGCGAGGTGCGACCGGGCGATTCGGTGAGCCAGTGCGTCGCGGCGGCCCACTGCGGCCGCGACGTCGTCCAGGTGCCCTCGTTGGGGCCGCGGACGATGTCGCCGCGTACGGACAACACCGTCAGCACCCGAGGAGACAGGGGAGTGTCGCCGCCCCAACGCTTCCCGGGTGCGGGATCGTAGGTTCCCGCGAGCTCCGGCAGCGCCGCCCGCAACTGTCGTGCACCGGTCGGACCGTGCTCGGTCAGATGTGCCAGCACCGCCTCACACGCGCGGTCGAGCCAGCGCTCACCATCGGTGGCGATGCCGGCCTTCTGCACATCGGCCACCAGTTTCCGCCGCTCGTTGTCGGCCACCCGATCGCTGGCTGCGGCCTGGATCAACGGAAGGTCGTCGACGCCGACCACCCACAGCGTGCGCCGCATAGCGAGGTGCTTGACCAGACTGCGTCGCCGGTAGAGCGCGGCGTCGAGGTCGGCCACGGTGAACCCCGGCAGTCGCGCCCATAAAGACAGGTACGGGGTAGCGGGGTCGGTCGCATGCAACCCGACGAGGCTCGCGACGGCGTCGTCGATGGAGGCCGCTGGGCCGGAAAGAGATTGCCGTCGCGCCAACCGTGCCCGTCGTTCGTCGCCCGAGAATGACCGCATCGCCTGCGAACCGTACCGTCGGCGCCCGACAAAGTTTGGGATCGGTAGCGGCTGAGCCCGTCTTGACTTCTCCACGACGCCGCCATCGTGGCGACGCACGACGAAGGGATCGAGACGATGAATCGAGTTGTCGCGGGTGCGCTGGGACTGCTTGCAGGCGCAGCGTTGTTGGTTGGCTGTTCGGACGACAAGGGTGCGGCGACCGCAACGGCCGGCGATACGCAGGCCAGCACGGGCGCAAGCACTGCGGTCAAGGTCGACGGCAAGGACCTTGCGGGCCTGGATCTGAACTCGGTGACCTGCGTCAAGCAGGGCGGCAAGATCACCGTCGCGAGCGGAGCCATCGGCGGCCAGCAGGGCCTTGGCATCGTGATGAGCGACGCCGCCACGCCGACCGTGGAGTCGCTCGGCATGGTCGTCGACGGCAGCGCCCTTGCCGTCAGCAATATGGGCGGCGTGAAGTCGGGTTCGGCCGACGTCAAGGTCGATGGCGGCACCTACACCATCACGGGTGAGGCCGCAGGCGCCGACATCAAGAACCCGATGGCCGGCATGATCACCAAGCCGTTCACCGTCACGGTGACCTGCAAATAATCGGCTCCGGCCGGGCGGCGGGCGTGCGTTGCGCGCCCGCCGCTTCCTACACTTGCGCCATGGTGATCATGAACGAGCTCGAGCGGGCTCGCAGCCTGATCTTCGCCGCGAAAGAGGAAGCGGCCAAAGAAGTGCTGATGGCGATCGGCGAACAGATCGAGGACGGTGAAGGCGACGACCTGCTGCTCGAGGTTTTCGCACAGCTGGGCGAGCTCTACCTGGTCCGCACCGCATACACCGGCACCGAGGAGTGCATCCGCCGCATCGACGATTGCCTGTCGATCCACCGGTCGATCCGGGCCGGCGCCAACCCCGAAGCCGCCGCGAAGCTGACGATGTCGGATGCCGAGATCGACCGCATGATCTCCAGGTACACGCGCCGGGCCCAATTCCTGCGAACCGGTCTCGCGGCCGCCGCGCACGGAGATCACGAGGGAGCCGAGCTCGCTCTGTTCGCGCTGCGCAGCGACGACTCGGGCGCTGCCTTCCCGGATCTGGCAGACGAACACCGGTTCCTGATCACCTACGCTCAGATCTTCTGTGCGGTCGCGCTGTGCGATGACGATCTGCATGTGCAGTCGGTCCCGTTGTGGGAGGCGGTGATCGAGGCCATCGACCGGCCCGGCACCGGCAGCGAGTCCGACGACCATCTGCTGGTTCAGGGCGCCACCGGCTACGGTCGGTTCTGCATCGAGACGGGGCGGGTGTCTGAAGCGGAACCCTGGCTGCGGCGCGCCGGAGCCAGGGCCCAGGCCCGCGAATGGGACTTGGCAAAGGCCAGAACACAACTCGAGCGCGGCACGGCGGCATGGGCGACCGGCAATACATGGCAGACGCAGACACTGGTCCACGAGGCCTATCCCGCGATAGCCGAGGGTTATCGCGCCCACGATGTTTCACGCAGCTGGCTGTACCTCGGCCTTATCGCCATATCGCTGGACAAGCTCGATGACGCCGACGAGCGTTTCGGCCACGCCGAGCGGCACTGGCGCGAGGTGGAGAAACCACTGCACACCCACCGCATCCTGCTGCAGCGCAGCTGGATCGACATCCTGCGAAACAGGTTCGACGCGGCGGCCGAGAAGGCTACTGAGGCACGCGAGCTCCTCGACTCCTGGCCGCGCCACAGCTGGTTGCAATACGCCAGGCTCGACGACCACCTGGGCAGCATCAGGCGTGCCGAGGCGCTGGCCGACCCCAAGAACGCTGCGGCCAAACTTGCGCAGGCGGCCGACTTGAAGGTGCCCGCTGCCCTCGCGGTGGATTCGGTGCGGCACGCCATCGTCGACGCCGACGCACGGATGCGATGGGCGACACTGGTATCGGCACGGATCTTGGCCGGAGCGTTCGCGGTGGCCTATGAATGGGGCAACACCGATCTGCTCAGCGAACTCGTCGAATACCACTGTGCGCGAGGCACTTTCAGCACTGAGCCGACAGAGAGCGGCGGCGACGACTGGATGGGCGCCGCGACCGCCGCAGTGCCTGTGGAGGCCGACGACGAATACGCCCTGGTGGCCGCGGGTTCGGCGGCGGCCTCCGGGCCGGCCGGATTGACCCGCCTTGGTCCGTTGCCGCCGCTGCGCATGGAACCCGATATGCCGCCGATCATGAGCAGGTATCGCGAGCTGGCGCGTCAGCGGTACGACCGCGACATCACCGCCGACGAGGCCGCTTGGTCGACGTGGCCGTGAGCTCTGCTCAGCGGCAGAGCCTGGTTCTGCGCTTCGCCGACGTCGGCGTCGCCACATATGCCAGCCTACGCGTCGTCGGAGCGCCGTCACAGACGGTCACATGGGTGGTCGAGGAGCCCACTGTGGTTGCGGCGCTGGAGAGACTGGCTGCGGCGCTGCCGGACCCGCACGGCTCGGAGACCCAGCGGGACGCCGTTGAGCGCGCGATCGCCGCTGGTCCGTTCGCGTCGCCGTCGGCCGAATCGGTGATCGCCCGTGACCTGGGCGCCCGGCTACTGGCGCCGCGGGCGTGGCAGTTGCTGACGGAGTGCACGGCGTCGCCCCGTGCGGCACTGTTCATCTCGCCCAGCGCGCGACTGGCCCGGGTGCCATGGGCCGCCCTCGCGATGCCAGGCGATGACGGATTTCGCCTGATCGAGTTCGTCGACGTGTTGATGGCGGCGCCGCCGAACATCGTCAACGCACCGCGCACACCCGGTGACTGGGGCGGCAGGCAGGAAAGCCGGCCGCTGCTGATACTCGATCCGCGGGTACCGGGTCAGCGGCCTGACTCGCCGCTCGGCTCGGTTCTCGGCAAACCGACGCCGGAAACTCCGCTGGCGCGCTATTTCGGTGAGCTCCTGGCACGGCGGCCTGTACTTCCCGGCGTCACAACGCCGGTCGAGTTGTTCCGGCGCAGCGATGCGGGGCGCACATGGCTGGCAGGCATGCTCGCGCAGGCGCCGAGCAGGCTCCTCTACGTCGGTCACGCGACGGCCGCCGACGGCGATGTCGGCCACGCGGGCCGCGCGGCACTGCACCTGGCCGACGACCGACCACTGACCGCATCGGACCTGATGTCGGCCAAGCTCCCATTTCCGCCCCGCGTCGCGCTGTTGGCCTGCGCGTCGGGCGGGGACTATCAGTTCGACGAGGCGACAGGCTTGGTGGCCGCGATGATTCTGTGCGGTGCGCAACTGGTAACCGCCACACTGTGGTCGCTGCCCACCGCGGCCGGTTACCGGCAGTTCGCGCCGAATACCGTTGCGCCGACAGTTGATCCGATGGTCGAGGCGATCATCGCCGTCGACCGTGCCCACCAGGGCTCCGACGCAGCCGGCGCGGTGAACTGCTGGCAACGCGAACAGATGCGGCGCTGGCGCGACGGCGATGTGACCGCCAGCCCGCTCTACTGGGCCGCGCTTGTCACGTTCGCCGTGGACGGCGCGCGCTGAAACATCAACTGGGCGCAACGGACACGGCGATCTCGGACTCCTCGCCGACCCGATAGTACGTGTCGATGACACTGCCGGGTGAGACCTTCGCCAGCGACGACGCCGGTATCAACGCGGTCTCGTGTACCGCGAACTGGCCGCCGCCGGGTCTGCTGACCATCACATCGAGTTCGACTTCGCGGTAGTCTTCGCGCATTTCGCCGGTGGCCCGCATCCCGGTGATGAGGCCGTGTGACCGTGTACCGTGCCGGATCAGTTCGAGCTGACGGCAGGTGAGAAGGCCCTTGTCGACCAGCATCTGATCGAAGGCTGTGCGAACAGCGAGCATGTCGTCGGGAAGCGAAAGATGTTCTCGCGCAGCAGGGTCGAAAGCGACCAGCAACACGGCGCCGGGCCGCACCGCGGAGGCGATGGAGTCATCGCACAGCCGGCCGGTGAATCGCGCTCCCGTCACGCTCTCCACCTCGATTGTGACGACGTCGGTGATCTTCTGAACCGTGCCGATACCCACATCGGATACGGCGGTTCGGTCCGCCGCTGCGGTTTGGCGCGACAGGAGAAGAGTCGCCGCGATGCCGAATCCGATCACGGCCAGGAAAATGAGCAACAACGCATCAGGCATGCAATGAGCTTCTGATGGCGCACCGGCTACCGAACCCAACTTTTCTGCTAGGTGATATCCACCGCCACTTCTATTCTCTAGGGATGACCTCGGGGGCCGCAGCCGACACGGCGATCGCCGTCACGCGGCCCCGCCATGCCGTTATCGACGGGGCGTGGCGTGCGATCGGACCCGGCGTCGAGGTACTCAGCGGTGACGACGGCGGCCCGTTGCGCAGAACGGTCAAGCGCATCATCGACCCGCTGGTGCTCCGGCTCCGGTCGAATGCCCAGTACTCGGCACCGTTCGTCGATGCCGCGGTGGCGTCCGCGATGCAGGACCTGATCGTCGGCAACGGTGCCGTGCTGTGCGCCGCGGCGGCGTGGTTCGAGGTGCTGAAGCGCGAACGCCGCAGACTGCGTATCACCAGCGGCAATGCGCAGGAACTGTACTTCCCGGTCTGCTTCGAATTGGCGGTGACCAGGGGAGCCCCCGCCGACGACGATCACGAGGCCGCGGCGACGGTACTGCGGGATGTCCATTCCGACCGCGACCGCACCGCGATCGAGGTGCTCAACCAGTTCGTCGGCGACCAGCAGGTCATCGCCGAACTTTCGCAGCAGCTCGATCACAGCTGGCGCGATGTGCGTGCGGGCGGCGAAATCACCGGCCCGTTTCTCTCGGGGCTGAGCACCGTCCTAGGACCTGCGGGGAGCCACCGCGACACAGTCGCGCGTCAGCGGGTGTGGGCCGCGTTGATCGCTGACGCCACACCGTACAACCTCGGCGCGAAGGCGCACCTGGCTGCCGCGGACTTGCCGTGGTCGATCGTCGAACTCGGGTTGAGTTCGGTTGAACCGCAACAACCGCCGACGATAATCGGAGGGTCCGTCAATGATCGCCCGTTGAATCGATCTGTCATCGACCGCGTGCGTGCCACGTTGCGCCGTGCTCTGGACAGGGACGAACTGCCCGACGTGCCGCTGCTGTGCTCGGAAGAGGTCGACAGGTCGTGCGCGCCGTGGGGGTTGCTGGCCGAGGACAATCAGGCCGCGCTGCTGGCGGGGATCGAGGTCGCGGTCGATCTCGCGCCCCTGACCGAAGCCGCGCCCCGCTACCAGCTGGCGTCGTTGATCCAAGCGCGGCTGCGCAAAGAGGCATACGTGCTGCACGCACGCCGGTATCTGGCAACGGGCGGCCCGATCCATCCGCGCCAGCAGCAGGTGATCGACGACCTTTCCGCGTTCGCGCGCCCGTACCTGAGCCGCTTGTGGGCGCGCCTGCACGGCCGTGACGTCTGGCAGGAGCCGTGTCACGCCGTCGACGATGTCCGATCGCTGCTCGAGGGAGTGGCGCGGTCGGTCAGCCTCGACCACCGCCAGAGGATCAAGGCGATGTTGCAGGTGGCCGCGTGAGACTGGTCGCCGATTCCGGTCTGTGGAGCACCGGCCCGCTGGTCGCGCCGGCGCCGTTGGTCGCTGTCCTGGAAGTCAGTGGCGCGGTGCTGTCGTGGACTATCGACGAGGATGCCGCCGCCGCGGCCATCACCTTCACAGACCTCGAGCGCGCGGACTGGCTGTGGCGCGTTCTCGGCGAATCCGGCCACAGCGCTGTGGCCGCGGCGGTGAACGGACGCCCGCCGGACGGCGCGGAGACGATCGAAGTGAACGGTGTTGGTCTGCTGCCGGGTTCGGTCGACCAGTTGCGGCGACTGGCACTCGGCCATTGGATGCGACGCTGGTGGCCCGCGAGCCACCGCGACGGCATCGTCGCCCTCGACGCCGCCCTGCTCGACGCCGAGATCGCGCTTCTGACGGCGGCCGCACAGGACTTCTTCGCCGACGACACCGTCGACTCCGATGTGCCGGAGTTGCTCACGCCGCATTCCGCTGCCCTGAACGCCTATGTGCGGGGAGGTGATCCGCGCGTCGTGGAACTGGTTCGGGCCGCCGGCGAACTGATCGACGAAGAGGGAATCGCCCTCGCCGAGCCGGTTGCGGTGGCGCCGCGTCGCGACGACTACGCGCTGGCCGCGGGCGCAGACGGCGGCAAGCGCAGTGCGGGGGCGATCGCCAGGGGAACGAGCTCGCTGGACTGGGGCGGCGTTCCGCCCACGGTATTCGACGCCGCGGAGAACACGATCGACTGGCTCATCGAGGCGACCGACTTAGGGACGAAGTCAATTGTCGGAGTGAGTCTTTCGGGATTCGAATCGCCGAACGGCATCACCGTGCGGCTGCGGTCCGGGTCCTTCGGCGGCGAAGGCGTGCTGAACGGGCGCGGACAGGCCGACTTCCCGCTGCTCGACGCGCAACAGCAAGCGGTGTCCGAATCGGCGGCCTGGAACCATGATTGGGATTCGACAGTAGTGACGGTCGGGGCCGTCGCCGACGAGTCACCGCAGGCACGCGACCGGGTCCGCGATTTCGCGCGGGCGAGGCTGGCCACTCCGGCGGGCGACGCGTTCCTCGCCGAAATACTCGCCGCCGAATCCGACTACTGAGACCCGCCGTCCTCCGCCTGCATCGACTTTCGGATCTGTTCGAGTCGTTCCGCCGCCGCGCGCTGACGCTCCTCGTACTGCTCCTCGACAGAGCGCCCTTCAGGTGTCTCCGCCGCAAGCTCGGTGGCCCCGATCGCAGTGCCGTAGCGCGCCTCGATCTTCTCCCGCACCGACTCGAAGGTCGGCACGCCGTCCGGGGTGTACCCACTGTCGGCGGCCTCGGCAGGTGGCGGAGTCGCGGCGCCGGGCTCCGAGTCGACAGGAGCCGGTTCGGGATTCGGTTCGTCGGACATGACGCAACGCTACTCCGCCGACATGCGGTGTCGGTCCCGATAGCCGGCCGCCAATTGCAATGAACGCGCTCGGAATGCCTATGCGCGATCGGGTGCCGGCTTCGGAAGATCACCAGGTTGAGGACTCGCCCATGCGACATTCACTGTCGAAGGTTCTCGACATTGACTGATGATGGTCACCTGGCGGCGGTCTGTTCAATCGACGGGGAGACCACCGCAGGTGGCAACGGGGTGGGCGGCACGTCGGGTGTGCCTATCCGCCCGGCCAACCAGGGCAGCGCAGTGGCGAACGCGTGTGCCGCGAACGGCCAATCGTGCTTACCCGGCTGACTCACCAGCGCACAATCGATCCCATTGGCAGCGCCCAACGAGCACAACGAATTCGCCGCCGCGACCTGGTCGTTCTTGGCCCGTTGGATCGTCGCCGCCGAGCCGTTGACGTCGAACCACCCGGCCACACCCGCGTAGGGGCCGTGTTTGGTGATGACGGTGGTCGGGTCGAACGCCGCCCACGCATTCGCGTTTCCGCCGAACAGCCGCGAAATGGTTTGTTGCTTGTTGCCGGAGTTCGGTCCGATGTCACCGGCGATGTCTTCGAACGCGCTGAACATGCCCGGATGCATCGTCGCGAGGTCGACCGCACACGTACCGCCCATCGACCAACCGACGACGCCCCAGTTCGACCCGGCGGGGCTGACGCCGAAGTGTGAGGTCATGAACGGCACAACATCTTTGGTGAGATGGTCGGCGCTCTTGCCGCGGCTGCCGTTGACGCACTCGGTGTCGTTGTTGAACGCACCACCGGGGTCGACGAAGACGAGCACCGGCGCGTTGCCGTGATGCGCGGCGGCGAACTCGTCGATGGTCTTGATCGCCTGACCAGTACGCAGCCAGTCGGCGGGGGTGTTGAATTCGCCGCCGATCATCATCACGGTCGGCAGTTTCGGCGGCGGGTTGCTGGCGTACCAGGCGGGCGGAAGGTAGACGAGCTCCCCGCGGTGCCGGAAACCCGACGCCAGATCGCCGGTGTCGACGGTCACCACGGTGCCTTTCGGCGGGATCTTGCGCTGCTGTTGCATCGCGACCACGGTGACCTCGTCGGTCTGGTCCGGCAACGGCCCGGCCGTCAGCTGGTTCCATGCGACCTGCACGGTGGGGAAATAGCCGACCCACAGGTTCAGTGCCAGCGCGGCGCAGAGCAGGCTGAGCGGAAACGCCGCCAGCGAAACGCCGCGACGCAACCACCGCGTCCGGCGCCAGCCGGCCACCAGGACGGCGGCCGCGAAACCGGTGAGCCCGATCCAGACCCACAGCGCATTCGGCGCGGGGTTGTCGGACAGCCCCTGGGACGCGACGTACCAGTAGGCCGATGCGGCCAGGGCAGCGCCGACGATCAGTGCCCACGGCAGCCAGCGCACCTGCCAGCGGCCGCTGCGTCGACTGACCGCGGCGATCAGTGCCAGCGCGGCGATGATCTGCACGGTGACCGGAAGCCAGCCGTGCATGAGGGAGAGGTGGTGGCGCAACGAGTCCGGTAACGTCACGGCAACATGGTGGCGCGCCTAGCTTGTGGCCCGCTGTGAGCCAGCTGCTAGCGAGGTTTGGCCAGCGGGAAAGGCAACGTTTCGCGGATGCTGCGCCCGGTGATAAGCATCACCACCCGGTCCACTCCCATACCCAATCCGCCCGTCGGCGGCATCGCGTACTCCATGGCCTGCAGGAAGTCCTCGTCTAGCTCCATCGCCTCCGGATCGCCGCCGGACGCCAGCAGCGACTGCTCCTGCAGCCGCCTTCGTTGTTCCACCGGGTCGGTGAGTTCGCTGTAAGCAGTACCGAGCTCGACGCCCCAGGCCACAAGATCCCACCGTTCAGCAACCCCGGGGATGCTGCGGTGCGGCCGGGTCAGCGGCGACACCGACGTCGGGAAATCCTTGTAGAAGGTGGGCTCCTCGGTGCGGTCCTCGACGAGCCGCTCGTAGAGCTCCAGCACGACCGCGCCGGCGTCCCAGTGGGTGAGGTAGGGGATGTCGGCGGCGTCGCACAGCTTGCGCAACGTCGTCAGGTCCGTGTCCGGCCCGATCTGTTCGCCGAGCGCTTCGGAGACCGCACCGTGCACCGTCTTGACCGTCCACTGTCCGGAGATGTCGACTTTCTCCATGGTGCCGTCGTCGCGGGGACGCAGGAACACCTGTTCTCCGTTGGCGGACAGTGCGGCGTTCTGGATCAGCTCACGGCAACCGTCGATCCACACGTTGTAGTCGGCGTGCGCCTGGTATGCCTCCAGCAGCGTGAACTCGGGGTTGTGGCTGAAGTCCACGCCCTCGTTGCGGAACGCCCGTCCCAGCTCGAACACCCGCTCGACGCCGCCCACGCACAACCGCTTGAGGTACAGCTCGGGGGCGATGCGCAAATACAGGTCGAGGTCATATGCGTTGATGTGGGTGAGGAACGGGCGGGCGTTGGCGCCGCCGTGGATCTGCTGCAGGATCGGGGTCTCGACCTCCAAAAAGCCCTTCCCGACCAATGTTTCGCGGATGGCGTGCAGCACTCCGCTGCGTGCGCGGATGAGCTCCCGCGCCTCGGTGTTGATGGCCAGGTCGACGTAGCGGGCGCGCACCCGTGCTTCCTGGTCGGTCAACCCCTTCCACTTGTCGGGCAGCGGACGCAGGCACTTGCCGATCAGCCGCCAGCTACCCACGATCAGCGATTGGGTGCCCAACCGGCTGTTGCCCATCGTGCCGGTCACCTCCAGGAGGTCGCCGAGATCGATGGAACCGGTGAAGTCGGCCGTGCTGCCGGCGTCGAGATGCGAATTGTCGAACAGGAGTTGAATTTCCCCCGACCAGTCGCGCAGTTGTGCGAAGAGCACCCCGCCGTAGTCGCGTATTCGCAGCACACGCCCCGCGACCGTGACATCCGAGCCGTCGGCGGTTTCGGTCGCCTGCGCGACGGTATGGCTGGGTGGCTGCCCGACGGGATAGGCGTCAACCCCGCTGTCCTGCAGTTCCCTGAGTTTGGCCATCCGGACGCGTACCTGCTCGGGCAGCCGTTGCGCGTCCCCGGTCTCGGGCAGGTCGGCCTGTAGCTCTTTGAGGTCCGGTGCGGAGCCGTCGTGATGCAGCAGACCCGTCGCAACCAGATTCTTCGGCGCCGCGATGTGTTGCCCGGTGTGCTGTTCCTTGCGTCGCGAGAACGGAAGCACCAGAAAGCCTTCGGCGATCACCGATGCGACGCCGACGCGCGGGACGAGCCTGGCGTCTTCGTAGCAGGCGTACCGCGGTACCCATTGGGGCTTGTACTTCATGTTCGAGCGGTACAGCGTCTCCAGCTGCCACCAACGGGAGAAGAACACCAGCAGTGCGCGCCACAGCCGGGCAACGGGGCCCGCGCCGAGCTGTGCCCCCTGCTCGAACGCCGACCGGAACATCGCGAAGTTCAGCGAAACACGGGTGATCCCAATACCTTCGGACTGCTGCAGCAGTTCGGTCACCATCAATTCGATGGTGCCGTTCGGGGAGTGCGGTGAACGTCGCATCAAGTCGAGCGAAACCCCGTTGTTGCCCCAGGGCACCAGCGACAGCATGGCGACGACGTTCTGCTGTTGTTGTACCGCTTCGACAAGCAGGCAGTCGCCGTCGGCGGAATCGCCGAGCCGGCCGAGCGCCATCGAGAAGCCCCGCTCGTCGTCGGTGTCGCGCCACCCATCGGCCCGCCTGATGACCTCGGCCATCTCCGCTGGGGCGATGTCGCGGTGTCGCCGCATACGCACCGTCAGCCCGGCGCGCCGCGCCCGCGTGACCGCCTGGCGGACCGCGCGCATGTCCGGACCCGATAGCCGGAAGCCCTCGGGATGCAGGATCGCTTCGTCGCCGAGTTGCAGCGCGTTGAGGCCCGCTGCGCGGTACGCCTCAGCGCCAGCGGAACTGGCACCCATCACACCGGGCGCCCAGCCGTACGCCTGGCACAGCCCCAGCCAGGCTTCGATCGCCTGCGGCCACGACTTCGGCTCGCCAACGGGGTCACCACTGGCCAGGCACACGCCGACCTCGACGCGGTAGGTGATCGCCGCCCGTCCCGTGGGTGCGAACACCGCGGCCTTGTCACGCCGGGTTGCGAAGTAGCCGAGGGAATCGTTCTTGCCGTAGAGCTCCAGCAGCCCTCGGATCGCCGATTCGTCCTCACCCGTAAGCGCGTTCTTGGACCGCTGCGACCGGAACAACACGATTGCGGCGACCATCAGCGCCAACGCGCCGAACAGACCGAGCAGGGCGTTGACGAAGACATGGGGGTGTTGGCCGTCGAACGCGTTGGGGCCCACGCCCGCGAAGGCCACTACCCGGTTGGCTGCATAGGCGAGGCGGTAGTCGCGCTCCAGCGTGCCGGGGAAGAGCTCCAGCAGCCCCCAGCCGATTAGGATGCCGATGGCCATGCCGGCGACCAGCGCGACTGCAGCCTTGAACAGGGCACCCCGTCGCACCTTCGCCCAGAACTGCTTGCGGGCCAGCACCAGGACGACGATCGAGGCGACGTGGAACGCGAGGCCGATCATCTCCCCGGTTTCGTGCATCCAGGTTTCGCCGCGGCCCGCGATGTCGACGATGTTCCAGCCGATCGAGCCGACCATGTAGAGGACGAGGATCAACCAGGCGAGCCGTTTGCGCGCCGCCAGCGCCGCGGCCAGCAGGGCCAGCACGAACGCCCAGGCGAAGCTGGTGTCGGGAAAGTTGAAGATGTACTCGTTGACGAATTCGCGCGGCTCCTTGATGAGCCACCGGATGCCGGGGGAGACGCTCGCGATCAGCGACAGCGTCGCGATGATGCCGACGGTCCAGCCTGCGGCCGCCGGAACCCACGAGTATCTGGAGGTGGGCCGGACCAGCGGCGGGCTAGTGAGGGTCATAGGCCGCGAGGATATTCGGTCAGGCTCAGAAATTGGTGTGACGCGCACGCGAGGAGCAAAACAGCAGGAGCTACCAGACCGGGCCGGTGTGTTTTTCGCCGGGACCCTTGCCGGGATCTTCCGGAGCGGCACTGGATTCGCGGAACGCCAGCTGCAGGCTCTTCAATCCGTCCCGAACGGGTCCTGCGTGCGGGCCGAGATATTCGGCCGACGCCGTCACCAGGCCGGCGAGCGCGGTGATCAGCCTGCGTGCCTCGTCGAGATCACGATGCGGGCTGTCGTCCGGATCCTGCGCCGACAGACCGAGCTTTTCGGCCGCGGCGCTCATCAACATCACCGCCGCCCTGGTGATGACTTCCACCGCCGGAATGTCGGCGAGTTCGCGGACGGACGGCTGAGCCGTCGATTCGGGCTCAGACGGCTGAGCCGTCGAATCAGACTCAGACGGCTGAGCCGTCGATTCGGATGATGCAGGAACCTCGGTCACGCCTGTTAGACTGGCATGCGCGACCGTCCCGGCGTACGTCAGGGACAGCAAGTGGAGTCCCGCTCCCACCGTTGGCCACACCGGCTCAGCGGTCCGGTCACAACCACCGTGGTGGTTGTCCTGGTCGGCATTGGGCCCTGCTTATGCAGGGCTTTTCTGTTCAGATGAGCAGCGTGCTGGTAGTTGGGCTCCTTAGAGGACAACATAGGAGGCCCCATCAGCACTGAGACCCGCGTCAACGAGCGCATTCGAGTACCTGAAGTCCGCCTGATCGGACCAGGTGGCGAGCAGGTAGGCATCGTGCGCATCGAAGACGCTCTCCGCGTCGCCGCGGATGCCGATCTCGACCTTGTCGAAGTAGCCCCGGACGCCAAGCCGCCGGTCTGCAAGATCATGGACTACGGCAAGTTCAAATACGAGACGGCTCAGAAGGCGCGCGAGTCTCGCAAGAACCAGCAGCAGACCGTCGTCAAGGAACAGAAGCTGCGCCCCAAGATCGACCCCCACGACTACGAGACCAAAAAGGGCCACGTGGTCCGCTTTTTGCAAGCGGGGTCGAAGGTCAAGGTGACGATCATGTTCCGCGGACGCGAGCAGTCGCGGCCCGAACTGGGCTACCGGCTGTTGCAGCGCCTCGGCGCCGACGTCGCCGACTACGGCTTCGTCGAGACGTCAGCCAAGCAGGACGGGCGCAACATGACGATGGTGCTGGCACCGCACCGCGGCGCAAAGACTCGCGCCAAGGCGGCGCATGATGCAGACGCACCGGCTGCACAGCGCGCAAGCGCTCAGGCCAGCGACGAGCAGACCGACACACCACAGAACTGAGGACACATGCCAAAGGCGAAAACCCATAGCGGCGCTTCCAAGCGTTTCCGGCGCACCGGCACCGGAAAAATCGTCCGCGAGAAGGCCAACCGTAGGCACCTGCTCGAACACAAGCCGAGCAAGCGCACCCGTCGCCTCGAGGGGCGCACCGAAGTGTCGCCCAACGACATCAAGCGCGTCAAGAAACTGCTCAACGGTTAGTTTCCGCGCCCCACTGACCTTTTAGACCGAACGAGAATAGGAACACCCCATGGCACGCGTGAAGCGCGCAGTCAACGCCCAGAAGAAGCGGCGGACCGTACTCAAGGCATCGAAGGGATACCGCGGACAGCGGTCCCGGCTGTATCGCAAAGCCAAAGAGCAGCAGCTGCATTCTCTGAACTATGCGTACCGTGACCGGCGTGCCCGTAAGGGCGAATTCCGCAAGCTGTGGATCTCCCGCATCAATGCCGCGGCCCGCGCCAACGACATCACGTACAACCGGCTCATCCAGGGCCTCAAGGCCGCAGGCGTCGAGGTTGACCGCAAGAACCTCGCCGAGATCGCGGTCAGCGACCCGGCCGCATTCACCGCGCTGGTGGACGTCGCCAAGGGCGCGCTGCCCGAGGACGTGAACGCGCCAGGCGGAGCCGCTCGGCCGGCGACATCCGACTCCGGCGAGGCTGCCTGACGCTCACCGAGCGCTCAGACCCGGTGGCGGCAGCGATCAAGCTGCACCGCCATGTGGGACGGCGCCGTGCCGCACGCTTCCTCGCCGAGGGACCGAACCTCGTCGAGGCGGCGTTGCGGCGAAACCTCGTCATCGAGGTGTTCGTCACCGAGGCCGCATCGGCGCGCTTTGCGTCGCTGCTCACCGACGTCGACGTCCACATCGTCTCCGAACGCGCCGCAAAGGCGTTGTCGGACACCGTGACACCGGTGGGCCTGGTCGCCGTGTGCGAAGTTCCGTCAATCACCCTGGACGACGTGTTGGCCGACGAGCCTCGGCTGGTCGCCGTAGCCGCCGAGATCTCGGAGCCCGGCAATGCCGGCACGCTGATCCGGATCGGCGATGCGATGGGGGCGGACGCGGTCGTCATGGCCGGCCACAGCGTCGACCCCTACAACGGCAAGTGTCTGCGCGCCTCCGCAGGCAGCATTTTTGCGGTTCCGGTGGTGTCAGAAAGCGACGCAGGGGCAGCGGTTTCCGCTCTCTCCGAGGCGGGTCTGCGCGTGCTGGCCACCACCGTCGACGGCAGCACGAGCCTGGACGACACCGATCTGTCCGGGCCGACCGCGTGGCTGTTCGGGCCCGAATCCCACGGCCTGCCCCCGGAGCTGGCGGCGATGGCGGCAGAACGGATCCGGATACCCATGCCGGGTGCAGCGGAAAGCCTCAACGTCGCCTCTGCCGCGGCGATCTGTCTCTACGAGAGCGCGAAGGCGCACCGCCACCACTAGCTCACTGTGCGGATTCATTCGAGAGACGGCGCAATGGCCGACAAATTGGCACAGTCGCGCCGGCAAGCCAGATCAGGTTAACCGCTGAGCAGCCCCCTGGCGACGTGGGTGATCTGCACCTCGTTGCTTCCCGCGTAGATCATCAGCGATTTGGCGTCACGCGCGAGTTGCTCGACGCGGTATTCGGTCATGTAGCCGTTTCCGCCGAACAGCTGCACGGCGTCCATCGCGACATCGGTCGCCGCCTGCGAGCAGTACCACTTGATCGCCGACGCCTCGGGCAATGAGACCTGGGTGCCGGTCTGCGCCGCCTCGATGACGCGGAACAGCATGTTGCGCACGTTCATTCGAGCGACTTCCATGCTCGCCAGCTTGAGCTGAATCAGCTGGAACTGGCCGATCTCCTGACCCCACAGCTTGCGGGTCTTGGCGTAGTCCACGCACAGCTTGAGGCACTCCTCGATAACGCCGAGTGCCATGGCGGCAACGCCGATGCGTTCGGCGGAGAAGTTCGACCGAGCGCTGGCCCGCCCGTCGCTGGCGGAATCGCTGGGGTCGCCCTCGGTCTCGCCCAGCAGCCGGTCGCGGCCGAGCCGCACGTTGTTGAAGAACAGTTCGCCGGTGCGCGAGCTGTGAATTCCCATCTTGCGCAACGGCTTGGACTGGACGAAGCCTTCCATGCCGCGGTCCAGCACGAAGGTCAGTACCTTGCGGTCGCGCCTGTCGGCACCGTCGCCCTCGTCCAGCTTGGCGTACACCACGACCACGTCGGCGTCGGGCCCGTTGGTGATGAACGTCTTCTGCCCGTTGAGGATGTAGTCGTCACCGTCACGCACCACGTAGGACTTCATACCGCCGAACGCATCGGAGCCGGAGTCGGGTTCGGTGATCGCCCACGCGCCCACCTTCTCGTAGGTGACCAGACCGGGCAGCCACCGCTCCTGCTGCGCGAGGGTGCCGCGGCCTGCGATGGTCGGCACCGTCAGGCCGAGGCTGACACCCATGCCGGTCACCACACCCATGCAGACCCGGCACAGTTCACTGACCACCACGAAGCCCATGCCTGCGGAACTGCCGTCGCCGCCGAACATGCCGCCCGACGAGCCGCTGCCCTCGGATTTCTCGGCGCCTTCCCGCATCCGGGCCAACCGCTTCTCCAAAGACTCGTGGGCGAGCGCGTCGATGCCGAAGGCGGTGAACAGCTTGCGGATGACGGGGTAGGGCTCCATGTCGCCGCTTTCCAGCGCGTCGACGTGCGGGCGGACCTCTCTGTCTACGAAATCCCGCACCGCGTCGCGTACGGCGATGTCGACATCAGACCATTCGAGCATGCCCGTCAGCCTATGCGGACGCTAGGAACACGTAGCTCATGCGGCGGCGCTGCGGCCCCGCGCCGGGCGCAGGCCTGCCAGCGAGAACGTGGTGTGCACCAGCGAGCCGGCGCGATCCAGCAGGCTCTTGCGGCGTGGCACGTAATGCATGGGCAGATCCCTGCGGTCTCGCGGCGGCGACATGAACGCGGGCGCCTCGACCAGCGGCGCGTCATCGGCGATGCGGCCGGATGCGCGGCGATAGGCGGCAAGGGCGCGCGGGTGCAGGCGAATCTCGTCGGGCACTACGACGAACGCCATCTCGATCAATTTGCCGAACAGCCGCAGCAGAACTTCGTCACCGGCGGTCCAGCGCATGCCGGCCTTTTCACGCACGACGGGGTCGAACAATCCCGCGGCGATCCAGCGCTGCCCGGCCACCATCGGCTTGAAGAGCTGGTCCCATATCGGAGTCGGCATCAGCACGAACCAGGGCTTGGGGATCCGGATCGAGAGGATGTCGAGCGTCGCGCGGTTGATCTCAAGATCCTCGCTGCAGACCCGATCCCAGTACTCGCAGAACTCCTCCCACGTTTCGGGCACCGGTCGCATGCTCATGCCGTACTGCGCGTACCACTGCACGTGCTCGTCGAAGAGTTGACGCTTCTCGGCGTCGGTCAACCCGCCACAGAAGTACTCGGCCACCTTGATCACCAACATGAAGAAGGTGGCATGCGCCCAGTAGAAGGTCTCGGGGTTCAATGCGTGATAGCGCCGTCCGGCGGAGTCGACGCCCTTGATCGTGGTGTGGAAGCCCTTGATCTGCTGGCCGGTCTGCCCGGCGCGGTCACCGTCGTAGACGACGCCCATGATCGGATACACCGAGCGGGCAACGCGTTGCAGCGGTTCCCGGAGCAGGACGGAATGCTCCTCCACGCCGGCGCCCAGCTCGGGGTACATGTTCTGCAACGCGCCGATCCACACGCCCATCATTCCCGTGCGAAGGTCGCCGAAGTATTTCCAGGTCAGAGACTCCGGGCCGAGCGGATCGGCCCCTGTGGTTCGCTTCGTCCTCGCGCTGACCGTCACAAATCCACGATAAAGGTGACAACACGCGTTGTCTATCATTTCAGGGCGCGTCGCGACGGGTACATCTGCGGGTATAGGGGTGTCAGCTACCTAGCAGTCCCCGCACGTTGAGCGTGTTTGCTCGCTGAAAGAACGGGCATCTAACCTTGCGCAATGGATGTCGAATCGTTCGATGAACGGTCCGGCGCTATCGGAGAGATCGACCAGGCACCGGATCGTTCGGCGTCGGCCCAGCGTGGCCCGGGGCGGTGGCGGTCGCTGCGCGACACCAATCACAATCCCCGGGTGGTCGCGTTCATCCGCCGAGCCCGCCGCGCCCTGCCCGGCGACCCCGATTTCGGAGATCCGCTGTCTGCCGCCGGTGTTGGTGGGCCGAGTGCCGCCGCCCGCGCGGCCGATCGACTGCTGGAGCGCGACGCCGCCTCCCGCGAGGTGAGCCTCGCGGGACTACAGGTGTGGCAGGCGCTCACCGAACGGGTCTCCGGTAAGCCCGCCAATCGCGAGGTGACACTGGTCTTCACCGATTTGGTCGGGTTTTCGTCGTGGGCGTTGAAGGCCGGTGACGACGCCACGCTGAAGCTGTTACGCCGGGTCGCCCAGGTCGTCGAGCCGCCACTGCTGGAGTCGGGCGGACACATCGTCAAGAGGATGGGGGACGGCACCATGGCGGTTTTCGCCGACCCAGCCACCGCGGTGCGTGCAGTCCGCACCAGCCTTGATGCGGTCAAACATGTTGAGGTGGAAGGCTATACACCACGTATACGTGCCGGAGTGCACACTGGCAGGCCGCAGCGGATCGGGGCGGACTGGCTCGGCGTCGACGTGAACATCGCCGCTCGGGTGATGGAGCGTGCCGCAAGGGGCGGGTTGGTGGTATCGCAGGCGACGATGGACCGCATTCCCGAGGCGGAGTTCGAAGCGCTCGGCCTGACCGCCAAGCGGATACGCAAGCAGGTCTTCTCACCGAAGCAGGATGGGGTGCCCACCGATCTTGCGGTGTACCGCGTGAAAACTCGCAGAGAGTTGCCAGGTGGCGACGAGGAGAACGGAGACATCGCCGACTCATAGTGGTCGGTGAGATGTTGTTCGGGTTGCTGCGGGCGCTGGCCCGGATTCGGGTCACCGTTGTCTACGCGGTGATCCTGACCTGTGTGACAACCGCTTTGGCGGTCCTCGGACCCCAGGTGCAGAACCGCGTCATCACCCACGCGAGCACAAATCTGCACAACCTCAGCCACGGTCACCTCGGCACGCTGTTCGTCAGCGCGTTCGTCATCGACGCCGGGCCGATTTATGTCTGGCTACCCGGCTTGGTGTGCCTGCTTGCGGTCGCCGAACTGCTGTGGCGCAGCGGCCGCCTGGTGGTGGCGTTCGCGATCGGCCACGTCGGCGCCACGCTTGTGGTCGCCGTTGGTCTCACGGCGGCGGTCGAGCTCGGCTGGCTGTCTGCAGACGTGACTCGGGCCACCGACGTCGGCATGAGCTACGGTGCCTCCGCCGTGTTGGGGGCGCTCACCGCGGCGATTCCGCGGCGGTGGCGGCCCGCGTGGACGGGCTGGTGGCTGGCAGTCGCGGTGTCGGTGGTGGTTCTGGGCGGGGGTTTCACCGACGTCGGTCATGCGATGGCACTGGTGGGCGGCATGGTGATCTCGACCCGCTTCGGTCGGCCCGCAGCTTGGACGCCGGTGCGGTATCTGCTGCTGGTCGTCGCTTCGGCCTTCGGATATCTGATGCTGGCCAGCACCGGGCTGTCGTTGGTCATGGCGACCGGACTTGGAGCAATGGGCGCACTCGTGTTCGAGATTGGGGCGGGAATCCTCAGTCTCCACGGCGCCGGGGCTGCAGAATTACCACAGCATGGACGACAACCGGGGTGCGCGCGGGCTGAGTCGGCGTGACTTCATCGGTGCCACCGCTGCCGCCGCAAGTGGTCTGGCACTGTCGGAATGCGGATGGAGCAGAGAAACTTCGGGCGAGCTCCCCAACCCGGAGGACTCAGGCATCGACCACATCATCGTCCTGATGATGGAGAACCGCTCGTTCGACCACTTCCTGGGCTGGGTCCCCGGCGCCGACGGCATGCAGGCCGGGATCCGACTTGTCGATGCGGCAGGCACGGCGCACGAATCCTACGATCTTGTCCCCGATTTCCAGAACTGCTATTTCGCCGATCCAGACCACAGCTACGCAGGGGGGCGCCGCGAGATCAACGGCGGGGCGATGGATGGCTTTCTGCTGACGCAGCCGCCAGGGGACACCTTTCCGGTCGGCTACTACACCGCCGACAGCCTGCCGTTCTTTAAGGGCTGCGCCGAGCATTGGACCATCTGCGACCGCTACTTCAGCGGCATCCTCTCGTCAACGACGCCCAACCGCATCTACATGCATGCCGGTCAGACCGACCGGTTAGCGAATACCGTGGAAATATCTGCGTTGCCGACGGTCTGGGACCGGATGATGCAGATCGGCCGCAGCGTTGCCTACTACTACGTCGACGTGCCGTACACGGCGTTTTGGGGCGAGAAGTACCAGGCGTTTTCGAAGAATTACTCGTTGCAAGAGCTGGCCGACGACATCGCCGCGGGGAGACTTGCAAACCTGACTTTCATCGACAACGTGGGAACCGAGTTCGAGGAGATGTTCGGGTTGTCCCGCGACGATCATCCTCTCGCCGACATCCGCGACGGCCAGGCGTTCCTGAACGAGATCTATGACGCGGTGCGGACCGGGCCTCAGTGGGAGCGCTCGCTTCTCGTCATAGTCTACGACGAATGGGGCGGTTTCTACGACCATGTGGCGCCTCCGTTCGCCCCCGTCTCCGCCGCCGAGGCCGCGCTCGGCAACGACGGCCGCCTCGGCTGCCGGGTTCCGTGTGTGCTGATCGGTCCGCGTGTGCGGCGCGGCGTCGTCGAACACACACAATTCGATCCGAACTCGATCCTGAACCTGCTCTCCTGGCGCTTCGGCTTCGACCCGCTGGGAGTGCGTGGTAACTCGACCAATCTGGCCCTCGCGCTCGACTGGGGATCGCGGCCGTCGGTGGACGCGCCTGCGTTCGATGTGCCGCCCGGTCCTTTCGGCGGGCTCTGCATGCCGCTGCCGACGCTGGCCCAACTCGCAGGCATCCCGATGCCGAACCCGCCGCCCGACATCGTGCCTGTGCCGCTGGCGCAGCAGATTCAGCTGCCTCCGGTGCCGGGCCTGGACATTCCCGAGCCGCTGCGCCGTCTGGTTGACCACGAACGGGAACTGGAAGCGCTGCGAGACCTTGCACGCCGGTTCGGCCTCTAGTCGAATCACGCGTGACGTCGCTCTCATCTGTCGATCACCTATGATCGCCGGGTGGCTGATCAGCCCATAGACCTGTCGGAGGAAGCGCTGGCCAAGGTGGTCAGCGCGGCCGAGCATGCCTTCGACCTCGCCGCCGACCTCGACACCCTTGCGCGGGCGAAGACCGAGCACCTGGGCGACCGCTCACCACTGGCGTTGGCCCGGCAGGCGCTGGGGTCTCTGGCGAAGGCCGATCGAGCCGACGCGGGCAAGCGGGTGAACATCGTCCGTGCCAAGGCGCAGCGCAGCTATGACGAACGCCTCGCGGCGCTGCGCGCCGAACGCGACGCCGCGGTGCTGATCGCCGAGAGCATCGACGTGACACTGCCCTCGACGCGTCAGCCGGTCGGCGCCCGTCACCCGATCACGATCCTCGCCGAGCACGTCGCCGACACCTTCGTCGCCATGGGGTGGGAGCTGGTGGAGGGACCGGAGGTCGAAACCGAGCAGTTCAACTTCGACGCGCTCAACTTCCCGCCGGACCATCCCGCCCGCAGCGAGCAGGACACGTTCTACATCGCGCCGGACGGATCGCGGCAGGTGCTTCGCACCCACACGTCGCCGGTGCAGATCCGCACGTTGCTCGAACGCGAACTGCCGGTTTACATCATCTCGATCGGCCGGACGTTCCGCACCGACGAGCTCGACTCCACCCACACCCCGGTCTTCCATCAGGTCGAGGGTCTGGCAGTGGACAAGGGGCTGACGATGGCCCACCTGCGCGGCACACTGGACGCCTTCGCCCGCTCGGAGTTCGGGCCGCACGCCCGCATTCGGTTTCGGCCGCACTTCTTCCCGTTCACCGAACCGTCTGCCGAGGTCGACGTGTGGTTCGAGAACAAGAAGGGCGGCCCGGGCTTCGTGGAATGGGGTGGCTGCGGCATGGTCAACCCGAATGTTTTGCGCGCCTGCGGCATTGACCCGGAGGTCTACTCCGGTTTCGCATTCGGCATGGGGTTGGAGCGCACGCTGCAGTTCCGCAACGGCATCCCCGACATGCGCGACATGGTCGAGGGCGACATCCGGTTCTCTTTGCCGTTCGGGGTTGGCGCCTGATGCGGCTTCCGTACAGCTGGCTGCGGGAAGTCATACAAGCCGGCGCACCAGGTTGGGATGTTCCGGTCGACGAGCTCGAGCAGACACTGATTCGCATCGGCCATGAGGTCGAGGAGATCATCCCGGTCGGGCCCGTCAGCGGCCCGCTCACCATCGGCCGTGTCCTCGAGATCGAGGAACTCACCGAGTTCAAGAAGCCGATCCGCGCCGTGAAGGTCGACGTCGGCGAGGACCAACCCCGCGACATCGTCTGCGGTGCAACAAACTTCGCGGTCGGAGACCTGGTCGTGGTGGCACTGCCCGGAACCACGCTGCCGGGCGACTTCACCATCACGATGCGCAAGACGTACGGCCGCACCTCCGACGGAATGATCTGCTCGACAGCCGAGATGAACCTCGGCACCGACCATTCCGGAATTCTCGTGTTGCCGCCGGGCACCGCCGAGCCGGGCACGCCTGCGGCCGGGGTGCTCGGCTTGGACGACACTGTGTTCAACCTCGCCATCACCCCGGACCGTGGCTACTGCCTTTCGGTGCGGGGCATGGCTCGCGAGATCGCGAACGCATACGACCTGGAGTATGTCGATCCCGCCGAGGTGGCTCCGCTACCAGCCGACGGCGAGGCCCTGCCCGTGACGGTCGAGCCGGGCACGGGCGTGCTGCGCTTCGGGCTGCGGCCGGTGACCGGAATCGACCCGACGGCGGTGTCGCCGTGGTGGCTGCAGCGGCGGCTGCTGCTGAGCGGTATCCGGGCGATCTCGCCCGCCGTCGACGTGACGAACTATGTGATGCTCGAGTTGGGGCATCCGATGCATGCGCACGATCGCAGCCTGATCACCGGTGGTTTCCGGGTCCGGTTCGCCGAGCCGGGGGAGACCGTGGTCACCCTCGACGGCATCGAACGCAAGCTGGATTCCGGCGATGTGCTTATCGTCGACGACGTCGCGACCGCGGCGATCGGCGGGGTGATGGGCGCGGGCACCACCGAGGTCCGCGACAGCACCACCGATGTGCTGCTCGAGGCGGCGGTCTGGGATCCGGCCGCGGTGTCGCGCACTCAGCGGCGGCTGCACCTCAACAGCGAGGCGGGTCGCCGTTACGAACGCGCCGTCGATCCGGCCATCTCGGTCGCCGCGTTGGACCGGTGCGCGGCGCTGCTGGCCGAGATCGCAGGTGGTACAGCCGAACCGAGGTTGACCGACTGGCGCGGTGATCCACCGCGCGAGGACTGGTCGCCTCCCGCCGTCAGCATGGCCGTCGATCTGCCCGACCGGACCGCCGGCGTGGACTACCCCGCGGACACCACGATGCGCAGGCTCACACAGATCGGCGCCGACGTGGCCGTCGACGGCGACCGGGTGACCGCGACTCCGCCGAGTTGGCGGCCCGACCTGAGACAGCCGGCAGACCTCGTCGAGGAGGTGCTGCGGCTGGAGGGGTTGGAGACCATCCCGTCGGTGCTGCCGCAGGCGCCTGCCGGACGCGGCCTCACCCCGGCGCAGAAGCGCCGTCGTGCAATCGGGAAATCGCTGGCGCTCAACGGATATGTCGAAATCCTGCCGACACCGTTTCTGCCTGCGGGGGTGTTCGACCAGTGGGGCCTGCCGCCCGACGATGCCCGCCGCATCACCACCGATGTGCTCAACCCACTGGAGGCCGACCGTCCCCAGCTGGCCACCACTTTGCTGCCCGGCCTGCTGGAATCGCTGAGCCGCAACGTCTCCCGCGGAGCCGTCGACGCGTCCCTGTTCGCGATCGCGCAAGTCGTCGAGCCGACGACCAAAACCCAAGCCGTCGAACTTATTCCGACCAATCGCAGACCCGGCGATGACGAGATCGCGATGCTCGACGCGTCGCTGCCGAGCCAACCGCAGCACGTCGGTGTGGTGCTTACCGGCCTGCGGGAGCCGGCGGGCCCGTGGGGGGCCGGGCGCCCTGTCAACGCCAGTGACGCGTTCGAGGCGGTCCGCATCGTCGGCCGCGCTGCGGGTGTCGAACTCACACTGCGGCCGGCGCAGTATCTGCCGTGGCACCCGGGCCGATGCGCCGAGGTGCTCATCGGCGAGACCGTCATCGGCCATGCGGGTCAACTGCATCCCGCGGTCATCGAGCGCACCGGGCTGCCCAAGGGCACATGCGCTGCCGAGTTGAACCTCGACGCGATCCCGATCACCGAGACGCTGCCCGCGCCTGTGGTGTCGCCGTTTCCCGCGGTGTTCCAGGACGTCGCACTCATCGTCGACGACAAGATCGCCGCACAAAGCGTCGTCGACGCGGTTCGCGAAGGCGCGGGAGAACTACTCGAAGACGTCCGCCTGTTCGATGTGTACACGGGGCCGCAGATCGGTGAAGGGCGCAAGTCGCTGGCACTGGCATTGCGTTTCCGGGCCGGGGACAGGACCCTGACCGAAGACGAGGCCAGCGCCGCCCGCGACGCGGCGGTGGCGACGGCCGCTCAACGGGTAGGGGCCGAGCAGCGCCGCTGAGATCCGCTGTTACTGCACGGGATTGGTGAGCGACGCCAGCTCGTCGCCCAGCTCGCACCGCACCACGTCGCCCGCCACGATCGGCACGGCGCCCGGCGTTCCCGTCGACAGGATGTCACCCGGATAGAACGGCATGACCTGGCTGTGGAAGCTCAGTAATTCGGCGGGCGAGAATGTCATGCCGGCGACAGTGTCTTTGCGGTGCACCGCACCGTTGTGCACGGTCGCGACCCTCAGCCCCGACAGGGGTCCGTGCGAGAGCACCTCGTCGAGCGTGATCAGATCCGGCCCGAACGAGAAGAACGAGGGATAGTTCTTCACCCGGGTGAGGTATCGCGGATTCTCCATCAGGATCTCCTCCGCGGTCTGGTCGAGCACCGGCACGACACCCGCAACGTAGGACATCGCTTCGTCCACTCCGACCTGAAAACACCTGCGCCCGATGACGAGACCCAGTTCGGCTTCTGCCGTGACTCGACCGATACCCGGTGGGACGACGATCGGCTGGTCCGGTCCGACGATGGTGTGGTCACCCTTGATGAACGACGCAGGCGACGTACGTGGAGCCTGCTCGCCGAGATCGCCGGCATGCGCGCCGTAGTTGAGCCCGATGCCGAGAATCTTGCGTGGCCTGGTCCATGGCGCGGCAACCGGAGACCGGGGATCCACGCATGAGGCGTCGTCCACACCACGGTCGACCGCCGCGGCGAGGGCGTCGAGCGCCCCCGCCTCCAGGAGTGAGAACAGATCGGACGGTGCACCGTCGAGTATCCGGTCTGCACGGGCGAGTCGGCCGTCGGCCAGCGTGACGCATGCCGCGCCATCGACCTGCAGTGTGCGGATGCGCAAAACAATCCCTTCTAGATGACGCTCTTGAGCTGACCGCCGTCGACACGGATGACCGAGCCGGTCACATAGGACGCCCGCTCGCTGCACAGGAATGCGGCCACGTCCGCGTATTCGTCCGGGCGGCCATACCGGCCGACCGCCATCGTCGCCGCGCTGGCGGCCATGACGTCGTCGATGCTCTTGTCTTCTCGTTCCGCCCTGCCTTCGTCGAGGAATTGCGTTCGGGCAGTGGCGATTCGGCCCGGCACAATGATGTTCGACGTCACGCCGTCACGACCCACCTCGTCGGAGAGGGTCTTGGACCAGGCGTGCAGGCTGGCCCGCAACGTGTTGGATATCGCGAGATTCGGAATGGGACTGAGCGCCCCGCCCGACGTCGACGTCAGGATGCGGCCCCAGCCACGCTCGCGCATTCCGGGCAACACCCGATCCGTGATGACGATGACCGGCAGGATCATCTGGTCGAAGCTGCTGCGCCAGGTGGCGGGGTCCTGGCCCGCGGCGGGTGTGGGCGGCGGCCCGCCGGTGTTGTTGACCAGAATGTCGACCGGGCCGAGGGCTTTTTCGATTTCTGAGACGTGCGCGTCCACAGAATCGAGGTCCCCCAGATCCCAGCGCAGCGGCAGGGCCTTTACCCCCGCGGCCTCGATCCGCTTCACGGTGTCGGTGAGCTTGTCGGCGGAGCGGCCCGCAGCCGCGACATTGGCGCCCTCCTGGGCGAGCCGCACCGCGATGGCGCTGCCGAGGCCGCCGCTGGCGCCGAGCACGAGCGCGGTGCGTCCGGTGATGCCGAGATCCATGGTGGCTCCTTCAGCGGGTCACGGTGGCGGTGGGCAGGGTCGCGAGATGCTTCTCGAGGATGGGAATCAGCGCGGCCGGCAGTGTCAGTGCGGGTGGACGCACCCGGCCGGAGCCGATCACGCCGCGTCGCCGCAGCAGTTCTTTACGGATCGAAAGGCCCACCCGCAGCTGTCCTTCGAAGTTGGCGAGCGGAAGCCATGGCGCCCACGCGTCGCGGGCGGCTTCGAAGCCGCCGTCGTGATACGCGCGCAACACGGCCGCCAATGCCGCGGGATGGCTGAATCCGGTCATCGCACCGCCCGAACCCGCGGCCAGCTCGTCGAGCAGTCCGACGCCGCCAAGGCCGCCGAACACGGGAACGCCGAGGTTGGATACGAGGTGGGCAACCGCAGCGGAGGTCGGCGGTGTCTCCGACTTCACGCCGACAGCGAAGGGGCACGAAGACACGATCTCGACGACCTGCTCGTCGGTGACGCTGACTCCCGACACGACCGGGTAGTCCTGAATGAGGATGCCGACCTCCGTCGCCTCGTAGAGACGGCGAAGCGAAGCGGCGGCGGCGGCCGGGTCGGCATCTGCAATCTGTGCCATCAACGCGACCGGCGAGCGCGGTACCGCGTCGAGCAGCCGGCGCGCCTGTCGGACGACGGCGTCGGGGTCACGTTCGGACAGGCCGAGCACGAACGGCAGGTCGGTTGAGGATGCGACGGTGTGCGCAACGCTGTTCGCCTCGTCGGGGTTCAGCGCCGCCGCCTCGCCGAAGACGCCCAATGCGACCAGCCCGCCTGTACCGTCGGCGGCGAACGAGGCGACCTCGTTGCGCAACGAATCCAAGTCGACAGCGAGGCCGTCATCGAAGGGTGTGGCGAGGACACCCCAAAGACCTTGGGACAGCGGCCGGGTCACTCGCGTCGCCTTCCATTTTCCATCGTCGTCACGATGTGCTCGGCGATCGCGAGCGAAGACGTGGCCGCCGGTGACGGGGCATTGCGCAGGAGGACGACACGCTCGCGGATGCTGATCCGGAAGTCGTCGACGAGGCCGCCGTCGGAATCGAGTGCCTGCGCGCGGATGCCGGCGACCCCGGGAACGACGTCGTCGTCGCCGAGTTCGGGCACATATGCGCGGGCGGCGGCGATGAATCGCTTCTTGCTCAGCGATCCTCGCATCTCCTTGATACCGGTTCGCCAATGCTGTCGCGCGAACCGCCAAAATGCCAGTGAGCCTGCGACTTCGAGCATATCGGGGATCGACAGCCTGCCCCACGTGTAGCCCTCGCGTGCCAGGGCGAGTACGGCGTTGGGTCCGATGAGCACCTCGCCGTCGACGCGCGGGGTGACATGCACACCGAGGAACGGGTAGCGAGGATCGGGCACCGGATAGACAAGCCCGTTGACGAGGTTGCGGCGTTCCGGCTTGAGCGCGTAGTACTCGCCGCGAAAAGGCATGATCACCGGGTCGGGGCCGTCGCCCGCCAGCTCCGCGAGCCGGTCGCTCTGCAGGCCGCCGCAGACCACGATCCGGTCGAACACCGTCTCGGTGGAACCGCTTGCGCCGCGGGCGGTTACCACGACCTCCGTGTTCGATGTCCGGAGCCCGACGACTTCGTGCCCGAGCAAGATCTTCGCGCCGTCGGCGGTCGCGTCGGCGGCGAGCGCCTGCGTCACCTCCGCGAAGTTCACGATCGAGGTGGACGGCGAGTGCAGGGCGGCGACGCCACGCACATGCGGCTCCAGTTCGCGTAGCTCGTCGGGGCCGATGATCCGCACACCGGGGACACCATTGGCCAGTGCCCGCTCCCTGATGTTGTCGAGCCGCGCGCGTTCGACGTCGTCGAGCGCGACGAGGACCTTGCCGCAGGCGATCCGCCGGATGCCGTGCCGTTCGCAGAACTCCTCGAGGAGACCGACGCCGCGGCGGCAGAGCACCGCCTTGTTCGAGCCGGGCTCGTAGTACAGGCCCGCGTGCACGACACCGCTGTTGCGCCCGGTCTGGTGCGACGCGAGGCGGTCCTCCTTCTCGAACAGCGTCACGTCCGCATCGGGGTCACGCCTGAGGATCTCGCGGGCGACTGCGACGCCGAGGATGCCCCCGCCGACGACAGCGATCCGGTCGGTCACCGGCCATCCCTTGAGGCGAATTCGGCGAACACCGAATCCTCGGCTCCAAGCGCGGGCGGGGCCTGAGCGCGCGGTTCTCCGCTTCCTGGCAGGTGCAGAGGCGAAGCGGGCACGTCGAGGTCTCCCAGCGTGGGGTGGGGCAGGTCAAGATGATTGTCTCGCGAACCTGCTCTCGGTCATACACCTCCGGGCGATCGGCCTCTCGGTGCCACATGTCAGGATGACCGAGGCGCTCGCCGATCGAACAGGGGCGCGGGTCCCGGACTTGCGATTGGGCTGATCAGCGCCTAATTGATTTGCAACATTCTGCATAAAAATGCAGAATCACTGCATGACTTCTGTGGCTGTCGCCGGTGCCAGCGGATATGCCGGCGGTGAGATCCTCCGGCTGCTGCTCAGCCACCCCGCCTACGTCGACCGGCGCCTGACGATCGGTGCGCTGACTGCGGCCGCCAGCGCAGGCACCACGCTCGGCGAACACCACCCGCATCTGCTGCCTCTCAGTGGTCGAGTGCTGGAGACCACCGACGCCGAGGTGTTGGCCCGACACGACGTCGTTTTCCTTGCGTTGCCGCACGGTCACTCCGCGACCCTAGCCGAGCAGCTGAGCACCGATACCGTGATCGTCGACTGCGGCGCCGATTTTCGGCTCACCGACTCGGCGGCGTGGGAGCGGTTCTACGGTTCGGCTCACGCGGGTAGCTGGCCGTACGGGCTGCCGGAACTGCCCGGCGCCCGCGACCGGCTCCGCGGCGCGACCCGCATCGCTGTTCCCGGCTGTTATCCGACGGCAGCGCTGCTGGCGTTGATGCCGGCTGTCGCCGAGGACCTCGTCGAGCCGGCCGTGACGGTCGTCGCCGTCAGCGGCACATCCGGCGCCGGCCGCGCCGCAAAAGTCGACCTGCTCGGCTCCGAGGTCATCGGCTCCGCTCGGGCCTACAACATCGGCGGCACGCATCGGCACACTCCGGAAATCGCGCAGGGGCTGCGCACCGTCACCGACAAGGACGTGACGGTCTCGTTCACGCCGGTGCTGATACCGACCTCGCGCGGCATCCTCGCGACATGCACCGCCCGTACGGCTGCGCCGTTGTCGCAGATTCGCGCGGCGTACGAGAAGGCGTATGAGGCCGAGCCTTTCGTGCACCTGCTGCCCGAGGGCCAGTTACCCAAGACCGGTGCGGTGATCGGCAGCAACGCCGCACAGCTCGCGGTCGCCGTCGACGACGATGCGGAGACGTTCATCGCGATCGCCGCGATCGACAACCTGGTCAAGGGCACCGGTGGCGCGGCCGTGCAGTCGATGAACCTCGCTCTCGGCTGGCCTGAGACCGAAGGACTTTCGATCGTGGGAGTGGCGCCGTGACCGATACATCTGCGGGTACGACAAGGCTGGTTCGCACCCAGGGCGTCACGGCGCCCGAGGGCTTCCGTGCCACCGGGATCGCCGCGGGCATCAAGGCTTCCGGCGCACTGGACATGGCGCTGGTGTTCAACGAGGGCCCCGACTACAGCGCAGCGGGCGTGTTCACCCGCAACCAGGTCAAGGCGGCGCCGGTGCTGTGGACCCAACAGGTGCTGACCACGGGGCGACTGCGAGCGGTGATCCTCAACTCCGGTGGAGCCAACGCGTGCACGGGTCCGGGCGGGTTCCAGGACAGCCACGCCACGGCCGAGGCCGTCGCTTCGGCCCTGTCCGACTGGGGCACCGACACCGGTGCGATCGAGATCGGCGTGTGCTCGACGGGTTTGATCGGAGATCGGCTGCCCATGGACAAGGTGCGCTCGGGCGTCACCGAGATCGTGCAGGAGATGGCGGGCGGGCTGACCGGCGGTGAGGAGGCCGCCAGAGCCATCATGACCACCGACAAACTGCCCAAACAGGTTGCCCTGCACCACTGCGACAACTGGACCGTTGGCGGGATGGCAAAAGGCGCGGGCATGTTGGCCCCGTCGCTGGCGACCATGCTGTGCGTCATCACCACCGACGCGGTCGCCGACGCCGCCGCACTCGATCACGCGTTGCGCAGGGCCAGCGCGTTGACGTTCGACCGGCTCGATGTCGACGGCAGCTGCTCGACCAATGACACCATCCTGGTACTGGCGTCGGGGGCGAGCGCAATCACGCCGAGCCAGGCCGACCTCGACGGGGCCATGCTGCGGGTGTGCGACGACCTGTGTGCACAGCTGCAGGCCGATGCCGAAGGCGTCACCAAGCGCGTCGTCGTCACCGTCACCGGCGCCGCCAGCGAATCCGACGCGCTCACCGCGGCCCGCGTGGTCGCGCGCGACAGCCTGGTCAAGACCGCGTTGTTCGGTTCCGACCCCAACTGGGGCCGCGTGCTGGCCGCGGTCGGCATGGCCCCGGTACGGCTCGACCCCGAGCGGATCGGCGTGTCGTTCAACGGCTCTCCGGTCTGCGTCGACGGAGTCGGAGCGCCCGGCGCGCGCGAAGTCGACCTGTCCGGCGTCGACATCGAGGTCACGATCGACCTCGGTGTCGGTAACGACATCGCGGCGGTCCGGACCACCGATCTGTCACATGCATACGTCGAAGAGAACTCGGCATACAGCTCATGACTTCATTCGATGTCGCCGGCGGGGCGGCGCCGGCGTCGACACAGACCAAGGCCGATGTGCTCGCGGCGGCACTGCCGTGGCTGAAGCAACTGCACGACAAGATCGTCGTGGTCAAATACGGCGGGAACGCGATGACCGACGACGCGCTGCGGCGCGCCTTCGCAGCGGACATGGTCTTCCTGCGCAACTGCGGCATCCATCCCGTCGTCGTGCACGGCGGCGGACCCCAGATCAGCGCGATGCTGAAACGACTCGCCATCGCAGGCGATTTCAAGGGCGGTTTCCGCGTCACCACACCCGAGGTTCTCGATGTGGCGCGGATGGTGCTGTTCGGCCAGGTCGGCCGGGAACTGGTGAACCTGATCAACATGCACGGGCCCTACGCCGTCGGAATCACAGGCGAGGACGCGCACCTCTTCACCGCGGTGCGGCGCAGCGTCATCGTCGACGGGGTGGCCACGGACATCGGCCTGGTCGGTGACGTGGAGCGGGTGAACACCGAGGCGGTGCTCGATCTCATTGCCGCCGGCCGCATTCCGGTGGTGTCCACCATCGCGCCCGATGCCGACGGCGTCGTGCACAACATCAATGCGGACACGGCCGCGGCCGCGCTGGCCGAGGCGCTCAGCGCCGAGAAGCTGCTGATGCTCACCGATGTCGAGGGCCTCTACACCAGCTGGCCCGACCGCGACACGTTGGTCAGCGAAATCGATGTCGCCGCACTGACCCAATTGTTGCCGACGCTGCAAGCGGGCATGGTGCCGAAGATCGAGGCCTGCATGCGGGCCGTTGCGGGCGGTGTGCCGAGCGCCCACGTCATCGACGGTCGCGTCGAGCACTGCGTGTTGGTCGAGTTGTTCACCGATGAGGGAACTGGCACGAAGGTGGTGAAAGCGTGACTCTTGCGCAGCGCTGGGAAAGCGTGATGATGAACAACTACGGCACGCCGGCCGTCGCACTGGTCAGCGGGGACGGCGCCGTGGTCACCGACGAGAACGGCAAGTCCTACATCGACCTCCTCGGCGGCATCGCGGTCAATGTTCTGGGCCACCGCCATCCCGCCGTCATCGAAGCCGTCACCACGCAGTTGAACACCCTCGGCCACACCTCGAACTTCTATGCCACCGAACCAGGCATCGCGCTGGCCGAGGCGCTGGTGGGCCTGCTGGGCGCCGAAGGCCGAGTGTTCCTGTGCAACTCAGGAACCGAGGCCAACGAGGTCGCCTTCAAGATCACCCGGCTGACCGGCCGCACCAAGATCATCGCCGCACAAGGCGCCTTCCATGGCCGGACGATGGGGTCGCTGGCCTTGACCGGACAGCCGGCCAAGCAGGAGCCGTTCGCCCCGCTGCCCGGCGATGTGGTGCATGTCCCCTACGGCGATGTCGCTGCGTTGGCGGAGGCCATCGATGATGCGACCGCCGCGGTCTTCCTCGAACCGATCATGGGGGAGGCGGGCGTCATCGTCCCTCCCGAGGGTTACCTGGTCGCCGCCCGCGAGCTGTCGACAACGCGCGGCGCGCTGCTCGTCATGGACGAGGTGCAGACCGGAATGGGCCGGACCGGAACGTTTTACGCCCACCAGCATGACGGCATCACACCAGACATCGTCACCCTCGCCAAGGGGCTCGGCGGTGGACTGCCGATTGGTGCCTGCATCGCGGTCGGACCGGCCGGCGAGCTGTTGACCGCCGGGTTGCACGGCAGCACGTTCGGCGGCAACCCGGTCTGCGCAGCCGCTGCGTTGGCGGTGTTGCGGGTGCTTGCCGACGAGGACCTGGTGTCCCGCGCCGATGTGCTGGGCAAGACTTTGCACCACGGCATCGAGTCGCTGCGTCATCCGCTCGTCGACCACGTTCGCGGCCGCGGGCTGCTGCGGGGCATCGCGCTGAGCGCACCGGAAGGCAAGGCCGTCGAGGCCGCCGCCCGCGACGCCGGTTTCCTGGTGAATGCCGCCGCGCCCGACCTGATCCGGCTGGCTCCGCCGCTGATCATCAGCGAGGCGCAGATCGCCGAATTCCTGACCGCCCTGCCCGGTGTGCTGGACAAGGCTGGGTCCTGATGACCCGCAATTTCCTGCGTGACGACGACCTGTCGCCCGACGAGCAAGCCGAGGTGCTGGCACTGGCCGCGCGGCTGAAGCAGGATCCGTTCGCCCGCAGGCCGCTCGAGGGACCCCGCGGTGTCGCAGTGATCTTCGACAAGAACTCCACACGCACCCGCTTCTCGTTCGAGGTCGGCATCGCGCAGCTCGGCGGCCACGCTGTCGTCGTCGATGGCCGCACCACGCAGCTCGGCCGCGAGGAGACGCTCGAGGACACCGGAAAGGTGTTGTCGCGCTACGTTGAAGCGATCGTCTGGCGCACCTTCGGACAGGAGCGGCTGACGTCGATGGCTGACGGGGCGACTGTTCCGATCGTCAATGCGCTGTCGGACGAGTTCCATCCCTGCCAGGTGCTTGCCGACCTGCAGACGCTCGCCGAACGCAAGGGCGCCCTGAAGGGGCTGCGGCTGTCCTACTTCGGCGACGGGGCCAACAACATGGCGCATTCGCTGATGTTGGGCGGTGTGACGGCAGGCATCGATGTCACGATCGCCGCACCGACCGGCTTCGAGCCGAACAGAGATGTCGTAGCCGCCGCCGAGACACGGGCGCGGCTCACCGGGGCCTCGGTGACGATCAGCGCCGATGCGGCCGAGGCCGCCGCGGGAGCCGACGTGCTCGTCACCGACACCTGGACGTCGATGGGGCAGGAGGACGACGGACTGGACCGGATAGCGCCGTTCAAGCCGTTCCAGGTCAACGCCGAGCTGCTGGGCCGTGCCGACCCGGATGCGATTGTGCTGCACTGTCTTCCGGCGCACCGCGGCCACGAGATCACTGACGACGTCATCGACGGACCACACAGCGCGGTGTGGGACGAGGCGGAGAACCGGTTGCATGCGCAGAAGGCGCTGCTGGCCTGGCTGCTGGAGCGCTCATGACAGCCGGCAAGGCGGCTGAGACTGATGTCGCCGGCCGGGCGGCTCCGGAAGCTGATGTCGCCGGCCGGGCGGCTCCGGGGATCAGCGGCACGCGTGCAGGCAGGCAGGCCCGCATCGTCGCGATTCTGTCGTCGAATTCGGTGCGCAGCCAGACAGAACTGGCCTCGATGCTGGCCACCGAGGGCATCGACGTCACTCAGGCGACCCTGTCTCGTGACCTCGAGGAGCTCGGGGCGGTCAAACTCCGCGGTGCCGACGGCGGGGTGGGCGTGT
>NZ_JAVHWR010000219.1:0-23504 GCF_032159565.1 Mycobacterium sp.
GGTTCAGTCGCTGGCGGGAAGTGGCTTGGCTTCCTTGATGGTCAGCGGCGTCGTGCCGACGGATAGCGTCCCTTTGCCTGCCTTGGTGACGAGCACCTCGGCGCCGCTCTCATCGACGTAGCGCTTGCCCATCAAGTTTCCGTCGGCCAACGCATCGTCAAGCGTGAGATCGGCGGACGCTGCGCTTTCTTGGCCGATCGGCACCATCGGCGCACCGCCGGCGCGCAGATCGTCGAGGCTGTCGGCGGACCGGACGACGATCACCTGGGTGTCGCAGACCTGGCTCTGCAGGCGCGTGCCGTTCTTGATCATGCTGGCTCCTTACTGGCGTTCAACTCGCTGACGAGTTCGCGGCGCAGCACCTTGCCGGTCGCGTTGGTGGGCAGTTCGGCACGGAACACCACCTTGTCGGGCGTACGGGACCCGCGCAGCCGGCCGCGCACGAAACTCCGTAGATCCTCGACATCGGGAGACGCTCCGGGGGCGGGCACGACGACGGCGACGATGATCTGGCCCCACGCAGGATCCTCGGCGCCTACGACCGCGCAGTCGTGCACGTGCGGGTGTTCGACGAGCACGTCCTCGATTTCGGCAGGCGCGATGTTCTCGCCTCCGCGGATGATCGTGTCGTCGGAGCGGCCGCCGATGAACAGGTACCCCTCCTCGTCGAGGTAGGCCACGTCCTTGGTGGGGAACCAGCCGTCCGCATCGAGCACCGATCCGATGCCGGTGTAGCGACCCGACACCTGCTCCCCGCGGACGAACAGCTCGCCGGGTTCGCCTGGGCCCAAGACGGTTCCGTCGTCAGCCCGGATTTGCACCTCGATGCTGGGGACCGGTTGGCCGACCGAACCGAGCCTGCGCGCGACCGCGCCGTCGGAGGCCGCGGACGCCACACGGTGATCATCGGGCGTCAATACGGCGATCGTCGAACTGGTCTCGGTCAGACCGTAGGCGTTGACGAACCCGACATCGGGCAGAAGCGACAATGCCTTGCGCACCAACGGAAGTGCGACCTTGGAGCCGCCGTAGGCCAGCGTGCGCAGGGTCGGAAGCGTGGCCGAGTCGGCTTCCAGCGCCGCAACGATACGGGCGAGCATGGTCGGCACCACCGTGGCCGACGTGACTCCCTCATCGCCGACCAGGCGCACCCACTCGCGAGCGTCGAAGTTCGTCAGGTACACCATCTTTCGGCCTGCGTACAGATTCGACAGCGCCGCGCTCACGCCTGCAATGTGATACGGCGGAACACAGATCAGCGCCGCGTCCTCGGGTGACGCCGACCCGAATTCCACGGTGCCGGTGATGTAGCTCGTCAGGTTGTTGTGTGTCAGCTCGACGGCCTTCGGGCGCGAGGTGGTGCCCGAGGTGAACAGCACGACGGCGACACTGTCGGGATCGGCGAACTCGGCGGCCGGTTCGGCGGTGCGGGCCGACTCGATGAACTCGTCTGACGAGATCACCAGCTTGCCCGCGCCGGCGACCACGTCCAGATAGTCGGCGTCGGCGACGACCAGCGGTGTGGGCAGCCGGTCGATCAGTTCGCGCAGTCCGTCGCCGCTGAGCCGGTAGTTCAACGGAGTGACGGCCACCGCGGCCCGTGCTGCGGAGAAAAGAAGCACCGGCAGCATGGCCCCACCGGTGCCGACGTAGGCGACGTGTTGTGCGCCGGACGCCGCGATGATCCCGGCCCCGCCGTCGGCAAGCGCGCTGAGTTCATCTGTGGTCAACCGGATATCACCGGAGACCACTGCGGTCCGGTCCGGATCGCTCGAGGAGGCCATCTCGAGCAGCAAGGAGATGCTCATGATTTGTCGACGAAGATATCAAGGATGGGGTCGTCGCCGCCCCCATAGCGGGACAGGTCGGTTTGGCCTGCCCGGGCCAGCACATGCGAATCGATGAAGCACTTCCCATTCACCTCGGCGGCCGGTCTGGAGAAGATCTCGACCGCGGCGTCACCCATGATCTGCGGTTCGCGCGAGCGGGCGGCCAACGCGTCCCCGTCGGCCAGATTAATCACCGCGGCGGTCGCGATATAGGTCTCCGGCCAGAGGCAGGCGAATCCGATGCCCGCGTCGGCGTATTCGGCCGCCCAGCCCAGCGACAGCAGCGTCATGCCGTATTTCGAGAGCGTGTACGACGGGTGCGCGCCCAGCCAGTGCGGGTTCATGTTCATCGGCGGCGCCAGCGTCAGCACATGCGCTCCTGCTGCTTGTGCTCCTCGCGTGCGCGCCGCCGACTTCCGCAGATGCGGCAGCGCGGCCTTGGTGAGCAGGAATGTGCCCCCGATGTTGATGTCCATCATCAGATCGAACTTCTTGGCCGCCAGCCGCTCTGTCGGGTCGGTCGCGATGGCGCTGGCGTTGTTCACGCAGATGTCGATGCCGCCGAAGTGTTGGACCGCGGTGTCGACGGTGCGCGCCACGTCCTCTTCGTTGCGCACATCGCCGACCACGGCCACGCCCTTGCCGCCCGCTGCCTCGATTTCGGCGACCGCGGTGTGCACGGTGCCGGGAAGCCTCGGGTGCGGTTCGGCGGTCTTGGCCAGCAGCACGACGTTCGCGCCGCGTCGTGCCGCGCCGAGTGCGATGGCCAGCCCGATACCCCGGCTGGCCCCTGAGATGACCATGGTGCGACCGGTGAGCGACTGACGGGACATCAAGCCTCCTGTCGAGAAACCTCACCCTAACAAATCGGTATTGACGTTCTCATTTTAGGCAAGTGCCATAATCACTATGTACCGGGTCTTCGCTCTGCTTCCAGCTGCTTCAACACGACCTGTCCCGTGCGCGTTTCCGTCGTGCGGTATTGGCATTCTCATTTTTTGCAAGTACGTTATCCATTGATGACCGACCCAGTTCAGACTCCCTCCGGCATCCCGCTGCAGCCCGTGTACGGGCCGGGCGATCGGGCCGGTGAACCGCCCGCGCCGGGTGCTTATCCGTTCACCCGCGGCAACTTCTCGAGCGGATACCGGGGCAAGCTGTGGACGTTCCGCCAATACTCGGGATTCGGCACTGCGGAGGACTCCAACCGCCGTTACCGGTATCTGCTCGACCAGGGCGGGACGGGCCTTTCGGTCGCGCTGGACCTGCCGACGCAGTGCGGCTTCGACTCCGACGATCCGGAGGTCAGCGAGGAGGTCGGCAGGGTCGGCGTCGCCGTCGACACGCTGGCCGACGCCGAGATTCTGTTCGACGGCATACCGCTGGACAAGATCAGCACCAGCTTCACGATCAACGGCACGGCCGCCATCCTGCTGGCGTTCTATGTCGCCGCCGCCGAGAAGAAGGGTGTGCCGCGCGACAAGCTCACCGGCACCATCCAGAACGACATCCTCAAGGAATACGCCTCCCGCGGCACGTGGGTCTGGCCGCCGGAGCCGTCGCTGCGTCTGATCGCCGACACCATCGAGTTCTGCGCCGCGGAGGTGCCCAGGTTCAACGCGATCTCGGTGGCGGGCGCTCACTTCCGCGACGCCGGCGCCAACGCCGTGCAGGAGATGGCGTTCACGCTGGCCGACGGTGTCACCTACTGCGACACCGTCGTCGAGCGTGGCCGGATGACCATCGACAAGTTCGCGCCGCAGATCTCCTTCTTCTTCTACACACACGGCGACTTCTTCGAGGAGATCGCCAAGTACCGGGCGGGCAGGCGGCGCTGGGCCACCATCGTGCGGGAACGCTACGGCGCCACCAACGACAAGGCGTCGATGTTCCGGTTCGGCTGCGTGTCCGGCGGCGCCTCGCTGTACGGGCCGCAGGCGCAGAACAACATCGTGCGCGTCGCGTACGAGGCGATGGCGTCGGTGCTCGGCGGCGTCCAGTCGATGTTCACCGCCGCATGGGACGAGCCGTTCGCGCTGCCCACCGAAGAGTCCGCGACCCTGGCGCTGCGCACCCAGCAGATCCTCGCGTACGAAACCGGGGTCGCGGCCGTCGCCGACCCACTCGGTGGCTCCTACTTCGTCGAGGCGCTCACGGATGCGACCGAGGAGAAGATCATTGAGATCATGGGTGATCTCGAAACGCACGGCGGCATGGTGCGCGCGATCGAGGACGGCTATCTGCAGGGCTTGATCGCCGACGAGGCCTACAAGATCCACCAGGAGGTCGAGTCGGGCGCCAGGCCGGTGGTCGGGGTTAACAAGTTCGTCACCGACGAGTCCGCGCCCGACGTGTCGATGTACGAGCTCGACGCCGAGGGCCGCGACATTCAGCTCAAGCGACTCTCGAAGGTGAAGGCCGACCGCGACTCCGAGGCGGTGGCAGCCAGCCTGACCGCGCTGTCGAGCGCGGCCGAGGGTGACGACAACCTGATGCATCACCTGATCGAGTGCGCCAACAACTACTGCACGGTGGGGGAGATGGTGAACGCACTGAAAGCGGTCTGGGGCGAGTTCCAGCAGCCGGTGGTGTTCTGATGAGCGCTTGCGCGAAGAAGCGAGGGTTTTGATGGCTACCCGTGTGCTGGTGGCCAAACCCGGTTTGGACGGCCACGATCGGGGCGCCAAGATCGTTGCGAGGACGCTGCGCGACGCCGGGTTCGAGGTCATCTACACCGGTATCCGTCAGCGCATCGAGGACATCGTGTCCATCGCGTTGCAAGAGGACGTCGCACTGGTCGGGTTGAGCATCCTCTCCGGCGCCCATGTCGCGCTGACGACGCGGACCGTCGAGGCGCTGCGCGCCGCGGACGCGGGGGACATCGGGGTGGTGGTCGGCGGGACCATTCCGGCAGCCGATGTGCCGAAGTTGTTGTCCGCCGGTGCAGCAGCGGTCTTTCCGACCGGCACGCCGCTCGACGTACTCGTCCGTGACGTACGCGCGCTCACCGAGAAGGCGGGGGAGTCGGTATGAGGCTTGGCGTGATGATCGGCGCCGAACGCGGAGACATGACGCGCAAGGTCACCAAGCTGGTCTCCGACATCGAATGGGCCGAATCCGCGGGCCTCGACACGGCGTGGATGCCGCAGGTGCCCGACGACTTCGACGCGCTGACCATGGTGGCGCTGATGGCCGCACACACCTCGCGCATCGAACTCGGCACCGCGGTGGTGCCGCTGCAGGCTCAACATCCGATGGCCCTTGCTCGTCAAGCGCTTTCGGTGCACGCGACGGCGTCCGGACGGTTGGCTCTCGGCGTCGGTCCTTCGCACCACTGGATCGTGCGGGACATGCTCGGCATCCCCTACGACAAGCCGGCGGCCTACACCCGCGACTACCTCGAGGTGCTCAACGCCGCGATCGCCGGGCCCGGTCCGGTGGACGTCGAGAACAACTCGTTCACCGTGCACAATCCCACGGTCTTGGCTGCCGAGACGCCGATGCCGGTGCTGGTCGCGGCGCTCGGGCCGGTGATGCTGCAGATCGCGGGCGAGCACGCCGACGGCACCGTGCTGTGGATGGCCGATGAGAAGGCCATCGGCGATCACATCGCACCGAAGATCACCAAGGCTGCCGCCGACGCGGGGCGGCCGGCGCCGCGCATTGTCGCGGGTATCCCGGTGTGTCTGTGCGCCAATTCGGAGATCGATGCGGCCAAGGATCGGGCCAATCGCATTCTGGCCGAGGCGGAAACGTCACCGAACTATCAGCGACTGCTGGACCGGGGGGACGCGCGCGACGTGGGCGACCTGTGCGCCGCGGGCGACGAGGACGCTATCCTGGCGCGGTTCCGTCAGTTCGCCGATGCGGGCGTCACGGATCTGTCGGTGCGATTGCTGCCGATCGGGAACAACCGCGATGAGCTGGTGGCATCCAAATACCGCACACGCGAGGTGATTTCGCAGCTCGCGACCGAGCTCCAATGAACACCGGACCGCTGGCGGGCATCCGCATCCTCGAGGTTGGCGTCATGCTCGCCGGACCGTATGCCACGATGCTGCTTGCCGACCTCGGCGCCGAGGTGATCAAGATCGAGCCGCCGGACGGCGAGATCTCCCGCCAAGTGAGCGACAGCTACTTCGCCAGCCTGAACCGCAACAAGCAGAGCGTCTGTGTGGACCTTCGGTCGGAGGCCGGGCAGAAGCAACTCAGCGAGCTCGTCGCGAATTCCCATGCGCTGCTGGTCAACATGAAGCCGTCGGCGATTCGGCGGCTTGGCCTCACCTACGAGGCGCTGCGGCGCTTCAACCAGAAGATCGTATGTGTCGCGCTGACCGGTTTCGGAATGGACGGCGGCGACGATCCGGCGTTCGACTACGTGATCCAGGCGGGGACCGGGGTGGCGGCGATGACGGGGAATCCCGACGGGCCCCCGACGCTGCCCGGTTATTCGGCGGCCGACAACTCCACCGGCTTGACCGCTGCGCTGGGGCTGGTGTCCCAGGTCGTGTCGGGCCGCGGCGGCCAGGTCGAGGTCTCGCTGCGCGATGTCGTCATGTCGCAGTTGAACTACCGGGCCTCTGCTTATTTGAACGACGGGGTCGAGCCGCAACGCCATCCCTTCGGCGCGCACTCGTATTATGTTCCTGCTCAATTGTTTCCGACGGCCGATGGCTATCTCGCGCTGTTCATCACCCACGACGGTTTCTGGCGATCGTTCTCGGCCGAAGCCGGCATATCGGGGTTCCCGACCATGGCCGAGCGGGCTTCGCGGCGCGATGAGGTGCTCGCCGTCGTCACCGCGGCGCTCGCGACCGACAATGCGAAAAGCTGGGAGGCCCGACTGCGGCCGCTCGGCCTCCCGGCGGCCGCGGTGCGCTCGCTGCCCGATGCGCTCGAGGCGACACCGGACGTCGTCGTGACGGCGGGTGAGTTCCGGTTGGTGGGCAGCCCGATACATGTCTCCGGCTATCAGCCCGAGTATCGGCCGCCGCCGAGTCTGGATGAACACGCGGACGCGAGGAGCAGTCGAGGGTGAGTCACTCGTACTCGACGGTCACCGACTCCGTGTCGGGCACGCCCTGACAGGTGAGGATGTACCCTTCGGCGACCTCGTCCTCATCCAGCGCGTCGTTGACACGCATGGTCGCCTTGCCCTCGACCAGTTTGGCCATGCAGGTGCCGCAGTTACCCGCCTCGCAGCTGAACGGAGGAGACAGGCCGGCGCGCCTGGCGCTTTCCAGAAGGGTCTCCTTCTCAACACGCGGCACCGAGGCCTTCTGCCGGTCGAGCAGGATCGTTATGGTCCCCTCGACAGCCATTCAGCGTCTCCTTGCGCCATTGAGATTCTGCTTCTACGAGAATACTATTCTCACTCAAGGATAGTGTGTTCTCGCGGAATCGTGCAAGGCAGCCGCGACGGTGGCGGGAGGGTGGGTGAGCTGACGTGAGCGAGCCGGCCGCCCTCGCCTTCGACGAGCGCGAATACACCTTGGCGGAACTCGACTCCCTGGCCGACGGCATGGCGACGACGCTGGAGCGCCGGGGCGTTCGAGCAGGGAACCGGGTCGCGCTGATGTCGTCGAACCGTCCCGAGTTCGTCGTCGCACTGCGCGCCATCTGGCGGCTGGGCGCCGCGGCGGTGCTGCTCAGCCCCGCGTGGCGGGAGACCGAAGTCGAACACGCGCTCGCGCTCACCAAACCATCGCACGCCGTCGGCGATCATCCGGTGCTTGCAGGCAAGGTGTCGATGCTGTCGCTGGACGACCCCGTCACCGCAGGGCGGCGTTCCTTCGACCCCCCGCCCGCCGATTCCGACGCACTATTCGTGTTCAGCTCCGGAACGACCGGCATGCCAAAAGCGGTGCGGCACACCCACGGGGCGTTCGCGGTGGCGATGCGGCACTGGCGTGAGGCCCTCGGTCTGACGTCGACCGACCGCATGCAGATCGTCACGCCGCCGTCGCACATCCTCGGCCTGCTCAACATCGCCATGGCGCTCGACACCGGGGCCTGGATCCGGCTGCATCGCCGCTTCGACATCGACCAGATGCTGCACCACATCGAGGCCGACCGGATCACCATCGAGATGGCCGTCGCACCGATCGCGCTGGCGTTGGCCGCTCATCCGAAGCTGGACTCCTACGACCTGTCGTCACTGCGGTACGTCATGTGGTGCGCCACGCCGGTCACCGCGAGTGTCGCCGAGGCCGTCACCGCCACGGCCGGCGTGACCTGGGTGACCGCGTACGGCACCAGCGAAATGCCGGTGATCTCCTGCAATTCGCTCGAAGGGGCGAGCCTGGACACCGTGGGGCGCCCGGTGACCGGCGTCGACGTGCGGGTGGTGTCGCTCGAGAACGGCAGGCCGGTGGGGCCGGGGGAGGTCGGCGAGATCCAGGCGCAGTCGGAATCTGTGATGGCCGGCTACCTGCCCGATGAGGCCACGGCACAGGCGTTTACCGACGGTTGGTACCGGACCGGGGACGTCGGCTACCTCGACCCCGACGGCTGGCTGCGCATCACCGACCGGGCCAAGGAGATGATCAAGGTTCGGGGATTTCAGGTGGCCCCCGCCGAGATCGAGGCAGTGCTGCACGGACACCCCGGAGTTGACGACTGCGCGGTCTTCGGCGTCGACGATGTGGCCGACGGTGAAGCAGTCGTCGCTGCGGTGGCAACGCACGGCTCGGTGGATCCCGGCGAACTCGCCGCCCTCGTTGCCGACCGGCTGGCGTCCTACAAACAACTCAGCCGGGTGGTGCTGGTTCCCGAGATTCCGCGATTGCCTTCTGGAAAAGTATTGCGCCGAGTGCTGAAGGGACAGTATGGACGTCCGTCTGACGGCTGAGCAGCGGCAGCTGCGCGAGGCCGCCGCCGAGGTGGCCGACGACCTCGGGCCGGGGTCGGTCGCCGATCTCGACGACGCCGGCCGCGTCGCACGGCTGGAGAAAGCCATCGATGGGACGGGGTTTCGCACCCTGCGCTCCGACGGGGCGTCCGGCGTCGAGGTGGCCATCGTCGCCGAGGAGTTCGCCAGGGGTCTGGTGGACGTCCCGTTCATCGGCCCCGTGCTGGCAGACGATCTTGGCCGCCGGACCGGCCGGCCGCTGTCGCCGGCGCCTGAGACATGGTCCGTGGATCTCACGAGAAGCCTTGCCGGAGTTGCGGAGTCACCAGCCGAGATCGGACAGTTGTCGGAGGAGGACGCCGGGCGCTGGTATGCGCTTGCGCTGACCGCGACGACGGCCGATATCGTCGGCGCCGCCCGCGGCACCCTGACACTGGCCGTCGAGTACGCGAAGCTGCGCGAGCAGTACGGCGCGACCATCGGTTCGTATCAGGCCATCGGCCACCTGCTGGCCGAGAGTCTGGCGCTGATCGAGGGGTGCGTCAGCGTGTCGCGGCACGCCGCGTGGGCGGTCGACGAATTGCCCGTAGCCGAGGCGGTGGAGGCAGGCCGGGTGGCCAAGGTCTACTGCGCGCGTTCGGCATTGACGGTTTGCGAGACGTCCATTCAGGTGCACGGCGGTATCGGCAACACCTGGGAGTGTCTCGCGCACGTCTACCTGCGCAGGGTGCTCGCCGCCACTGAAGCGTGGCCGGTAACGCTGAAGGAGTTGACCATTGGACTTTCGTGACTCGCCGGAGGAGGCAGCATTTCGGGAGCGGTTGCGCGGGTGGCTGACCGAGCAGAAGGGCAGGTTTCCCACCTCGGGCGACGAGTACTGGGCCAAGGCCAGTGAATGGCACGTCGCGTTGTACGAGGGCGGTTTCTTCGGAACGTCATGGCCCACCGCCTACGGGGGTCAGGATCTGCCTCCGGTGTACGACGTGATCGTCGACGAGGAGATCGCCAAGGCCGGTGCGCCTGCGCGGCCCAGCCTGGGCTACCTCGTCGTCGGACTGAGCCATCACGGGAATGAGGAACTGCGGCAGCGGTTCCTGCCCGGCATGATCAACGGGACCGAGCGGTGGTGTCAGGGCTTCAGCGAGCCGGGTGCGGGTTCGGATCTCGCTTCGTTGACGACGACCGCGGTCCGCGACGGTGACGAGTACGTCGTCGCCGGCCATAAGATCTGGACGAGTTACTCCGATGTCGCCGACTGGTGTCTGGTGCTGGCTCGCACGGACAAGGACGTGCCCAAGCACAAGGGCATCTCGGCGTTCGTCGTGTCGATGCATCAGGCGGGCATCGTGCAGCGACCGTTGAAGATGATCAGCGGCGTCACCAAGGAGTTCGGGCAGGTCGAGTTCGACGGCGCCAGGGTGCCGGTCGACAACATGATCGGCGCGCCTGGTGACGGGTGGAAGCTGGCGATGACGGTGGTCAGCCACGAGCGTGAGCCGTCGACGTTGGGCTTCTCGGCACGCTATGGAAAGACTGTGCGGCAGTTGGCATCTCGTATCGACGGACCTGCACCCGAGGAATTGTCGTGGGCGTGGGTCCAGACGGAGATGTTGCGGCTGCATGTGCGGCGTCGGCTGTCCGAGCAGTTGGACGGGCTGACGCACGGACCGCAGGGGTCGCTGGACAAGCTGTTGATGACGTGGGTCGAGCAGTCGGTCGGTCACGCCGCATTGGCGACGGTCGGGTCGGGCGACGACGAGATGTTCGGCACCTACATGTACAGCCGCGCTCAGAGTGTGATGGGTGGCACCAGCCAGATTCAGAAGAACATCATCGCGCAACGCATCCTCGGATTGGGAGTGCGATGAACGCTTGCGTGAAGAGCCGAGGACAACGATGAGCGCTTGCGTGAAGAGCGGAAGGAACTGAGATGTACGACATGCCAGACGAAATCGACGTCAAGGCCGATGGCGCGCTACGCATCATCACGCTCAACCGACCCGATGCGCTCAACGCGGTCAACGACAACCTGCATGTGGGGCTGGCCAAGATCTGGGAGGCACTCAACGAGGACACCGGTGCACGGGCGGCAGTCATCACCGGTGCCGGTCGCGCGTTCTCGGCGGGCGGCGACTTCAACTATCTCGACGAACTCCGCAACGACGAGGCGTTGCGGCAGAAGACGATCAAGCACGGCCGCGACCTCGTCATCGGCATGGTGCGCTGTCGCATGCCGGTGGTTGCGGCGGTCAACGGCCCGGCCGTCGGCTTGGGCTGCAGCCTGGCCGCCCTGTCGGACATCGTCTACATCGCCGAGACGGCTCACTTCGCTGACCCGCACGTGCAGATCGGACTGGTCGCCGCCGACGGTGGCCCGCTGGTGTGGGGTTCACAGATCAGCCTGCTGCAGGCCAAGGAATTCGCGCTGACGGGAGTACGGATCAAGGCTGCGCGTGCGGTCGAGTTGGGGCTGGCCAACCATGTCGTGGATGACCCGCTGGCGGAGGCGATCGCGTGCGCCAACAAGCTGCTGACGCTGCCTCAGCAGGCCGTCGAGGCCACCAAGCGGTTGATGAACATCCAACTCGAGCAGGCCGTGATGGCGTCGCTGGACTACGCGAACCTCGCCGAGTACGTGTCCTTCGGCACCGCCGACTTCAACAAGATCGTCGACGGCCTGATCGCCAAGAAGTAACTCGTCTCGCCCCGCGAGCGTGCGTCTCTTTCGCCCCGCGACCGTGCGCCTCTTTCCCCCCGCGACCTGGGGGCACCTCCCGCTTGCGGGGGAGCGTGTCTGCTGCCCGACACGCCGTCGTTAGTGCGCAATTTGTGCGCGCTCGCTAAGCCGCGGCGGTGCACATACGGCCGGTCTTCTTCGGCGTGGCTGGCGACAAACGCGCGCAGCGCGGTGGAACGAGTGCTTGTACAACGGCGGTCTGCGATCGCTCGGGCGCGATGAGCGTGCGCCTTATGTACGCGTCTCGCGGCGTGTCGCCGTACAAACACGCGCGCTCGCGGTGGGGCGATCGCATCACGTCGATTCAAACCCGTATCGGATCAGCGCATCGCCGATAACGTCCCATTCGTTGATCTTGCAATCACTTTCGAAGGGGACCGATTGATGACCGCTGCAACGGATATCGCACTGCAGGTGACGCCGCTGTCGGGGTGGACTGGCGCATTGATCACCGGAGTCGACCTTTCCGTTCCGCTGTCCGACGACGCCAGGACCGCTATCAAGGACGCGCTTCATCAGTGGAAGGTGGTGTTCTTCCGCGATCAGAAGCTCGACCATGCCGCACACATTGCGTTCGGCGCGCAGTTCGGGGACGTGACGCCGGGACATCCCTATGAGGGTGATTCGGCACCGCCGGACTTCCCGCAGATTCACACGGTGTCGCCGGCGGCGTATGACCACCGCTACGGCATCAGATACCGCAAGAAGCAGAGCCCGAACGGACCCAAGTGGCACGCCGATGTCACGCCGCTGATCAACCCGCCGTCGCATTCGATCCTGCGCGCCGAAGCGGTGCCGCCGTATGGTGGCGACACCCAGTTCGTCAACGTCGCCGCGGTTTATCAAGGACTTTCCGAATCCGTCCGCGCGTTCATCGACGAACTGCGCGCCGAACACCGCTTCGGTGCAGACGTCGCCGCGGACCGCAGCTCGGAGAAGGTGGGCGATCTGGTGCGTACCAATCCACTGGCCTCGATTCATCCGGTTGTCCGGGTGCATCCGGACACCGGCGAACGCGTGTTGTACGTCAACCCGTCCTTCACGCGTCACATCGTCGACCTCGCGCCGCGCGAGAGCCGTCACGTCCTGGATCTGCTGTTCGAGGAGATCGGCCGCCCCGAATATGCGGTCCGGTTGAAGTGGGCGCCCGGCAGCGTGGCGTTCTGGGACAACCGCGCCGCACTGCATCTGGCCCCCCAGGACTTCGAACACGTCGAGGGCGATCGTGTACTGCACCGCATCACTTTGGTGGGCGATGTGCCGGTCGGCCCGTCCGGCCAGCCGTCGGAGTCGATCGCAGGCGAGTTCTTCGGGGCCGCTTGAGATGGCGACCGTGGTAGTCCGCCCGCGGGCGGCCGCGGGCGCGTCGGCCAAAGCGGGCGGCGGCGCGCTTGTCGACCCACGTGCGGTGTTCGGCAAGCGCAGTCGACGACACTTCGTGCCACGCCCGGTGCAGCGGCTACTGGGTCCGGTGCTGCTCGTTGCGCTATGGCAGATCTTGTCGACCACTGGCGTTTTCGACGAGCGCACGGTGCCGCCACCGACGCGGGTGGTCAGCGCGGGCCTTCGGCTCATCGCCGATGGCTCGCTCCAGGAGCATCTGTTCACCAGCTTGCTGCGGGTCGGCTACGGCCTGATGTTCGGGGTGGTGCTCGGTTTGAGCCTGTCGCTGATCGCGGGTCTGTCGAGGGTGGGGGAGAACTTCGTCGACGCGAACATGGAAGTGCTGCGTGCTGTTCCCAACTTCGCCCTCGTGCCGCTGCTCATCGTCTGGTTCGGTATCAGCGAGGTGCCGAAGATCACGCTGATCACACTCGCAGTGGCGGTCGCCATCTACATCAACACATTCAGCGCCATTCGCAGCGTGGACGCCGGATTGGTCGAGGCGGCAAGGTCTTTCGGCGCCGGCCAGGTCGAACTGATCTACCGCGTCATCATTCCCGGTTCGCTGCCCGGATTCCTCGTCGGGCTTCGGCTTGCGCTCACTGCGTCATGGCTGTCGCTGATCTTCGCCGAAACGATCAACGCGAAGAAGGGGCTCGGCCGGATGATGACCGACGCTCGCGAGTACTTCCAGATCGACGTCGTCTTCGTGCTCATCGCGGTGTACGCGATCCTGGGGCTGGTGTCGATACTTGTCGTGCGGTTCCTTGAGACGCGACTGCTCACCTGGAGGCGGGCGTATGACGGCGACTGAGCTGGCGACCGACACGGTCGTCACGGCCCGCGATATTCGGAAAAGGTTCGGCGACAACGTCGTTCTCGACGGACTTGACCTGAACATTGGTGCGGGTGAATTCGTCGCCATGCTGGGGCGCAGCGGTTCGGGCAAGAGCACGTTTCTGCGCGCGCTCGGCGCACTGGACGGCGACTTCGACGGAGAACTTCGGGTGCCCGAGCGGCGGGCCATCGTCTTCCAAGATCCGCGACTGTTGCCGTGGCAGCGTGTGCTGACCAACGTGACCGTCGGGTTGCCGACGACGGCCGAGGTCCGGAAGCAGGCGAGGGTTGCTCTCGACGAGGTGAGCCTGACCGACAAGGCCAAGGTGTGGCCACGGACTTTGTCGGGGGGAGAGGCGCAGCGTGTCGCGCTGGCCCGGGCACTGGTACGCGAGCCCGAATTGTTGTTGCTGGATGAGCCGTTCGGGGCCTTGGATGCCCTCACCCGAATCAAGATGCATGCACTGCTGCTCGCGCTCTGCCGACGCCATAAACCGGCGGTCCTTTTGGTGACTCATGATGTCGATGAAGCGATCTTGCTGGCCGACCGGGTGATAGTGCTCACCGACGGTGCCATCTCCCTGGACGTTGAGGTGACTGTGGCGGCGCCGCGAGTCCGGGATTCGCACGAATTCGCAACACTGCGACGACGCTTGCTCGCCGAACTCGGCGTCACCGGAGAGGTTCAACTGTGAATCGTACTAGCTCACCTGACGAAGGACAGCGAATGTCGAAAAGTCCGCGCGTGCGATGGAAGTTGGCTGCCCTGGTTGCGATTTCGCTCCTGACCGCCGCCTGTGGGCTGTCCGATGACGAGGACAACAGCGCCGTCGATTCGGTCAGGATCGCCTCGAGAACTGACGTGCCTGCCGGCACGAAGCTCGTCATAGCCGAGCAGAACGGCACGCAGTCGCTGCCCTGGAAACTTGCCAATGCCGGAAAGGATGCTCCCTATTCGGTCGAGTTCGCCGACTTCAGTGGCGGCGCGGCGGTCATCGAGGCCCTTCGGTCGGGTGCCGCCGATGTCGGTTCCATCGGCGAGGCGCCGGTACCGATCGCCGTCGACAGTGGCGTTACCGACCTGATCACCGTGGGGCTGCAGGCGAATCCGGGCACCAGCGGTGGATACTTTCTGGTGGCCAGGCCGAACAGCGGTATCACCAAGATCGAGGACCTGCGCGGCAAGCGGGTCGCCTATCCGCCGGGCTCCGGCCGCCACATGATCACCGCGGCGCTGCTCAAACAGCACGGACTGAACCTCAAGCACGATGTTCAGCCGGTGGAACTGGCGGGCTCCGAGGTGGTTCCGACGTTCGCGGCCGGTGCCGTCGATGCGGCTATTGTGCTGGGCAACCAGTACTACCAGCTCGGCGAACCGCCGATCCTCGGTGACGGAACGGGAATCAACACCGGAATCCAAAGCGTGATCGTTCGCAAGGACATCCTCGACGACCCGGCGAAGGTGGCTGCGATCGGTGACTACGTGGGCCGCGCCGTCGCCGCGAACAACTGGAAGGACTCGCACGTCGATCAGTGGATCGACGAGTACTACGTGAAACAGCAGGGCATCACCTTCGATCAGGGCAAAAAGCTCTACGAAGAGGACGGCCTTGCGGCCTACTACCCGATTGACGGCGCCTCCACGGGTCTCTTTCAAAAAGTCGCCGATGGGTTGTACGACACCGGCACCACGAAGACCCACGTCGACATCAAGCCGTACGTCGACGGCCGCTACAACGACATCGTCAACGCACAGAATCAGCTCGACGGCGTCACACCCAAACCGATCAATGCATGACGAAAGAGGGGGATTGACATCATGACTCAGGTAGCGCAGGCGCTCGAGGTGAGGCCGCAGTCCGGTTGGACAGGTGCCGAGATCCACGGCATCGACCTGACCAAGCCGCTCGATGATCAGCAGGTCGCCGAGATTCGTGCGGCATTGTTGCAGTGGAAGGTGGTGTTCTTCCGCGACCAGTTCATCGACCACGACGACCACCTGCGGTTCGCGTCGGCGTTCGGCGAACCCACGCCCGCACACCCGCTGTTCGACTCCATCCCCGACCCGAACTACCCGACGATCTATCCGATCTTTCGCGACCGTTTCAAGGCGCGGTACGGCAGTAGCCGTGGGTTCGACAAGCCGAACTGGCATGCGGATGTGACCGCAGCGGTCAACCCACCCGCAGCGTCCATCCTGAGGGCGGAGGTCATCCCGCCGTACGGCGGAGACACACAGTGGTCGAACACCGTCGCCGCCTACGCCGGACTGTCCGCCCCGTTGCAGCGCCTGGCCGACGGACTCCGTGCGGCGCACCGGTTCTCACCGCCGGACGGCGCTACTGCAACCGAGGATTACCAGCGGCGGGTGAACCGGCGTCCTTTGGTGACCGAGCATCCCGTCGTCAGGGTTCATCCCGAAACGGGCGAGAAGGCGTTGTATGTGAACCCCGGTTTCACGACACACATCGTCGGTGTCTCACCGCACGAGAGCCGACGACTTCTCGGCCTGTTCTACGACGAGTTGGTCCGGCCCGAGTACACGGTTCGGTTCAAGTGGGAGGCGGGCAGCATCGCCTTCTGGGACAACCGGTCGACCGTGCACCTCGCGCCGTCCGATCTCACGATCGACCATGACCGCCGGCTTTACCGGGTGACATTGGTGGGTGATGTCCCGACGGGGCCGGACGGCCGGCAATCGGTAGCTCTCGACGGGGAACCTTTCGAGGCGATCTGACCGCTCGCTCGTTACCTGCGCGAGCTGGGGGCACCTCCCGCTTGCGGGCGACCGTGTCTGCTGCCAAACGCCGCGGGTTTATGGCAATTGGTGCACGCTCGCGATGCCCCGACGGTGCGCTGACTGCCACGAAGAAGCGGCGTGTTGGCGTGCAAACACGCACGCTCGCGGTGCGACGGGGGTGGCTAGAAGGTGAGGGATTCGGAGCGCTGGATGGTGCCGGTGATGCCGCCCGCATCCTGTTGTGCGAGAAGCACAGCGGCGTTGGCCATCGCTTCCGGCGGTTCGACCATCTCGGGCGGAATCTCCATACCGGCACCGCCGGCCTGCCAGCCCTCGGTCAGCACCACGCGCGACGGGCTCAGGCAGTTGACCGCGATGTTGTCGGGCTTCAGGTCCGCGGCAAGGCCCAGGTACAGGCGCTCGACGCCGGCCTTGGACACCCAGTAGGCGTTGGCGCCCTGGTCGGTCATCGTGACACCGGTCGTCGTGACGGCGACCAACGAACCGCCGCCACGTGCCCGCACATGCGGTATGACCGCCTTGGTCACCAGGAAGACGCCGGTGAGGTTGACGTCGAGGCACAACTGCCAGCGCTTGAGCGGGGTGGCCTCGATCGGCCCCAGCCACAACACCCCCGCGTTGGCGACCAGGATGTCGATTCCGCCGAACTCGGCGACCGTTGCGGCAACGGCCGTCTCCACCGAGTCCTCTTTGGTGACGTCGCACGTGACGGCCAACGCGCGGCCACCCGATGACGAAATGATCTGGGCGACAGTGTGAATGGTGCCGGGCAGCTTGCCCTCGTGTTCGGAGCGTGCGGCAACCGCCACCGCCGCGCCCTCGCGCGCAAGCGCCGCGGCGACCGTCGCGCCGATGCCGCGACTGGCACCGGCGACGAAGGCCACCTTGCCCTCGAGCGAAGCGCTCACTTCGGCGGAAAGCGCAGGGCTCCGTCGAGGCGGATGATCTCGCCGTTGAGGTAGTCGTTCTCGATGATGCTCTGTGCCAGCTGCGCGTACTCGGTGGAACGTCCCATCCGCTTGGGAAACGGCACCTGCGGGCCCCAGTACTGCTCGAGCTGATCGGCCGCCTTGCCGTAGGCGGGGGTGTTGATGGTGCCGGGGGCGATGGTGTTGACGCGGATGCCCAGCGGCGACAGGTCGCGTGCGGCAACCAGCGTCATGCCCAGCACGCCGCCCTTGGCCGCCGAGTACGGAAGCTGACCGATCTGGCCCTCATAGCCGGCGATCGATGCGGTGTTGACGATCGCGCCGCGGGCCCCCTCCTCGAGCGGTTCGGACTTCGCGATCGCGGCCGCTGACAGCCGCATCACGTTGAACACGGCCGTCAGATAGAACTCGATCGTCTTCTTGAAGCCGTCGAGGTCGAGCGGTGAGCCGTCCTTGCCGATGAGCCGGCCGCCACTTGCAGGGCCGCCGTGGGTGTCGACGGAGATTCGGAGCGGTGCCAGCGACGCAGCCTCGGCGATCGCCGCGTTGACGGACTCCTCGGAGGTGGCGTCGGTGCGCACATAGCGCACACCCAGCTCGCTCTCCAGCTCCTTGCCCTTGTCGTCGGCGAGGTCGGCGACGACCACTTTGGCCCCGGCGTCGTGCAGCCTGCGGACGGTCGCCTCACCAAGGCCGCCCGCGCCGCCGACCACAATCGCGGAACTACCGGCGATTTGCATATGGTTTCCCTCCTTGCAACTGACACTCTCGATCAGAGAGAATAACATTCTCACGCTGACCGAAACGGAGTCACCCGATGCCAGAAGCCGTCATCGTCTCCGCCAAAGCGTCGTAGTCCATCATTCGACGATGACCATCGACGAGCTCATCACCGCGGCACGCAACGGGTCCACCCGAGCGGCCGGACGGTTGTTGAGCCTGGTCGAAAGCTCCCGCCGCGGCGAAGTACTCGATGCGCTCGGGGCGACGGCCGCTCCCCGGATCATCGGCCTGACCGGGCCGCCCGGTGCGGGGAAATCCACCACCGTCGCCGCTTTGGTCGCCGCATACCGCGCACGCGATCTGCGGGTCGCCGTACTCGCCGTCGACCCGTCGTCGCCGTACAGCGGTGGCGCGCTGCTCGGGGACCGTATCCGGATGGCCGCGCACATCAACGATCCCGACGTGCTCATCCGGTCGGTGGCGACCCGCGGTCATCTCGGCGGTCTCGCCGCTGCGGTGCCCGCGGCCACCCGGCTGCTCGCCGCGCTGTCCTACGACCTGGTCGTCGCGGAGACGGTGGGCGTGGGCCAGTCCGAGATCGAGATCGCCGCAATCGCGGATCCGACGGTGGTCGTCCTCAATCCCGGTGCGGGAGACGCGGTCCAGGCCGCGAAGGCCGGCTTGCTCGAGGTCGCGGACATCGTCGTGGTGAACAAAGCCGACCGCGAAGGCGCCGATCAGACCGTGCGCGACCTGCGCGCCGAGACGAAGGCGCCGATCCTGAAACTCGTTGCCGCGCAGGGTGAAGGCATCGCGGATTTGGTCGACGCCATCGAAGCGCATGCCCGTGCCGACAGCCCGGAACGCCGCAGGGCGCGTGCGCGCGCCCAGATCTTGTCGCTGGCGCAGACCCGGCTGCGCAGCCATGCCGACCTCGATCGCCTGGCGGAGTCGGTCGCCGACGGCAGGTCGGATCCCTATACCGCGGCAGAACAGCTATTCGCCATCCCCGTAGAGCCCTGATCTGGTACAAATCGGCGACAATGGAACGGAGCCCAGCAGTGAGCGTATCGAGTCCAACGGTTTCGGGTGGCCCCGTCGTCTTCGATCCGTATTCGGACGACTACTTCAACTCCCCGTTCGAGACGTATCGCCGGATGCGTGACGAAGCGCCGCTGTACTACAGCGAGACTTACGACTTCTGGGCGCTGACCCGCTACGACGACGTCTCCGCGGCGATCAGGGACCACGAGACCTTCTCGTCGGCCAAGGGCGTCACGCTCGACATGGTCAAGGCGGCGGCCAATGGCGACTCGGGGAGCGCCTTGGGCAAGATCATCATCAGTTTGGATCCGCCCGAGCACGAGCGGATGCGCAAGCTGGTGAACCGCGTCTTCACGCCGCGCGCGGTCATCGCGCTGGAATCGCTGGTCAAAGAGACCATCGATCGCTATGTGAGCCAACTCGATCCGTCGTCGTTCGATGCAGTCGCCGATTTCGCGGCACTGTTCCCGGTGGAAGTCATCACGTCGATGCTCGGCGTGCCTGCGGAGGACAGACAACAGCTGCGATTGTGGCTGGACAAGGGGCTCGAGCGCGACGAGGGCATCGGTATGTCAGCCGAAAGCATGGACGCGGTGATGAAATCCGCCGCCTACTACTACGACTTGATTCAGCAGCGGCGCGCCAAACCGCAGGACGACATGATCAGCGGCCTCATCGAGGCGGAGATCATCGAGGACGGGGAGGTCAGGCGGCTCGACGACATCGAGATCACCGGGTTCTGCACGCTGCTCGGCGGTGCCGGCGCCGAAACGGTGACCAAACTCGTCGGGAACGCCGTCGTGGTGTTCGCCGACAACCCCGACCAGTGGCAGAAGCTGCGGGAAAGCCGCGACAAGATCCCTGCGGCGTTCGAGGAGCTACTGCGTTACGAAGGCCCTTCGCAGTATCAAATACGTACCACTACACGCGATGTCACGTTGCACGGCAAGACGATCCCGGCAGGCGATGCCGTCATTCTCATCAATGGCGCGGCCAGCCGCGACGAACGGTTCTTCCCCGATGCCGACCGCTTCGACATCGATCGCGAGCGGAAAGTCGGCTACAACCTGAACTTCGGCTACGGCATCCACAGCTGTCTCGGTGCGGCGCTGGCCCGGATGGAAGGCCGGATGGCCTTGGAAACGCTGCTCGACATGATTCCCCGCTACGAGATCGACCGCTCCGGCCTGCAGCGGGTGCACATGACGAACGTATTGGGCTGGTGCAACGTGCCCGTACACGTACGGTGACGGGGACACCGCCACAACTAATCGGGCAGGTCCAGCATTCGACGTGTCATGTGCAGGAGTTGCGCACGCAACGTGGCGTCATCAACATCTGCGACCAGCGGATGCATCACGACGACGCTGATCGCACTCGACAACATCGCCGCGGAAAGGCGCGCTTCGACGCCCGCCTCGGTGCCGAGGAGCGCCGCGTAGAGACGTTCGATGAAGCGTTGAAACGGTTCATGTTCGGCCTGCAGTCGGATGATCACGGGATCGAACTGCAGCACGCTGACCACGCCGCGTCGCTCGATGGCCTGGTCGATCATCCGATCGAGCAAGACCTCACGGGCACGCAGACCGTGTCCCTCGGCCTCGGCGGCCTCCAGCGCATCCTCGATTCGACCGAGCTCACGCTCGGTGATCGCGATGACGATCTCCTCCTTGGACTTGAACTGCCGGTATACGGCCGCCTTCGTCACGCCCATTTCGTCGCCGATCATCTGCAGCGACGTCCCGCTGACTCCGCGTTCGGCGATCAGCTTCAAGGCCGCGTCCAGGACACGGGTCTGCGCCGCGGTACGCGTGATCTCGCTGAACCTGCGGCCCTCCTGTGTGGACGTCACAGCGACGAGGGTAGCCGAGGATTGACGTTCTACTAGCCGATCGGCTACCGTCCCAGTTGCCGATCGGCAACCGAGGCTAAGCGTGAAGAGAGATCGACGATGAGACGACCAGATGGTGAGTTGATCCTTTTCTGGACATTGCCTGTGGTGGCCATCGTTTGGGTCTCTGCGTTCTTCCTGTTTCCTGGTTTCCTTCACCCGATGTCGCCGACCATGTCGGCAGAAGAGGTCGCAGGTCTCTACCGCAATGAGACCGCGCGCGTTCGCTACAGCATGATCCTGTTCAACTGGTTCGGCGTAGGTCTGATACCCATCGTCATGCTGCTGGTGATTCAGATACGCCGGATGGCTCACCGCACGCCGATCCTGTCCTACAGCCTGCTCGCCTGTGCCGGTGGTCCACCGGCGCTCTTTCTCATCGCCAACATGTTCTGGCTCCTCGCCGCTTTCCGACCGGAACGCGCACCGGAGCTGACCCAGCTACTCAACGATCTCGCGTGGGTCACTTTCACCATCCTGGTTCCCTATCTGATCGCCCAATGCCTGATGCTCGCCCTGGCCATCTATTGGGACCGCCAAGACCAACCCGTCTTCAAATCATGGGTGGCGCACTTCAATCTGCTCGTCGCGGTCGCGTTGGCGCCTGCCGCATTCGGCGCGCTGTCGTTCACCGGGCCCATCGCATGGGACGGGCTGTTGTCCTTCTGGCTCAAGAACGTAGCGATCGCCGTATGGATAGTGGTCATGGGAATTGTTCTCGGCCAGACCATCAGGCGCCAGCGAGCCGAGGAGCGGATCACCGCATGAGTCCGCCGGCGATGAAGACGACGGAGTCGGTGACGTTGCCCGAGCCCCCCGCGGGTTCTCCGCTGAGCCGGTTCGTCTGGAATTGCCGTCACAACCCCAAGCGCGAATTGTGGTTCGCGTGGTGGGTGATGGTCGTCTTCTACAACCTGTACGGCCTGCTCTTCTTCCTCGTCACGCGTGTGCAGCCGCCGCCGAGCCCCGCGTGGGACACCGCCATGGTGGTGCACTGGTTCCGCGACCACCACCACGGCCTTCTCGCCGGGTTTGGCGTCGTGTTCCTCGTGGCGGGGATGTGCGCGCCGATGAACGCCCTCCTCGCGTACTCGATGCGGCGCATGTCGGTAAGTCGGATCTTCGCCTATTCGTACCTGATCATGTATTCGCTCGCTGCAGTCCCCGGCATGCTGGTGATGGCCATCGCGATGACGGTCGGTGCCCTGCGGCCGGACCGCGATCCGGAGATGATCCATTGGCTCTACGATTTCGCGTTCCTGTCGTTCAGCGGAACCATGGGAGTGTTCCTGATCGGTTCTCTGGTGTGGATGGTCGCGATTCTGATCGACAAGAATCATGTGTTCCCGAAGTGGTTCGGTTATCTGAACCTCTGCAACGCGCTGACCGAAGTCGTGGTTGCGCCGGCCTGGATATTCCACCGGGGCGCGTTCGCATGGAACGGTGCGATCGCATGGTGGATCAACATGGTTGTCTTTGTTGTGTACACCGGCGTCTTTCTTACGCTGCTGCGCGCGATGATCCGGCGCGAGGACTTCGGCACCGGCCCGCTACCGTGCCTTCCAGGCAAGGGCGAAGCCGCGCAGCCTGATTCGATCGAGGCGGTCCAATGACACACCTTGCCGACTCCGGACCGCACCTCGGGGAGAAGCCGACCAAATTCGTGCCCGGGCAGCCGGACATGTGGATGTTCGTGCTCTTCGAGACACTTCTCTTCACGGGGTACTTCTCGGTGTACCTGGTGTCGCGCACCCAGAATGAGCAGCTCTACCTGCAGTCCCAGGCCGACCTGGATACCCGCATCGGGGTATTCAACACGATCGCCCTACTGCTGAGCTCGTGGGCGATCGCCCGATGCGTCCAAGCGGCCAGGGCGGGCGCGTACCGGTCGGCGTTGATCAACGCTTCCTTGACCGTCGTGTTCGGCCTCGTGTTTCTGACGTCCAAGGTGCTGGAGTGGGTCAAGGAGATCCGCATGGGAAACACGTTCACCAGCAATGAATTCTTCCAACACTATTTCTTCTTGACCTCGATTCACTGCATACATCTGTTGATCGGCTTCATCGTGCTGGGGATCGTCGTCTATCAGTTGTGCAGCCCAGCCCGGCGCTCCCAGAACCTTGTCGAAACGTGCGCAACCTACTGGCACACCGTCGACTTCCTATGGGTTCTGATCTTCGCGCTGCTCTACGTCGTGAGGTGATTTGTGAGCACCACTTTCAATAAGAGGTTGTTGATCGTCTGGTTGATCCTGACGGCGATGACGCTCGCATACGTCTGGATTGATCACACAGCCGATCAGAACGGCACGCTCAGAGCCAGCACGGTGGTCACCGTGAGTGCAATCGGGATCGCGTTGATCAAGGTGCGCATCATATTCCGTGAATTCATGGAAGTCCGCCATGCCCCGGTATTGCTATGTCGGCTCACCGATGCCTGGGTGGTACTTATTGCCGCGTGCCTCTTGGGCAGCTATTTCGTCGGTTCGGCGATCGCTGCTTAGGCACGCGCCGCAACCGC
>NZ_JAVHWR010000059.1:0-57595 GCF_032159565.1 Mycobacterium sp.
CACAACGGCGGCGTGGCGCAGGCCAGCTACCGCGTGGCGACGGTCGCCGGACCGGGCAGCGGCCCCACGCCCTGGACCACCGCCGATGCGGGCGACGACTGCGCCGGCAAAGCCGTGCCGGGCACACCGACGGACTGCGCGCCGGGCGACGATCCTGGCAAACCGCCGGGCAGCCCCTGCTGTGCGCCCTGCAGCAGACCGATGATCTGCGGAAGGGTCACCGGAAGCCGGCACTCACCGGAGAGATCGGTCAGCGGCCGCTGCAGCTGCTGCATGTCCTTGGCCACCTGCGGGTTGGCGTCGAAGTAGGACTTCAGCGCGACGAGAGAGGCCGGGCCGCCCTGCTGCTGCGAAATCGTCGTCAGCGCCTGATTGGTCTGCGGATGCGAGTCCAGGTAGACACCTGTGGAGTTGGCCACCGTCCCGATCGTCCTGGCGACCGAGCTCGCCGCACACGGATCCGACGCTGCCGTTGCCGACGGCATGGAAGGACCGGCGGGCGCAGCCAGCACGGCGACGGTGGCGCCGCCCGCTGCACAAACAGCGAACAAGGCGAACAGGCTGCGACGGGCAGTCATATGGGTCGGTGTCATCGACGAACTCCTTACGATTTGCGGACAGCTGGTGTCTCGCAAACGGCTGCCATCGGCGGCGAAGAGGCTCGCGACGCAGTGGCAACCAAGACGACATAATGCCATCGCCGCCCCAACCGGGCCAATCCAGCAACCGAGCGCCCAGGTGAACGGCAGGTGATCGGTAGCAGCCGGCAAGGCCGCCGCTATTTCACAAAGGCGGGTTAGAGCAGCTTAAGGCGTTAGTTAGGGCGCGTCTTGCCTGCACGCGCTGATATATCCTCGGGCTACGTAACGCGAGCCGGGGAGAAAGCGGGACAACCATCCAGCAGTTCATGATGCGCTTGAGCAGTGGCCTGCGCAGATTCCGCTGGGCAGTTTTCGTGGTGTGGCTACTTCTCCTCGTGCCTGCGGTGTATCTCGGCATGACCCAGTCCAGCCACCTCACCGGCGGCGGCTTCGAGGTGGCCGGTTCACAGTCGCTGTACGTGCAGCAGGAGCTCGAGGAGCAGTTCCCCGACCAGGGGGCGTCGCCGCTCGCCCTGGTCGCGGCGCCGCGGGCCGACGCGTCCTACGCGGACATGGATGCGGCCGTCGCCCATCTGGAGCGGCTCGCGGGCGAGGTGCCCAGCGTCAAGGTGGTGCCCAACCCGCAGCAGCCGCCGCCGCAGCCGGACCGGCCCTACGTCGTCACGCTGCAGCTGGACTTCAACAACACCGGCGCGGTCGACGTCGCCAAGCAGCTGCGGCAGAAGGTCGGGATCAACGGCGATCAGCCCGGCCAGGTCTCCGACGGGAAGGTCAAGCTCTACGTCATCGGCCAGGGTGCGCTCGGCGCCGCCGCGACCGCGGCCACCAAACACGACATCGCCCAGGCCGAGCAGTGGAACCTTCCGATCGTCCTGATCGTCTTGCTGGCGGTGTTCGGCTCGCTGGCCGCCGCCGCCATGCCGTTGGTCCTCGGCATCTGCACGGTCGCGGTCACCATGGGGTTGGTCTATCTGCTGTCGATGTACACCCAGATGTCGGTGTTCGTGACGTCAACGGTGTCGATGTTCGGGATCGCGCTGGCCATCGACTATTCCTTGTTCATTCTCATGCGGTTCCGCGAGGAACTGCGGGCAGGCCGAGAGCCCGAACAGGCTGCCGACGCTGCGATGGCGACCTCGGGTCTGGCCGTCGTACTGTCCGGTCTGACGGTCATCGCATCGGTCACCGGCATCTACCTGATCAACACGCCCGTGCTGATGTCGATGGCGACGGGCGCGATCCTCGCGGTGGCCGTCGCCGTGCTCACCTCGACGACGCTGACACCCGCGGTGCTGGCGACGTTCGGGCGGGCGGCGGCGAAGCGGTCATGGCTGCTGCACTGGTCGCGACGGCCTGAGACCACCCAGTCGCGGTTCTGGACCCGGTGGACCGGCTGGGTCATGCGCCGCCCGTGGCTGTCGGCGCTGGGCGCGACGGTGCTTTTGCTGGCCTTTGCCGCGCCGGCTTTTTCGATGGTGCTCGGAAACAGCATGCTGCGGCAGTTCGACCCGACGCACGAGATCCGCGGCGGTGTGAACGCCGCGGCGGACGCGCTCGGCCCCGGCGCGCTCGGTCCGGTCCGCGTGCTGGTGACGTTCCCCGACGGCAACTCCGCGTCCGCGCCGACGAAGGAACCTCTTCTGCAGAAGGTCCAACAGCGAATGTCGCAGGCGCCCAACGTCGTCACGGTGCAACCGGCGGTGTTCGGCAACGACTACCGCAGCGCGCTGGTTTCGGCGGTGCTGACAGTGGATCCGGAGGACATGGCCGCCCGCCAGTCCGTCGACTGGATGCGCGCGGAGCTGCCACCGGTGGCGGGCAATGAGGCAACGATCGACGTCGGTGGGCCGACCGCGTTGATCAAGGACTTCGACGACCGGGTGGGCAAGACTCAGCCCGCGGTGTTCGGCTTCGTCGCGCTGATCGCATTCGTGATGCTGCTGGTCTCCATCCGATCGGTGTTCCTGGCGTTCAAGGGCGTGCTGATGACCGTGCTGTCGGTGGCCGCCGCCTACGGCAGCCTCGTCGCCGTCTTCCAATGGGGCTGGCTCGAAGCGCTCGGTTTCCGGCCCATCGCCTCGTTGGACAGCACCATTCCGCCGCTTGTGCTGGCGATGACGTTCGGGTTGTCCATGGACTACGAGATCTTCCTGCTGACCCGAATCCGCGAGCGGTTCCTGCAGACGAACAACACCCGCGACGCCGTCGCCTACGGCGTGAGCACCAGCGCGCGCACCATCACCAGCGCGGCGCTGATCATGATCGCGGTCTTCATCGGCTTCGCGTTCGCGGGTATGCCGCTTGTGGCCCAGTTGGGTGTCGCGTGCGCGGTGGCGATCGCCGTCGACGCGACCGTCGTGCGCTTGATCCTGGTGCCCGCGCTGATGGCGATGTTCGACCAATGGAACTGGTGGCTGCCGCGTTGGCTGGACCGTCTGCTGCCGTCGGTGGACTTCGAGAAGCCGCTTCCCAAGGCCGACATCGGCGATCTGGTCATCATTCCGGACGACATCTCGACGCTGGCGGCATCGGGCATCGACATTCGCAACGTGGTCAAGTCGGCGGCCAAGCTGAAGAACATGGCTCCGCACACGATCTCCGTCGCCGATCCCCTCGCGTTCAGCGGCTGCCTGCCCTCCAACGGGTCGGATTGCATCAACGCACTCAACGGCCACACCAACGGTCATTCGCACACCAACGGCGCCGGGAACGGCAAGACGGTCAAGCTGAAGCGCGGACCGCGGCCCATGCATCCCGTGACGATGTGGCGCGGCCGGCTGTCGGTGGCGCTGGACGCCCTCGAGACCGAGGCTGAAACCGATCGGCCGGCCGTCGAGCGCAACAGCCCGATGGAGACCACCAACGTTCAGCTGCCCACCGGCGACCGGCTGTCGATACCGACCGGCGCCGAGACGCTGCGGCTCAAGAGCTACCTGATCATGTGCCGGAACAGCACCAAAGACTTCGCTGAGTTTGCCGATTTGGTCGCCTACATGGAGACTCAAACCGCCGCTGTGGTACTGACCGGAATGGATCGGTACTACTGTGGTGAGCCATCCAGGAAGCAATGGGTGGCCACGCAGCTGGTGCGCCGGTTGGCCGATCCGCATCCGTCGGATGAGTTCGACATTCCGATGTCGGGCGCCGAGGCGGAGGCTGATTGGGCCAAGGTCAGGGAGCGGTGCCTGTCGGTGGCGGTCGCAATGCTGGAGGAGGCGAGGTGACGGTGGCTCCCGAGACCGGCGCCGCGCGCCGCGACGCCGCCACCGCACGCATACCGACCGGGGCCCCGAAACGGGTGCGCCCGCCTATCGATGACGACAAGCCCGTGGAGTTCTGGCCGACGGCCGCGATCCGCGAGGCGCTGGAAACCGACGACCTGACCGTTTGGCAGCGCATCGTCACCGCCATCAAGCGCGATCCGTACGGCAGGACCGCGCGCCAAGTCGAGGAGGTGTTGGAGTCGACACGGCCGTATGGGGTTTCGAAGGCACTGTCCGAAGTGCTGACCCGCACCAGGGAAAATCTGGAAGCCAACGAACGCGCTGAGGTGGCCCGGCAGATCCGGGTGTTGCTCAGCCGGTCGGGTCTCAAACCGACCGAGTTCGCGTCGCGCATCGGCGTGCCCGGTGAGGAACTCGCGGGATATCTCGATGGTAAGACCAGCCCGCCCGCATCCCTGATGGTCCGGATGAGCAGGCTGTCGGATCGCTTCGCGAAGATGAAGGCGCACCGCCCGGGCGGCCCTGCCGCGCACTGAGCGCCGCCGGTCTCATCTCGCGGGTATACCGGTAATCATGGCAGCCGATATCGATCGAATCCTGCGCGAAACCCGAACCGTCGCGATCGTCGGCGCGTCCGCCAATCGGGTCCGCGCCGTCTACGGCGTGTGGAAATACCTCGAGTCGGCCAGCGTTTACGAGTGCTACCTCGTCAACCCGACGGTCAGCGAAATCGACGGCACTCCGACGTATCCGAGTTTGGCGGCGCTGCCCGTCGTACCGGATCTCGTCGACGTCTTCCGGCGCCACGCGCATCTGCCCGCAGTGCTCGCCGACGCGATCGGAGTCGGCGCGAAAACCCTGTGGTTGCAGTCGGGCCTGTGGGATGAACAGGTGGCGCGCGACGGCGAAGCCGCGGGGCTGCAGGTGGTGATGGACCGCTGCCTGAAGGTCGACTACGCCCGCCTGCTCAGCGTGAGTTGATCGGCGTCACGTCGTCGACGAGCCAGCGGTTGCCTTCCTTCGACAAGGTGATCCGCAACGCCAGCACGGCCATGTCCGGTGGCTGACCCGGCACGTTCTGCGTTCCGCGCATCATCACCGCGACGCTGGCGTCCTGCGGCCCGATGGCCTCCACACCCGCCGAAATCGTGCTGGCAGAGGCCGTCACGTTTTTGCTCGTCAATTGCTTTGCGACAGCCGCGAATTCGTTCTTGTACTTGTCGGCGCGGTCCGGCGTCATCAGCTCGGTGGCCCGGTCGATCGCCGCCGTCGGACTCGCCGGTGTGAACGTCGCGCTGGCCTCGGCCACACTGCTCGCGATGCCCACCACTTCCGCGCTGTCGTCGCGCAGGTTGCGGTCCGGCACCGTCCACTGCGTGTAGCCGATCGCCACCGCGGCGACCAACGCCACTGCGGCCAGGCCGATGACCGCGAGCCGCAGTCCCGGCCCGTCGTCGTCGGTGCCGACCGTCACCCCGTCGCGGCGCGCCAGCACGGCGTTGACGATCGCGCCCTCGACGATCAACAGGCACAGCACCGACGCCAGCGCCACCCACCACAGCGGCCAGGCCATCGCGATGCCGATGTAGATCACCGCGGCGATCGCCGCGAGCGGTGCGGCGATGTCGAACGCCAGCACCCGCAGCCGGTTCCTCATCGGACCTGCTCGAGGCGGGAGATCAGCAGCTTGCCGTCGACATCTGAGACGTCCAGCCGGATGTTCCAGCGCACGGTCTGCGGCTTGCCTGCGACGTTGTCGCTGATCGACGTCGCCACCACCATCACGGTGTCGGTCCGCTTGACCAGATCGGCGAGCGCGGGTTGGGGGGTCGGTGCGGGCGCGGGGCTGCCGTCGGGCAGCGTCTGCGGTCGGTGGTAGATCGACTCGATCGCCACCGAGTCGACCTGGCCCCTGGTCCGCGATTGCAGCGTCTCGATCACCTTCTTATACGGCTCCAGCACGGATTCGAACTCGTTGTTGAGCTCCCCGACCGTGCCGTCGTGCAGCCTCTGCATGCTGGTGTCGACGTCGCCTGAGTTCATGTTGATCAGGACGGTGGTCCAGTCGGCGGCGACCTTGAGCACCTCGGTCCGGTAGCGGCGCTCGTCGGCGTCCGACCGGTGGCCCGACCAGATCATCAGTGCGAGGACGATCGCCGCCACCGAGAGCAGGCCGAGCGCCGCGGAGGCCACGCCGTACCAGGAGAAGAGCGGGCCGTCGTCCTCGGCGAGGTCGTCGCCGGTGCGCTCGTCGTCGGGCATGGCCGTGAGGGTACCTAACCGTGATTTCGGCACGATCGCCGTCGCCGCGGGCGCGGTCCACTCCTTGAGCACAATGCGCAAAAGACGGAGATCGAGTCTTTTGCGGTTTGCGCGCACAAGCGAGCCACTTCGACCGCGGACACATAGCTTGTGACCGCCGGAACGAACCGGTGAACATCCGAATCGAAAACGCAAACAGGAGAATTGAGATGACAGCCAACACCACCACCTCGACCCGTCGAGCGGCCGCCGCAGCGGTCGCGCCACATGACTGCGCGGATCGCGGCTGCCTGGCCGCGATGCTCGGAACCGAGCTGGGTGACGCCACTGCAGGCAACGCTGGGGAAGGTTCCTCGTCGAGCTGGTGATCTCCTGGCAGACGGCGCACTCTCGCACTTCTGGAAGAATGTCGGGGTGACGGTAGAAGCAACTCGCTCGGGCATCGACCTGAGCCACGTCGACCAGCAAGCCCGCCCGCAAGACGATCTGTTCGGCCACGTGAACGGCCGTTGGCTGGCCGATTACACGATTCCCGCCGACCGGGCCACCGACGGCGCGTTCCGCTCGCTGTACGACCGTGCCGAGGAGCAGATCCACGATCTGATCACCCGAGCCGCAGCGGCACCGGGCGCCGAGAAAGGCACCGATCAGCAGCGCATCGGCGATCTGTACGCGAGCTTCATGGACGAGGACACGGTGCAGCGCATCGGTGTGCAGCCGCTGCTCGACGAGCTGGCGACGATCGACAACGCCTCCGACGCCGACGCGCTGGCCGCGGTGATCGGCGGTCTGCAGCACACCGGTGTCGGCGGTGGCACCGGTGCCTACATCGACACCGATTCCAAGGACTCCAACCGCTACCTGCTGCACCTGAGCCAGTCGGGGATCGGGCTGCCCGACGAGTCGTACTACCGCGACGAGCAGCACGCCGACATCCTGGCCGCCTATCCGCGCCACATCGCCGCGATGTTCGGGCTCGTCTACGGCGAGGAGCCGCAGCCGGGAGAGTGGCAGGCCACCGCGGAGCGCATCGTGGCGCTGGAGTCGAAGCTGGCGGCCGCGCACTGGGACGTCGTCAAGCGGCGCGACGCCGACCTCACCTATAACCTGCGCAAGTTCGCCGACCTGCCCGCCGAGGCGCCGGGCTTCGACTGGGCCGGCTGGATCACGGCGATGGGCACCACACCGGAGACGGCAGCCGAACTCGTGGTGCGCCAACCCGACTACCTCACCGCGTTCGCCGCACTGTGGGCAGGCGAGGACATCGAGGACTGGAAGCGCTGGGCCCGCTGGCGGCTGATCCACGCTCGCGCTTCGCTGCTCACCGACGATCTCGTGACCGAGGACTTCGACTTCTACGGCCGCACGCTGAGCGGCACCGAGTCGATCCGCGAGCGGTGGAAGCGCGGCGTCTCGGTGGTGGAGAGCCTGATGGGTGACGCACTGGGCAAGCTCTACGTCGAGCGGCACTTCCCGCCCGGCGCCAAGGCCCGCATGGACGAACTCGTCGCCAACCTGCGGGAGGCCTACCGGGTCAGCATCAACCAGCTGGAGTGGATGACCCCGGAGACCCGTCAGCGCGCCCTGGCCAAGCTCGACAAGTTCACACCGAAGATCGGCTATCCCGCGAAGTGGCGGGACTACTCGAAACTGGTCATCGAACGCGACGACCTCTACGGCAATTACCGTCGCGGCTATGCGCTGGGCTCCGAGCGAGAGTTCGCCAAGCTGGGCGGCCCGGTCGACCGCGACGAATGGTTCATGACGCCGCAGACGGTGAACGCCTACTACAACCCGGGCATGAACGAGATCGTCTTTCCCGCGGCGATTCTGCAGCCGCCGTTCTTCGACGCCGACGCCGACGACGCGGCCAACTACGGCGGTATCGGGGCGGTGATCGGCCATGAGATCGGCCACGGCTTCGACGACCAGGGCGCCAAGTACGACGGCGACGGCAACCTGGTGGACTGGTGGACCGACGACGACCGCACCGAGTTCGGCGCGCGTACCAAGGCACTGATCGAGCAGTACGACCAGTACGTGCCCCGCGCCCTGAGCAACGGGTATCACGTGAACGGTGCATTCACCGTCGGCGAGAACATCGGCGATCTCGGCGGCCTGTCGATCGCTCTGCGGGCCTACCAGCTTTCGCGCAACGGTGAGCCGGCACCCGTGATCGACGGGCTGACCGGTGTGCAGCGGGTGTTCTACGGCTGGGCGCAGGTGTGGCGCACGAAATCACGTGACGCCGAGTCGATTCGGCGGCTCGCGATCGACCCGCACTCGCCGCCGGAGTTCCGTTGCAACGGCGTGATCCGCAACATGGACGCGTTTTACGAGGCCTTCGAGGTCGACGAGGACGACGCCCTCTACCTCGAGCCGGAGCGACGGGTCAGGATCTGGAGCTGATCTCCAGCTTGCCCTCGCCCGCCTGAAAGAACGGGCGGGTGGCGAGCACATAGATCCCGAACACCGCCAGCGGCGCGAGCAGCGGCAACCACGGCAGCTCGAACGGGAACGATGCCGCCAGCACGCCGATGAACGTAAACCCAAGGGCTGCAAGCATCGCCGTTGCCGAGGCGCCGACCACCCTGGCCGAACCACCCTCGGTGTAGCGCAGCACCAGGTAGCACGCTGCCGACAGGCCGGCGAGTGCGGCCGGCATCGGTGGCGCGTCGGAGACGACGATCGCCGCGGCGGCCAACAGGACCGCCGCCGTCGCCGCAACGCGAAGCACGATCCCGGCCACCACCGTGCCCGCCGCGATCATCGCCAGAACGAGTGCCGGCCCGACGGTTTGGAATCCCGCCGCCGCCACCATCACCAACCCGAACGCCGTCGAGAGCAGGTGGGCTTTCCGAAGGACCTCCGTCATCGTCGCCTCCGCACCGGCCGCCGATGCTCGGGAACCAGTCGCATCGCCTGGTCGAGGGTGTTCTCCGACGGCCACGACACGACGTCTACACCGACAGTGCCCATGTCGCGGTACATGAACGATCTCTGCATCGTCCACATCCGGGTGAACAACGGGTCGATGCCTCCTCCGCTCCTCGCGTGCGCGGTGCCTCCTCCGCTCCTCGCGTGCGCGGTGCCTTCTCCGCTCCTCGCGTCCGCGGTGCCGAACGGGGCGCCTTCGAGGACGTCGACCGCGACGACGGTGTGCCCGCGCTTGCGCAGGTCGATCAGCGAGAGTGCGAACTCGGTGTCGAGCATCGTGGAGAACGCTACGACGATCGCGCCCGGCGGCAATGCGGCGCGCGGCGCCAAACTGCCTGTGGTGGGCTCGAATTCGTCACCAGCACCGAGCAGCGTGTCAAGTACCCGATAGAACTGTCGGCGCCCGATGTCGGCGCCGAGCCAGCGGGGCCTGCCGCCGCCGAGCGCGACGACGCCGGCACGGTCACCGCTCCGCAATGCGCTCTGCACCACCTGCACGGCTCCGCGCAGCGCCCGTTCGGTCGCGTCCGTCGCCGGGCCAGGCGGCTGGGCGTACATGTCGATGAGCACCACCACATCGGCGGCCCGGTCGGTCAACCGCTGGGTGATGTGCAGGCTGCCGCGACGCGCGCTCACCGGCCAGTTGACCGTCCGCAACTGGTCACCGGGGACGTAGGGCCGAATGTCGGCGTATTCGACACCCGGCCCGATGTGCCGGGTCAGGTGCGTGCCGAGCCGGTCGAGCAGTTCCGTCTTGGGAATGGCGGTGGACTGCGGAGGCGCCAACGGGAACACGAACGCGTCGGCGGCGTCGACGGTCGCGGTGCCCGACAGCAGCCCGCCGGGCGCGACGACTTCGACCGTCGCGCGGATCGGGTAGCGACCCCACCTGTCGGCGGCGATGGTAACCCTCTGCCGCCCAGAGGGTTCGGGTATGACGTCGAGTCGCATACCGTCGACACCGGTTATCGCGAGCGCGACGGTGAGGTCGGCAGGCTCCGTGGTGGCCCATACGCTGATCTGAGTCTGCTCACCCTCGAAGCAGCGCTGCAGGCCCGGCGCCGCGTGCACGAAGACCTTCGGCAGGCCGCGCTGCCAGCCGATCGAACACAACACGCCGAGCAGCGGCGCCACGAACGCGATGAGCTGCCACCGCGACCCGATCAACGCGGCGACGAGGACCACGCCGGCACAGGTGGCCGCCGCGCGCGTCAACGGTGAGGCGTGCCAGCGCAAGTCGACCTCGGTGCGACGGGTCTCGATCACGTGCGGGCCCGCGGAACCGGCAGCCGTCGCAACAGCTCCTCCACGACGTCGGCGCCGTGCACACGGCGCACCCACATCTCCGGCTTCAGGCTGATCCGGTGCGCCATGGTGGGAACGGCGAGGGACTTCACGTCCTCGGGTATCACGTAGTCGCGGCCCAACAGGAGAGCCCGCGCACGCGCGTGCTGCACCAGGTCGAGTTCGGCGCGCGGACTGGCACCGACGGCCACCTGCGGATGCTGGCGGGTGGCGTTGGCCAGCGACACGACGTAGGCCAGCACATCGTCGTGCACGGTCACCTGCTCCACCGACTCGCGCATGGCGATCAGATCATGGGCGTCCACCACCTGGTTGACCGTCGGCTCCGCCGAGCCGCGCTCGAGGCGGCGGCGCAACATCGACGTCTCCTCCTGCTCGGACAGGTAGCGCAGTTCGAGCCGGATCGCGAAGCGGTCCAACTGCGCCTCGGGCAGCGGATAGGTGCCCTCGTACTCGATCGGGTTGTCGGTGGCCAGCACCAGGAACGGCGCGGGCAGCGGATGGGTGACGCCGTCGATGCTGACCTGGCCTTCGGCCATCGCCTCGAGCAACGCGGCCTGCGTCTTCGGCGGCGTCCGGTTGATCTCGTCGGCCAGCAGCAGGTTCGTGAAGATCGGCCCCGAGCGGAACTCGAAACGGCCCGACTGCATGTCGTAGATCGTCGAACCGAGCAGGTCGGCCGGAAGCAGGTCGGGGGTGAACTGCACGCGGGTGAACTCCAGGCCGAATGCCGCCGCAAACGACCGCGCTATCAGCGTCTTGCCGAGGCCAGGAAGGTCTTCGATCAACACATGCCCGCGCGCGAGCACCGACGTCAGGATCAACGTCAGCGCCCATCGCTTGCCGACCACAACGCGCTGAATCTCGTCGAGCACCGCTTCGCAGTTGGCGGTGGTGGTCGCCGCCGGCAGTGAAGAACTCGTCATACCTGCTCCAGCCTCCGAAGGATTTCGTCGAGCGCCTCCCGGCCGGGGCCGGGCACATGCTTGTCCGTGCGCGCGATGTTCTCGGGATCCACCCACGCCCACAGTTCGTCGCCGAAGAGCATCCGGCCGGTGGCGCGGAACCCGTCACGGTTCTTGTTCTGCTTCTGGCCCGTCGCGATGCCGAACTGCCGCGCCAGCATCGGTCGCAGGTGCCGATCCCAGTCCGATCGGGTGGACTCCGACCACGAGATCAGCGTCTCGGTTCGAGACAACCAGCGCCGCAACGACACTTCTGCGTCGTTGATCATCGGGGCGGTGGGCTGCTCTTCGCTCAAGTGCGCCAGATAGCCGCGCAGTGCGAGCAACGTCAGCGCCACGGCAACCCCGACGATGACGAGAACGAACCGCCGGTCGGGCATCAGCATCGCCAGTACCTGCACGCCCAACACCAGGGACAGGCCGGCGGCGACAAGCTTCTTCAGATTCATGCGACGCTCCGCAGTTCGGCGAGGACGAGCCTCAGCACTCGCATTGCGGTCTCCCGGTGATCCTCGGTCATCACGTGAGGGCTGAACCGCGCTTCTTCGAACAGGTCGACCAGTTCGGTCGCGCTGTCCGCGCGCAGCGCGTGGTGTTCGACCGCGCGGGCCAACACTTCCGACGGCGTATCCGATTCGCGCGGAACGATATCCGGCGAATTCTCCAGTGTCCGCTCCATCGCCGCATAGCATGCGATGATCGCTTCCCGTGGCTCGCGGCTCAGGTCGCCGGCCTCCGCCAGCCCGACCTCCGCCGCGCTGGCAAGCGGATCGGACCCCAATACCGCTGCGGCGGGACGGTATTCGTCGACGGACGACGCGACCGGTGTGACACGACGTCGCTGCCGGCGGCCGATGATCGCCGCCGCGACGAACACCAGCATCATCAGCAGCACCGTCGACCCGGCGAGCAGAGAGAAGACGTTGGACGACGGCTCAGGGTCCTGCGGCTGGTCCGCCGGAGGCCGGGGCGGGCCCGACGGCGGCATGCCGGCGTCTGGCGGCGGCTGCTCGACGTCCAAGTGCGCGTTCATCCGCGACAGCAGCGCAACAAGCAGCAGCCAGGCGATCACCACAGCCACAGCGAAAAGGATCATCCGCCACGTCAGTGGCCGCCGCTGGCCCGTCATCTCGCGCGGCGGTTCGCCAGGGCCGTAGGAGACGGGCCGGTGCCGCGATTGCGTGACGACCGCGATCACGATGATCGCCATCGACACCACCAGCATGGCGACGACGGCGAACAGGCTGCCGAAACTAGTCGTCGGCCGGTCGTGCGGCGGGGTCTCCGCCCCTGGCAGATATCCGTGCAGCGCGGCGCCGGCCACGATCAGAAGCACGATCACGGCGACGACGCGGGGCCGATGGGCCATATTTCATCCTGGCCGCGCCCGCATCAAGGTCGCAAGCGAACGTCAGATCTGCCAGTCCTGGGCGCCGTCGTTCTGGCTGTACGTGCCTGCGGAGTTCTTGATGACGACCGGGTCGCCACTGCCGAAGTTGTCGTAGAACCATTTGGCGTTGTCGGGGCTGAGGTTGATGCAGCCGTGGCTGACGTTGCGCTTGCCCTGATCGCCGACCGACCACGGCGCGCTGTGCACGAAGGAGCCGCTGTTGTCGATTCGGACCGCGTTCTGAACGGTCAGCTTGTAGCCCTCGGGCGAGGTGTTGGGCACGCCGTAGGTGGCGGAGTCCATCACGATGCTGGCGAACTTCTCCAGCACGTAGTAGGTGCCGTTCTTGGTTTCGTGCTTGCCGTCGGGCTTGCCCATCGACACCGGGAACGTCTTCTCGACCTTGCCGTTGCGGGTGATGGTCATCTGGTGGGTCTTGTCGTCGACCGTTGCGACCAGCGACTCACCGGTGCGGAAGCTGGACTTGGCGCCGCTCGCATCGATGTTGACCGTCGTATTCGCCGGCCAGAGGTTCAGCGGACGCCAGCGCACCTGGGTGTTGCTCATCCAGTAGAACTTGCCCGGCACGGGCGGGTTGGAGGAGATGTGAATCGCCTGCTCGGCCATCGGGCGGTCAACGATCGGCCGCGCGAAGTTGATGATGATCGGCTTGCCCACGCCGACCATGGAGCCGTTGAGCGGGTTGAACGACGGCGGAACGAACACCGGGTCGCCCGTGTAGGGCGTCGGGTTCTGGCCGGCCGGGGTGCCCTCGGGAATGGTCGTCGGCTGCGCAAGCGGATCGGCGGCAGGCGCGGACGGGTTCGGCGGCGCGGCCGGAGCAGCGCCGTCAGCCGGCGGCACGGCCAGCGGATCCGCCGCGGGTGGCGGCGCAAACGGGTCCGCCGGATTGGGCGGGGCCGGTGCCACCGCCGCGGCCGCGTCGACCGGCGCCTCCGGCGCGGGGACCTCCCCGGCCGGCGCCGGGCCGGGCGGCGGACCGAACGGGTCGGGTGCCGGTTCGGGATCTGCGAAAGCCAACGGGCTGCCGAAGGCCAATCCACCGATCATTCCAACCGCGATCGTCGCGGTGACGAGCTTCCGCATCGTGCGCTGCGGCATGCGAACACCTCCAGTCAGAGCTTCGACCAGTCTCGCATAGGACGAGGACCGGCTAACGCCGTGAGAGACCTCTGTGCGCTGGACATCTGTCCAGAGAACGGCGCTGAGCTGCTGTGTTCATCGCGACGAGGGGTCCGATGTTACTTCCTGCTGGTTACCTGGACGAACGACCAACAGGCCACGGGTGGCCAGCGCACCGCCGAGTGCGACCAACACCAAGAGGGTCGATGACGCGGTCATCGCCGCAAGACCGGCCTGTTCGTAGAGCAGGCCGCCTGCCAGCGAGCCGGCCATGATCCCGACCTGGAAGGCCGTGATGTAGACGCCGGAGGCGCCGTCAGGGTCGTTCGGCGCGGTGCGCATGGCCGCGGACTGCAACATGGGCGGCAGCGCCGTGGACGCCGCGCCCCACAGCAAAATCGCGGCGGCGCCGACCGCGATGGTCATGGCGGCGAGGTGTCGGCCGCTCGCCAGCGCCGTCAGCACCGCGAACACGGCCGCCAGCGCGGCGAGGCAGCCGATCACCGACGCCTTCGGATACCGGTCCAGAGGTCGGGCCATCACCGCCATCCCCAGCAGCCCTGCGATGCCGAAGCCGGCGAGCAGCCATGCGAGGTGCGGGCCGTGCACGCCGACCACGTCGCGGATGATGACCACGATGAACGTGAAGGAGATGAAGTGGCCGGTGACCCCGGCGAGCGTCAACACGCTCAGTGTCATCAACCGGCTGTCGCGGTGATGGCGTTCACGGGTCCGCGCGGTACCGAGCTCGGCGACCGACAACACCATCGGAGGCAGCGTCGCCCACGCCGCGACCGTGACGGCGGTGGCGGCGGCCATTACCGCGACGACCGCCTGCCGCCAGCCCCACAGCTCGCTCATCGCCGCCGTCAGCGGGTTGCCGACGACGAGCGCGAGGGCCGTTCCGACGTAGATCGCGGTGGTCGCGCGCCCGGTGTGCGTCGCGGGCACCAGCCGCGCGCCGATCGGCGCGATGACCGACCACATCAGCCCATGCGTCACCGCGCACAGCACGCGACCTCCCGCCAGCACGGCGAAATTCGGTGCCAGCGCCGAAATCAGTTGGGAGACAGTCAAACACGCCAGTGTCACGATCAGCGTGCGACGGCGTGGCCAGTGCGCGGTGAGCCGCACCAACGGCACCGTCGTCACCGCGGCTACGAGCGCGTAGCTGGCCAGCAGGGTGCCTACCAACGCCTCGCTGACGCGGAGATCGGATGCGATGTCCGGCAGCGCGCCGACCGGAACCATCTCCGCGGTGACGTAGACGAACGCAGCCGACGCCAGCACCGCCAGTTGTACGGCGATGCGTGGTGTCCATGCCCGGCTCGGCCGAGTGGGGGTGTCTACGGTCATAACCTGGGTACATCACGGTATCGGCTCAATCGCGCAATCGAGGAAAGGCTCGCGATGGTTGCAATTCCTGAGGGTTATGAATCACTGCTGGAGCAGCCCAACTTCGGGCATCTCGCCACCGTCAGACCCGACGGTAGCCCGCAGGTGAACCCGATGTGGTTCGACTGGGACGGGCAACTGCTGCGGTTCACCCACACCACGAAGCGGCAGAAGTTCCGCAACTTCGCGGCCAATCCGAACGTGGCGATGTCGGTCGTCGATCCGGAGAACCCGTACCGCTATCTCGAGGTCCGCGGCGTCGTCGAAGAGATCGTTCCGGACCCGACGGGCGCGTTCTACATGCAGTTGAACGACCGCTACAGCGGTCCGCTGACCGAGCCGCCGCCCGACAAGGCCGACCGCGTCATCATCGTCGTGCGGCCGACCGGGTTCACGAAGCAGTAGCAATGCTGGTCGCGTTCAGCGTCAGCCCGACGGGCGGCGACGACACCGGTGGGGTGTCGGCAGCCGTCGCCGAAGCGGTTCGGGTGGTTCGCGCTTCTGGTCTACCGAACGAGACCAACGCGATGTTCACCAACGTCGAGGGCGAGTGGGACGAGGTGATGGCGGTCGTCAAGCAGGCGGTCGACGCCGTGGCCGCGGTCGCGCCACGCGTCAGTCTGGTGCTCAAGGCCGACATCAGGGCCGGCCACAGCGGTCAGCTGACGGCCAAGGTCGAGAGTATCGAGCGGGAGCTCGGCGGATAGCTACGACCGAACGAGTCGCGCGATGGCGGCCGACGCCTCGGCCAGCTTCGTGTCGGCCTCGTCACCGCCCTCGGCGACCGCCTGCGTCACGCAGTGGCCGAGGTGCTCGTCGAGGAGGTTCAGGGCAACCGACTGCAGCGCGCTGTTCACGGCGCTGATCTGAGTGAGAACGTCGATGCAGTACTTGTCGTCGTCGATCATCTTCGCGATCCCGCGGACCTGACCCTCGATGCGCCGCAACCGCTTGGCGTAGTTGTCCTTGTTGGACGTGTAGCCGTGTGGGGCAGTCATACCACCAGCGTACCGGTACCCCTGCGGGGTATGCATATTGGTTTGGCCGGGCGAAACGCGGCGAGCATACTGACACCCATGCCCTCAGACTCCGGTTCCATCGACATCAAGCCCCGCAGCCGCGACGTGACCGACGGCCTCGAAAAAGCCGCCGCCCGCGGAATGCTTAGGGCAGTAGGCATGGAGGACGACGACTTCGCCAAGCCGCAGATCGGTGTCGGGTCGTCATGGAACGAAATCACCCCGTGCAACCTGTCGCTGGACCGGCTCGCCAAGGCCGTCAAGGACGGCGTCTTCGCCGCCGGCGGCTTCCCGATGGAGTTCGGCACCATCTCGGTGTCCGACGGCATTTCAATGGGCCACGAAGGCATGCACTTCTCGCTGGTCTCGCGTGAGGTCATCGCCGACAGCGTCGAGGTCGTCATGCAGGCGGAGCGCCTCGACGGGTCGGTGCTGCTGGCCGGCTGCGACAAGTCGCTGCCCGGCATGCTGATGGCCGCCGCCCGGCTCGACCTTGCCAGCGTCTTCCTCTATGCCGGTTCGATCCTGCCCGGCAAGGCCAAGCTCTCCGACGGCACCGAGATGGACGTGACGATCATCGACGCGTTCGAGGCGGTCGGCGCATGTGCACGCGGGCTCATGCCCCGTGAGGACGTCGACGCGATCGAGCGGGCGATCTGCCCCGGCGAAGGCGCGTGCGGCGGCATGTACACCGCCAACACCATGGCGTCGGCCGCCGAGGCGATGGGAATGTCGCTGCCGGGCAGCGCCGCTCCACCCGCCACCGACCGGCGGCGCGACGGGTTCGCCCGGCGCAGCGGGCAGGCAGTCGTCGAGCTGCTGCGCCGCGGCATCACCGCCCGCGACATCCTCACCAAGGAGGCTTTCGAGAACGCGATCGCGGTGGTGATGGCGTTCGGCGGCTCCACCAATGCGGTGCTGCACCTGCTGGCGATCGCACACGAGGCCAACGTCAAGCTGTCGCTGGAGGATTTCACCCGCATCGGCCAGAAGGTCCCCCACCTGGCCGACGTCAAACCGTTCGGCAAGCACGTGATGTTCGACGTCGACCACATCGGTGGCGTGCCCGTCATGATGAAGGCACTCCTGGATGCCGGCCTGCTGCACGGTGACTGCCTCACCGTGACCGGCAAGACGATGGCGGAGAACATCGCCCACATCGCACCGCCGGACCCCGACGGCAAGGTGCTGCGCGCGCTGGACAACCCCATCCACCCGACCGGCGGCATCACCATCCTGCACGGGTCGCTGGCGCCGGAGGGCGCGGTGGTTAAGTCGGCCGGCTTCGACTCCGACGTGTTCGAAGGCACCGCAAGGGTTTTCGAGCGGGAGCGCGCCGCATTGGACGCGCTCGAGGACGGCACGATCACCAACGGCGACGTAGTGGTCATCCGCTATGAAGGCCCCAAGGGCGGCCCGGGAATGCGTGAGATGCTCGCGATCACCGGAGCGATCAAGGGCGCTGGGCTCGGCAAGGATGTGCTCCTGATGACCGACGGGCGGTTCTCCGGCGGCACCACCGGGTTGTGCGTCGGGCACGTCGCCCCCGAGGCGGTCGACGCCGGTCCGATCGCGTTCGTGCGCGACGGTGACCGCATCCGTCTGGACGTCGCCAAGGGCACCCTGGACGTGCTCGTCGATCCGGCCGAATTCGAGGCGCGCAAAGCGGATTTCGAGCCGCTGCCACCGACCTACACCACCGGCGTGCTGGCGAAGTACACCAAGCTGGTCGGGTCGGCGGCGACCGGAGCAGTCTGCGGCTAGACGGTATGGGTGACCGTTGACGTCTTGTCGGGGGTTGCGGGCCGGGGCCTCGCTCACCCATGTTCGTGGGTTACCGGGTGGGTAGTGGGCCCGCTCGGTCTATCCGACAGTGGTGGGAGGCCCCGGTGTTCACAGAGCGTACGAGTATTGGGCTGGACGTGCACGCACGTTCCGTTGTGGCAGCGGCAATTGACGGCGTCACCGGGGAGGTGACCCAGACCCGGTTGACGCCGTCTTTTGACGACATTCGGGCGTGGATCAGGCAGCTGCCGGGTCCGGTAGCGGTGGCGTACGAGGCCGGGCCTACTGGTTTTGGGTTGTATCGGGCGCTGACCGATGCGGGGGTGAGGTGTGAGGTCGTGGCACCATCGAAGCTGCAGAGGCCCGCCGGGGACCGGGTGAAGACCGATGCCCGCGATGCGCTGCATTTGGCGCGGCTGCTGCGCCTGAACGAGGTCACCTCGGTGTCGATCCCGAGTGTGGACCAGGAAGCCTGCCGCGATCTGGTGCGTACGCGCGAAGACTGCCGCGGTGATCTGATGAGGGCGCGTCATCGACTGTCCAAGCTGCTACTGCGCCACGGCATCGTCTATCACGAAGGTGCTGCCTGGACCGATGCGCACGATCGTTGGCTGCGGGGTCGGGCGGCGCCGCGGTTGCAGACACCGGCCACGCGGATGGCGTTCGATTCCGACTACGAGCAGGTGTTGATGTTGCATGCCAGACGCCGAAGTTTGGACTCGGCGATCGAGGACATCGCCGCCGATAGTGAATTCACCCCGATCGTACGTAGGGTGTCGTGTCTTCGCGGGGTGGGCACGTTGACCGCGTTCGCGTTGGCAGTCGAGATCGGCGACTGGAATCGGTTCACCGGCAACACGATTGGTTCGTTCATCGGATTGGTGCCCTCAGAGTCCTCGTCGGGTTCCACGCGGGCACAGGGACCGATCACCAAGACCGGCAACACTCACGTACGCCGGTTGATGGTCGAGGCGGCCTGGCATCACCGACCCAAGTATCAGGTGCGAGCGGTGATGCGTGCCCGGTGGGAGCTGGCCCCGGCGGCGGCCCGTGCTCGTGGTCACGAGGGCAACCGTCGTCTCCATAACCGGTGGGTGGATTTCCTGGCACGGCGCAAGCGGTCCACCGTGGCCAACGTCGCGATCGCCCGTGAACTGGCCGGCTGGTGCTGGTCGCTGGCGGTCATGGAGGACTGACCGCCACCTGACTGCTTCTCGCGAGCACGGTGGTGGCAGCGCGTGGATCGACCCGCGACACAACTATGAGCAGACCCGATCGGGTCGACGCTCGACCCTAGACACGCGGATGCGATCCAGCCGAAACCCCGTCCTGCGGTAGCCAACCCGCGCATATCAGTCTGACCGCGCGTCGCCAACCGACACGCTCACCACACGGACTCGCGAGAAAGCAAAGAGGCGCCGTCGGGTTAGCTCCCCGACGGCGCCTCCCCATGCCCACTTGACAAGATTCTCTACATATCAGTTGTTGCTGGGTGGAGGTTGTGGTTGGAAGGGTTCGTACCACCACCAGTCCGCGCGCTCACCGGTGGGTCCTTGATAGGGCGGCACGGCCGGTGGGGGTTTGGTCGGTGGACGGGCCAGTGATCCCGCGCTGAGTTGTCGGCCCTCGCTGTCGGTGACGGTCAGGGCGTGCGCGGGTCCGGTGATGGTGATGACCCCGCGATGATGCAACCGGTGGTGATACGGACACACCAGGACGAGGTTGTCCAACTCGGTGAGCCCGCCGTCTTCCCAGTGCCGGATGTGATGGGCGTGCAGGCCGCGGGTGGCCCCACACCCGGGCACCGCACAGGTGGGGTGGCGGTGTTCGAGGGCACGGCGCAGCCGGCGGTTGATCACCCGCGTCGTACGGCCGGCGCCGATGGGTTGGCCGTCGCGTTCGAACCAAACTTCGCAGGTGGCATCACAGGTCAGGTAGCGGCGTTCCGACTCCGATAGCAGCGGGCCGAGATGTAGGGCGGCGAGGCGTTCTTTGACGTCGAGATGGATCACGACCGTGGTGTGGTGGCTGTGTGGTCGGCGGGCCACCTCGGCGTCCCAGCCGGCCTCCACCAGCCGCATGAACGCATCGGCTGTGCCGGGCATTGGGGGCCGTTGATTTGATTCGCCTTCGCCCTTGCCGTTGTTGTTGTCGTAATCGCGCTTCCATTCGGCGAACAGCGCATCGCGGTGGGACTGCAGTGCCGCGTCGAACTTCGCCGCGTCGTGGTGAGCCAGTTTGATGCGCCAACAGGTGAACTCGGCATCGGTGCTCTTGGTGATCGAGGACTGCGGTTCGGGCTGCGGGCCGGGTTCGGGTTGGGGTCGCGGTTCCAGCTTGACCGCGGTGCGCAGCTGATTGACCGAGGCGCTGCGCGCCAACTCCGCATAGTGGGCATCGGATCCCTGGCCCGCCCGCGCTGCGATGACCCCGACTTGATCCAGCGACAGTCGGCCCTCGCGCATGCCGTCGGCGCAGCGGGGAAACTCACCGAGTCGGTTCGCCACGGCGGCGATGGTGTTGGCATTTGTCGACGACGAGCCGGTTTTCCAGGCCACCAACGCTGCGACCGAACGCGCGCCCGTGGCGCCCCACAACTCGTCGCGATCCACCTCGGCCACGATCTCGACGATGCGCCCGTCGATCGCGTTGCGCTGACCGGTCAACTCGGCCAACTCATCGAACAACACCGCAAGCCGCTCGTCGGGGCGTACCCCAGCGGCGAAAGATGCTGCAGTGGAAGACATGACGCCATCATCGCACCCAGGTACGACAAATCCGGGAGCGTCGCACGCCGGGCACCCGGTCAGCGCACCATCCGGTCGATTCGCTGCAGAGCGATCGCCAGCACCGGCAGGTACGCGGGCGCCCACCAGGGAGCTGCCATGCTCGCGCGGCAACCGGTGCCGTCGGGTTCCACCGAGTGCGAGGTGGCGGGCACGCCGGCCACCGACCACGCCCACCGGCGTCCGGGTATGAACTCCGTGATCCTGAACGGCAGCGAGACGCCGACCGGCGTGTGTACGCGTCCAGACGCGCCGAGCGTCATCTCACCGCCGTCGATCTCCCCGCCGGCGACGGTCGGTCCCCATTGCGGCCACGCGTCGGTGTCCACGAGAAGCTTCCACACGGCCTCGGCCGGTGCATCGATGTGTCTGCTGACCGAAAGCATTGGGTCGGCATACCCAATTACGTGTTGCGACCGCCGTTCACACCGAGAATCTGCCCGGTGATGTAGCCGGCCTCCTCGGAGACCAGGAAAGCGCACGCCGCGGCGATGTCTTCGGGTCTGCCCATTCGGCGCACCGGCGTCATCGCGATCGTCTTTTCCACGTTGGTGTAGCCGCGCTCCTCGGCGCTACGCAGCATGGGGGTGTCGATGAAGCCCGGTGGTATCGCGTTGACGGTGATGCCGCTGGGCCCGTACTCCAGCGCCAGCGATTTGGTCAGCCCGTTCACGGCCGATTTGGCGGACACGTAGTGCGTCATGCGCGCCACTCCCGAGTGTGTGCTCGATGAACTGATGTTCACGATGCGGCCCCAGCCGGCGTCGACCATGTCGGGCAGCACGGCCTGACAGCAGTGGAAGACGCCGTTGAGGTTGACGTCGATCACCCGCCTCCAGTCATCGAACGAGATGTCGAGGAAGCGCGAGAAGCCGTCCAGGCCAGCGGCATTGACAAGGATCGACACCGGGCCGAGCTGTGTGCGGATCTTGTTGAGTGCGGCGTCGACCTGTTCACGATCGGTCACGTCGGCGGTGTAGCCGAAGTCACCTTCTGAGCGCTGGAGGTCGATCGTGGCGACGTGATGACCGTCGGCTTCCAGTCGCTGCGCGATGGCGCGGCCGATGCCCGACGCCCCGCCGGTGACCACAGCTGTCTTCATGACCGGATTCCTTTCCTGCGCAACCCGAGGGTGCGCCGTCCTGTTTCCACGAGATGTCCCAGCAGGTCGTCGTCGTCGACGGCGATCCATGCCGGCCCGACGGCGCTCGAGATTCCTGCCAGCACGACGGTGGCCTTGATCAGCCCGCCGGGATCGTCCTCATCTCCGGCGAGCAGCGCCAGTTGCCGGTTGATCATCTCCGCCCAGTGTGGCTGCCGGCGAAGCAGAGTCGTCACGCTGGGGTCGCACGCGAGCACCGAGACGAGAGCACGGTTGGCCACAGCCAACTCGGCGTAGCCGCGCAGCATGCGGTCGGCGCGTGCGGTGGCGCTGCGCTGCGCTTCCGCGGCCGTGATGACGCCGCTGAGCTGCTCGAAGATCGGTTCGACGACGGCGGCGAGCAGTTCCTCGCGGGTACGGAAGTGGTAATAGATGGCGGCCTTCGTGAAGCCCATCTCGTCGGCGATCATCTGCAGCGAGGTACCCGCGAAGCTATGCCGGGTGAACAGGTCGACGGCGACGTCGATCAGGCGCTGCCTGGTGTCGGCTGCACCGGGCGCCTGAACCGCGACGGTCTGCATACTTTACGACCGTACAGGAGATTACTTGCCGACCGTAAAGCGGTCGGCACGACACCGGCTTGAGAAATCGTCTCCTGGGTATAGCAGCCGCGTGCTTCAACTTCGCCGAGTCGTCGACGTCCGTTTCGCCGCACTTATGAGCGTCGGGTGATGGCGAACCCGAAGCCGATTCCCGATGACCTGCGCCGGTTGGCCGCCGCTCACGGGGTCGCGACCAGCTACCGGAACGAGCGCCGCGAGCCGGTGCAGGTCGACGCCGATGTGGTGATCCGGGTGCTCGCACTGCTCGATGTCGAGGCCGGGACCGAGGCAGACCGCCACGCAGAGCTGGCCAAGTTGGCTGAGCGCGACCGCGCCGGGGTGATCGCGCCGACCATCGCCGTTCGGCTGGATGGGCGCCGACGGCCGCTGCCCGGGGCCGCTTCGCTGGTGGGCGAGGACGGCAGCGAGATGGCGGTGCGCGATGAGCTGCCGGCTGACCTTTCGCCGGGCTGGTACCGGCTGCACACACACGACGGGCAGGAGGCGACCGTAATCGCGGCGCCGTCCCAGGTTCCGGCTTCACCCGCCACATGGGGCTGGATGCTGCAGCTCTACGCGCTGCGCTCGGCCCGCTCATGGGGCATCGGCGACCTCGGTGATCTACGCGAATTCGTGAACTGGACCGCAGGCGAGCACGGCGCCGGCGCGGTACTGCTGAACCCGCTGCACGCGCCAGGTCCCACGCATCCGGTGCAGCCGTCGCCCTACACGCCGTCCAGCCGGCGATTCGCCAACCCGTTGGCCCTGCGCATCGAGGACATCGACGCCTACCGCCGAGCCGACCCGGACACCCGTGCGGAGGTGGACGCGCTGCGAGTGTCCCCGACCACGGGTCGTATCGATCACGACCTGGTATGGGCGGCCAAACGCGATGCGCTGGAACTGCTTTGGCGGAGCGAGGGCCGACCCAGTCCCTTCGACGACCCGTCGGTGTCGGAGGGGCTGCGGAACTGGGCTGCATACTGCGCGCTGGCCGAGCGGCACGGCGGCCGATGGTCACGCTGGCCCGAACCGCTGCGCGACGTCGCCGGCCCGGCCGTGGCGTCCGCGCGCCGGGAGTTGGCGCCGCGGTTGGCGTTTCACGCCTGGGTGCAGCAGCGATGCGCCGAACAACTCACCGCCGTTCGGGCTGCTGCGCACGAGGCGGGGATGTCGCTCGGCGTGCTTCACGACCTCGCGGTGGGCGTCGACGCCGACGGTGCCGACGCGTGGGCACTGGCCGACGTGCTCGCATCCGGCGTCAGCGTCGGCGCGCCGCCGGACAACTTCACCCCGCGCGGCCAGGACTGGGGGCTGCCGCCGTGGCGACCCGATCGCCTGGCAGCTACCGGGTACGCCGCCCTGCGGGACATGTTGCGCGCCGTCCTCGCGCACGCCGACGGGTTGCGGATCGACCATGTCGCGGGCCTGTGGCGACTGTGGTGGATCCCGCCGGGCGACAGTCCTGATCGAGGCACTTACGTGCACTACGACGCCGACACCATGCTCGCGGTGCTGGCGCTGGAAGCGCACCGGGCCGCAGCCACCGTCGTCGGCGAAGACCTCGGCACCGTCGAACCAGAAGTCACCGAGGCGCTGGCCGGTAACGAGATGCTCGGGTGCGCGGTGGCCTGGTTCACCCGTGACGAGTCCGCAGCCGGCGAACCGCTTCTGCCGCCGGCCGAATGGCCATCGCGAGCGGCCGCCAGCCTGTCCACACATGACCTGCCGACCGCGGCGGGTTTCCTGCGCGGTGACCACGTTCGGGCGCGTGCCGACCTCGGCCTCCTCGATGACGTCGCGGCCGAGCAGGCCAAAGCCGACAAGGAACGCGTGGAGTGGCTGACCCTGTTGCGTTCCGAGGGGCTGCTTCCCGACGCGGACGACGGTGCGCCGGAACCGGACGAAACGGCGATCATCGCCGCGATGCACCGGTTTCTCGCATCGACGCCGAGCCGGCTCAAGCTCATCTCGCCCTACGACGTGATCGCCGAGACCCGGCAGCCGAATCTGCCCGGGACGGTTGATGAATATCCGAACTGGCGACTCCCGTTGCCAGTGACATTGGAGCAATTGAAGGCCGACCCGAGGGTGGCCGACATCACTGCGGCGTTCCGGGCGGCGACCTGATCAGCACGCGCCGAGTGTGTGGGCTATGTACGCCATTCGGGCGGTTCTCGTACACAGGCCACACACTCGCGGAAGCTAGTTGATCAGCGCAACCGCGAAGCCGTCCCAATTCTTGGTGCCGACCGTCTGAATCGCCGCCGCATCCAGGCGCGGATTCTCGCCGATCATGTCGAACATGTCGCGAACGGCTCGCGCCTGGTGGTCGTCGGGCGCCGGATCCAGCACCCGCCCCATGCGAGCGATGTTGTCCACCACGATGACTGAACCCGGCCTCCCGAGCTTGATGGCCCACTCGACATAGGCGACGTTGTTCTCCTTGTCGGCGTCGATGAAGAACATGTCGAACGTCTCGCCACGTTCGGCCAATCGGGGCAATGTGTCCAGCGCGGCCCCGACGACGACCTCGATGCGGTCGGCGACACCGGCTCGCTCGAAGTTCTTCCGCGCCACCGCCGCGTGCCGCGGCTCGAATTCGAGTGTGACGACCCGCCCGTCGGTGCCCACGCCGCGCGCGAGGTTGATGGTGCTGTAACCGGCCAGCGTGCCGATCTCCAGGACCCGCTTCGCGTTCGTCACCTTCGCCAGCAGCGACAGCAGCCTGCCGTGCTGGGCCGACACCTCGATGGCAGGCATGTCCGCCGCCGCAGCCGATTCCCGCGCGGCGCGCAGCGCGTCGTCCTCGGTGTGCAACACCCGATTGAACAGCTCATCAAGGGCTTTCGGGTCCGGCTCGGTCACGTTTCCGACGTTACCGCTAGGTGGGATTGTCGGACTTCTCAACGCGGCTCGTACCTCGCCGCTCAATCGTCGCCCGACTACCGCACACCTTCCTTGGCGTAGACCACCCGCAGCACGTGGGCCACCTCGGGGCCCATCACCGCCTCGGCGAGTTCGCAATAGGCCGCGACGAACTCAGGCCCGTGCGGCGGGTCCGCGTCGCAGAGGTGGTGGGCCAGCTCGTGCAACACGACGAGCTCGCGGAGCGCCCAGGTGGCCCGTCGCTCGGGCACGGCGATCGCGGCGCCGTCGTCGTCACGTTCGTAGTGCGCGGCGGTGGTCCCGCGCCGTCGTCGCGTGGTCAGTGGACCGGCGTCGGGCCACCGTGCGCGAACCGACGGGAGCGCGAGCACGTCGTCGACGTAGCGCTGCACGGTCTCCGCGGAGGAGAACCGCGCTTCCGGCGGCAGGGTGAGGTTCGTGCCGAAGAACTCGATCGTGCGGTTGCCGTGTTCGCCGGCACGGTCGAACAACGTCCGGACGAACTCCTCGGCGGCGTAGACCTTCGAGCGTTGGGTGTCGCGAGCGGTCACCGGTTCAGCGCGGTGCGCGCGCCGTTGATCTCCTGGCTGTTGCCGAGCCGGGCGCGTCGGCCCGCGCGGTCACCCGCCCGCCGCGCAGACGACGAGTAACCGGCGGTCGCGCTGCTGGCTCGCCAGCTGCCACGGGCCTGCGACGTCTCGCGATAGAAGTCTTTGAGCTCGATATCTTTGTCCCGCAACGCGATCGCGGTGCCTGGCTGGCGCGTCTTGCTTTTGATCGCTTCCCGAAACGCCTGCTCGCGTGCCTCCGCCAACCGCTTCCCGATGCGCGCGCCGAACGCCAGCTGGAAGTTGATGCGCGCGGTGATCGTCGGGGTGGGCCGGTGCGCACCCGAGGCGATGTAGGCCTCCGACGCCTTCACCATCTGCGTCACCAGGCCCGCGTAGAGCGCATGGCTGGCGTCGATGTCCTCGGCGAACCCGTAGGCGTAGACGAATGTCGAGTTGGACGCGATGTCGCACTTCACGTCGTTGGCATGCGCGATCACGGTGAAGAGCTGCACGTAGGTCCGCAGCCCCCTGGTCCCCGCGTTGCCGATCGTGATCGTGCGCTGCACGGGCGTCTGTGCCTTGGTCCGCTGGTCCGCATGCGAACGCGCAACGGCGAGATCGATCGACGTCGCGGTGGCCAGCCGTTGCGCGGCGGCCATGAACGCCTCCGCCTCGTGAGCGTTGTCGGTGCCCTCGGCCTGGCGCAGCAGCGCGGCGATGCGGGCCAGCATCCTGTCGTCAGTCATCGCCCAACAGACTAAAACTACTTCGTGACAAATCCGTCGAGCGCGGTCACCACCTGTGGAGAAAGCGGCGCGTCCTTCGCGAGGTTGGCGATGCTGTCGGTCGGATCGTCGCGCAGCACGTGGTTGACGCCCTTGAGCTCGACGACCGTCAGCGCCGTGTGGTTGAGGGCGTCGATGAGCGGCTTCATGGTGTTGCACAATGCCTGGCGGTCGGTGTCGGAACACGTCAACAGAATCGGCGTGCCCGCGGGAATCTTGGCGGCCAGCGCCACCGGGTCGATCTTGTCCGCTTCCTCGATCGCCTTCGCGTTGCCCGGATTGAGGATGGCGCCGAGCCCTTCCGGCAGGTCCTTGGGCACGGTGCCCTTGGTGCGGACCTCGTCGACGGCGGCCAGCCAGGTGTTCAACGTCTCAGGGCTGGCGTCCGAGCGCACCCGGTTGGTGATGATGTCGAGGTAGCGGCCCGACAGCGGTTGCAGCAGGCCCAGCGAATGGATCTTCGGCGCGCCGGGCGAGGTGTCCGACGCCAGCGTGATCGCGTGCACGGCGCCCTCTCCCAGCGCGTAAACCGAAAGGCGGCCCTTGTCCGTGCCCGCCTGCCCGGCGAGGAAGCGTGCGGCAGCCTGCGCTCCGGTGGTGTAGACGCTGCTGCCGACATCGGTGGGCCGCTGCTGATAGGGGCCCAACCCGGTCTTGCCGGTGCCGACCTTGTCGTACCGCAGGCTGGCTACACCGCGGTCCGACAGCAGTTCTGCGAGCTGACGCATGTTGCCGATCTTTCCGACGACGATGTTGTCGCCGTTGCGATCGGTGTTGCCGCTTTCGGAGATCAGTAGCGCGGCGGGGCCGGGGGCCGCGTCCTTCTGATGGCGGTAGGTGCCGTGGATGGTGAGGCCGCCGGCGTCGAAGCTCACCTCGTCCTCGACCCACTGCGGCTTCTGGTCCGACGAGCAGCCGGACGACAGCAGGAGAAGCAGAGAAAGTACCAGTGCGGCAAGGACTTTCAAATCTTCGCCTCGATCCACGATACGACGTCGTCGAGCACCACGGCACGCTCGGGTTCGTTGAACACCTCGTGGTAGAGCCCGGGGTAGACCGTCAGGTGCGCGTCCTCGGATCCGACGTACTCCATCAGACGCCTGCTGCCCTTCACGGGAACCAGCTTGTCCTGCTCGCCGTGCACGACAAGCAGCGGCGCCGTCAACCCGGGCGCGCGCTGCGGCACTGTCTCGCCGACGCCGATCAGCGCTCGCGCGATGCCTGCCGGGAACTTGCCGTGAAAGACCAGGGGGTCGGCGTTGTAGGCGGCCACCACCTCGGGATCGCGGGACACGGCGTCGGTGGGCAGCTGCTCGACGGGCAGGCCGGGCAGCACCTTGCCGAGGACCTTCGCAAGCAGCAGCTTCACCGGCATCTGCCCGTCCTGGGCGTCCACCGCAGGTCCCGACAGCACAATCGCGGCGTAGTCGTCGGGGTGCTCGACGCCGTAGGCGAACACAACGCCGCCACCCATGCTGTGGCCGAGCACGACCCGTTTGAGGTCCGGGTACTCCGCGGCCGCGATGCCGACGAGGGTGTGGAAGTCGTCGGTGTATTCGGAGATGTCGCGGAGGTAGACCCGCTTGCCGCCGGAGCGGCCGTGGCCGCGAAGGTCCAGGGCATATACGGCCAGGCCGGACTCGCCGAACCGCCGAGCGACGTGGTCGTAGCGGCGGGCGTGTTCGGCGTAGCCGTGGCACAGCACCACCACGCCGCGACAGTCCTCGTCCTCCGGTTCCCACACGTCGTAGACGATGCGGACGCCTCCGGCGCCCTCGAAGGACCGCTCGTGTCGGCTACTGGCCATCAGCGCAGAGTAGCCAACCCATCGAAATCGGTCCGTGGAAGTTGTCGGAGCGCTGCGTAAGCTCGACGGCGTGAGCGTGCTGGCAGCAAGCCTGGAACCCACTGGCCCGGAGGATGCAGGAGCCGCCGCGGATGCATTTCTTGCCGATGCCCAGCGGTTTCGGCGGGAACTGCTCGCGCATTGCTATCGCATGACCGGCTCCCTTCACGACGCCGAAGACCTCGTGCAGGACACGTACCTGCGCGCCTGGAAGTCCTACAAGGGGTTCGAGGGCAAATCCTCCGTGCGGACCTGGTTGTACCGGATCGCGACCAACACCTGCCTGACCGCGCTCGAGGGCAGAGGGCGACGACCACTGCCGTCCGGGCTCGGCCAGCCGGCGTCGGACCCGACCGGCGACATCGCCGAGCACCGCGAGATCACGTGGCTGGAGCCGCTCCCCGACTCGCCGAAGGAGGACCCGTCCGATCCGTCGGTGATCGTCGAGTCCCGCGAATCGGTGCGGCTGGCATTCGTGGCGGCTCTCCAGCACCTGTCGGCACGGCAGCGCGCAGTACTCGTCCTTCGCGAGGTGCTGCAGTGGAAGGCCGCCGAGGTGGGTGAGGCCATCGGCGCATCGACGGCCGCCGTGAACAGCCTGCTGCAGCGGGCGCGCGCGCAACTCGACGCCGCGCAGCCGACACAAGACGGTGAGCTCGCCGACCCGGAGTCGCCGGAAGCCAAGGATCAGCTCGCCAAGTACATCGAGGCGTTCGAGACCTACGACATGGACAAGCTGGTTGCCCTGTTCACCGAGGACGCGGTTTTCGAGATGCCGCCCTTCGACGGCTGGTACCAGGGACCGGCGAACATCGTCGCGCTGTCGAAGACGCACTGCCCCGCCGAGGGCCCGGGAGACATGCGGTTCATCGCCATCACCGCGAACGGCCAACCCGCGGCGGCGCTGTACATGCTCAACCGCGAGACGGGCTTGCACGAGGAGTTCCAGTTGCACGTGCTCGAGGTGCGTCCGGGCGGCATCGCGCACGTGGTGGCCTTCCATGCCGGCGACGGGCTGTTCGGGAAGTTGGGCCTGCCTGCCTCCCTCTGAGCCGTCCGTAGGCTGGGTGCATGACGACATCCGTCGACATCCGCCGCGCATCTGAGCGCGGCAGGAGCACGACGGACTGGCTCGATTCCAAGCACTCGTTCTCGTTCGCGGGCTATTACGACCCGTCGAACACCCACCACGGGCTTCTGCTCGTCAACAACGACGACGTTGTCGCGCCGGGCGCCGGCTTCGACACGCATCCGCACCGTGACATGGAGATCGTCACCTGGGTGCTGCAGGGCTCGCTGGAGCACCGCGACTCGATGGGGAATGCCGGCGTGATCTATCCGGGCCTGGCGCAACGGATGTCGGCGGGGACGGGCGTCCTGCATTCCGAGAAGAACGGATCTGCCGACGAGCGCGTGCATTTCGTGCAGATGTGGGTGGTTCCCGACCAGACGGGCATCGACCCCGGGTACCAGCAGGCCGAGATCGACGACGCTTCGCTCGCCGGCGGCTTGATGACCATCGCGTCGGGCATGCGTGACGATGCAGCCATCGGCCTTCACAACAAGAACGCCGCGTTGCACGGTGCACGGCTCTTGCCGGGAGAATCCGTCACGCTGCCGGATGCACCGCTGCTACACCTGTTCGTGCCTCGCGGTTCGGTGACGCTCGAGGGCGCCGAGCATCTGCACGAGGGAGACGCCGTCCGATTCACCGGCGCGGGCGGTCACCATGTCACCGCGACCGATTCGACCGAAATACTCGTCTGGGAGATGCATGCGCATCTGGCTGGTGCGTAACGGGTTCGCCGTCGGACTCGTCGCCATCATGCTTCTTGCCGGGTGTTCGTCGGAGTCACCTCCGCAGCAGTCTTCCGCATCGTCGCAGACAACCCCCGCCGCACCGGCTCCGGCGTCTGCGGCTCTGGTGTCGGCACCCGTCGCGGCCGCCGGTGATCTTGCGCAGTCACCGTTCGATGAACCACGGCAGGCGCTGATACCCGCCGGCTGGTCGATGTCGGTGTGGGCGCGGATCCCCAAGGCCCGGCTGGAGGCGTGGACACCGGATGGTGCACTGCTCGTGTCGGTGCCCGGCAGCGGGGAGATCGTCAAGATGACACCGAAACCCGGTGCAGCGCCGCAACAGTCGACACTCCTCAATGGTTTGGACCAGCCGCACGGGATGGCGTTCGCGGATTCCACGCTCTATGTCGCCGAAAGCGACCAGATCGATGCCTACGACTACGCCGGCGGGGCGGCCACCAACCGTCGCACCATTGCCGCCGATCTTCCCGACGCGCGCAGCCCCGAACTGCAGGGTGCGTACGCGCACGCGCTGAAGAGCGTCGCCGTCGGGCCCGACGGTGCGGTGTATTTCTCGATCGGCTCGACGGGCAACATCTCGCAGGCCGACCGCGAGGCCAACCCGCCGCGCGCCACGATCATGCGCGTCCCGCCGGGCGGCGATGTTGCCCAGCCATTCACGACGGGCGTCCGCAACGGGACCGGGCTGGCCGTGGCGCCGGACGGTTCGGTGTGGACGGCGGTCAACACCCGCGACAACGCACCCGACCCAGATGGCAACGTCGACAGCCAATACGTCAACGACCATCCTCCGGAGGCCTTGGCGAAACTCACGCCTGGGCGCGAATTGGGTTGGCCCTACTGCAATCCCGACGGCGGGCCCGCGAACCTGCGCTTCATTCGCGACATGTCGTCAAACAAGGACGGCTCTCGGATGGACTGCGCATCGCTGCCGCCGGTGGAGCAGAGTTTCGGCTCCCATTCGGCGCCGTTGGGGCTGGCATTCACCACCGGGGTGCTGCCGGCGCCGTACGCGGCCGGAGCATTGGCCGGCGTACACGGCTCGTGGAACCGGCAGCCGCCGCGTGCACCCGAGGTGTCGTTCTTCCCCTGGCGCGACGGCACTCTCGGCGATCAACAGACGCTCGTCGGCGGTTTCCAGGCCGACGACGGGTCTCGGTGGGGCCGTCCGGTCGCGGCGGTAGTCGGACCGGACGGCGCGGTCTACGTCACCGACGATTCCGCCGGCGCCGTGTACCGACTGGCCCCACCTGGCCGTTGACGCTTAACGCACCGTCGGCGTCCTGGTGCCGCGGCGCCCGGTGACGCCCACGTAGATCGCGATCAGCACGATCGCGACGATGATCCCGACGAGGAACGGGATGACCTGCCAGCCGCCGTTGGCGTTGTGGTAACCGAGCTGGTAGGTCAGCCACGACCCGATGAACGAGCCGAGCGCACCGAGCACGATTGTCATAATCACGCCGATGCTTTGCTTGCCGGGCATGATGAGCCGCGCGAGCGCGCCGACAATCAAGCCGACGACCAACGCGCTGAGAATCGTTCCGATCATGTCTGCTCCTTTTGGTGAGATCCGACCCAGACGGGATTACCCAATCGGCGCGTGAATTCACTCCTCATCCGGTCGATATTCAATCGTGACGATGCTGTTACGTAAGTTGACTGTGAGGTTGGTGTGATTAGAGTTATCTCGATTCCTGGTCTTTTGCTAGAGGGGCAACCGTGCCGTCACCAACCGCAATCTGTCGGCGTTCCGCGGTGGACGCGTTGAGCAGAAAGCTTCTTGCGGTCACCGCAGCGTTGATGCTGTGTGCTGCGCTGGCGACGACGGCTACCCCCGTCGCCCGCGCGGACGGGCGGTCCATGCTCGCTGGCGCCATCGCGAACACCCGCGGTTCCTACCTCGTCTACAACTTCGGCGACGGCCACCCGGCGCCGATGCTCAACGCAGGCGGCGGCTGGTATGAGATGAACAACGGCGGGCACCTGATGACGATCAAGAACGCCTCCGGCCGGATCCAGCCGCGGTTGCTGGTCGACAGTCACCAGGGCAACCAGGCTCGCTGCGAGCGCGACGGCGGCGCACGCACCGGCGAAGGGTTGTGGCAGGCGTCTGAAATCTATGCGCCACTGGAGGCGTGGCAGGCCCTCGGGCAGCCGACGATCGCGATCAACGCGAACTTCTTCGACGTGCGGGGTCAACAGGGCGGCTCGTGGCGCGACACCAAATGCAGTTCGCCGCTCGGCGCGTACGTCGACAACACTCGGGGACAGGGCCGGGCCAACGCCACTGTCACCGGCACCCTCGCCTACGCGGGCAAGCAGGGTCTGTCAGGCGGCGGCGAGCACTGGTCGTCGCTGGCCACGATGATCCTGCCAATCGGCGCGGCGCCCTCCGTCGTTATGCCCAAGGGGCCCAACGACTATGACTCGGCCTCCCCGGAAATTGCGAAGCTGCTCGACCAGAACGCACGATTCGTCGCGGTCGCGGGAATCGGTCTGCTTGCTCCGGGGGACACCGGTCAGCTGAACGACGGCGGCCCTAGTGCAGCGCGAACGGCGATCGCTTACAACCGCACCAACGATCAGCTGTACGTGTTCCAGGGCGGCAGCTACACACCCGACCAGATTCAAGACCTGTTCCGCGGCTTGGGCTCCGACACCGCCGTGCTGCTGGACGGCGGCGGCTCGTCGGCCATTGTGTTGCGCCGTGACACCGGCGGAATGTGGAGCGGCGCCGGCGTTCCCAAGGGCAGCTGCGACACACAGCAGGTGCTCTGCGATTCGCGTGAGCGCGCGCTCCCCAGCTGGCTCGCCTTCGCCTAGCACGCCGATGCGACCGATGACGCGCCGCATGCTCTTGCGGCTGGGCGCAGGATTCGCGGGTGCAAGTGCGTTGGATCCGTTGTGGCAACTGGGCCTTGCGACCGCGTCCGGCGCTCCGCCGGTCGATCAGCCGTCGCCCTCGTCGGCGAAGACGACGGGGACGTACGTCACCGGTTCGTTTGTCTCCGCGGCACGCGGCGGCGTCGAGACCAAGTGGGCGATCGCCCTGCCGCCGGGCCGCTACAGTCGGCCGTTGCGTCCGGTCATCGCGTTGCACGGGCGCGACATGAACGCCGACGGTGTGATGGGTATGGGCGTCGAAGCGGGTCTGGCCGAGTTGGCGAATGCGGGCTACCCGCCTTTCGCGGTGGTGGCTGTGGACGGCGGAAACGGGTGGTGGCACAGACGAGTCAACGGTGAGGACTCGGGAACGATGGTGCTCACCGAACTGCTGCCGATGCTTGCAGCCAAGGGCCTGGACACTTCCCGGGTGAGTTTCATCGGGTGGTCGATGGGCGGCTATGGCGCCTTGTTGCTCGGCGGCGCGCTCGGCCCGGCGCGAACGGCCGCGATCTGCGCCGTCGCACCGGCGCTCTTCACCGACTACGGCTTGGCGCTTCAAGAAGGCGCCTTCGACGGTCCGGCTGATTGGTTCGCGTACTCGGTGTACGGCACCCCCGCACTATCAGAGATTCCGCTGCGCATCGACTGCGGTGCCGAAGACCGGTTTTACAACGCCACCAAGCAGTTCGTCGCGTCGCTGCGCAGACCACCGTCGGGAGTTTCGTTCATCGGTGGCCACGATGTGGCGGCGTGGCGCGAAAAGCTACCGCGAGAGCTGGCCTGGCTGGCTACCTAGCGCGTTGATCCCTGAATACCCCTGGGTCCCGTGAGACGATCGTTGCTCGAGTGAACAGAGTTGCGACTGCGCCCCGCCCCGCCTACCGACGTGGTTCTCCTGCGAGCGGGCGGACGGCTCTGCCGCGGAAGCAGTTCCGTCCCGACATCGAAGGGCTGCGGGCGGTTGCCGTCATTGCCGTCGTACTGTTCCATGCCGGTGTACCCGGCGTCGGCGGCGGGTTCATCGGAGTCGACGTGTTCTTCGTCGTCTCCGGCTTCCTGATCACCGGCCTGCTGTGGCGTGAGGCATCCAATACCGGATCGGTGCGGCTGGCCCGGTTCTACGGCGCACGGGCGCGACGCCTGCTTCCGGCCGCGGTCACGGTGCTTGTCGCGACGTGTGCGGCCTCGGCGGTCCTGTTGCCGCCGCTGCAGGCGCGCAGCGTCATCGGTGATGGCATCGCGAGCGCACTGTATGTCGGCAACTACCGGTTCGCGATTCAGGGGACGGATTATCTGGCAGCGGATGCGCCGCCTTCACCGATGCAGCACTACTGGTCGCTGGGCGTGGAGGAGCAGTTCTATCTGCTGTGGCCGGCGTTGATCATCGGTACGGCATGGCTTCTGGCGCGGGTGGCTCGACGGGTCGGCGGAACGGCAACGCGTTCTGTGGCGCCGTATGTCGTGCTACTCGGCTTGCTGGCGGCGATGTCGTTCGTGGTGTCGCTGGTGTGGACCGACACCTGGCCGTCGTGGGCGTTCTTCTCGCTGCCCACGCGGGCGTGGGAGTTGGCGGTCGGCGGACTGGTGGCGTTGACGGCGGGTGCGTGGCGGCATCTTCCGGGCCCGTCGGCTGCGTTGGTGGGCTGGGGCGGGTTGGCGCTGATCGTCGTCACGTGCACGCAGATCGGTGCGGACACCCCGTACCCGGGTGCGACGGCGCTGCTGCCGGTGCTGGGGACGGCCTTGGTGATCGGCGCGGGCGCTGCGACACCGGAATTGGGTGTCGGACTCTTTCTGTCGAAGCCGTGGATGCGCTCGGTCGGTAGGCTGTCGTATTCCTGGTACCTGTGGCATTGGCCGGTGTTGCTGCTCGCGCCGGCGTTGTTCGGTGCAGGCCTGGGGCTGGCGGGCCGGCTGGCGATGGTGGTGGTGTCGTTCGGCCTCGCGATCCTGACGTTGCATCTGATCGAGAACCCCCTGCGTTTTTCACCGTCGCTCAAGTCGTCGGCGGAGCGCAGCCTGGCGGTGGGCGGTGTGTTGACGGCTGCCGCGGTCGGTGTCTGCTTGGTGTTGTTGTTGGTGAGGCCGGTCCCGGTGGGCCACGGAACGGCGGCGGCCCCGGTTGCGGTTGTCGCGCCTGTCGGGCCTGCCCCGTCGTCGGCTCAGCCGCCGTCGATGTCGGTGCGGGACCAGGTGGTGAGTGCGGTTGCGAAGTCCGCTGAGCCGGGGCCGGTCCCGGCGAATCTGACGCCGGCGCTCAACGCGATCGCGAAGCCAGAAGTGTTCGTGAACGGATGCGTGCTGTCGTGGCGGGATGTGCAGCAGCCCGAATGTGCGTCGGGTGATGTGGGGGCGCCGACGACGGCGGCGCTGGTGGGCGACTCGCATGCGGCGATGTGGCAGCCCGCGTTGGAACCGGCTGCACGCGAGCGACATTGGCGGCTGGAGACGATGGGCAAGGTGTTGTGCCCACTGATGGATCTCCCTATCAACAGCCCGTATCTCGGCCGCAAGTTCACCGAGTGTGAGCAGTGGCGGAGTGACGTGATGGCGCGGTTGGCAAAGGAGCGGCCGCAGTTGGTCGTGGTCGACATGTCACGGCGCTACGGCGCGGACTTCGGGTTCACGAGTTACGACCAGGCGTGGCTGGACGGTGTGACGCGACTGGTGCAGCGGTTACGGGAGACTGGCGCAAGGGTTTTGGTGCTGGGACCGGTCGCCGATCCACACTCGACGGTGCCGACGTGTGTCTCGGCGCATATGGACAATGCGGTCGCGTGCGCGCCGGGTCGCGCTGAGGGGTTGAACGACGGCGGCATCGCGGCGGAGAAGACCGCGGTCATGGCAGGCGGTGGCCAGTATGCGGACCTGTCGGAGCTGTTCTGCACGGCCGACCGATGCCCGGTCGTCGTCGGGAATACGTTGGTGTACCGCGACGACAACCATGTGACGATCGAGTACGCCCAAGTGCTCGCGCCACTGCTTACCGAGATGGTCGAGCGGGCCCTAGCCCCCAACTAGGCCCGCTCGTCGTCTTCTCCGTTAAGGCGCTGTCGAGGTCTGGTCGTGGCCTGTGGCGCCGACGTTCTTACCGGTCACTCCGGTCGCCGTCGCGGTGTTGTTGTGGCCCAATGCCTTCACGGTGTTGGCGACACCGGCAACCGTGGCGGCAAGGTTGCCCTTCCCGACCGCGATGTTCTTGTTCAAATTTCCGAGGACGGTGCCGGCCACGTTGTCCTGGCCGACGGCCACGTTCTTGTTGTCGTTCCCCGTGGACGGCAACCCTGGCTTGCCGTTCAGCGTGACACCCGGAGTGCCGATTGTTGCCGCAAGGTTGTTGAGGCCTGCGGCGAGGTTTTTGTTGTTATTCCCTAGGGCGGTGAGCGCTGTGTTCCCCACGCCGATCCCGGTGTTCTTGTTGCCATTACCGGTGCCCGTGACGGTACCGTCCACCACTCCGAGCACGTCTGCGGTGATATTCGGCAGGCCGACGGTCACCGCCTGGTTAGCGGCTCCAATGGCGGTGTTCTGGTTGTCGTTGCCCAACACAGTTGCCGCAGTGTTCCCCAGACCCCATCCGAAATTGTTGTTGCCGTTGCCGGTTGGACTCGCCTTCACTGTCGCCACCGGCACGCCGAGTGAATTCAGGAGCAAGTCGATCCCCGGAGTGCCGACGGTGACGGCCTGGTTGACGATGCCTGCCGCGATGTTGTTGTTGTCGTTGCCCAATATCGTGGCCGCCGTGTTTCCCAGGCCGAGACCGATGTTGTTGTTGTTGTTGCCGGTCGGCTCCACGGTCAACGCTCCCGCTAACAGGGGTAACGCGCCCTCGATGGCGTCGATGTTAAGTAGAGCCTCGACACCTGGCGTGCCGACAGTTGCGGCCTGGTTCAGAACGCCACCCGCGAGGTTGTTGTTGTTGTTTCCGAACAATGTCAACGCGGTGTTCGCCGCACCCACAGCGAAGTTGTTGTTGTCGTTGCCTGTCGCGTCCGCATCTACTGTTGCAGTCACGTCCGCGAGATCACCGAGCCCAAGCACATCGCCGAGGCCCCCGAGGTCAAGCGCGTCCAGCGCCGCTGTCACATTCACGCCCGGACTGCCAACGGTGGCGGCCTGATTGAGGAAACCCGCCGCGAAGTTGTTGTTGTCGTTTCCTAGCGCCGTCAGCGCGACGTTGCCAAAGCCCAGCGCGGTATTTGTGTTGTTGTCACCGGTCGGTTCGATGGTTCCCGTTATGGTGCCGAGCGTTCCTATCGGGAGCAGATCGGCCTCGACACGGGGTGTACCGATGCTGAGAGCCTGATTGTACAAACCACCTGCTGTGTTCTTGTTGCCGTTCCCCAAAATGGAGGTCGCAGCGTTACCGATTCCGAACGCGGTGTTCGTGTTGTTGTTTCCGGTCGCCGAGGTGCTCAGGACACCAAGGTCCAATGCGTCGAGGCCCGTCGACGATGCGGTGTTGAAAAGGCCAATCGCCGTGTTCTTGTTGTTGTCGCCAGCGTTGATCAACGTGGCGGCGTTGCCGATGCCGATCGCTGTGGAGACGTTGCCGGTGCCGTAGGTCGAGGTGGCCGTGTTGTTCAGGCCGATCGCCAATGCACCGTTGCCCGCACTGGCCTTCGCCGTGCTCCCGGGGAACAGCGAGATGGCCCAAGACCCCTGCCCGGTGGCTTCGCAGCTCCCGTCACCGATCGATCCGAGGCCGCCGACCGACATACATGCCGCGTTGGCCGTGCCTGAGGAGAATCCCCAGAAAGCCGAGGCGCACGCTCCGGTTGCAAGGGCTCCGACCACAACCTTGCCCGCCTGCGAATTGCCCGACGTGTGCTGTGCCCGGTGCTTACCTGCAGAGCTAACGCGCTCGCCGTGCTTCCGCCGCTTGGATCCACGGTGCTTCGATGCCACGTGACCGGTCCCTTCAGTCGTCGCCTTAGGTTTCTCTCAGGCACACTAGCACCGTTGTGATGATTGTCACTAATTAGCTCGAGTTTTCGTGCTCAGTCCAGATCACGCACTAAGCAAACGAGTTACTTGCCTCGGCGTCAATATAAATCCGCAGCTAGTCCCCCATTCTGCTTACTTCGCGGTCGGGCGTCAGCAACTGCCACCTTTTTAAAGAGGCTAAGTTGCTGTGCCGCGGAGTAGCCAACCTCTTTGCTCGCAAACTCAAGATCAGCCCACACTTCGGAATCCGCACGTCTTTACCCTTTCCGAAGCACGTGTCCCATCTGCGGGACATGATCAATCTGGGCAGCGGCTGGGAATCCCGCCGCTACAGCAAACACGAAATCGTTGTTAGCTGGCTGTCGCAGACGTGCTCGCTGCGGCCGCCACGGTCCGGCACCGATAGCGGACCTTCGGCAGGTTCTCCACCCGTCTCTATTCGCTTTCTATCGCCAGCGCGCTCACCGCCGCCGCCTCCGTCTGGCCGACATAGCTCCTCCCGAACAGCTGCACATGCGCCAGTAGCGGGTACAGCTGGTGCAGCCCGACCCGCTCGCGCCACCCCTCCCGCAGCGGCCTCACCGACTGATATCCGGCCAACACCTCGTCCAGATACGGGCAGCCGAACAACGCCAGCATCGCCAGGTCCGTCTCCCGGTGGCCGCCCTGCGCGGCCGGATCGATCAGCACCACACCGTCGCGCGTCCACATCACGTTCCCGCTCCACAGGTCGCCGTGGATCCGCGCCGGTGAATCACCGTCGTCGAAGTCACCCGCCAGACATCGGTCGATCACCGCCTGGACCGACCGCATCGCGTCGGCGCTCAGCCGCCACTCCGCAAGGTTGGCCATCGGCCGCAACCGCTCCTCGGCGTAGAAGGCGCCCCAGTCTTGATGTCCTGACAACGACATCGGTAGCGGGTCCGTCAGCGGGCCGAAGTAACCGTCCCCGTACCAGCCGTCAGGGGCGCAACCGAACAGTGGCGCCCCTGCGTCGTGCGTCACCGCCAGGCGACTCCCGAAATCGCGAGCCGCCTCCCGCGTCGGCGCCACCGACACCAACCGCTCCAACGTCAACGAGCGCTCGTCGTACGCAACAACCTGCGCACACGGCACGCCACCCCCCACAGAAAGCCAGCGCAAACCCGCCGCTTCCAGCTCGGAGAAGCCCGCCGGTGCGCCGGCGTTGGTCTTGACGAAGTCAGCCACGTGGACGGCGCGGCAGCCCGACCAGCATCGCCATCACCCAATCACGCAGCGCCACCGGCAGATTCGGCACCACAGCGGTCTGCACCTTCGGCAACAGGGCGACCACGTACCGGGCCTTCGGCCTGCGAGCAGTGAGCGCCTCCTCCACTACGGCGACGACCTTCCTTGTCGGCGAGGCCATCTTGCGAGCCGTCGGCACGAACTTCTTCATGCCTGCGATGTGCTTTGCGTACAGCTCGCGGTGTTCGGGTGACATATCCGACTCGATCTGCAGCACCATGTCGCCTGCAGTGCGCCACATGTCGGTGTCGGTCTGCGCAGGCTCGATCAGCACGACCGGAATTCCCCACGCCTTCAGTTCGACGCGCAGCGCGTCGCACGCCGCCTCGACTGCGAACTTCGACGCCGAATACGGCCCCAGCATCGGCGTGGCGATCCGGCCGTTCACACTCGAGATGAACAGCACCCGCCCCCGCGACTCCCGCAGCCGTGGCAATACCGCCTGAGTGACCGCAAACTGCCCGATGACGTTGACGTCGAACACCTTTCGCCAATCGTCGGAACTCACCGTCTCCACGGGCCCGCCGGCGGAGATCCCCGCGTTGTTCACCACCGCATCGAGAGGCTTCGGCAGCGAGTCCGGCAATCGCGCGATGTCGTCGGCGTTGGTGACGTCGAGGATGACGGCGGACACCCGCTGCGGGTCGACCTTGGTGATCGCGTTCGCGTCCTCCTCGCTGCGGACGCCGGCGATCACGTCCCAGCCGCAGGACGCCAGATGTTCGACGATCGCCCTGCCGATGCCCCTGGCCGCACCGGTGACGAGAACTGATGGCATGGCGGTGACCTTAGTCGTCGGCCGGAACCGGCGGCCCGAACCAGAAGAGAACGGCCGCCGCCGCCACCAGCGCCGCCACCAAGCCGATCACCGGCGCCACCATGAACCGCGACAGTGTCGCCCCGACCACCGCTCCCCCGCACATCATGATCACGACCGAGAGGCGCAGCTTCTCGCGCTTGCCCGTTCCCCCGGCCAGCCTGCTGTCCACGCCGATGCCGACGATGGTGGACGTCAGAACGGTCGTGCTGAGCTCCTGAATGCCGAACTGCCGGGCGGTGGCGTTCTGGCTGCCGAACGCCACCGCCAAGCCCGCGATCAGAATCAGCTTCGTGTCGTTGTGGTAGTCAAGCACCCCGGCGCCCGCCAGAATCGACAACACCACCAGCAGAAGGCATTCCACCGCGAGCGCCGCCGTCACCCAGCGCCGCCTGTCATGTTCGAGATGGCGTGCGAAGCGGCCGCCGATGACCGTACCGGCCAGGAAGCTCACGAAGGCGACGGCGGCCGCCGTCACGTCGATGACGGTGTGCGGCACGAACCAGAACCCGAGGAAGATCACGTTTCCGGTCATGTTCGCGACGAACACGTGGCCGAGGATAAGCACGCTGATCGCGTCGATCATGCCCGTGCCGAAAGTCAACAGCAGCAGTCCGGTCACTGTCAGCCGATGAGAGACCGGGGAGGTGACGGGCACGGCGTCCGCCTACAGCTGCGGGGTGAGGTCCAGAGTGGTGATCGTCGTCATCCGGGTGATGCGCCAGTCCGACCGGTCCCGCTTCATCTCCAATCGGTACGACAAGTAGCGCAGCGACGGAATGTTCTTCGACACCGGGCTCGTCGCAACGGAATTCGTGTATACGATGGCGGCTGCCTCCGACTGATTCACCGATTCCACCGCCGCACCGAGCACCGAGGTGGTGTTCGTCACCTGAGCCTGTTTGTTGGTGGCAACGATCGAATCGATGAACTTGCGGTATTGGAAAGCGAAGTCGCCGGTGAGATAGCGCGCCGACCGGTCGGCAAGCGAGTCCATGTTCTCCGGTGTGTACGACCACAGCGTCGTGATCGCATTCGCCGCCGTACGCGCGATGTCCAGCTTCGTCTCGACGAGCGCGCGGTTGGCGATGACCGGTTGCGCCGTCGCGCCTGCGAACGCGCCGCCCGCCACGAACAGCACAGCCGCCGCGGCGGCGGCGATCTTCGGCCGCTTGCCTGCCGGCTGGTGGGGGACGAGAACGGGCTCCCTCTCCGGCTCGTCGCCGTCTGCGGGCCGCTCGGCCTCTGAGGGCTCTGCGGCCTCCGTGGCATCCGTGGCTTCGGCGGCTTCTTCCGTCGATTCGGTTGCCCCGCCAACCACGTCGGGCTCGGTTTTGCGCCGTCGCAGCAGATTTCGCCGACCTTTTCTGGCGGTCTTGGCGGCCGGTTCCTCAACCGGGTCCTCGACCGCCGTCTCCGCCGTCGATGTGGGCTCTTCGACCGCGGCCGGCTCTTCGGCGGTGGTTTCGGTGACTTCGGGCGCGGCCTGCGACTCGTCGGGCTCGGTGTTGCCCGTGCGCAGCTTCTTGCCGCTCGGCATCCGGTGCCGACCGCGGGGCGTCGGCGTCGAAGGTGCCGCAGCCGCATCCGTGGTCAGATCACCTGAACCAGTTGGCTGATCTTCCACAGCTGCCCTTCCTTCTTCGCCGTTACGACCCAACGGTTTCCGCTTTCAAGCGTCTTGCCGTCTGGCATCTTGCTCGAGACGTTGGTGGCGACCAGAACATCGGCGCTGCCGTCGTCGTTCCAGCGCTGAACGCCTGCGGCGACGACGTTGCCCTGCGTGGGTTCGGCGCGGGCCACCTGGATGAGGATCTCGTTGATCTTCTCTTTGAACATCTTCGCGAAGTCGCCGGTGGCCTGCGATTCGATTCGGTCGCCGTAGTAGTTGGCCTGAAACGGGTCCAGCGTCGTGTACGTGGTCATGAACGACTTCACGTAACCGGTGACGTCGGCGTCCTTGGCCGCCGTCCTGCGGTCGGTCTGATGCGAAACCAGCATCAAGGTGCTCACCGCGATCGCCGCCGCGACGAGCACGCTTGCGACCGTCGCCACCAGCGGAAGCCCCCATCGCCTTGGGGGTTTCGGCGGCGGAGCGGTGTAGAGCTCCGGCTCCTCGGCGTCGATCTTGCGGCGCGGGCTCATTGCGGAGCCTGACCCATGAACGGCTTCTTGAGCACGGTGAGACTGGCCACCCGCCACTTGCCGTCACGGGACTTGTCGAAGTCGACCAGCACCGTCGCGGTGATGAAACGCAACGTGTTCGGGTCGGTGCCCCGCTGGCCCTGCATGGCCAGCAGCATCGTCGCTCTATCCGCCGCCACATTGGTGACCGCGCTGCTCACCGACCAGTACTCGTTCGCCGTCGGGCCGGCCTTCTGTGCCGCCTCCTGCTGGGCGACCAGTTGCGACCGGTAACCCTCCGTCGCCAGCGACTGCGCCCGCGCGAAATCGTCCTTCAGGGTGTCGGGGCTGTAGGTCAACATCTGTTCGACGATCCGTGGGCCTTCGTCGGTGATCTGCTGACGGGCCTGATCGACCGCCCGTTCGTCGCGGTAGACGAAGACGTAGTTCGATGCCACCAGGGCCGCGCACACCACCACGACGGCCGCCAGCACCTTCGCGGTGAACCGGCGCATATCGCGCTCCGGCGGCTGCACCCACCGGACCTCGGTGCGCAACAACAGGTCCGCAAAGGTGCGGTTGCGCGGATCCCACAGCGGCCACAGCCATCCGATGAATAGCGCCGCGGTGTCCAACAGGTGGGCGAAGTCGCGGGCCAGCAGCCGCCCGAAACCGACGTCGGCGCCGTTGCCCCGGCGCACGACCCTGATTCCGAACAGCGCCCGGCCGAGGCTCCATCCGGTGACGGCGGGCAGCAGCCAGCGGTTGGCGAGGATCAGCAGGACCGTTACGGCCGCGACGACCATATAGACCCACCAGAGCCAGCCCTCGCGCGGCGCGGTCCACACGAGGGGCACCAGCACCGCAAGCACACCGATCCCTAGCAGCACGTCCAGACAGAGGGCGCCCGCACGGGCCGGCCACGACGCCAGCGCCTGCGTCGGCGACGAACTGCCGACCGCCGCGTCCGCCCTGACGTCGAGAACAGCCGTCACGACGTGACCTGTTCCATCTTGTCGATCCGGTACTGACCCTGGTCGGGCGTCATCGTCAAGCGCAGCCGGTAGCCGGATTCCTGATCGGCGGCGGCGCTGTTGGTCACCTTGATCCGCACAGCAACCAGGACGTCCACCGACCCGCTGGGGTCGTGGCGTTCGACAGCTGCCCGCATGTCGGACACCGCAACCTTGACGTTCGCAGCCTGATAGGCCTCTACCAGGATGCCTCCGAACGTCGAGGCCTGCGCCCCGAACGCGCCGGTGGAGCACTCCACGATCTTCAGCTGCGCCGCGTTCATCGCAGCGGTGTCAGGGGCCTGCAGCGCGGTCACGCAGTCCTTGGCGGCCTGCAGTGCCGCCGCATCATTGCGGTTGACCTCTTGGATATCGCGGTCGTCGCGGATCAAGAGAACACCGCCCACCACCGCGGCAATTGTCAGCGCCAACAAGCTGGCGCAGATTCCGGCCATCCATCCACGGCCCAGCCGTGGCGGCCGACGATCGACACCCTCACCTTCGCCGAGTTCCTCGAGGCCCGCTGACGGCTCAACGTCTTGGGCTGTCTGTTCTGCTACCTCGGCGGCCGGACCGTCTTCGTGCTCCTGGCCTGTCTGCTCTTGTTCGGATACCGCTACCGAATCGTCGGGCGCATCCTCAGCATCGGTGGGGTTCAGCTGGCGGGTGCCAGCATCTCCTTCCATCCGTCGTCTCCTGGGTTCTTCGAATTGCTGACGGAGTACTTCACGCCGTCAGGCCCAACGACCTCGCCGCTAGACGGGCTGTAGACCGCACTGCCTGGTCCCGGAGTGTACGTGCAGGGATTGGGTTGTTGTCCACTGCACTGCACGCTGCCCTGGTTGGGCGGGGTCAGCGCATCGCTGACCGGTTGTGGTGACCCGCCAGCAGGCAACTGGTCGGCGGGCAACGGGTTCATCCCGTTGTTCACCGTCGGTGCGGGTATGACATAGCCGGGTTTGACCGGCTGATCACACCGAGCCGCGGGTGCCGGGCAGTTCACGATCTGGTTCGGGTCGCCGTACCACGGGTTGGTGCCGAGTGGAGTGTACGGCTCATTGCTCCGGCATTCTCTCGGGGTCGCCGCACGCTTACCCGGCACATCGGCGCACGGGTAATTACGCGCACCGCGAACCACGTTGGTGGCGTCCTTCGGGATCTTGCAGTACGTGCCCGACGGCAGCGGCGCCATGCTGGTGTCGGCAGGCGACCGCCACTCCGACGCCGGCAGGAAGCCGGTAAGGCACGGCGGTGGCTGATTTATCGACAAGCCGACATGCAGCAGGCCTTGACCTTCATCGATCGTCGCGGTCTGCGCGACCGTCGCGCCCTGCGGCAAAATCACCAACGCCTGCTCGACGCCCTTGTGATAGCGCTTGAGCATGTCGATGACGACTTCGAGGTTCGCCAGTGTCTGCGGCAGCGACTCTCGGACGTCGCTGAACGTCGCGGCAACCTGATCCAGCGTCGGCGCCGCCTGCTGAAGCCCGCTGCGCAGCGCCTGATCCTCCGAGGCCGACTGCGCCGCAAGGGTATTCAGATTGCGCGACCACTGCGCGATCGCGTCACCGGAATCGGCCTGGCTTTGCAGGATCGGAGTCGAGTGCTCGACGAGATCATCGAGCTGAGGCAGGTTTTCATCGAGGCCCTGGGCGAGGTTCGTGGTGCCGTCGACCAAACGCTGCAGCCCCGGGCCCAAGCCACCTACGGCCTTCGACGTCTCGGTCAGCAACGAGTCGATCTTCTCCTTGGGCAGCACCGCAAGGCCCCGGTTCGCCGCGTCCAGCGCAGGCCCGACCTCGCTGGGCACGGTACCGGTGGCAAGCGTCTGCCCGTTGCTGAAGTACTGGCCGGGGTTGCCCGTCGACACCAGGTCGAGATACTGCTCGCCGATCGCCGACACGGAATGCACGTTGGCCGTCGCATCCGCCGGGATCTTGTAGCGGTTGTCGATGCTCATCGTCGCCTTGGCGCCCTTCTCGGTCGGCTCGACGGCGGTGACCTTGCCGATCTGAGTTCCGCGATAGGTGACGTTGGCCGTCGCGTACAGACCACCCGACCGGGGCAGGTCGGCGTAGAGCTTGTACTGGCCGACCCCGACCAGGCTGGGCAACCGCAGGTAGTACCAGCCCAGCACGACCAGCGCGATGATTGTCAGGATGGTGAACAGCACCAGCTGAAACTTGATGAACCGTGTCAGCACCGCTCACTCACCCCTTTCCACAAGTGGTCCGCCCGGCGCGTCGTGCGGGTTCGGCGTGTAGCGCAGGTCCGGCAGCATCGTGTTGGGATCGCGACCCCAGGCCTGCTCGAGTGCGCGCAGCATGCCTGCCACACCGGTCCCGGACAGGAAGGCCTGATCGATCGAGCTGAGTGTCAGATCCACGTTGAGCGAGATGTTGATGTAGTCGCCACGCACCGCCTTCGGCACGTTCTCGATGGCGAATGGCGCGGTCAACATCACCTTCAGTGCGCCGATCAGGTAGGGCGACGCCTTGCCGAGCTGCTTGAGCGGGCGCTGCAGGTTTTGCAGGTTGGTATGCAAATTATCGCTCGTGGGTGCGAGCGCCGCGTCGGCCGCCTTGCTGATCCGGCCCAGCGACTCGACGGCGTCGGCGAACAGATCCCTGGTGTCGGCGAAATGCTTGATCAGCGGCGGGAATTCGGTCAGCACGCGGTCCAGCGTGTTGGTGCGATTGCCCACGATCGTCAACAGCCGGTTCGTCGAATCGATCGCCCGGGTGATGTCGTTGCGCTGTTGGTTGAGTTGGTCTGTGAAGGTGTCCAACCGGTTCAGGAACTCGCGGATCTGATCGGCGCGGCCGGTGAGCAGGTTGTTCACCTCGGTCTGGATCACTTCGAGGTTCGGGATGCCGCCGCCGCGCACGATCGTGGCGATGCTGGCGAGCGTCCGCTCGGTCGTCGGGAACGCCGTTGAGTTCTTCAGCGGGATGGTGTCGCCGTTCTTCAACTCCTGCGGCGACGGGTCCGGCGGCGGATCGAGTTGCACGTGCTGGCTACCCAGCAGGCTCGTCTGCCCGATCTTGGCGAGCGCGTTCTGCGGCAGCTTGACACTGGGCTGCAGATCCAGGGTCAGCGTCGCGATCCAGTTCTTCAACTCGATCGAGCGCACCCGGCCGACGTAGACGTCGGCGACTCGGACCCGGCTGTTGACGTTGAGCGCCAAGGTATCCGGCATCTGCACGTAGACCGTCAGGTGGCCGGGCGCTGTACCGGGGCCACCGGGCAGCGGCACGTTCGCGATGCCGCGCCAGTTGCCGCACGATGTCAGCACCAGCGCGACCGCCAGCAATCCGGCGGCGCGCCGGGCGATGCGGCTCCACTTACGGGCGGTCATTAGCCCCCTCCAGCTTCAGCGGGCAGCGGTGGTCCCGCCGGTGCGGGTGCGGCTGCAGGCGCGGCCGCAGGTCCCGGTGCGATGGCGCCGAGCGGATCGCCAGGGATGACGCCCGGTGCCGGACCGGGCGGCGGTCCCGGCTGCGGGTACCACGGCGGCGGCAGCGGGTTGTTCTCGTCGTACGCGTTCGGCGGTCCGGGCAGCCTGCCATTGTTGACGCCGAATGCCGGGGGCGCGCCCGGGATCGCGCAGTCGGGTCCGCCCAGCAGTTCCGCCAGGCACTCGGGCGTGATGTTCCGCTCGGTGTGCGGCTGCACCTCGATGCCCTGCATGCCCGGTGCCGCGACCCAGCCCGGCTCATGGTTGCCGTGCGAGAACAAAGTGTCGCGCGAGAAGATGCCCGGCACCGTGGTGTCCTTATAGCCCGGCGGCGGTTGCAGCCGCGGCTCGGAGTAGGCGATCTCCTTAGGCAGCGTCTCGGCGGTGACGAATTGGTTGAGGCCGACCGGCGGGAAGTTGAACTTGATCGCATCGAGAATCGGCGCCAGGTACTGAGCACAGAGCTCGGCGGACTCCTGGTACCCGAGCCTGCTGCCCGCCTGAATCGAACTGCAGATGAACTGCATCGGGTTGGCGAAGTTCGTCACGGCCGGCAGACCGACAATGCCGCCTGAGTTCGGTGACGAGATGTTCACCAAGTTCGAGGCGAGGTTGGGGAACACGTGCAGGCCGGTCTCCAGACCGTTCAGCGGCTCCGGCTGCAGTATCGCGTTGGTCACCTCGGCGAGGTTGTCGACATCGTGCGCCAACACCTCGCCGTTCTCGCCGATGAACTTGCGTGTGGTGGTCAGCAGAGTGTTCAGGTCGCGCAGGGCGGTTGCCAACTCTTGATCGGTGTTGGTGAACGAGTTTGTGAACTGCGCCAGATCGTTGTTCAACGCGACGAACTGCTGGTCGCTCTTGTAGAGCGCGTTGACGAACAGCGCCAGGCTCTTGATCACGGAGAAGAAGTCGCCGCGGCCCTCGTTGAGCGTGGTGACCGCCTCCGACAAGCCGGACAGCGTCTTGTTGATCTGGTCGCCCTTGCCCGCCAACCCGTTCGAGAAGGACTCGATGACGTCGCCGAACGGACCCTTGGGCTGCTCCTTCGTCGGCCCCAGGTCGGTGAGGATGCGGTTGATCGAGTCGCGCAACTCGTCGTATTCGACCGGCACCTGGGTCCGGTCGATCGGGATGACCGCGTTGTCCTGCATCTCCGGCCCGCCGGTGTACGGCGGTGACAGCTGGATGGTGCGCGACGCGACGAGGCTCGGGTTGAGGACCGACGCGGTGGCGTTCGCCGGAACCTTGTACTTGTTGGCGTAGTTGAAGGTGACCTTCATCTTGTCGCCCGCGGGGTCGATCGAGTCGATGGTGCCGACCTTGACACCCATGATCTGGACCTTGTCGCCGGGATACAGCGCCAGCGTCTGCGGGAAGTACGCGACCACGGTGTTGTAGGTGAGCTTCTTGTACAGCTGCCACCCGACGATGCCGGCGACTAAAGCCAGCACCACGACGACCGCTCCGACGATCACCGCTGTCCGAGAAACGCCCGGCAGCTTGAAGTTTCGCAGATTGAAGATGGTCGTCATTGGCCAGTTCCTAATAGTCCGCCCGAGCCCGGTGGCTGGTACGGCGGGTTGCCCGGCAGTGGCGGCGTGTCGGCAGGCGGCAGCTGTTGGCCCGGCCCCGGCGGCGGCGGAGGCCCGTTCAGCGCAGGCGGCAGCGGGGCGATGCCCGGTGTGAAGTCCGGTCCCTCTGGAGGCAACGGACCGACCGGCACGGTGCGGGCACCCGGCGGAGCGGGCGGCAGCGCGGCGGGCACACCACCCATATCCGGCGGTAGCTGACCCGGTACGGCGGCGGCGGGCACACCGGGCGTGAAGCCGGGGCCGTTCGGATTCGGCGGCGACGTCAGCACGTCGGGCGCCGTGTAGTCCACACCAGGCGGGTTGGAGTACGGGTTAGGACCGAACGGGCCGGTCGGCAGATGCGAGCACGGCAGCGGATCGGCCGGGCGCGGCAGCGTCTCGGGCGTCGGGGTGTACGAGCACGGCGTCCCTGCCACGACGGCGGGTCCCGGATGCTCCGGTGTGCCTTCGAGCGCCTCGGGTCCCGGTGCAGGCGCGCCGTTGGGGAATCGCGTGCCGTTCGGGTCGGGGAACCGCCAGGACGGCAGGCCGGCGTTGCGCCAGAACTCCTCGGGGTCGATGCCGCGCTTCTTGAACGCGGCGTCGACGAACGGCTGCAGCAGCCACGGTGGCAGCAGGTTCACGATCATGACCTTGAAGAACGGTCCCGACGCGATGGCCTCTGCCAGTGATGCGGTGAACTTACTCAACGTGGACAGCACGTCGACGAGGTCGAACTTGCGGTCCTTGAGGGTGTCACTGATCGTGCGGAGCTGCTCGAGCACCTTGTTGAGATTCGGGTTGTCGTTGACGAAGCCCGTCACCTGGGTCGAGAACTGGCTGACCCGTTCCAGCAGCATGCTGACGGCGTAGCTGCGCTCGTTCACCGCGGCCAGCAGGGTCTGCGCGTTGGTCAACAGGGCGTTGATCTGCTCGGAGCGGTTGCCCAGCACGCCGGCGATCTTGTTGGCGTTGGCCAGCAACTTTCGAACGTCTTCGTCGCGCTTGCCGATGGTGTCGGAGAACCGCGCCACCCCGTCCAGCGCTGCGCTCAGGTGCGGATAGGTCTGGTCGATCGTCTCCGACAGCACATTCAGCGACCGCTTGACCGTCTCGGTGTCCCAGCCCGACGCCGCCTTCGTCAGGTCGAAGAAGGCGTCGTAGATCTGGTACGGCGTGGTCGTCTGACCGAGCGGCAGGATCGCGTTTGCCTGCAGCGCCGTATTTCCGCGCGGCGAAATCTCCAGGTTCTTGCGGCCCAGGATGGTGTCGGTGCGGATGGCGGCCCGGCTGTCGGTGCCGATCTGCGTGCCGCTCAGCGAGTAGCCGATCTTGACCTTGTCACCCTCGATCTCGAACGACTTCACCTTGCCGACGTCGACACCCGCGATGCGGACTTTGTCTCCGCCGCTGAGGCCGCCGGTATCGGAGAAGTAGGCGTAGTAGGTGGGTTGCGCGAACAGCATCGGCACGCTTGTGAAGCTCTGCCCTACCCCGATGACGAGCAACAGGATGAGGATGCCCATCAACCCGCCGCGGACGCGGTTCGAACCCTCAAGGACTCTCATTGCGGCGTGCACCTACCAGTGGGCTGCGACCAGACCTTCACCGTGCGCACCGGGCCACCCGGCTGCAGCCCGGGCAGCTTGAGCGTGACGTCGCAGGCGTAGAAGTTGAAGAAGTCGCCATAGACGCCGCCCGCGCGGCCGATGATCTTCAGCGCCGTCGGAAGCCTGGTCAATAGATCGTTCAGCTGGTCCCGCTGGTCGACGAGCGGCTGCTGGATGATTTCCAAGTTGCTGATCGTGCTCTGCAGCAGGGGACGGTTGTCGGCGAGGAGATCTCCGACGGTGCCCGCCGCGTCGCTGATGTCGGCGACGGAGCTGGCAATCGGGTCGGCCCGGTTCTTCAGGCCGGTGATCAGTTTCTCGAAGTCGACGACGGTCTGATCGAACTGCTTCTGGTGTTTGACGGTGGTGTCGAGCACGTTGTTCAGGTTGCGGATCACCTCGCCGATGGCCTGGTCACGGTCGGCCAGCGCGGAGGTGAGCTGCCCCGTCTGATCCAGGATGTTGTTGATGGTGCCGCCCTGGCCCTGGAAGATCGTGATGATCGACTGAGCGATGTTGTTGACCTTGTCGGGATCCAGCGCGCGGAACAACGGCCGGAAGCCGCCGATCAGTGCGTCCAGGTCGAGGGCGGGCTCGGTGCGCTCGATCGGAATGATCGAACCCCCGGGCAGCCGCTGGTCGTTGTCGCCGCGCTTGAGTTCCAGGTAGCGGTCGCCGATCAGGTTCAGATAGCGGATCGATGCCGTCGTCCCCCGGAACAGTTGCAGGTCGCGTTCGACGGCGAAATGCACCTCGGCGACGCGTCCACCGTCCCGGATCTCGACCTTGGAGACCTTCCCGACCTCAACGCCCGACGCCCGGACGAACTCGCCGGCCCGCAGACCGCTGGCATCGCTGAAGATGGCCGAGTAGCCGGTCGTGCGGTCGAACCGCATCTGACCGAACACCACGATGATGATCGCAGTGAACAGCAACAGCACCAGGGCGAAGATGCCGAGCTTGATGGCCGTACCGGTGATTTTCATGGGTTGATCGTGAACTCCCCGAGCTGACGGCCCCAGATGTATTCGCTGCCCGGGAACAGAACCGGTATTGGCGCTGGGAGGATGGGAATGACGCAAAGCGCGCAACCGAACGGCGATGCGACCTCGAGGTGGTTGTACGGGGCGATCGAGGCGCCGGTGTCCATCACCAGATACGGGCTCGGCCACAGATCACGGGTAACGGGCTGCCAACATCCGGGCCTGCCTTCCGGCCCGCCGTGCGCGTTCACCCGAGGCAGGTTGTCCGGATAGACATAAGCGTTAGGTGCTCCGACGATCAGCGTGCGGGTGCTCAGCGAATAACCGTTGCCGCCGAGCGACGCTGCGATCTTGGGCTCGACGTCGTGGAAGTTGCGGATCGTGCAGAACAGCGCGGGGCTGTACTCGTCGAGCAGCTGCGACGTCGGAATCAGGTCCTCGGCGCCGCGGATCAGGTACGGGCCGCCCTTCTCGAAGATCTCGGCGCCGGTGTTGCCGAATCCGATCGAGGCCATCAACGCCTGGTCGATGTTGCCCTGTTGTTCGTTGAGGGTGCGCGCGGTCGTGACGGCGTTCTCGAGGCCGTCGAACAGATCCGGCGCCGCGTTGGCGTAGACATCGCCGAGATCGGCCAGCAGTTGGTTGTCCCGACGGATCTGCGGCATCCGCGGGTTCAGGTCGCCGAGGATCTTGTTGCCGTTGATGATCGACTGTCCGAACCGGTCGCCGAGCCCCTGCAGCGCCTGCGCGGTCGCGGTGAGTGTCTGGTTCAGCTTGATCGGGTCGACCTTCTCCGACACCGAGGTGACCGTCTCGAACAGCGTGTTGAACTCGGTGGTCACATGCGTCGCATCGATGACGTCGGACGACGTGATCCGTTGGGGCGACGGATTCTTCGGCGACGTGAAGGAGATGTACTTGTTGCCGAACACCGTGGTGGCGCTGATCTTGGCGTCCACGTTCCTCGGGATCAGGTCGAGGTACTTCTTGTCGATCTCGAGCGTGATCTTCGCCTGCGGCTGGTCGCCGACTGCGGTCTGGGTGACATCGGCCACCCGGCCGATCTCGACACCGTTGTACGTCACCTTCGAGCCGGGGTCCATCGAAAGGCCCGCGCGACTCGACATCATCGTCACCTGTTCGCGCGGCAGGAAATCGCCGCGGAACTGGAGATACACCAGCACGACGGCGACGACCGTCAGCAGCGTCAACACCACGCCGGCCAACTTGTACGGCGGTGTGCGCGACTGGTTCAGGGGTGCCGTCATGCCCTACACCGTGAGGTTGAAGTTCGGGTCGACGCCGTAGAGCGCCAACGAAGCGAACAGGACAACACACACGATGGCGACCAGCGAGGCGCGCATCGACCGGCCGACGGCCTCGCCGACGCCGACCGGTCCGCCGCTGGCGAAGTAGCCGTAATAGCAGTGGTTGAGCATGACGATCACCGAGATGATGATCGCCTGCACGAAGGACCAGAACACGTCGTCCGGCCGCAGGAACGTCCGGAAGTAGTGCTCATAGGTTCCGATCGACTGGCCGTAGAAGAACGTCGTCGTGATCTGCGCGGACAAAAACGACATGATGATCGCCATCGCGTAGAGCGGGATGATGACCACGAAGCCCGCCATCACCCTGGTCGACACCAGATAGGAGATGGACTTGATGCCCATCACCTCGAGCGCGTCGATCTCCTCACTGATCCGCATGGCGCCGAGTTCCGCCGTGGCGCCCGCGCCGACGGTGGCGGCCAGTGCCTGACCCGCAACTACAGGTGCCGCGATGCGCACGTTGATCATCGCGGCGAAGAACCCGGTGAACGCCTCGACACCGATGTTGCCCAGCGAGGCGAACCCTTGGATAGCGACCAGTGAGGACCCGGACAGGGTGACGAACCCGACGATGGCGACGGTGCCGCCGACCACCGCCATCGCGCCGGTGCCCATGCCGATCTCGGCGATCAGCCGCAGCGTCTCCTTGCGGTAGTAGCGCAGCGCGTGGCCGATCGATCCGATCGCGGTCACGATGAACCAGGCGACATGCCCCACGCTGTCGAGGAACCGCGCAGGCGCACCGGCCAACCGCTCGGTGCGCGCGTATCCCCGGGGGAAGCGGGCCTTGAGGACATTCGTTGTGCTCATGTCAGCTCCCCGTGCCGAACCGAACACCGATCGTGGTCAGCACGACGTTCACCGCGAACAGGGCGATGACGCAGAGCACCAGCGTCTCGTTCACCGCGGTGCCGACGCCCTTCGCGCCACCGGCGACGGTCAGGCCGCGGTAGCAGCCGACCAGCCCGGCGATCAAGCCGAAGGTGGTGGCCTTGATGACGGAGATCAACACCTCGGGCAATCCGGTGACGAGCGTCAACGTGGAGACGTAGGCGCCAGCGGACACGTTCTGCAGGTAAACGCCGAAGATGAAGCCGCCGACCAGACCGATGGTGATCACCGCACCATTGAGCAGTAGGGCGACGAATGTCGATGCGACCACGCGGGGCACGACGAGTCGATGAATCGGATCGATGCCGAGGACCTCGAGCGCGTCGATCTCCTCGCGGATGGTGCGGGCACCGAGGTCAGCGCAGATCGCCGTCGAGCCGGCACCGGCGACGACGAGCACGGTGACCAGGGGCCCCAGCTGAGTGACGGCGGCCAGCGCCGCGCCGGCACCTGAGATGTCGGCGGCGCCGAACTCCGTGAGGAGGATGTTGAGGGTGAAGATGAGCAGGACGGTCAGGGGTATGGAAACAGCGAGCGTGGGCAGGAAGGAGACCTTGAACAGGAACCAGCTCTGCAGGACGAACTCACGGTACTGAAAATCCCGCCGGAACAGCGCCCTTCCGGTCAGCACGCACATGCGCACGAAGCCGCCGACGGCCTCCAGCGCCGGCCGGGTCTGCTTGGAGACGTAGTCGCCGATCCCAGTTCGCGTCGCAGTCATCAGCGCGCCCCCGCGCCGACGCTTCGGCCGACGTGGCGGCACGGCAGCACCTGTCGCACGCCCCCTCCTTGCACCGAACCCGATCCTGTGATCGCCGTCTCCCTACCCGTGGGTAGTAAGACGGACCACAGGACTGTACCCGATGCCCCCGGAGGGTTGCACCGCATCCGTCGGATTGAGCCTATAACCGTTAGCAAGCCCACCTCGCCCCTGTTAACCCTTGGCCTTACCTGCAGAAACCGTTGCAGCAGAGACCCTTTCGTCAGCGTCAACCAATTTCTCCGCGGCGAACCGATTTCTCAGTTCCGTTTTGAGGACTTTGCCTGCGGGGTTGCGCGGGAGGGCGTCGACGACCTCCAGGTGCTTCGGATGCTTGTACCGGGCGAGCCGCTGCGTGAGGAATTCGTTCAGATCAGCCAGTTTGAGAGAGGAATCGGACACCGCCCGCACTGCCACAACGGCGACGGGGACTTCGCCCCACTTTTCATCGCTCCGCCCGATCACGGCCACCTCGACGATCGCCGGATGGGCGGCGAGGACGTTCTCCACCTCCGCGCAGTAGATGTTCTCTCCGCCGGAGATGATCATGTCCTTCTTGCGGTCGACCACCCAGATGTAGCCCTCCTCATCCTGGCGCACCAGGTCGCCGGAGTGGAACCAGCCGCCGGCAAACGCCTCCGCGGTCGCGGTCGGGTTGTTCCAGTAGCCCTCCATCAGCGTCGGGGCGCGGTAGACGATTTCGCCGACCTGACCGATCGGTACGTCGTTCATATCGTCGTCGACGACCCGGGCGGCGACCGTCGGAATGACCTTGCCGACCGAGCCGAGTTTGCGAATTGCGTCGTCGCCCAACAACATGCACGTCACCGGCGACATCTCCGTCTGTCCGAACGCCGCGAGAATCTGGGTGCCGGGAAAGATCTCGGACATGCTGCGCAACAGCGTGTCCGATGCGGGCGCCGCGCCCCACGACAGCACGCGCAGCCGCAGCCGACGCGGACTGGCCTGCTGCATAGCGCAAACTGCCTGCCACTGCGCAGGCACGAGGAAGATGCCGGTGACCTTCTCGGCCTCCAGCACGTCGAGCAGCGCACCGGGGTCGAAATCGCCGAGCGGATACACCACCGTCGGCCGGCCGAGCAGCAGACCGGTGATCATGTTGCCGATTCCCGCGATGTGGAACAGCGGGACGCCGATGAAGCCGACGTCGTTGTTGATATCGGCGCCGTTGGTGAACAGGAAGGTCAGCGCCTGCCCGGCCAGGTTGGTGTGGCTGAGCACCGCGCCCTTGGGCCGCCCCGTGGTGCCGGAGGTGTACATGATCAGCGCGGGGGAGTCGTTGGGGATGTCGACCGGCGGCGCGGACTCACCCTCTTCGACCAGCAGGTCGTCGTAGCCGAGCAGACCGTCGTCGGCGGCCCCGCCCGCGACGACCATCGTTTCGAGCTTCGATTCGAGATCCCTGACCGCCGTCGCCACCTTCGCGAGCACCGACTCGGCGATCATCACCGTGGCGTCGCAGTCGCTGACCAGGAAGGCAATTTCGGGCGGCGTCATGCGGAAGTTGACCGGAACCGCGATGGCGCCGAGCTTGTTGACGGCCAGGACGGACTCGATGAACTCGGTCCGGTTCAGCATCAGGATCAACACCCTGTCGCCGAAGCCGACGCCGCGACGGCTGAGTGCACCCGCCAGCGCGTTGACGCGGCGGTCGAGTTCAGCCCAGGTGGTCGTGCGACCGAGATGGCGCAGAGCCGTCGCGTCGGGCTGCATGTGCGCGTGCCGCGCCAGCTGGTTGGTCCAGTTCTGCCTTCTCGCCAGATACGGCTGAGCGGTCGGCGCGAGTGGAGCGGTCAACGGCAGGAGCTCCTGGGTTGCACGGCGTTTTATATTTGATCAAACATGCGGTTGCCTCGGTCACACTATGGCCTCGGCGGTCAAGGGACAACCCCTGGAATGGAGGCCGAGTGAAGGCACCGGCGAGAGCCGTTCGACGCCTGCGTCGGCCCGTGCGGCGGGAACAGATGTCAGACGAGGTCGCCGGGCGTCTGCGGGCCGCGATCATGTCCGGGACGCTGTTGCCGGGCAGCTTCATTCGGCTCGACGAAACCGCCGCTGCGCTGGGCGTCAGCATCACCCCGGTGCGCGAAGCGCTACGTACCCTGCGTGGTGACGGCATGGTGCTGCTGGAGCCCCACCGCGGCCACGTCGTGGCCCCCTTGAGCCGGCGCGATATCGAGGACATCTTCTGGCTGCAGGCCACGATCGCGAAGGAGCTCGCGGCGGCCGCCACCGAGCGGATCGCCGACGACGAGATCGCCGAGCTGGAGCGGCTCAACGACGAACTCGCCACGACCGTCGCGACCGGTGAGCCCCTGGCCATCGCAGCCGCCGAGTTCGCGTTTCACCGGTCGCTGAACCAAACGACGGGCCGCATCAAACTGGCGTGGTTCCTGCTGCACGTGGCGCGCTACATGCCGCCGCTGATCTATGCCGCCGACCCACAGTGGGGTGTCGAAGCGGTGGAGAACCATCGCGGGCTGATCGCGGCGCTGCGCCGCCGCGACGTCGCCGAGGTGGTTCGCCTCACCGGCTGGCAATTCGACGACGGCGCACGGCGACTGACCGAGCGGCTGGAGTCCACCGGTATCTGGCGCTGAGCCGGGGCGCCACACCAGTTTCCGAGGTGCCCTCCTTTGGTCGACAATGTCGGCCGGAGAAAGACCTGTTCGGGCATGAGAAAGATGCGCCGGCTTCGCGGCTATGACCTGACTTAGGACATGTTCCGGCGGTTGGTGCCAACGCAGTGCGTTGAGGTGCGGTTTTGTTCGTTGTCGGGCCGAAATCTGCACACTAAATTGGGCTTCGTATTGTGCTGTACTGGCCCACGTGTCGCACCGTGAAGACCGCGGCGGCGATACGGGCCGTCGGTGGGGCCGCTCGCCGACGGCGTCGAGCGGGACTCAAACGATCGGGCGGGTGATGCCTGAATTACGGCGTGCGCGGGATCGTCCGAGCGCAGAGTGTCCTTGATGGGTATCGAGCTACTTTGCGCAGCAGCAGCACGCGAACGGCGTGATGCTCGTGAGGCCTGCGCCGTTCTTTCGGCGGAACTACGCGCGGAAGTCGATGTAGCGCTCGAAGATGCCGCGACGATACTTTCGACGGGCCGGGCGGGACCGAACGAGATCCGTCGTTATCAGCGAGTTCTCGTCGAGCGTCGCGCAATCGTTGTCCACGACCGCGAGGTTCGAATGTCCGCGGCAACCGGACTCGCGAATGCATTGTCGGACCTCCGCCGAGCGCCCACGAGTAGTGCGCTGCTCGAGGGCGCACCACGTGCGTTATGCGACGCATGCGGTTTCACGCGGGCAATGGTGTCGGCCGTGCAGGGCTCGCGTTGGGTACCGCTGATTTTGTTCACGAGCGATCAACTCGATCCGCAAGCGGAGGCGTTTCAGGCGTTCGTGGGTAGTGAAACGGAAATTCCGTTGGCGAACATGCTGGCCGAAACGGACATGGCACGCCGACGTGCTGCGATTCAGGTAGAAGACGCTCCG
>NZ_JAVHWR010000069.1:0-92927 GCF_032159565.1 Mycobacterium sp.
TGCGACCTCAGCGTGGTCGATACCCGGTTCAACCTGCACGCCGCGACCCGCGCCTGGCGCTTCCTCAATCCGGTTGACTAACCACACATTAACCACCCACCCCCACCCCCACCCACCCACAAAAACCGGACTGCAGGGACGTTTCGCGGTTCGGGGGACGGGTATGCGGGGACCAATGACAGGCGCCCCTGATCAATCTTGCTAGTCGCCGATCCCGGTGTTCCGGTGGCGATCGCGGAACGTCTCTCTGATTCCCTCCCGAGTGTGCTCGCGGAAGGTGCTGCCGCGAACGGCAAGTGGGACGTGACTGTGCGACGCCACTCCTATCCGTTCGATGAGCATGCCGAGGTCGTAGAGGTGGTGCGCACCGTTGACCCCGCCGCCGAGGTTGAGGACATCGTTATCTACCTAACCGATCTGCCACGGCGTCTCGGGACGACGCCGGTGATCGCTGACATCAGCTTGCATGACCGGTTCGGCCTGATCTCCGTCCCCGGAGTGGGTGGCATGTTCATCGATCGCCGGGTGAGGAACCTGGCGCGGACTGTCGTGGCCGAGGTGACACGCCCTTCCGGGAAGCCAAACCGGTCCGTGAAACGGCTGACGCGGACAGAGGAGGACGACGTTGTCCGCTACGTCGCGCCGTCGGCCCTGTCACGGCTGCAGCTTCTGACGGGCATGGTGTACGCCAACCGGCCGTGGCGATTGGTTGCCGGTATGTCGAAGGTGATGATGGCGGCGTTCGCCACTGGGGCGGTAAGCCTTGCGTATCCGACGATTTGGCAGTTGTCCGCCACTATGGGCCCCTTGCGCTTGAGCGCGGCGACGATTCTGGCGAGCGCAGCGATGATCGCGTGGCTCATCGTTGACCACAAGTTGTGGGAACGGCCTCGGTCGGCCGGCGCACGTGACCGCGCGGTGTTGTACAACGCATCCACTGTCATCACCCTGACAATCGGCGTCGCCATTTTCACACCGGGCTGTTCATTCTGCTGCTGCTGGCCGCTTGGTGGACGCTTCCGCCGCAGATGGTCGCTCAGAACATCGGTCATCCCGTCGGATCCCCTACCTTGTTGACGATGGCGTGGTTGGTGGCGGCAGTCGCGACGTTGGGCGGCGCCCTGGGGTCGGGGATGGAGGACGACGACGCGGTCAAGGCGGCCGCATACGGGGCTCGGCAACGCCAGCGATTCGACAACTCGGACTGACGCACGCCCCCGGCGGTGAGTCGCCGCCGAACCTCGAAGCGTTGCGCGGCTATGACGACGCAGCCGACGCCCGCTTCACCGTGGTCATCAGTACCGCCACCAGCCCGACGGCTGCCGCGACGTAGAACCAGCCCAGGGGTGCCTGAGACCGCTCGGGCAGCCATGCCATCAGCGCCATGGCCACCGCGATCGATCCGTAGCAGAACGTGCTGATCAATCCGGTGATCAAACCGATGTTGCGGGAGAACACGCCCATCGCAAGGCCCTTGGTCAACGGGTCGAGGACACCGATGCTGAGCAGTGCCACCGCGGCGCCGACGGTGATCGTCAGTGCGGACAGCCCGACGAACTGCGCGGAGGCAAGCATGATCACACCGGCCAGCGCCAGCACCGCGGCTCCGCCTATGGCCAACCGCCGCGTAGTGGTCCGCTGGGCCAATGCGCCACACGTCGCCGCACCGAAGAAGTTGGCGGCGCCCACGCCGAGTGCGATGAAACCGTATGTGGCAGCGGAGAATCCGAGTCCAACCTGATACAAGAAGGGGCCGACGACACCGAATACCGTCTGCGCCGCCGCGACCAAACCGAACATCAGCGCGAACGCGACGAAGGCGCGGTGCCGCAGCGCCTCACCCAGAACGCCCGCCGCTGCGCGCAGATCAACTCGTGAACGACGTTCTGGCTTGAGGGTTTCCGGCAACAGGACGGCCACCAGGATTGCGACCGTTGCAGTCAAGGCCGTCAGCACCAGGAAAACCAGTCGCCACGAACCGAACTGCGATATGAAACCGCCGATGGCCGGCGCCACCACCGGAGCCGATCCCCACGCAGCGCCGAGCAAGCCCAGAACCGAAACCAGTTTGGCGTCGCGAAAACAGTCCGCGGCCACGGTGGCGGCTATCAGCAGACATGTCCCCGCGCCGAGGCCTTGCAGGAAACGCAGCCCGATCATCATCGGTAGGTTGATGGCCAGCGCGCAGCCGATACTCGTCAGTGTCATCAACCCAAGTCCGGCCAACAGCACGCGCTTGCGCCCGATTGCATCTGCGATCAGTCCGGCGGGCAGCACCACCAGCGCCATGCCCACTACGTAGGCAGTGACGGTGTTCTGAACAAAGGTGTTTGACGCCGCGAAATGCTCGGCGATCCTGGGCAGCGCGGGCGTGTAGATGTCGAAGGCCACCTGCTCCAGGGGACTGACCAGAACCAGGACGCCGATGATGCGCCGGGCCGCGGCAGCGCCCATCTGGGGGCTGCTTCGAAATGGCCTGGAGAGCAGTGAGATTGGCATCGGGTGCTCCGTCTTCGGTTGGCACCTGCGGTGGTGCGACTTCGCAATTACGGACGTCGAGCTATCGTGTCGTGCTTGTGCGCACTAGCCGCGCAAGCAGCGATAAGCGGCCTTGTGCGCATTGTGCTTATGCCGCGCACGGCCGGCCGGCACGCCTGGCGGCGCAGCCGAATTTTGACCGATCCGTCAAACGGGAAGCTTCGGACGAAGTTGCTAGCAGAATGCTCAATCGGGTACGTGTCCGCGGCGTGCCTGCGACTATCGGTGGTGACAGTTCGACGAATGGCGGGCGGCCGAGTTGCTGGTTCGGGCCAGATCGAGGAGCGACAGATGAGTTGGCTGATTGCGTCGGGAATCCGCTGCACATTGACAACGACAGCTGTGTCCGCAGCCTTTATCGGGGTGGCCGCGATCGATGCGACCGCCCTGGCGAACGCAACGCCCGCCGGGGAAGGCCTGCGCGGCGTACCCGTGCCTCTCGCCGTCCAGGATGATCCGGCATGCGAGATGTTGGGGTGGCGGCATCCGCTTTGCGCTGGAGGCGCGTTCGACTCGCCGCCAGACGATGGGATACCGGGAGACAACGCGGCGGTAGGTGGGATACCGGCACCGGCGATGGTGCCGAACGTCGACGGCACGCTCAGCCCTCCCGGCACGCCTGGGGCCATCTAGTCGCAGAGCATCCGCAACTGCATGTCGTCATGCGTGTGCGTCACCAGGAAGCGGTCAGGTCAGCGGAAGCGGACGTCCAACGTCGCCAGGCCGAATATCTTGCGGCCATTGGACTTCGCGCCGACCAGGACGACACCCGTGCGTAAGTCCGGGTCCAGCGACTTGATCCGGCCGCTGAACTCGATGTCCGCGCCCTCGGTGGAAGAGACGATCGCGGGTGCCGACAGCCGCACCGCGTAGCGGGAAACCGCACCGGGGTCGCCCAACCATGCCGAGGCGAATCCGGCACCCAAACCCATGGTGAGCATTCCGTGGGCGATCACGTCGGGCAGCCCTGCCAGCTTGGCGATGTCCTCGTCCCAGTGAATGGGGTTGGCGTCACCGGCGACGCCGGCATAGTTCACCAGGTCGCCGCGGGACAACCGGGCGTGGTGCACGGCCAGCTGGGCGCCGACCGTCACGTCATCGAAGGACGGCGTCCCCGGCGTACGGGTCGAGCCTCCGTCGGCCAGCCGAACCTCGCCCTCGGGGCGCACCGTCTTGTGATACTCGGATTCGCCGATTCCGAAGATGTCCACGTCGTGCATCATCATCTTCTGCACGGCCGTCTTGATCGCCGGATCGACATCCTCGGCGGTGAGGCCCACGACGGTGGTGTGCAGGGTGTGCACCCGCTCGCCGGCCGTGTCGGTGAAGGTGTTGGTCACGGTGATCAGGTCTCGACCGGCGATCCTGCGCACCGACGACAGTTCGACGTCGATGTGCAGTTCGTCGCCGGCCACGATCGGGCGGTGCTGCTCGAAAACTTCCTCGGTCTGCATATAGGTGTCGTAGCCGACGACCACCTGTTCGAACATGCGGCGATTGCAGGTCATGCCAGGGGTCGACGTGAACGTCAGCGGCGCCACCAGGTCTGAATATCCCAGCTCCGCGGCGGCGGCGACGTCCCAGTGCGCGGGGTGATAGTCCTGCACCGCACGGGCGTACTCGCGTACCTTCTCGCGCCCGACAAGGTAGGTGCCGTCCATCTGGTAGTAGTGGCCGACCCGCGCCTCGAGCGCCGACGCTTCTGCTGGTGCGGTCATCAATTCACTCAACTCTTCTATCGGCTTGTTCGCTGAGGCCGACCAAAGCACACTAACGCGCGGCCGCCGCAGCCGAAGACGCCGATACGCTTCGCGGTTGGTAGGACGTCCCTAGCGACCGGCGTTGCGGGCCAGGTCGATGGCGAACTGGCTCACGAAGCGCCCCGCGCCGGGCTCGCCGCTTCCGCACGAGCCGTCGGACTCACCGGGACGCTTGACCCACAAATAGGCGTCGGCATGAGGACCCGCGGTGTCCGTCGTCGGAGGGCTACCAAGGGCCCGTCCGCTCGGATTGCACCAGTACATCTCGCCGTCCGCCGGGCCTGCGCCGTTGCGCGAGGTGTCGATCACGTAATGCGCACCGTTGGTGAGGCCCGAAATCGCTTCGCCGTAACCGATTTCCTCGTCCGTGGTGAAGAAGTTGGAGGTGTTGAGGCTGAAGCCCCGTGCCTTGCCCACACCGACATCGTTGAGCCTTGCGGCCATGTCCTCGGCGCTCACCCAGCGCGAGTGCCCACCGTCGATGTACACGGCGGTGGCCGGATTGCGGGTGAGCGTGTCGACGGCGTAGCGCATCAGATCGAAGCGTTGCTGACGTTGATCTGCCGACAGGCAGTCGGCCATTGCGAGCGCATCGGGTTCCAGGATGATCGTCGCCGGCCCAGCGCCCACGGCGGACGCGACGCCGTCGATCCACCCCTTGTAGGCGTCGCCGGACCCGAAGCCGCCCGCGGCGAAGCTGCCGCAGTCGCGATGAGGGATTCCGTAGAGCGCCAGAATCGGCATGGTGCCTGCGGCCTGCGCATCGGCGATGTACTTCGCGTCGACAGCGGGAGTGGACGCCTGGTCCATCCAGTACGCAGTCGGTGTGTCGGCGATGGCTGTCAGCTGGGGATCGGGCGGATCGACGCCGGCCGCGGCGGTCCTGGCCTTGGACGCGGGATTGACGTAGAAGGGCATTCCGGCCAACGGGTTCGCGTCATCGGCAAGGCGCACCGTCGGGGCGGCACCGACCTGCAGCGGGTCGGCGGTCAAACCCATGCTGACGACGGCGGCCACCGCCAGGCACGGAAAGATCCATCGCGCGACTGCGCCGGCTGCTGAGGAAACCACCCCGAAAACATAGTGCAGCGGCAAGCTCAACGCGCGCTCGGCCGGTGCTCCACTGCGCGGCGTCGGTAACGTCGTCTATGGCACTGAGCCCGCAAGAAGATCGAGGCGCGATGACAGAAACCCCGGCAGATGTAGTCGAATCCGTCGGCCCGCCGCGACGGCGCCGGCGGCGTTGGCGGCGCATGGCAGTCGTGCTCGCCGTCATGCTTGTGCTGTTCGGCGTGCCGTGGTGGACGCTGCTCGCATCGGGGCAGGCCTGGCCGACGGCCGTCTTCGTCACCGGCACGCTGCTCTTCACGGCGGCCTTCGTCGCGATGCCGTGGTTGATGATGCTCGGTCACGGCCGTAGGCACCTCGACTGGGCCGCAGCGACCGGAGACGTACTGCTCGGCGCGGCCTGGGTGCTGTTCGTGTGGTCGGTGCTGGGCCAGGTCCTGCGAATCGTGTTGCTCATCGCCGGTGTCGCGGATCCGGCACGCTCGCGGGTGGTCGCAGCTGCGGTCGTGGCCGTGGTGGCCGTGCTCCTGGTGTGGGGCTATGCCGAAGCGATGCGGGTGCCGCGGGTCAAGACGATCGATGTGGCCATCGCCCGACTCGGTCGCGGGCTCGACGGCCTGCGCGTCGCGGTGATCACCGACACGCACTACGGACCGATCGATCGCGCACGGTGGTCGGCAGCCGTGGTGGCGCGGGTGAACGCACTAGAAGCCGATGTCGTGTGCCACGTCGGCGACATCGCGGACGGGACGATCGACGTCCGGGAGGCGCAAGCGAGCCCGCTGGCCGCGGTGGACGCGACGAAGGCCCGCGTGTATGTGACCGGCAACCACGAGTATTTCAGCGAGGCGCAGGGCTGGCTGGATTACATGGAGGGCATCGGCTGGACCGCCCTGCACAACCGGCACCTCATCCTGGAGAGCGGCGGCGACCGGCTCGTGGTGGCCGGGGTGGACGACGCCACTGCGAAGGCGTCGGGTGTTCGCGGACACGGTGCGAATCTCGAGGCTGCCCTTGCGGGAGCCGACTCCACGCTGCCGGTTCTTCTCCTCGCGCATCAACCAAAGCAGGTCGCGCTCGCGGCGGACCAGGGCATCGACCTCCAAATCTCGGGGCACACTCACGGTGGCCAGATCTGGCCCTTCAACTTTCTCGTTCGATTGGAGCAACCGGTCGTGCACGGTCTGAGTCGACACGGCGACCGCACACAGCTGTACACCAGCCGCGGCACAGGCTTCTGGGGCCCGCCGTTTCGGGTGTTCGCGCCCAGTGAGATCACTTTGCTGACCCTTCGCCGAAGCGTAGGCGCCGGGTGAAGTTACCCGCCGGTAGAATGGCGTCGGGAGAACGGAGGCGTTCGTGATCGAACACAAGTCCATCGACATCCACGGCGAACAACTGGCCTACTACGACGAGGGTCAAGGCGAGGCCCTCCTGCTGGTCCACGGTATGGCGGGAAGCTCTCAGACCTGGCGGGAGATCCTGCCTCGGCTCGCCAAGAATTACCGGGTGATCGCGCCCGACCTGTTGGGCCACGGTCAATCCGCCAAACCGAGGACCGACTATTCGCTCGGGGCGTTCGCGGTCGGCTTACGCGACCTGCTCGACGAACTCGAGGTGGACTCGGCGACGGTCGTCGGCCACTCTCTCGGCGGCGGAATCGCGATGCAGTTCCTCTACCAACATCCCGACTACTGCCGTCGGCTCATCCTCATCAGCAGTGGCGGGTTGGGCCAGGACGTCGGCTGGATCCTGCGCTTGCTCTCCGCGCCGGGAGCCGAGCTGGTGATGCCGATGATCGCGCCGAAACTCGTTCTGCGCGCTGGCGATTCGGTGAAATCATGGTTGTCGTCGATGGGGTTGCGCTCACCGCGCGGCGCCGAAATCTGGAACGCGTATTCGTCGTTCTCCGACGCCCAGACACGCGAATCGTTCCTGCGCACACTGCGCTCGGTCGTCGATTACCGCGGGCAGTCGGTCAGCGCCTTGAACCGATTGCAGCTCCGGGCCGATCTGCCCACATTGGCGATCTGGGGCGAGGACGACAACATCATCCCGGTCGATCACGCGTACGCGGCGTTGGAGGCGCGGCCGGACTGCCGCCTCGAGGTGCTGCCGGGCGTTGGTCATTTCGCACACGTAGAAGCCCCCACGCAGGTTGTCGATCTCATCGACGAATTCATGGCCGAGACCAGCGCAACGGTTCCTCACAGCGGCTGAACCCGCGTGACGCACCGGCGGCGACGTTAGAACGCCTATTTGGGGGGTATGGAGCGCAACATGAAGAACCTCGCCGCCGCTCGTAGCCGCCACCCGTCAAGGTCGATCCTCGTCGCGCTACTGGGCGTACTCGCCGCTGCCGTGCTGAGTATCTCCACACCACACGCGTCGGCGCTACCAGTACTGACCGCTGACACCGCCGGTGTCGAGCCGGCTGTCGTGCGCATCGACACCAAACTCGACTTCCAGAGCGCAGTCGGCGCAGGCACGGGCGTGGTTTTGAGCCCCGACGGCATCGTGCTGACCAACAATCACGTCATCCGCGGCGCCAACGACATCACTGCGACGAACGTCGGCAACGGTCAGACGTATCCGGTGGACGTGCTCGGCTACGACCGCAAGAGCGACATCGCCGTCCTGCAGCTGAGGGGCGCGCAGAACCTTCCCGTCGTCCCCACTGCCGACTCGACGGGTCTACAGGTCGGTGACGCGGTGACCGCCGTCGGGTTCCCGGAGGGCGCAGGCTTGACTCGCGCGCCGGGCACCGTCAGGGCGCTGAACCAAAGCATCGTCGCCAACGACGATCTCACCGGCAGCAGCGAGGAGCTGTCCGATCTGGTCGACTTCGCCGCGGACATCCGGCCAGGAGACTCCGGCGGCCCGTTGGTCGATGCCGGCGGGCGAGTCGTCGGTATCGTCACCGCCGCTTCGCAGAACTATCGGATGGAGAGCACCGGCGGTTTCGCCATTCCGCTCAACCGCGCCTTGTCGCTCGTCGACGCCGTCCGCTCGGGCAACCCCTCCGGCTCCGTTCACATCGGCCCGACGGGGATCTTGGGCGTCGCGATCAGAAGCGGTCGCAACGGTGCGGGTGTCCCCGTTGAAGGTGTGCTGCGTGGGTCGGCCGCCGACCAGGCAGGCTTGAGGGGCGGCGACGTCATCACCGCCATCGACGACACCACGATCACCGACGGCACCGTACTCACCGACGTCCTCGACGGACACCACCCCGGTGATGTCGTGACGCTGACTTACGTTGACCGCGCGGGCAATCCGCGCAATGTGCCCGTGACGCTCTCTGCCGGCCCTCCGAACTGAGCGGACGGCGCCCGGCACGGCTGCTCGGGGATGAGCAGGACGGGAATGTCGGTGTGCGTTACGACGGCTGCCGCAACGCTGCCCTGCAGGTGGCCGAGCAGGCCGCTACGGCGGTGAGGTCCGAGCACGATCATGCTGGCGGCGTTCTCGTCGGCGGCCCTGACGATGCCCTTCCACGTCGGCGCCGCTTCGATCGCCATGCTGCGGGACCGAAAGCCGGCCCGAGCCGCGAGGTCGGCGCCGCAGGCCGCGGTCCGCTCGGCGGCGCGACGGACGTCCGTGGCCTGGTCTGCGTCGAAATGCGTTGTGTCGCTTGGCGTGAACCCGACATCGACCGTCTGCCATACGCACACGACGAGGGCATCTCGATAGGGCGCCAGCTGCGCGGCGGCCATCCGTATCGCACACGCGGCGAGTTCGGTTCCGTCGTAGGCCAACAGCACCGGCCCGCGTGCTGACGCCGGTCGGAAAGCGGCGTCTGCCGACGCGGTGACCGGCGTCGGTTTCGTCACAGGAATCGAGGTCGGCAGGTTCCGCAGCCTGGCCAGCAGCGGCGGTGAGTACCAGGCAGGCGATTCGCCGTCGAGGAACTCATCCAGATCGGGTGTCTGCGGGCGAGCACCGCTCAGCGCGTACACCGCGACACCGAAGACCGCGCCGCCGACGGCCAGACCGAAACCGATCCACAGCGTGATACCCGTGCCCGCATTGAGGTCACCCGGCAACGCGTCCGCGATATGGGCGAGGATCGGCGCGACCATGAACGCGGCCACCGCGCGGAGCAGCTCGATGATCGCGAAAACGCGCTGCAGGCTTGCGGATTGCAGCGAGAAACCTGCCACGAACAACGCAGGGGCGACCGTTGCGCCCAGCGCGAGACCGGTCAGCCCGGCGCCGAGCAGCGCCAGGGGCTGGTTGGCGGGCAGCGCCAACCGGTACACCAGGATGCCGGCCGCCAACAGGGCCATGCCGACAAGCGGGAGGTAGTGCATCGCGCGCCGTGAGATCACGAACCCGAAGACGACGGCCATCACAATGGCGCCGCCGAGTTCAGGCAAGTAGAGAAGCCCGACCCGGACGGGGTTGTAGGTCTGCAACAGCACGTTGGCCGTCAGGGCGGTGGCCGCCACCGACGCAGCCGCGGCGAACAGTGCCACTCCGACACCGGCGACCGGGATTGCGCTCGTCAGCATCGTGCGGATGGTCAGAAGCGGACGGCGGGCACGGAACTGATAGACGATCAGCACCACGATGAGGATCAGGCCGCCGAGCATCGGCAGTGTCGCCGCGGCGTCACCGAAGCTGTGGCTGGTGAGCTGCGCGGCGCCGATGAACGCGGCTGTGCAGCCGACGGTCGCCAACGCGATGGCGGGCAGGTCGCGCGGAGCGTCGAGATCGGCGGGCGGTGCGTCGTCGAAGGTCAATGCCGCCAGAATCAGAGCCACCAGCGCGATGCCCGCCACGATCCAGAACAGCGGCCGCCAGGCGTGCGCCTCCGCCTGCGCGCCGCCTATGAATGGCCCGAGTGCGACAGCTCCGAAGACGCACATGTTCATGATGACGGCGGTATTGCGGAGCTTGTCCCTCGGAAAGCCGATCGTCAGAGGCGGCGCGGCCGCGATCAGAAGCATGCTCGTGGCCAACCCCTGCAGAACGTGTCCGCCGACGAACATCGCGCCGTTGGCCGCGGCGGCGGCAAGTACCGACCCGACGACGAGCAGCACCGCGTAGAGAACCAGCATCCTTCGCTGCGGGAGGTGTTGAGCGAACTGGACCGCGAGCACGGTGCCCACCGCATAGGCCGCGTTGCCCAATCCCGAGCTCAGACTCATCGTCTGAGCGCTGATGTGCAGCTGAGACGAGATGATCGGCACCAGCGGATCCATCGCGGCCGACAACGCCAGGTAGGGAATCAGAGCGAAAGTGACCATGGCGGCCACTGCCGGATACCGTCCGGCCAGAGGGCCTTGGCGCATCAGGCGTGCTCGACGGTCTGGCTGTGGTTTGTCGCGCGGCGACGGGCAGAATCGAGGCAGACGGTTAGCGGGATCGCGGCAGGCACGTGTCCCGGGAACAGGTTCATAGATGGTCCTATTCCCATCGACGGGCCAAATCCTTGATTGTCAGCAAGCTGACAGCGACGGAGCGACTTCCGCCGGCCCCGATTAGGCTGGGCATGTCATCGCCAACGGCTCAGCAGGACTGCCGTCACGACCTGTGGTGACGTCGTCCTTCAATGAAAGTGGTTCGGCATGGCTCTGTGGCAGCGCGAGAAGGGTACCTCCGTCGAGGTCGGTACCGTGCAGACGTTCAAGCGCGATGTCGGGGCGGAGATGGAGATAGCGGTCACGGAGCCGAGCACTCTCGAGTTCCAGATCGCGCTTGCGTCGCAGCCCGGGACGCAGACGATCGAGTCGCTCGAATTCCGTTGCAACGGCGGACAAGTGGATGCGCAGGAGATCATCGGCGAGCATGGCACGCGCATCCACCGCTTCGCCGCCTCTGTCGGCACGGTCACGGCGTCCTACCAAGCCACGGTCCTGGGTCGAGCCGAACCGGCGGCCGTCCGCGATCTTGACATGTCCACCTACCTGCGGCCGAGCCGATATGCCGAGGCGGACAAGTTCTTCGGCTTTGCCTCCACCGAGTTCGGTCAGTACGCCGATTCGGTGACGATCCTGGAGATGGTGTCGTCGTGGGTCGGCACGCGCCTGCACTATGTGCCCGGGTCCAGTGACCCGATCGACGGGGCGGCCGACACATTGCTCGCCGGATCCGGGGTGTGCCGCGACTATGCGCACCTAGTCATCGCGGTGCTGCGCGCGATCAACGTCCCGGCACGGATGGTCGCGGTCTACGCACCGGGCTGCGAGCCGATGGATTTCCACGCCGTGGCGGAGGCCTTCGTCGAGGGAGCGTGGCATGTGGTGGACGCCACGTGTCTGGCACCGAGACAGTCAATGGTCCGCATCGCCACCGGACGCGATGCCGCCGACACCGCCTTCCTGGACAACCACAAAGGTTCGATCACGCTCAATCACATGGAGGTGCGCGCCGTCGTCGACGGTGATCTCCCCCGCGATTCCGTCAATGAGCTGGTGGAGCTGAACTAGCGGCTGTACCCGGCGCAGAGTGCTTCGCCACTCTCGGCGAAGACGTGCGTCGACGACGTAGTAGCAGCACGGCTCCCATCGCAACCGTCGCGACGACGCCAATCCAAATCGCCGCCTGAAGTGCGGTCAGCGTCAGCTCGGCGCGCACAATCAGCCGCCGAGCCTGCCCAGTTTTCGAGACCACCGTGCGCAACGCGCGGGTCATCGTGCCCGATCGATCCATCGTCCACCTCTCGGTTGTCTCCAGCGTGGGTGACGCATACCCCGTCCGACGCCGGGTTTAGCGAGGCACCACGACGGCTATTGCTCTCCCTTCGAACGTGTCCGATTGGAGAGAACGAGTGAGCACCGACGATGCGAGCGGCACCACGGCCAACGACCTCGGCGGCGCTGAGGACATGCTGAGCCCGATGGAGGCAACCGATTCTGACGAGGTGCACAACGACGACGGCGACGAGGTGGTCGACCCGCCCGAGGGCTGGAGCGGGGTAACCAGGATCGGCATGTCGACCGGCGAGGACCGAGTCGGCGAGACGCTCGACGGCCGACTTGCCCAAGAAGTGCCCGACGTGACCCCGGACGACGTCGATCCGCGAGACGCCGATGAGCCGGCTGACCGGGACGAAGCGGTTCTGGGCTCCGATGCCGCGGCCGACGATCCGGGCGTCCACCGCGGCCAGATCGACGGTGCGCCCGAGGACGGCGAATCGCTGTTCCCGGTGGTCGAATAGGTCGCAGCGGCGCCCTCCGCGCCGGTTGATCGTGAAGAGCCTTGCTCGATCTTGACTTTCGCGATGGGCGAAGGGCGCCGACCGGGTATCGCCGTCACACTGGAAGCCAGGGGCGGGGGCCATCGGCTTGGCGCCGTCGTGTACCCGGCGGCCGAACGCCGGTGTTTCGACGGAACAGGACGGTCATTGCCATGGGTGCGGCACAGCGGATCCTGGTGCGAGAGGCGACCCAAGACGGGGTGACCGTCTTGATCGTCGATGGCGTGCTGGACAGCAGCACCTACCTCGAGTTGCGGGATCGTATCGTGAAAGCCGCCTTGGACGAGACTCTCGCGGTCATCGTCAACATCAGCGCCTTGCGAGTGCCTGCACCGTCGGCGTACGCAGTTTTCACAAGTGCGCGTTGGCAGGTCAGCCGTTGGCCCGACGTTCCTGTGCTGCTGGTGTGCGGGCATTCCACCGGCCGGACAGCCCTGCGCCGCCAGGGAATCACCCGCTACGTCCCAGTCCACGACAGTCTCGACGCCGCCCTCGCCGCACTCGACGACGTCGGGTATTGGGCGCGTCGGCGTCGATCCGTCGAATTGGCTCCCGGGCCCGGATCGGTCGTGCTCGCTGGTGAACTCGTCACGGAATGGCTGTGGGACTGGGGACACAGCGACAAGATCGCTACCGCCAAGGTCATCGTCATCGAACTCGTGAAGAACGTCTACGCGCACACGGACAGCACGGCGGAGCTCCGGGTGGAGGCCAACGGTTCCTCGGTCACCGTCGCGGTTTCCGACGGCAGCGGCCGATTGGCGACCAGGATCGAAAGCACCTACGAGACGTTCCGGCTGTCGGGTCTGCACTTTGTGGCTGCGCTGGCGAACACATGGGGATGTACGCCGAGCACTGGCGGCAAGACGGTATGGGCGACCATCGCCCGCTAGGCCCTGCCTGACTTACCCGTCCGGGCTGTCGTCGTGCCCGGCGGCTGATGGTCGTGAGGCAGCGAGCCGATGCAAAATCCTGGGCCGCGATGTCGAGATCGTGATGACGGCTCCGTCTTATGGATGAGCGACCAACTAGGGTCGCAGGTCCTAGGGACCAGAACGGAGAAGAACCTATGGCGAAGTATCTGCTGCTCAAGCATTACCGGGGCGCCCCTGCGGCGGTCAACGATGTGCCGATGGCCCAGTGGGCACCCGAGGAAATCGAGGCGCACATCAAGTACATGAACGACTTCGCGGCTCGTCTTGAGGGCACCGGAGAGTACGTCGACAGCCAGGCGTTGGCGCCCGACGGTGCGTGGGTCCGTTACGACGGCGAAGGCAGGCCGCCCGTGACCGACGGCCCGTTCGCCGAGACCAAGGACCTGATCGCGGGCTGGATGATCCTCGACGTCGACTCCTACGAGCGTGCCGTCGAGCTGGCCGGCGAGTTGTCCGCGGCGCCCGGCGCAGGCGGGAAGCCGATCCACGAGTGGCTCGAGGTACGGCCGTTCCTCACCGCTTCGCCAACCGTCACCGAGTGATGGCGGCCGCTGCGGTGGACGAGCAGCAGCTCCGGGACCTGATCCCAGGCGTGCTGGCGGCCCTCGTCCACCGCGGGGCGGACTTCGCCACCGCCGAGGACGCGGTCCAGGAAGCTTTGGTGCGGGCCGTGGAAACGTGGCCCGCGCAGCGTCCCGAGGATCCCAGGGGCTGGCTCATCACCGCGGCGTGGCGGCGCTTCGTCGATCTCACCCGCTCCGACATCGCGAGGCACCGCCGCGAGACGCTGGTGTCCGACGAGCCGGCGCCCGGACCGACCGCTGCGGTGGACGACACGCTGTCGTTGTATTTCCTGTGCGCGCACCCGAGCCTCACTCGGGCGTCGGCCGTCGCTTTGACGCTGCGGGCCGTCGGCGGCCTCACCACCCGCCAGATCGCACAGGCCTACCTCGTACCGGAAGCCACGATGGCTCAACGGATCAGCCGGGCCAAACGCACCGTGAGCGCCGTCCGGCTGGACCGTCCCGGAAATCTGGGCACGGTGCTTCGCGTGCTGTACCTCGTTTTCAACGAGGGGTACAGCGGTGATGTCGATCTCGCCGCGGAAGCGATCCGGCTCGCCCGGCAGCTGGTGCTGATCAGCGACGATCCGGAGGTTGCCGGCGTACTCGCGCTATTTCTGCTGCACCACGCGAGGCGTTCCGCGCGAACGCGTTCAGACGGCAGCCTGGTGCCACTGGCCGAGCAGGACCGCGGCGTCTGGAGGCGTGACTTGGTCGCCGAGGGCGTGGCAGTGCTGCAGGCCGCGCTCGCACGCGACCGGCTCGGGGAGTACCAGGCGCAGGCAGCGATCGCCGCCCTGCACGCCGACGCGCAGACCGCAGCGGAAACCGACTGGGTGCAGATCGTCGAGTGGTACGACGAGCTCGTCCGGCTCACCGACAGCCCGGTCGTGCGGCTCAACCGCGCGGTCGCCGTCGGCGAAGCGGATGGCCCGCAGGCGGGTCTCGCCGCGCTCGCCGACCTGGACCCGACGCTGCCGCGGTACACCGCCTCGGCCGCGTATCTCCATGCGCGGGCCGGCGACGCCGCGGTGGCGGCAGATCTCTATGCCGCAGCGGCCGCGCAGGCGCAGAACATCGCCGAACGCAACCACCTCACGCTACGAGCCGCCACTCTTCGGCAACGGCTGTCGCCCTCCCAGGACGGTCAGTGACCTGCAGCGTTATCGCCGGTGGACGAGTATTCGATAACGTACCGGGGCAATAGAGGAGGTACGTCCCATGACGTCGAATACCGAGCGCGGGGAGGTGTCCCAGCTCGCTGCGCAGGCCGGCTGGCGGCACAGGGACGCCGAACGCAGCGATTACTACCTGCGCCGACCGGAACGCGTTCACATCGTCTGGCAGGGAAACCGCGCCATCAGCGGGGGCGCGTTGTACCGGGACAACATCCTGATGTCCATCTCCAGGGAACTGGACACGGTCAAGGGCTGGTTGAACCGCTGATCGGTCCGACATGATGCTGTCCGCCCAGCTGTGGTCGGACAACGCCGATGTGGCTTCCGAAGTACTCGGGAATCCGTTCGTCCGCGGTATCAGTGATGGTTCGCTGCCGCGCGAACTCTTCGCAGGTTATATCGCACAGGACGCCTTCTTCCTCGAATCCTTCGCCCGCGCATACGCTTTGGCGCTTGCCCGCAGCTCGGACACGGCAACGCTGCTGACCCTGGCCGATCTCCTCGGCGGTGTCCGTCAGGAGCTCGCACTGCACGCCTCGTACGCCGGCTCGTGGGGCATCGACATGGCGGGCGTCACGCCGCGGCCCGCGACCCTGGCCTACACCGAGTTTCTGCTCGCCACCGCATCGACTCAGGATCTGGGCGTGATCTACGCAGCCATGACGCCGTGTATGCGGCTGTACGCGTGGCTGGGAGCGTCGTTGGACGCCGTCAAGGCCGGGCCGTACGCGCAATGGGTGCAGACGTACGCCGATCCGGGGTTCGAGGAAACGGCGGCTTCTTTGGAACGGTTGCTCGATGACCAAGCCGACGACACCTCGGCCGTGCGGACCGCCTACCGGCGGGCCATGCGCCTCGAGCTGGAGTTCTTTGAAGCATCGTTCGCGCCCGTCGCCGAGTAGGACTCGAAGAACTGCCGTAGCTCAACGAGGCGCTTACGATGCCTGCCATGGGGCCGTGGTTGAGGCGTCGTCGCAACCGTCGTGACCCGCATCGCCTCAGGACAAGCGCATGAATGAGCTGCGGTTGCACTACTCGGATGTGGACGGCGTCCTCACTGGGATCGTCCTGCCCGTGTTCGTCGGCGCCTTCGCGGTCGCCGGAATGTGGTTCCTCTACAGCTTGGTGGTCCATCCTCCATCGACGGCGGTTGGCACAATCGTGGCCGGCGTCGTCCTGGTGCCCATCACCTGGCTGTTCAGCTGGCTCACCATCCGGGTGGCGGTCATCTCATGCCGAAGCGCCCGCGGCGTCTGGTGGCTGCGTCTGTCGATCAAAGGGTTTGAGGTCAACGACCGGATACTGGGGCGTCGCCGTCGGGCATGGCGCGACGTCGACCAATTCATGCTGGTCGCACCGTCGGACCATTTCGGTCACGTATCGACGCTTCAGGTCGGTTACAGTCTCGGGCCCGGGCATCGCCGATCGATTGCCCGCAGAATCTTTGCCAATTTTCGCGGCCGCGATGGCATGAGGGCCGACGGCATCGTGATGGGCTACTGGGATCGCCCCTTCGACGAGGCGGTGGACCTCATGAACGAATGGGCAGGGCGCTTCAAGGCATTGTGAGGTGCGGAGGCGTCCGCGAGCGCGTGTATGGCGTCAGCCGCGGGCACGCTCGCCGTCGTCCGCGTTCAGCCGGTCGGCCAGCCACGGGAGAGCCGTCGAGAACGCTGCGCCGGCGAAAGGCCAGTCGTGCCGTCCCGGCAGCGCCCTGACAGTGCAAGAGATCCCTCTCGACGCGCCGAGCCTGCATAGCCGGTGCGCCGCGGCAACGTCGCCGCCGGGCCCTGCGGCAGCTCCCTCGGGCACGATGAACAGTCCGGACATCCGCGAGTACGCACCATGACGGATGATGGCCGTTGCGGGGTCGAACGCCGAGAAGGCGTCTCGATCGCCGCCGAACAATCGCTGCACGGTCTGCGTGTCGGTACCCGCATTGGGTCGCTCGTCGCCGCCGATATCGACGAAGTTGTGGAACACATCGGGACGCATGACTGCCAAGTCGACGGCGCACGTGCCGCCGGACGAGAATCCCGCGACCGCCCACTGCGCTTCGTCGGCACTCACTCCGAGCAGCGAGATAGCATGTGGCACAACGTCTTCGGTGAGGTGATCCGCCGCATTCCCGCGGACGCCGTTGACGCATTCGGTGTCCGCCGTGAAGCTGCCGCTCGGGTCGACGAAGACGAGTACCGGTGCGCGGCCGCCGTGGGATCCGGCGAATGAATCCGCGATGCTCACCGCCTCACCGGCGCGTATCCAGTCGGCGGGCGTGTTGAATTCCCCGCCGATCATCATGACGGCAGGCATCGGCCCGGCAGAGGAGGAGAACCACGCGGGCGGGAGATAGGCCCACTCGGTGCGATGACGGAAACCCGATGCGGCGCTACCGGTTTCGATAGCGACCAGTCGACCCGTCGACGGGCGTTCGCCGCGTGCGCGCATGCCGTTGACGGTGGTGAGGCTCATCTGTCCGGGCAACGGCCGGTTCGTCAACTGGTTCCACGCGACGCCGACAGTGGGGAAGTAGCCGATCCACCCGTTGATGACCAGTCCGGTGCTCAACAAGGAGAAGGAGACGGCGAACACCGCGGCGTTGCGCCGCCCCCACCGCGACGTTCGCCAGCCGAGCACCAGAATGCCGACACCGAACCCGGTTATCGCGGTCCAAACCCACAACGGCTTCGGTGCCGGTTCGCCTGCGATGCCTGCGTTCTGGAGCATTAGATATGCGCCGATCATTGCGACGGCGCCGATCGCAATGGACGGCGGTACGGATGCGACCCGCCAACACCGCGTGCGCCACCCCGTGGCGAAGACAAGCGCGACGAGCGTCACCGACTGCACCGCGAACGGAAGCCAGCCGCCCATCAGGGACAGGTTGGTCGCCTGGGCGCTCATGCCGTGGCGAGTCTGCGATCAGGTGTGGGCAGGTGTGTTCGCGAAGTGGTCGGTGATGGCTTGACAGAAGGCGTCCAGGTCCTTCGGCGAGCGGCTGGTGATCAGGTTGCCGTCGATGCAGACCTGTTGGTCGACGACGGTCGCTCCTGCGTTGCGCAGATCCGTGCGGATGCTGGGATACGACGTCAGAGTCCGGTCCCGCACGACGTCGGCCTCGACAAGGGTCCACGGTCCGTGGCAGATCGCGGCGACCGGCTTGCCCGAGCGGACGAAATCGCGGACGAACGCGACCGCCGACTCGTCGAGTCTCAACTTGTCGGGGTTGACCGTTCCGCCGGGCAGCACCAGGGCGTCGTAGTCGTCGACCTTCGCATCGGCGACCACCCGGTCGACCGCGAAGTTGCCCGCCGGCTCGAGGTCGTGATTCCGCGCCTGGATTTCGCCGGGCTCGAGCGACAGCAATACGGCCGTCCCGCCCGCCTCCTGCACCACGGCGCGCGGCTTTTCGAGTTCGACTTTCTCGACGCCGTCCGCGGCGAGGAAAGCGATCTTGCGGCCTTGCAATTCACTGGGCATGAATGGTCCTCCTTGAACGCAGACAGGACTACCCGCGAAGGCGGGTTCGAAATCGCCTCGACCGCCTCGTTATGGTCGAGCGGTGACCATCCCGTACGACGACGCGCTGCGCGAGCGCATCCGGGCGCACCTGGCGGGTCACGAGCGACGCACCGTCGCCGATGCGACGAAGCGGCACGCGGCCGTTGCTGTGGTGCTGGTCGACTCCGATGCCGGCGACGACAGGGTCGACCCAGTGGATGTCGACGACTGGAACGTCGGACGCGAGATGGCCCTGGCCGGTCTGGACGGTCGGATGGTGAACGTCGCGGGAGGTGCGGCATTCCTATTGTGTCGCAGGGCAACTCGTTTGTCGGCGCATGCCGCGCAATGGGCACTGCCCGGCGGCCGCCTCGACAAGGGGGAAACGGTCGTCGACGCCGTGCTGCGCGAACTCGACGAAGAAGTCGGCATCAGGCTGTCGGATTCCGACGTCCTGGGTCTACTCGATGACTACCCCACCCGATCCGGATATGTCATCACCCCGGTGGTGATCTGGGGTGGCGGACGACTCGACCCGCGCCCATCGCCCGACGAGGTGGTGGCCGTCTACCGGGTCGGGCTGCATCAACTGCAACGCGACGACTCGCCGCGCTTCATCACGATTCCGGAGAGCCCGCGCCCGGTCGTGCAGATTCCGCTCGGGCACGACCTCATCCACGCGCCGACGGGTGCGGTCCTGCTGCAACTGCGATGGCTGGGGTTGGAGGGCCGTGATGACCCCGTGAACCAGCTGGAGCAGCCGGTCTTCGCCTGGAGGTAGCCGGAATAGGTTTCCCCGACCGCAGGTTTGCACATCTGGCAGCCGGGGAACTTCTACGTGAACGTTTTGTTCAGCGAGGTGGGTAGATGATGACCACACATGCCGCAGCCGCGAACGTGGTGTCGCTCGAAACGCATCGCACGTGGCGCTCATCCCGGCGACGGTCAGAGGAATTCATGGCCGCGATGCGTCGGCACCCGTCCTACCAAGGTGCGCTGCTCGAGTCCCGCGACAACCGCCGCGACGCCGTCGTGCTGAGTCTTCGCCGACACTGAAACCGTCGCGCAGCGTCAGCTTCGACCTTCGAGCCCGCTCAGCGCCGTCGGCAGAACGCCCGAATGCAGCACGCCGAGCCGTTGAGTAGCGCGGGTCAGCGCGACGTACAGCTCGGCCGCGCCGCGCGGGCCCTCGGCGAGGATCCGCTCCGGCTCGACCACAAGGACCGCGTCGAACTCCAGGCCCTTGGTTTCCGAGGGCGGCACCGCCCCGGGCACCCCCGGTGGACCGATCACGACACTGGTTCCTTCGCGACCGGACTCATACTCAACGAACTCTTCGATGGCAGAAGCTAATTCGATCTCGGTGACCCGCCGTGACCACGGGCGCACGCCCGTCGCGCGCACCGATTCCGGTGCCTGCACGGCCGGAGCGAACTCGGCGAGCAGATCGGCGGCGACCGACATGATCTCCGCGGGCGTTCGGTAGTTCACCGACAGCGACCGGTAAACCCAGCGGCCGGCTACATACGGCTCGAGCATCGCGTCCCACGACGTGGCCCCGGCGACCGAACGCCGCTGCGCGAGATCGCCGACCACCGTGAAGGACCGGCTCGGGCAGCGCCGCATCAGCACCCGCCAATCCATCGCGGACAGTTCCTGCGCCTCGTCGACCACGACGTGCCGGTAGGTCCAGTCCCGGTCGGCTGCGGCACGCTCCGCGAGTTCCCGGGTGTCGTGCTGGACGAAGCGATCCGCCAGGTCCTCGGCGTAGAGCATGTCCGTGGCCAGCAGGTGATCCTCGTCGTCCATCATGTCCTCGCGCTTGAGCATGGAGTCCAGCACATTGGCGGCGTAGCGCGCCTCGGCCTTCCGTTCCCGCTCTGCGGAGTCGTCTGCAGGCTTGTCGGGGCCCAGCAGGTCGACCAGTTCGTCGAGCAGAGCCACGTCCGACACCGTCCAGGCGTCGCCGTCGGCGCGGAACAATGCAGCGTCGGCACCCGCCGCCCGCAAGCGTTCGGGTGACGAATACAGCGATGCCAACAGTGATTCCGGCGTCAGGATCGGCCAGAGGCCGTCGATCGCAGCCGTGAAGGTGGCGTCATCGGAAAGTTCGTCGAGAAGCTTGGCTCGGAGGAGCTCCCATGCCTTGCGGTCCTCGCGGGTGAGCCAGCCGCGGCCGACGCGGGCTATCGCCCGCTCGCTGAGCACGTAGGTGATGATTTCCGTGAACACGGCGCGGGCCTCGTTGTGCGGGAGTCCGCTTGCGCGCGCCTCCTGGATCGCCCATTCGACGGTCTCGGCGTCGATGCGCAGGGTGACGTCTCCCATTTCGATCGATATCGGATGCTCAGGAAGCCGTTGCCGGTCGGCCACTGCCGCGGCGAGCACCTCGAGGATGTCCAACGAGCCCTTGGCCTGCGCGGCCGCCGGGGTGTCTTCGTCGGTCACCCGCAGACCGGGCATCAGATCCCCGGTGGTCATGAACACCACATCCGTTTCGCCGAGCGACGGCAGCACGCGCCCGATGTGGTGAAGGAACGCCGGGTTCGGCCCGACCACGAGCACGCCGTGGCCCTCGATGCGCTTGCGCTGGGTGTAGAGCAGGTAGGCGACGCGGTGCAGGGCCACCACGGTCTTCCCGGTGCCCGGGCCGCCCTCGATCACCAGGACGCCGGGATGGTCGAGCCGGATGATCTCGTCCTGCTCGGCCTGAATGGTTGCGACGATGTCGCGCATCCCCTCGCCGCGGGGCGCGTTGACCGCCGCGAGCAGGGCGGCGTCGCTGCCGCCTCCTGACCCGGTCCCGCTGGGCCTGCCGAGCTCTTCGTCGGTGAAGTCGATGACCCGCCGCCCGCGGGTGTGGAACTGGCGGCGGCGACGCATGCTCTCCGGGTTCGCGCCGGTGGCGGTGTAGAACGGCCGCGCCGCGGGCGCGCGCCAGTCGATCAGCAACGGCTCGTATTCGTTGTCCTTGTCGAAGAGGCCGATCCGGCCGATGTAGCACCGTTCACCCGAAATGGAGTCCAGCCGTCCGAAGCACAGCCCGTTGTCCGCGACGTCCAACCGACGCATCTCCGCGGCCAGGGCGCGGACTTCGGAATCCCGCTGCACGAGCGTCCCGCCGTCCTTGACGTCGATGGGTCCCCGCAACGCCGCGGCGTAGCTGTTCTTCACGCGTGCCCGCTCGCCGTCGAGTCGCGTGTAGAGCCCGTCCACGTAACTGCGCTCCGACTGAAGTTCGTCGTCGTACTGTCGATTCGTCACATGCCCCCATATGGTCCGAGTTCTTACCCTAGGCCTGGGCGCACGGCCGCAGGTCAGGGGACGATTGTCAGGCATCGCCGGGGTCTTGCCGCAAGCCCCGGGGTGCGATATAGATTGGTAGTGGAAGGGAGCGGGTTCCCCTTCCTTTTTCTTTGCCGCCACATAACCACGGTCCCAACGGGTACCTGGTGGGAGCAGCGGACGGCGCAACACAGAACGGGGTCGACAGTGAAGTTGGCGTTGAGTGACGAAGATGCCGCCTTCCGCGAGGAGTTGCGGCGGATCTACACCACCGAGGTCCCCGCCGACCTCAGGGAGCGGGCACAGGCCGGCGACCTGAAATATCCCGACGACTTGGTGGCCAGCCAGCGGATCCTCAACGAGCACGGGCTGGCCGTACCGAACTGGCCGGTCGAATGGGGCGGCAAAAGCTGGACGCCGCTGCAGCGCCAGATGTGGCTCGACGAGATGCAGTTGGCCGGCGTCCCCGAACCCCTGCCTTTCAACGCCAAGATGATAGGCCCCGTGATCGCCCAGTTCGGATCGCAGGAGCTCAAGGAGCGGTTCCTGCCGCCGACCGCGAACCTCGACATCTGGTGGTGTCAGGGCTTCTCCGAACCGGAGGCCGGTTCGGATCTGGCGTCGCTGCGCACCACCGCCGTGCGCGACGGCGACACCTACGTCGTCAACGGCCAGAAGACATGGACGACGCTCGGCCAGTACGCCGACTGGATCTTCCTGCTCGCGCGCACCGACCCGAACGCACCCAAGCGCCAGGCAGGCATCTCGTTTCTGCTGGCGAGGATGGACACCCCAGGAATCACCTTGCGACCCATCAAGCTGATCGACGGCAGCTACGAGGTCAACGAGGTCTTCTTCGAAGACGTGCGAGTGCCGGCCGATCAGCTGGTGGGCCAAGAGAACCAGGGCTGGACGTACGCGAAGTTCCTGCTCGGCAACGAGCGCACTGGCATCGCCCGCATCGGCAACACCAAGCTGTGGATGTCACAGGTCAAGGAACGAGCCGGCCAGGTGCGGGTCGACGGGGCGACGCTGCTCGACGATCCCCTGTTCGCCGCGCGGGTCGCCGAGATCGAGAACGGGCTGCTTGCCCTGGAGCTGACACAGATGCGGGTGAGCGGCTCCGAGGCCGACGGCAAGCCCAATCCGGCGTCGTCGATCCTCAAGCTGCGCGGCAGCCAGCTTCAGCAAGCGGCCACCGAGCTTCTCGTCGAGGTCGCCGGTCCGGACGCATTGCCGTTCGACACCGGAGATGGCGTCGACGCGCCCCGGTGGGCGCAGCACGCCGCCCCCCGCTACCTGAATTATCGGAAGACGTCGATCTACGGCGGCACCAACGAGATTCAGCGCAACATCATCGCGTCGACCATCCTGGGATTGTGAGCTGATCGTGGACTTCGACTTCACCGAGGAACAACAACTGCTGCGCGACGTCACCCGCGACGTGCTGACGCACAACTACGACATCACGCGATACAACGAGATCACCAGCGGTGAGCTCGGCTGGAGCCGCGAGGTGTGGAATCAGATCGCCGAGGTGGGCCTGCTCGGCCTGGGCTTCGACCCGACCGAGGCGGGCCAGATAGAGGTCATGGTCGTGATGACCGAGGTCGGCAGGCGGCTCGCGCCCGAACCGGTGGCGCAGGCTGCGCTCATCCCCGGCATTTTGATCGCCGAGGTGGGCACCGAGGAGCAGAAGAAGATTCTCGACGACGTGGCGACGGGCGCGACGCTGCTGGCCTTCGCCCACGACGAGCCGGGCGCGCGGGTGCCGAAAGGTGAACTGGACACCCGCGCGCAGCGAAGCGGTGACTCCTGGACGGTCAGCGGCCGGAAAAACCCTGTGCTGGCGGCTGATTCGGCCGACAAGGTGATCGTGACCGCCGCCCTTCCCGACGGTGGTGTCGGGCTGTTCCTGGTCGACGGCGATGCGACGACCAAGCATTCGTACCGCACCTTCGATGGCAGGCGCGGCGCGCAACTCGACTTCGACTCAACGCCTGCCGAGCCGTTGGGAACAGGCGGCGACGCCGCCGAACACGTCGCGCGCACCGTTATCCGGTACCAGTCGGCGCTGTGCGCCGAAGCCGTCGGCGCGATGGAGGAGGCCCTGCAGCTGACCACCGGATACCTCGGTGAACGCAAGCAGTTCGGTGTTCCGCTGAAGAATTTCCAGACCCTGACCCAGCGGGCGGCGGACATGTACGTGTCGTTGGAGCTCGCCCGCAGCATGAACTTCTATGCCGCCATGTCGATCGCCGACGGCAGGTTCGACCCGGTCGTCGCGGCACGCGCAAAGCTGCAGATCGGGCGGTCCGGACGGCACATCGCCCAGGAGGCCATCCAAATGCACGGCGGCATCGGAATGACGGCCGAGTATCCGGTCGGCCACTACGCCGCGCGACTCACGGCCATCGACAACACGTTTGGAACGGCCGACGACCAAGTGCGGGCACTCATCAAAGACATCGGCACGTACGGAACCGTGTCGCTCTAGCCGGCTATAACCGCTTGGGCACCGGTATGCGCATCAGGTCTTCGGCGACGACCAGATCCCCGGTGTACACCTCGCCGGCCTCGTCGCGGTAGCGCTGCCCGGCGTCGGTGTAGCGCTGCGAGAAGTGCGTGAGGACAAGTCGGCGCACCCCGCATTCCTGCGCCACCCGCGCTGCCTGGCGTGCGGTCAGATGCCCGTAGCGGGTTGCCAATTCGGCGTCAGCGTCGAGGAAGGTCGCCTCGATCACCAACAGGTCGACTCCGTCGGCCAAGGCGTAGACGGCGTCGCACAACCGGGTGTCCATGACAAAGGCGAATCGCTGGCCGCGCCGCGGCGCGCTGACGTCCGCCGACGCGATGACCCGGCCGCCGATGTCGACCGACCCCGCCCGCTGCAACTCGCCCACAGCGGGGCCGCTGACACCGAAGCGGCTCAACAACTCCGGCACGAAACGCCAGCCGTCCGGTTCGACGAGGCGATACCCGACCGCGTCGACGGGGTGATCCAGCCGCCGCGCCTCCAGGACGCCGAAGGCACCGGTCGCGACCGGTCCGTCTTCAGCTACCGGTTCCTCGTGCACATCGGCCCTGTCGTAGAAGATGCTGGCGTGCCGCAGGCGGGCGAAGAAGTCCTGTCCCGAGGCGGGGAAGTGCGCATGAACCGGATGCGCCACGCCGTCCAGTGACAAACGTTGCACCACTCCCGGCACGCCGAGGCAGTGATCACCGTGGAAGTGGGTGACGCACAACCGCGTCACCCTGCTCGCAGGCACACCGGCAAACAGCATCTGCCGCTGGGTGCCCTCGCCCGGGTCGAACAGCAGGCCCTCGCCGTCCCAGCGCAGCAGATACCCGTTGTGATTGCGGTATCTGGTCGGCACCTGACTGGAGGTGCCGAGCACGATCAGCTCACGCTCTGACACCCGTCGACACTACGACTCAGGCCGACGTGATCGAGACGAGTGTGAAGGTCCGAACCCGGCCGGGCACCCGTGCATCACACTGCGACAGCAGCGGCTCCGTCAGGAGTTCCTTGAGGACCACGGTTATCGGACCCGTTTCGCCCTCGCGCACCACGCGGATCTCGCCGTCGTGGTGCTCGACACTCTGCGGATGCAACGCGTCGATGCGGTCGTCACCGTAGGCCTCGCGGGCGAAGTACTGGGCGGCTTGAACTGCATGGGGTAGCGACGTGCGCCCGCGAAGGAACCTGTTGTCCAGCCGCCCCTCGAGATACAGGCGAATCAGATCAGGTGGATCGGCGGTGTCGACGCGCCCGTAGCACAGCCCTTCCGGCAGCACCAGCATTGTCGCCGCGAACCGGTCACCGCCCAGATGCGAGCATTCCCAGGTGAATTCGGGATACTTGGCGGCGATCGCATTGCACGCGCTGCGCCCGCGAACCGCGCAGCACTGATCATGCTTGCCGTGCGCACAGATCGCCACGACGGGATCGGCCGACTGCGTCCCGTCGGATCCGTCCAGAGCGAGATCGAGATACTCGCGGGGGTCGCTCACTTCTCCGGTGTACAGCGCTTCGGCGCCCACCCGGGAATGCGCGACGACCCAGCGCCACCGCGGTGTGGACGGCCTGCGACCGGGCTTACGTATCGCCGCGACCCTCATCTTCGCCGATTCGATCCGCCGGACGACGGCCCGTCCGAGAGCCGGCTCGATGACAGCGGGCGACTGGAGGAACGCCGAGTGTCCCCATGCGCCGGGCAACTCGAGCAACATCCAGGAGTACCCGGCGGAGGCGGTGCCGTACATGGGGTCGTTGCGGGCCAGCGACTGGTCGCTGCACGGCACTCGTTTGGCAGCGGTCATCCCTTGAACGGTACGACGACGGCCTCTCGCAGTAGCCTGCGGATCAACACCGTGCCGTCGGCACGGTCCAGACCGGGCAAGCCGCCCGCATCGGCGACGAGGCCGCGGTGCAGCGCCGCGACCGCCTCTGCACACGACACCGGGAACGTCATCACCCTGTCCGGGAGTCGCAGCACGACCCGGCCGGCCGTGTGTTCGACGGTCGCGAGCAGCCCGTGACGCCAATGAACTTCTGTCGTGCCCGCTCGATCTGCCGCCCGAAGCGACGCAAGCGGACGCACCGCGACGGGCCGTGTCCGATCCGCGTGACGCTCGATCAAGGTTGCGGCGGCGCCACCGCTGAGCACAGAGGCGTCGTCGCGCAGCGAGTCCACCATCTCGGCCATCACCTTCGTCACCGTCGCGATGCTCTCATCGTGATCGGCCGGGTCGCGGCCCATCGGCAGGGACGTCCTGAAGGAGTCGACGGTCGCCAACTGGTCGACCACCGCGCGTGCGACGTCGAGGCGTGTGACGGTCGAGACGCCGATCGTCAGGTGAATCGACGTGGTCTGCAAGGCCTGTGCCGAGTGCACCCAACCTCTGGGAAGGTACAGCGCGTCACCTTCGGACAGCACCGTGTCGATGACCGGTTCCTCGGTCACGCGCTCGGTGATCGCAGCGCGGTGCTGCGTCCACGGCTGCGACGGCAGCGGGTGTTCGTGGACGGGTTCGTGCACGATCCACCGCTTCTGTCCGGCCGCCTGCAGGATGAAGACGTCGTGAACGTCATAGTGCGGGTCGAAACCGCGATTGGACGGCGGTGTGACGTAGGCGTTCGCCTGCACCGGATGACCGAGTTCGTCGACCGCGTCCCTGACGAAGTCGATCAGCGGCGGCCACAGCCGGTGCAGCCCCTGCAGCACAATCGTTGCCCCAGAGGCGAACTGGGACAGCACCTTCGCGGAGTCCACCTGGTCCGGCATCTCCGCGCCGAAACCCGCAGGGCCGAGGTAGCAGTCCCTGGCCAACAAGTCGCCGTCCTTGGCCAGGCGAATGAAGGGCGCGCGTACCCCGCGCTCGGCGATCAACTCGTCGACCGTATCGGCCGAGAGGAGATCGCCGAAGTCGCGGGGCAGCGCGTCGGACTGGCTGAGCAGCGGCCTGCGACCCCAGTGTTCGGTGGCGAACTTCTGGGGATCTGTGGCGATGCAGCGGCTCAGCACAGACAGGCGGTCAGGCGGTTCCGTCGGCAGCGCCGTCGTGGCCTCCGGAATTGGAGCCACCGTCGGCGGGACCTTCACCGCCGGCTGAGCCGTCTGCTCCGGTGTCGTGGCCTCCGGGATTGGAGCCACCGTCGGCGGGACCTTCACCGCCGGCTGAGCCGTCTGCTCCGGTGTCGTGGCCTCCCGGGTTCGAGCCGCCGTCGGCAGGTCCTTCGCCGCCTCCAGAAGTGGTGATGTCGTCGTCGTCGAGCGCCATGTGCGATCCTCTCTCTCTCTCTTGTCGTAGCCGAGCCGAATGCGGCTGCCGCGACCGTGGCTACGTCGGCAGGGAGTTGCCCCGGATTCGTCAAACGAAACGAACTGCGGGGACTTCGTCGGGGTGATGGCCGCGCGTGGCGAGCGGTAAGTCCCAGGCAAGGCTGTGCCCCGCTCGCCCCTGAACCGCCGCGGAGGCGCGCTAGCATCCGCGTGTGGGGTCGAACGCGGTGCGCGTCGGTGTCGGCGCCGTCGGGGTCGCGATCCTAACGGTCGCCGCGGCCGCGTGCAGCAACGGACCGGCCGCAGAGCAGGCCGCGTCCAGCACGGCGACGACGGCCGTCGCCCCGCCGCCGACCATTCGGCAGTCCTGCGTGACGGCGGTACCGGCCGCCTGGCAGAAGGCCATCGACGACAGCGCCGTCGACACCGGCGGCGTCTCGAACGTGCCGTTCGCCGTCGGTCGTCGCGGCGAGGTCGCCGTGGCCCGCGACAACGGTGACACCCGCGACCTCCTGCTGATCGACGCCGACAAATCCGTCAGTGAGATCTATGCGGTGCCGGAGCCCGACCAGAATCGGATCGGCTCCGTGGCGATCGACGATCGCTGGGTGATCGTCGGCGTGGAAGGCGCCCCACGTGGGGCCAACGGGGTCATCCCCACGCTGATGCGAATCGACGTCGTCGACCGCCAGGGCGGCCCGCCCCGAAACGTCGTCGAGAGTCCATTGGAGGACCGAACGTCGGGAGGCAGCACCGTCGACTCTTTCGCCCTGTTCGGCGGCAAGGTGTACTGGATCACCCGTGATACGTACGCCGGAGACGCAGGCACGATGAGGTCCTATGACCTCACCACCGGTGCCGTGGCCGATGTGGCGTCCGGTGAGATGCGCGGCGTGCGAACCACGGCCGCCGGGCTGTCCTGGGAGGTGGCCTGGGACCGGAACGCAGGCCCCCGGGCCGAGTTGAAGATCCCCGATGCGCTGCCGCCCCCGGTCGCCGGTGAGATCGGCACCGGCCGCGATCAGTTCACGCTCGTCACCGACGGCAACGCCTATGCGTGGTCCACCGAAACCGACCGCGGCGCACCGGGTCTCGCGTACTGGTCGCCGAAGTCCGGCCTGGTGCGCATCGCCGGAAACATTCCGCCCGGGGGAAAGCATCAGGCGTTGCCGCTTCACGTGGTCGGGCCGTACGTCGTGATCGACAGAGGGCGCGACGACCAGATGCACGACACGTACGCCACCCTGGTCGACAGCCGGTCGGGAGCGCTCACCTACCTTCGCGCGCCGGTCGGAGGCGCGAACGGCGGGACGATCGCGCTGGCGATCGGGGCAACGTCGAAGGAGCTTCCCACGACCACCGGGGTGATTCGCGTCGACGCGCTACCGCCGCTGTCCTGCTGACGCATGTTCATCGCCATCCTCGGCACAGTCCTCGGGCTGATCCATCTCTACGCCTGGAAGCGGCTGATCAAGGACACGACGCGGGGCGGTGTTCGGTGGGTGCTGTCGGCCCTCTTTCTCGCGCTGCTGGTGCTGCTCGTGGCGACGCTGCTTCTGCCGAGAATTGTCGGGTGGAGGGAACCATCGTGGTTAGCGTGGCCGGGTTATGTCTGGTTCGGCGTCGTGGTCTACCTGTTTCTCGCGCTGCTGGTCCTGGAACCGGTCCGTCTTGCGTTGCGTCGCTGGGCGAAGCGGACGCCGCCGCAAGCAGCTGAACCTGAACAGAAGCAGGCGATGAACCGGCGGGTGTTCCTGGCGCGAGCCAGCGCAGTAGCGGCCGGCGGTGCGGCGGTGGGGGTGGTCGGAGCGGGCATGGCCAGCGCGCTGGGACCGCCCGACGTGCTTCGGCTTCCGGTGCGGCTGCGCCGGCTCGACCCTGCCCTCAACGGGTTCACGATCGCCGTGGTGTCCGACATCCACCTGGGACCGCTGGCCGGTCGGGCGCATACCGCGCGGATCGTGCGGATGATCAACGAAACCGAGCCGGACCTGGTCGCGATCGTCCGCGACCTGGTGGACGGCACTGTCGAGGAACTCGGGACAGCGGCGGAACCGTTGCGGGACTTGGTTTCCCGAGAAGGGGCCTTCTTCGTCACCGGTAACCACGAGTACTTCGTACCCGACACGTCGTCGTGGCTGCGCGAGTTGGAGCGGCTCGGTGTGCAGCCGCTGCGCAACGAGAACACCGCGATCCGTCGCGGCGCGGCGGCTTTCGACCTTGCCGGCGTCAACGACGTCGCAGGCGAGCAGCGATCGGACCCGCCGGATTTCGACCGCGCGCTGTCCGGGGTGGACGACTCGCGGCCGACGATTCTGCTTGCCCATCAACCCGTTCAGGTGGCCGAAGCCGCCGCGCATGGCGTGGATCTGCAGCTGTCCGGGCATACCCACGGCGGCCAGATGTGGCCGTTCCACTACGTCGTCCGGGCTGCGCAACCGTCGCTCGCCGGACTGTCGACGGTCGACGGCACGCAGCTGTACGTCACCCGGGGCGCCGGCTTTTGGGGCCCGCCCGTCCGCATCGGTGCGCCACCGGACATCACCGTGCTGTCCCTCTCGGCCGGGCAGTCACAACTCGGTAATAATTCGACGGGTTTCACCCGCAAACTCGTCGGGTAACAGGCTGGCAGCGCTGCAGAAGGTCGGCGTCAACCCCTTCGTTTTCAGCCTGGGAAGGCGGCCCGCCATGCTCGACTTCATCTGCCCGACCTGCGGCCACTTCAGCCTCGAGGAAGAGGCCTGCGTGTCCTGTACAAGTCCCGCCGCCGAGGACCTCGTCGCCTGAGCCGCTACGCCTTCTGACGACGGACGCGGGCGCGGCGCTTGCCCTCGTGCATCGCGGCCACGCGTGCGACCGGAATGGCGCGCCCCTGCTCGATCAAATCGGTTGGCAGGCGCTGTGGTTGCGGCATCAAATCCGCCCACGGGTCACGCCCACCGAGCGCATCGATCGCCGTGTGCACCGTGAAGTCGCCGGGGTCGGCGTCATCCAAATCCGACCAGTCCAACGGAAACGACACCGGCGTGCCCGGCCGAAGGCGCGGACTGTAGGCGGCCGCCACGGTAGCGCCACCGGCGCGGGTGGAGTCCACGAACACCTTTCCGCGCCGGTCCCCGACGATGAACGCGGTGGTGGCCAGATCCGGATCGAGCGCCTCCGCCCTGGCCGCCAGCGCACGGGTGGCCGCGGCCACGTCATCGACGGGGGCGGAGTCATCGATCGGCACGAACACGTGAATCCCTTTGGCGCCACTCGTCTTCACCGCACCCGCCAGTCCGCAGTCAGCCAGCGCGCGACGTACCAGATGTGCCACGGCCACCACTGCGGCGAACGCGTCATCGGCGGGCGGGTCGAGATCGAGCACCAGATGAGTGGGCCGGTAGATGTCGTCCGCCAGCCCCAGCGTCGGGTGGTATTCGACGGCTCGCTGGTTGGCGAACCAGAGCAGAGTCCGGCGGTCGTCGCACAACGCGTAGTGCACGTCGCGCTTGGACGCCTCGGCCCATATCGGGACGGTGCGGACCCAGTCCGGGGTGTACTTCGGAACGTTCTTCTGCATGAACGGTTTCTGGTCCCGCAGCACCCGCAGCACCGTGAGCGGCCTGCCTGCCAGACCGGGCAGCATCCGATCCGCGACGGCGTCGAGGTAGTCCACCAGGTCGCGTTTGGTGGCACCTGCCTCCTGGCTCAGCGGTTGGTCGAGGTTGGTGAGTTTCACCCCGGCGCGCTGCTCGTCGGTGACACCCATCCAATCAGCCTAGGCACTCAGGGCATCGACGCGAGTTTCCGGAACAGCGGCGCGGCCTTCACCAGTAGTTCCACCTCCTCGTCGGTCATCCGGTCCAGCTGATCGCGCACCCCGTCCACCCACACCGACTCGATCATCTTTTTGTGCCGGCCGGCCTTTGCGGTGGGCCGCAATCGAATCGACCGGCGGTCGTGCGCGTCGGGCAACCTCTCGATGAGGCCGCGCTCCACGAGGCGCCGCACCGTCGTGCTGACGTTGCTCGCCTGCAGGCCCAGAATCCGGGCGACGTCGGAGATCGTGATCGACGGATGGTCGGAGACGGTGCGGATCACCTCGAACTCGGAATGCGGCAGCGGATCCAGACCCACCTGGCGTTCGCCGAACCTGCGCAACGACCACACCACCGTTCGCACGGTGGTGGCGATGTCGCGTATCTCACGCTCGTCTGCGGCTATTCGGACCGAGGTCATGTCCGATACAGTAGCTGTAAAGTTAGATATAAAGCTATAACTACCGAGAGGTGTGCATGAGCGCCGCGAGCACTGTCGGCAGCGAGACGACGACCACGAAGTCGATACCGCTGAGCTGGCTGGGCGTGCTGGCATTGCTGACCGCGGTGGCGCCGCTGTCGATCGACATGTACCTGCCCGCGTTCCCGGCGATGGCGGAGGAATTCGGCACCACCGCATCGGCCATTCAGCTGACACTGACGACCTTCATGGTCGGCCTGGCGCTCGGCCAGTTGTTCATCGGTCCGATGTCCGACCGGTTCGGCCGCCGCCCGCTGATGCTTGCCGGCACGCTGGTGTGCGTCGGCGCCGGTGTCGCCTGCGCCCTGGCGCCCAGCATCGAACTGCTGACCGCGTTCCGGTTCCTGCAGGGCTTCAGCGGTGCGGCAGGCGTGGTGCTCAGCCGGGCCGTCATCTCCGACCGCGCCCGTGGCGCGACGGCGGCCCGCTACTTCAGCATCATGATGATCATCAACGGTGCGGCGCCCGTGGTGGCCCCGTTGATCGGTGGCTCACTGATGGGCTTGATCGGTTGGCGCGGTGTCTTCTGGATCCTGACCGGGTTGGCAGTGGCGATGTTCCTCGGCGTGAGCCTGGTGCTGGCCGAGACACATCCGCGCGAGGATCGGACCACCGGCGGGCTCACCGCGATGCTGCGCGACGCGGCGTCGGTGTTCCGCAACCGAAGCTACATCGGTTACACATTGACCTTCGCGTTCGGCTTCACCGTGATGTTCTCCTACATCGCCGCGTCGCCGTTCGTCCTGCAGAACGTGCTCGGCTTGTCCACGATCGCGTATTCGTTCGCCTTCGCCGCCAACGCCTTCGGCCTCGTCGCCATGAACGCGATCAACGCGAAGATCGTCGGCCGCTTCGGTCAACGACGGCTGCTGCATCTCGGCGTCAGCCTGCTCGTGCTGTTCTCGACGCTGCTCGTCATCGACGCCGTCGGGGGCCCGGTGGCCTGGGCGACGCTGCTGCTGCTCTGGTGCGCGGTCACCAGCCTCGGCCTGGTGGTCGCCAACGCCACCTCGCTGGCACTCGACGAAGTGCGACACGTGGCGGGCAGCGGTTCAGCCGTCCTCGGCGCGCTGCAGTTCGGGCTGGCCGCCGTGGTGGCCCCGCTTGTCGGCATCGCAGGCGATCACACCGCCATCCCGATGGCGATCGGGATGGTGACAAGCGCCCTCATCGCGGCGTCGGCGCTCGTTCTGCTCACGCGGCAACGGCAGGTTTCTGCCTGACGGCCTGACGTAGGGTTGCCCTCCATAGCTTCTCGATCGCTGCTGCCGGGTTGGTCCATCCCCGTCGTCTTCGTAATCGGCGCCATCTCCCAGTACGTCGGCGCCGCCATCGGTGTCTTCCTGTTCGAGACGACCGAACCGGCGACCGTGGCGTGGCTGCGAGCGGCGGCTGCCGCGGTCGCACTGGTGGTGTGGCGGCGGCCGTGGCGGCGTGAGTGGAACCGGCGGCAAGCCGGTGCGGCTCTGATGTTCGGGCTCGTGACGATCGGCATGAACATCGCCATCTACGAAGCGATGGCGCGTATCCCGCTCGGCACCGCGGTCGCCATCGAGTTTCTCGGCCCGACGGCGGTGGCCGCGGCGGGATCGCGCAGGCCGCGCGACGTCGCCGCTGTCGGTCTTGCGTTGGCGGGTGTGCTTTTGCTGGCCGGCGTGGAGTTCGACACCAACCTGACCGGCGTGCTGTTCGCGTTGGTGTCGGCCGCGACGTGGGCCGGCTACATTCTGCTCGGCAAGCGGGTCGCCGACACCGGCGACGGACTCGATTCGCTTGCGGTCGGGATGTCGTTGGCCGCGGTTCTTCTCGCCCCCGCGATACTCGTTCCGCAGGCCGCCATCAACGGCTCGGTGTTCGCCGATCCGCGTGTGTGGCTGCTCGGTCTCTGCATCGGTCTGCTCTCCACCGCGATCCCGTACGTGCTGGACCAACTCGTCTTCGTCCAGATCCGAAGCGCGAACTTCGCGCTGCTGCTGGCACTTCTGCCGGTGACCGCGACGCTGATCGGCGTCGTGGTGCTGCGCCAGATACCGGCACCCGCGGAGATCGCAGGCATCGCCCTCGTCGTGCTGGCGCTGCTGCTGTCCGCTGGGGACTCTGCGAACACGCCACCGGAGACTCCGCCGTAGGCGCTCTTGCGACCGGCGATGGCATTCTGGCGGAGTGGGCTTGCTCATCGTGCGGCTGGTTGAGCTGCTGATCGTGATCCTGCCGTTGATCGGCCTGATCTACGGCGGCTTCAAAGCGGTGTCCAAAGTCCGCGAACAATCCGACGACGCGCAGTCGGTCGAGGCGGGAGGGCCGCAACGAACCACCAAGTCGGCTCAGTGGCAGGCGATCGTGCGGACGGTGCGCGAGCACGACCGGACGGACACCCGCTGGCTCGACTACGAGATCGACATCACAAAGCTGCTCGACTATCCGCTGATGACGGACATGCGCGATCCGCTCACCGAGCGGTTCCACCGCGCCAAGCTGCGTGCGGACCTGCTACGCCCCGCCGACGCGGGCGACCTGCTGGACGACAGCGTGGCCGCCCGCGAATACCGCGACGCCGTAGAGGAGTACGTGACGGCTTTCGACGTCGCGGAGGCCGAGGCGATGCGCAGGCGGCGAAGCGGCTTCTCGCGTGAGGAGCAGCAGCGTCTCTCGCGCGCGCACAGCACGCTGCGGATCGCCACGGACACCGCCGCGACGCCGCAAGAGCGAGAACGCGCCTTCGAGGTCGCACGACGGGAACTCGACGGGCTCATCGTGCTGCCGGAGCGCACCCGCGCCGCGATCGAGCGCGGAATCGCGGGTGAGCTCGGCAGCTGATCGCGGCAGTTCCGGGCTCAGCCGACGTTCTCGTCGGCAAAGTGTTCCTCGTGGCCGTTGACCGATGAGTCGTCGTGGTCGTGGTGCTGGGGCTGGGGATGCTGCAGGTGCTCGGTCCCGGGCACCCCACCCAGGGCCGCGATCGTGTCTTTGATCTTCGCGGCCTCGTCGTCGTTGGGCGTGCCGCCTGCCTCGAGCTCATCGGGCAGCCGGATAGGCAGGCCCGCGCCGTTCGCCACCTCCTCGGCGGAGAGCTTGGCATGGATGCGCGTGACGTACAGCTGCTGGCCCAGGCTCGACCCGGGTGCGGCCGCGGCATGCTCCATGAGGGAGTCGTAGCGTCGCCGGACATTGCTGAGCTCGACGATCACCGCCGAAGTGGGCCTGTTGCTGCTGGCGGCGTCCGACAGCGCGGTCCGCAGCTTGCGCATACCCTCCAGCACGACGTCTGCCCGCTTGTGGAACTTCTTGTCCTCGGCGAACGGCAGCGCGTCGATTGCGGCGCTGTACATGTGCATCGCCGCCTCGGACAGACTGACGATGATCGACGAATCATCCTGTGGCGCGGCTTGTCCCATGGGCCCTCTAATCTCTACAGGTCAGTTCCATAAGCGGTGAGCAGCCGAGGAAGCGTGCTTATCCCGTCGCCCGCTCGACTTGAGCACGGCTTGACCCTAGCGGGCCGGCGCGTGCTGCGTCACCGCGAGCCCTAGTCTGTACCCGCAAGAGGGGGAGGCTTGGGCGGAACGGGAGATCGGTGATGACCGGATTGGTTCAATCCACCACGGCCGACGACCAGTCACCGCCCGGCGCGGTGCGGGACGTCACAGAGCCGACCCGCCGGCCTGTACCCGCCGACCAGCCCGGCGGGTGGTTCGCCGCGATCAACGGCTGGCGCGGCATCGGATGGCTGTCCTGCGGCGCCGCGGGCGGCCTGGCCATCGTGTGGTTCATTCTGCTGGGCCCGGGCGAGAAGGGTTCGAAAGCGGACTGGTTCTTCGGGGCCGCCGTCCTCTGCGTCGTGATGGTGGCCATGTGGCAGACCGTCAATGTCCAGCGACAGGCGAATTCGAGGGCGGCCGAAGCCGCCGCACGGCTGCGCTTGGCGCTGGCGGCCGGCGAGGAGCGCTTGGATCGCGAACGGGCGGCGGCCGAAGAGCGTGCGGCACGCGAGCTCGAATTGACCCAGAGATTGCACAAGGCCGAGTTGGAGAGCCAGCAGAAGTCGCACCGCGCCGAGATGGACGCCCATCGGCAGCGGGCTGACCTCGAGCGCAGACACCTGCTCAACCAATTGCAGAAACAGGCGGTGATCGAGGTGTCGCGGGCGGTGAGCCTGCAGACCCAGATGCTCGCGACGCTGTGGAACCGGGGTGCGGGCATCCTGCACAGCACGAACCGCGACGAGCGGGAGCAGGCGATGCTGCCGATCTTCGAACAGATCGGCCAGGTCGTGAACGACTTCTCCGTCGAGTTGGCCAACGCCCACCAGATCGTTGACGACACCCGCCTCGATCAGGCCCTCGAGAGCGTCAACGAGGCCGTCCTGTTGGGGATCCGCGTTGCGCAGGAGGTGTGCGACGACATCGTCGACGGGCGCGCTACCGAACCCAACCCCGTGCCTGCCGTCCAGCGGCTCATGCAGGAGCAGGCTGCTGAGGCTCGCCGCCTGGCGTGGAATCTACTTCGGACCGGTCTCGACGCTGCCAGGTAGGCCGGCCGGCCGCATCGACCGCCGTCTCGAGCGATTCAACGGTCTTCTCCCGGTCGTCGCCCATTCCGACAAGCACATCGACGGTCAGCGGCGCCAGGATCTGGGTGACGCCGTGTCCCTCCTGTCCGAAGTAGCCGGCCATCTCGAGCAGCACCTCGCCGTGGATGAAACTCCACAGGCGACCCGCGATCGCCGATTCGCCGTCGTCGCGGATGCGGCCCGCGGCGATCATCCGGCGAACCACGCTCAGCAGCGCCTCGAACGACAGCGCAAACTCGGCTCGGCCGCTGGCCGAGCCGGTGACGGTGAGGTCGGCATGGAATCGGTTCAGTGATTCCGCCGACGTGCCGAACATCAACTGGTAGCGCCGCGGATTCGCCAGTGCGAACTCGCGATAGTGGATGCCCATCAGGAAGAAGTCGGCGACGGGGTCGTCGGTCCCGGTCACCTCGGTCAACGCCCGGGTGAATCGAGCGAACGCCTCGCTGGCGATGGCGTCGATCAAACCGGTCATGCCGCCGAAGTGGGTGTAGACAGCCATCGTGGAGGTGCCGGCCTCGGCAGCCAGGTTGCGCGCGCTGAGCGCCTGCAGACCCTCGCGCTCCAGCAGGCGAATCCCGCTCTCGACGAGTTGTCCCCGCACTCCGTTCACCCTTGCCATGGTGCCATAACAGTGTTATACAAGAGGCATTCATAACGCTGTTATAGGGAGAGTCGCGATGACGAACCGCTATCTCGAGGGCGAATTCGCCCCAGTGGACACCGAGTACACGCTGACCGACCTCGAGGTGGTCGGCTCGATCCCCGACTATCTGGATGGCCGGTACCTGCGCAACGGCCCGAACCCGGTCGGCGAGATCGATCCCGAGCTTTATCACTGGTTCGTCGGCGACGGCATGGTGCACGGCGTCCGGATCCGGGGCGGCAAGGCGGAGTGGTACCGCAACCGGTGGGTGCGCGGTCCGCAGACAGCGAAAGCGCTGGGCGAAAAGCCGCCGGCCGGCGAATTCCGGCTGTCGGGAATCGGCGCGAATACCAATGTGATCGGCCACGCGGGCAAGACACTGGCGCTGATCGAATCCGGTGTCACCAACTTCGAGCTCACCGACGAGCTGGACACCGTCGGTGCCTGTGACTTCGACGGCACGCTGACGGGTGGTTACACCGCGCACCCGAAGCGCGACCCCGATACCGGTGAGCTGCATGCTGTTTCGTACAGCATGTACCGCGGCAACACGGTTCAGTACTCGGTGATCGGCACCGACGGGCGGGCGCGGCGCACCGTCGACATCGAGGTGACGGGCAGCCCGATGATGCACGACATGTCGCTGACGGAGAAACACGTGGTGTTCTACGACCTGCCGGTCACCTTCGACACACACCAAGCGGTCGCCATGACGGTGCCGCGAAGCGTCAGGCTTCCCGCGCGACTTCTGTTGTCCTCCATAATCGGCCGCGTCCGCATCCCCGATCCCGTCTCCGCCCGACAACCGGGTGGCAACGCGTCCGATCGGCGCTTCCCATACTCGTGGAACCCGAAATATCCGGCCAGGGTCGGGGTGATGCCGCGCGACGGCGACAACTCGGACGTCCGCTGGTTCGACGTCGAGCCGTGCTACGTCTTCCACCCGATGAACGCCTTCGACGACGGCGACACGATCGTGCTCGATGTCGTGCGGCACCCGAAGATGTTTGCGACCGAGCAGCTGGGACCGAACGAGGGGCCGCCGACGCTTGATCGGTGGACGGTGGATCTCGCCGACGGCAAGGTACGCGAATCGCGGGTCGACGACCGCGGCCAGGAGTTTCCGCGCGTCGACGAGCGACTGGTCGGCAAACGGCACCGCTACGGCTACGCGCCGACGGTCGGGGAGGGCGCCAGCGGCAATGACGTGCTTCTCAAGCACGACTTCGTCGGTAACGGCACCGTGTCACGCTCGTTCGGCGCCGATAAGGCACTGGGCGAGTTCGTCTTCCATCCGTCCGCGCCCGACGCGCCGGAGGACGACGGCGTGCTGATGGGCTACGTGTACGACCGTGCCGCCGACCGCAGCGAACTGGCCATCCTCGATGCGGAAACGTTGCAGGATGTCGCGAGCATCAAGGTGCCGCACCGGATTCCGTCAGGATTCCACGGCAATTGGGTGCCGACGCCTGCGGCGTAAACCACTATTACCCGGTGAGCGACGTCGCCGGTGCTGTCGAGCGCGTGGTCGTGGTCGGCGGGTACGCCCGCGGTCTGCGCGCGGCGAAATGGCTTGTGGCTCAGGCGGGCTAAGGCACAGTCCTGTGCCCTGCGCCGGGCTTAATAGTCGTTGATCGGCGGGTTGACGCCATCGGGTGCCGGGTCCGGCACCGGAACGCAGAGGCCGGTCTGCACGTCGAGCGCCTTGCCGGGCAGGCAGAACGGCGCGCAAGCGGTGGGGCCTGCCGTCTCGCCTGGCAGGCACGCCGAGCTGATCGCAGGCGTGAAGACGACGACCCCCGCCATCGGCAGGGCGGCCATCGCCGCCGCGGCCGTCAGACGTCGCACTGAGTGAGCCATGGTGGCTAGGGTAACGCCGCCTCGGCTACCCGAGGTTCTGTTGGTTCACAGTCGACGGGAAAATTCACCGACCGGGCGATGAAGCACATCCGGTGGGCGTCGGAATGCAGTCGCCGTGCCGCCGCCGTGTCAACGGGCTTGGCAACCGTGACCGTGGGCCGCAGGACGACCCGCTCGAACTGACCACTTCCGTCGCCGTTGACGACCATCGAGCCGATCGGATCGTCGGCGTAATCGGTCACCACGACACCGGCCCGCACGGCCAGGTCGAGATACCAGAGCAGGTGGCACTGTGACAGCGAGGCGAGCAGAAGTTCCTCGGGGTTCCACCGGTTCGGATCGCCACGGAACGCCGGGTCGGACGATCCGGGCAGTTCGACCTTGGTGCCCGCCGCAGTAACGGTATCCCGCCGGAAATCCCGATAGCCGGTGGTGCCCGACCCGGTATTGCCGCGCCACGTCACTTTTACCGAGTAGCGGTGTGTCGTCATGGTGCGCGCCTTCCGTGAATCGGCGCGCACCGTGTTCCAGCGGCAGGGGCAGCGCATTGACCAGGTCGCTGTGTCACCTTTCGCGCACGCCAGGCTGTCGGCGAGATGAGCGGAGAAGCACTCGTCTCGGCCCGTAATGCGTTGCAGGACCCAAGCACCGTGAATGATAAGCGGCCATGAGCCGTAAACGTGTCGTGATCGCCGGGCTGGGCGACAGCGGGGTTCTCACCGCCATCCGACTGGCCCGGCAGTTCGACGTCGTCGGCATCTCCTCCAAGCCGGCGTTGGTGAGCGGCCAGGAACTGGGGTGGCGGCTCGCCCGGCCCGAGGAATGGGCCAGGGCCAACTGGATTCCGTTCGACCGGTTCCGTGCGCTGGACCGGGTGCGCACCGTGCACGGCACCCTGACGAATGTCGACCTCGAATCCCGCACGGTGGCGGTCCGCGCTGACGACGGCACGACATCGCAGCAGCCCTACGACGCGCTGGTCATCTCCACCGGGGTCACCAATGGTTTCTGGCGCACGCCAAACCTGCAGTCGCACAACGAGATCGGCGAGGACCTTCGGGACGCGCACAAGCGCCTGATCGACGCCACATCGGTCATCGTCATCGGTGGCGGCGCGGCGGCGATCAGTAGCGCCGCACAGGTCGCCACCACCTGGCCGGACAAGCGCGTCGACCTTTATTTCCCCGGCGAACGCGCCCTCCTGTCACACCATCCGCGGATCTGGGAGACGGTGCAGCGCCGGCTCGGCGATGCCGGTGTGGGACTGCACCCCGGCCACCGAGCGGTGATCCCCGACGGCTTCACGTTCGATGCGATCACCAGCGAGCCGGTTGCGTGGAGCACCGGGCAGCCGCAGGCGTCCGCCGATGCCGTCCTGTGGGCGATCGGTCGGGTCAGGCCCAACACCGACTGGCTGCCGGCCGAACTCCTCGACGAACAGGGCTTCGTCGAAGTGACACCGCAGTTGCAGGTGCCCGGCCGGCCGAACGTGTTCGCGGTGGGCGACGTTGCGGCCACCGACCCGCTGCGCAGCTCGGCGCGCAACCGCGGGGACGGGCTGCTGGCCCGCAACATCCGTGCGCAGTTCGCAGGCAAACCGCTGCGCTCCTACCGGGCGCCGAAGCGGCGTTGGGGTTCGGTGCTCGGTGTGCAGCCCGACGGGCTCGAGGTGTTCACCCCGAAGGGTCAGGCGTTCCGTTTCCCGGCCTGGTCTTTCGACCGCGTTTTGATGCCCGTGATCGTCCGATGGGGTATCTATCGCGGTGTGCGCGACAACCGGACGATTAGCCTTGCCCCGTGACGGCGAAGTGGACACCGGCCCGGCTGGGCGACCTCTCGGGTAAGCGCATCATCGTGACCGGCGCGACGAACGGCGTCGGCCTCGGCACCGCCCGCGCGCTCGCCAACGCGGGCGCACACGTCGTCATGGCCGTGCGCAACACCGAACTGGGTGCGCAGCGCGCCAAGGAGATCGGCGGCTCGACCTCCATCGCCAAGGTCGACCTCGCCGACCTGTCGTCGGTGCGCGCGTTCGCCGACGCGCTCGACGGCGACGTCGACATCCTCATCAACAACGCGGGCATGCTGACTTCGAGCCGCGAAGAAACCGTCGACGGGTTCGAGAAGACGATCGGCACGAACCTGCTCGGCCCCTTCGCGCTTACCAACCTCATCTTCGACCGGGTGCGCACCCAGATCATCAACGTCGGATCGCACGCGCATCGAAGCGCCACGCTACGGCTCGACGACATGCATCTGCGCACCACCAAGTGGTCGTCGATGGGTGCCTACGCCCGCTCCAAGCTCGCGGTGATGTTGTGGGGCCTCGAGTTGGATCGCAGGCTGCGGGCGGCGAATTCGCCTGTCGTCACCCAACTCACGCATCCGGGATGGGTGGCCTCCGGAATCTCCAACGTCTCCGACGGGCCGGTGATGGCAGCCGCCGACAAGGTGGTCAGGCGGGTGGCGAACGTGTTCGGCAACGACATCGACGCGGGCGCCGCCACCACGTTGTACTGCATCAGCGAGCCTGTGCCGCCGGGCAGCTACATCGGCTACGACGGCGCCTTCGGCTTGAAGGGTCCGCTTGTGATGCTGGGCCGGACCGCGGTGGCAGGTGACTACGAGGTCGCTGCGCGGCTGTTCGAATTCGCCGAAAAAGAAACCGGCACAACGCTTCCCGTCTAGCGGCTCACGCGGGCGTGCCGTCGGCCACGCGGGGGACACGGCCCGCCTCGGCAGTGTCCAAGACCAGTTCTGCGACCCGCGCCCGGTGCTGCTCGGCGCTGCCCAACAAGGCGGCGTCGGTGACGGCGCGCTTGAAATACAGGTGGGCTCGATGCTCCCAGGTGAACCCGATGCCGCCGTGCACCTGAATGGTGTCCGCCGCGATCCGGGACAGCGCCGCCGAGGACGTCGCCTGCGCGATGCTCACCGCAAGCGCCGGATCATCGGATCCGTCGGCCAAGGCCCACACTGCGTGATAAGCGGTCGAGCGGGCGTGCTCGAGGTCGACGAGCAGGTCCGCCAGCTTGTGCTTGACCGCCTGGAAAGACCCAATGGGCCTGCCGAACTGGAGCCTGGACTTCGCGTAGTCGACGGAAAGATCCAGCAGATGCTGTCCCGCGCCGACCTGTTCGACGGCCAAAAGCGCCGATCCGACGTGCAACGCGTGCTCGATGACGCGGTCGGCCTCGCGGGGACCGGCCACCAACCGGCCCGGCGCGCCGGACAGCTCGATGGTGGCTTGGGGCCGGGTCAGGTCCAGCGTGACCAACGGGGTCCGCGATACCCCCGACGCCGCCGCGTCGACGGCGTACAGCGCCACCCCGTCCGCACCCCGCGCCGCCACCAGCAGGACGTCGGCCGTGCCCGCGTCGACGACCCGTTCGACCGTGCCGGTGAGCGCATCACCTTGCGTGGCGACCGTCACCGATTCGGGGTCGAAGGCGCCGGCACGGTCGGCGACGGCGAACGCCGCAGTGCGCCTGCCCTCCACCAGTTCGGTCAGTAGTTCGTCGCGCCCCTCGCTCGCCGACGCCGCCACCAGTGCGGGGATCGCGAGGAACACCGTGCCGAACAACGGCCCGCACGCCAGTGATGAACCGAGCTCCTCGACCGCGACGGCCTGATCGACGAGTGTGCCGCCGACCCCGCCGTCGGCTTCCGGCACCGACAGTCCCAGCACGCCGAGCTCGGAACCCAACCGGGTCCACACCTTGGCGTCGAATGGCGGATCGGACTCCATCAGGGTCCGCACCGTCTGCTCGTCGTAGTTCTCGGTGCAGAACTTGCGCACCGCTGCGCGCAGCTGGGCCTGCTCGTCGGTGAAGGTGAACTCAGCCTGATGGCGGGGTTGATCCGCAAGCTCCTCAACCTGATTGCGGGGTTGACCCGCAAGCTCCTCAACCTGAATGCGGGGTTGATCCGCAAGCTCCTCAACCACGGGGAATCTCCTTCCACGGCGTGCCGGCGTCGGCACGCAAATCACCGGGCAGGCCGAGGACCCGCTCGCCGAGGATGTTGCGCATCACCTCGGAGGTGCCACCCTCGATGGTGTTGGCGCGGCTGCGCAGGAACCGCTGCTGTACCGGGCCCCGCCAGTCCGCGCCGTCGCCCGCGCCGTCACTCATGCCGTAGCCGTGGTACAGGATCCCTTCCGGCCCAAGCAGATCCATGCACCACTGGTAGATGTGCTGGTTCAGCTCGGCGCCGACCAGCTTGCCGATGGAGCCTTCAGGGCCGGGACCGCCGACCGTGGCGGCGGCACGGGAGCGCTCCGACGTGAGGCGCTGCGCCTCCGAGCGCAGCCACAGTTGCGTGAGCCGGTCCCGCAGCACGGGTGTCTGCAGATCCGGTGGCGACGCCCACAGTGAGACGGCGTCGGCGATCGTGCCCGCACCGCGCCTGCTTCCGCTGGCGCCCAGTGCACTGCGCTCGTTCATCAGCGTGGTCATGGCGACCCGCCACCCGTCGCCGACGCCTCCGAGCCGGTGCGTATCGGGGATGCGGGCGTCGGTCATGTAGACCTCGTTGAACTCCGCCTGCCCGGTCAGCTGGCGCAGCGGCCTGGTCTCCACGCCCGGCCCGTGCATGTCGATCACGAAGTAGGTCAGGCCCTTGTGCTTCGGCAGGTCGGGGTTGGTGCGTGCGAGCAGCAGACCCCATCGCGCGCGATGCGCCAGGCTGGTCCACACCTTCTGGCCGTTGACGACCCATTCGTCACCGTCGGGCACCGCCGAGGTCGCCAAACCGGCCAGGTCCGAACCTGCGCCCGGCTCGGAGAACAGCTGACACCAGATGTCCTCGGTGGTCGCCAGTGGACGCAGCAGCTCGCGCTTCACGTCGTCGGTCTGGGCGTGTTCACGCACGGTCGGCGCCGCCATCCCGTAGCCCATCGGGTTGAGGCCGAGCGGCACCGGACCGCCCGCACCCTGCAAGATGCCGTCGGCAACGGCCTGCAGACCGCGCGAAACACCCAGACCGCCCAGGCCCTCGGGGAAATGCACCCAGGCCAACCCGGCGTCATAACAGGCACCGAGAAACTCCGCGATGGGAACGGACTTCGGGTCGTGGTCGGCCACGACCTTCCTGGCGAGATCGGCGACCCGATCCGGGTCGGCAACGGTGCTCATGCCCCGACCTCGCAGCCTCGGCCGCCGCATTCCGTGCGCGATATTCGCTCGCAAGCTTCGCTCATGCAGCCACGATAGGAAACGCCGATCATCGAACCGTATCGGGGGACACCGCAGCGGCTTGCAGGGCGGCTCGGTATCCTTTGTAGTCGTTGTCACTGAAGCAGAAGGTCAGCGCGACCCGGGTGGCGTTACGTAAAGGACGTGATGACCCATGCGCGCGCCGCTTGAGCCGCGAATCAAGCCTGCACAGGACCCTGCATCGGTCCGTACGGCAGGCGGACATCGTCTGTCGGTCCTGCTCGTCGAGGACGACCGGGCCGACGCTCTACTGGTAGAGGAACTGATCGCCGACGCGGGCGCGGACTTCACCTGTGCATGGGCTCAATCGATGTCCGCCGCGGAGCACGAGCTTGCGCTCACCCACCCGGACTGCGTGCTGCTTGACCTCAATCTGCCCGACGCCAACGGGATCGTCGCCGTTGAGCGCATCAAGCAGATGGACCCCAACATCCCGATCGTCGTCCTCACCGGGTTGTCCGACGAGCACTTCGGCACGTCGGCGGTGGCCTCGGGCGCGCAGGACTACCTGATCAAGGGCCGGGTCGAACCCGAGATGTTGCGCCGTGCGGTGCTGTATGCGATCGAACGCAAGCGCGCCGAGATCACCGCGGTCCAGCTGCACGCCAGTCAACTGCGAGCCATGGAGAACGCCCGGCTCGAGCGCGGCCTTTCCCCGTCGCCTCTACTGCTCGAGAACCCCGGTGTCGAAATCATCGCGAGGTACGTGCCCAGCCGGGAGAACACGCTGCTGGGCGGCGACTTCTACGACTTCGTCCAGACGCCGGACCGGACGGTGCACGTGATGATCGGCGACGTCGCAGGCCACGGTCCCGACGAGGCCGCCCTCGGCGTGGCACTGCGTATTGCCTGGCGCGCGCTGACGTTCGCCGGCCTTCGTGGCCCGGACCGGATGCGGGAGCTCGAGCGAATCCTGCGTACCGAGCGCGCGGGCAGGGGCACCTTCGCGACGGTGCTGAGCCTGGCCATTCCGCCCGAAGGGTCCCTGTTCCGCGCAGTGCGCGCGGGACATCCCGGGATGCTGGTGCACGGCGGAGGAACAGTGGACTGGCTCGAGCCGCCCGGCGGCCCGGCGCTGGGCCTGCAATCCAGCGGATGGGACTATCACCAGGTGGAGTGGCCCCAGGGCACGGGGTTGGTCCTGCTCACCGACGGCCTGTTCGAGGGCCACTCCGGGCGGGGTAATCAACGCCTCGGTGAGGACGGGCTGCTCGAGTTGGCGCGCAAGCATGCCCCGCTGCCAGGGCCGGAGTTCGTGGATGCCCTCATCGGTGAAGCCGCACAGCGCGCCCAGGCACACGGCGGGCTGACCGACGACATCGCGGTGGTCCGCGTGGAGCGCACATCTCGATGACGAAGCCGAACGCGGGCGCGCCAGCCGGCAAGCCCAAGCCTGGGCGCAGGCTGACCGTGCAGGGATGGCAGAACCTGGTGCTGTCGGCCATGGGCGTGGTGGTGTTGGTCGGCCTGTTGGCCGGCGGGCTGCTGATGCATCGGACCGACAGTCTGTCGCGTGAGCTGATAGACAACATCCAGCCGGCACGAGTGCAGGCCTATGCGATGCAGGCGGCTCTTCGCGATCAGGAAACCGCGGTGCGCGGCTACGTCATCACCGGCGACAAGCAGTTCCTCGATCCGTATTACGCCGGCCTGGACGCCGAACGGCAAGCGGCACAGAACATCCGAGAGCGAGTCGGTACACGATCCGATCTGATGGCCGACCTCGATGAGATCGAGGGTGCCGCGGCGGCCTGGCGGATGTCCTATGCAAACCCCATCATCGTCGACGTCGCCCGCGGCGCCCCTGGCGAGGCCAGTCGGGTGCTCACGGATCGGGGCAAGATCGAATTCGACCGTCTCCGAGCGAATTTCGATCGCCAGAACGAGAATCTGCGCACCGCCAGAACTAACGGGATCACCGAGCTCGACCACATGAGGCACTGGCGCGACGGCCTTGCCATCGCCATGGTCGTGGCGTTCGTCGTCTTGGCGGTGGTGTTGGCGCTGCTGGTGCGCGCCGCGGTCACCCGACCGCTGGACGCCCTTGCCGCCGCGTGCCGCCGCATCACCGAGGGAAATTTCGACGAACGCATCGTGCCCCGCGGTCCACGAGACATTCGTTCGATCGCGGCCGCGGTCGAGGACATGCGGCAACGCATCGTCGACGAACTCGACGCCTCGAGGACCGCCAAGTCGGCACTCGACGAACAGACCGAAGAGTTGCGGCGGTCCAACGCCGAACTCGAGCAATTCGCCTACGTCGCCTCCCACGATCTGCAGGAGCCGTTGCGCAAGGTCGCCTCGTTCTGTCAGCTGCTCGAGAAACGCTACGGCGACAAGCTCGACGAACGGGGAACCGAATACATCGGCTTCGCGGTCGACGGCGCCAAACGCATGCAGCTGCTGATCAACGATCTGTTGACGTTCTCCCGCGTCGGTCGTCTCAACTCCACCCACGTCGACACCGCGCTGGACACCGCGCTGGACACCGCGCTGGCCAACCTGTCGACTGCGATCGAGGAATCGAATGCCGACATCGTGCGCCCCGGGACTCGGCTTCCCACCGTCGACGGCGACCCGACCCTGCTGGCGATGCTGTGGCAGAACCTCATCGGCAACGCGATGAAATTCCACCGCGACGGACTCGATCCGCGGATCGTCATCGACGCTCGGCCCCCCGTCGGGCCCGACGACCCCGACTGGCTCTTCAGCGTCACTGACAACGGCATCGGTATCGCCGATGACTTCGTCGAGAAGGTGTTCGTCATCTTCCAGCGTCTGCACGGCCGCGACGAGTACAGCGGAACCGGCATCGGTCTTGCAATATGCAAGAAGATCGTCGAGCACCACGGCGGATCCATCTGGGTCGACACGTCCTACTCCGGCGGCACACGCTTCAAGTTCACCCTGCCCGAATTGTCGACAGCCGAGCCCGAGCCCGACATACTAAAGCCCGCTCTGGAAGGAACAAACCAGTGACCTCAGCTGTGCGCGCCATCGACGTCCTGCTCGTCGAGGACGATGCCGGTGACGAACTAATCACCCGGGAAGCATTCGAGCACAACAAGATCAGCAATAATCTGCACGTCGCCCACGACGGCGAGGAGGGCCTTGACTTCCTCTACAAGCGGGGACCCTACAAGGACGCGCCGCGGCCCGACCTGATCCTGCTCGACCTGAACCTGCCGAAGTACGACGGCAGGCAACTGCTGGAGCAGATCAAGAACGACGACGATCTGTGCCACATTCCGGTGGTCGTGCTGACGACGTCGTCGGCAGAAGAGGACATCCTCAAGAGCTACAAACTGCACGCCAACGCCTACGTCACCAAACCGGTCGATCTGGACCAGTTCATGAGCGCCGTGCGCCAGATCGACGAGTTCTTTGTTCAGGTGGTGCGGCTGCCGAAGCCGTGAGGCCGGGCCGTCAGGTGACAGCGGACTGCGCCGCGGCGACGTGGTTCCATTCCAGGCACACCCGCGTGCCCGCCGGCGTCGAGTCGATGGTGGCCCGGTCGGCGAGCGCGCGCATCAGCGGGATGCCGCGGCCGCGCGAGACGTGTTCGTTCGCGGCGTCTTTGAGCCGCCAGGCGCCCTCGTCGGTCACGGTCACCGTCAAGACGGCCGAACCGGTGTCGTAATCTGCGCGCAGATGCATCGCGCCGGAATGCTCGACGGCCGAATAGGCGAACTCGGCGGCGTTGGCCAACGCTTCGTTGACCGCCAGCACCATGTCACTGACCTGCGTCGGGTCGAGCGAGAACCATCGCCGCAGCCACACCGAGAATTCCTGCCGCATGTGCGCGGCGCATGCGGCATCGGCGAGGACACTCGTGTGTGCGAACCGTGTTCTCGAGCCGCGTTGTCCGAAATCTGCCATCTCAGCCTGCTGGCTACCCGATAGTGACTCTTTTAATTCGTCAGCGCAGCGAGCGCCTCGTCGAGGGTGGCGTACAGATCGACCACGTCGGTGACACCGACGAGCTTCAGCGGTCTGCTGGTCGCGGGGCCGTCCGCCACGACCGCCAACTTGATGGCGGGAGCGAGCTCGTCCTGGGCGGCGATCAGGACGCCCATGCCTGCGGATGCGAGGAACTCCACAGCCGTCATGTCGACGACCACAGCGGCCGGGGAACTCTTGGCGGCCTCAGATATCGCCGTTTCGAGGTCGGGGGCTGTGAGCATGTCGACCACACCGGCTACCGACACCACGCTGACGGCCTCGATGCGGCGTTCCTCTATTGCGCAGCTACTTGATGCCGCACCTTCCATGCTCACCTCCACAAATGCCCGTCCGCCCCACCGGCGGCGGCAGGGAGAGTTTACCGGGAGTACCGCAATCCGTCGCAGATGGGCGGATTGCCCCTGCCTCAGGATTCGATCCGCTGACGCGGGATCTCGGCCGTGATGCGGTCGAGCAGGGCCGGATAGCGCTTGGCTTCGCGGTGACCGCTCGGCTTGCCGCTGCTGATGAGCCCGGCGGCCAGACCGCGCTCGGGGTCTGCCCAGACCGCGATGTTCGTCAGGCCGGTGTTGCCGAATGCCGCGGGCGCATTGCGGCCGTACGGTCCGAACCGCTTGTTCCCCAGCATGTAGCCGGTGCCCCAGCGGCGGGGCGCGAATCCGTCGGCGATGTCGGGCCTCAGCCGCCTGCACTCCTTGGTCGCCGCCTGCAGAGTCTCCGGCCGCATCACCCGGACGCCGTCCAGCTCACCACCCCGCCGCAGGATCTCGGCGAACCGTGACATCTCGTCGGCCGTCGAGACGAGATTGGATGACGGCACGATCCCGGTCAGGAACAGCGGCGTGTTCGAGAACGGGATGATCTCCGCCATGGTCCCGCCGACCGCCATCTTGAATGCCTTCGCGATCGGTGCCGGCAGCGGCTTGCCGGTGACGTGGCTCGGCGCCACCAGCGGCACGTCGTGCTCGGCCACACCGAAGTTGGTCCATCGGAAGCCGAGCGGATCGAGGATCTCGGCGGCAAGGATGTCGCGAATACTCTTTCCCGTCGCCGCCGAGACGATTTCCCGCACCAGCGGGCCCCACGTCACCCCGTGGTAGATGTGGACAAGGCCGGGCCGGTGGATCGGCCGCAGTTCGCCGAGCTTTCTGCGGGCGTATTCGGTGTCGTCCATGCGGTCGAGATTCGGCCGCGGGCCGGTGGCGAACGGCACGCCGGCGCTGTGGGTCATGACGTGCCGGATCGTCGTTCGGTCCTTGCCGTGACTGGTGTAGGTGGGCAGGTACTCGCAGACGCGGTCGTCCAACGAGAAGTGCCCCCGCTCGACGAGCATGTGCACCACGGTCGTCGCCATCGCCTTGGCGGCCGAGAACGCGCAGAACGGGGTGGCCGTGGTGACCCGAACCTTCTCCGCGTCGGGTGGGTCGTCAGGGGCGTTGCCCCAGCCGTGACCGATCGCCCGGTTCAGCACCACCTTGCCGTTGTGGCGCAGGCACAGCTGGATCGCGGGGTGCATGCCCGCGGCATACCAGTGCCGTGCCGCCTGCCAGATCCGCTCGACGGCGGCCGGGTCGATGTCGGAGTGATCTTCGGCGCCGACGTCGGTGACCGCGTCGAGATCGGTCGGAACACGGATTCTGCCGTCTTCGCGCTGGTCGTCGGGTGTCATGCCGTCTTCCTGTGCAACCTCGCCGTCAAATGCTGCTGCAGTGGCTGGCCCACAGCACCCATGTGCACCGTGTAGGTCAGCTCGTCGCCGTGCACCCGGATGGAACGGCCGAGCGCCGTGACCTCCTTGGCCGAGGCAGTGCGCCCTATCGTCGTCGCCACGACTTCCATCTCGATCCTGGTACCCCGTACCGACAACGTTCCCTCGGCTATCTCGGTTACGCCGGTGGGATGCGCCAGCACCAACTCCACCCGGCCGGCGTCGGGCACCCGCAGATAGCCGGTCTCGCCGTGCAGGGGGCGGCCGTCCTCCACGGCATTCGTCCGCTGGGCATAGCTGAGGAACGGTTTGCCGACATGGCCGAACGTGATTTCCTCGAGGTAGTCGAACGGCGCGATGGTCGGGTACACGCCTGACCCCTGACCAGCCCAAACGCCCAGAAGCGGCGCAAGCGCAGCGACGGAAGGATGAAGATCGGCCACGCGGCCCAGTCTATGGATGGCCCGACTTGGGTATAACCCGGCACATGGCCGCGACGCTGGGATTGCCCGAAGGGGTCCGGGCCTGTCTGTTCGATCTCGACGGCGTACTCACCGACACGGCCAGCGTGCACCGCAGGGCGTGGAAGGAGATGTTCGACGCGTACCTGAGCGCGCGGGCGCAGCGCGCCGGAGACCGGTTCGTGCCCTTCGACGTCGACGAGGACTACGAGTCATACGTCGACGGCAAAAAGCGGGAGGACGGTGTGCGGTCCTTCTTGGAGAGCCGCGGCATCACCCTCCCCGAGGGCGGCCCCGATGACGACGCCGACGCCGAGACGGTGAACGGTCTGGGCAACAGGAAGAACGAACTGTTCCAGCAGAGGCTGCACTCCGACGGCGTCGATGTGTTCGACGGATCGCGCCGCTACCTCGAGGCGGTTTCGGCTGCGGGCCTGCGGGTGGCGGTGGTGTCGTCGAGCGCCAACACCCGCGAGGTGCTCGACATCACCGGTCTCGCCAGGTTCGTCGAGGTCCGCGTCGACGGTGTGACCATGCGTGACGAGGGCATCGCGGGGAAGCCGGCACCCGATTCGTTTCTGCACGCCGCACAGTTGCTCGAGACGCCCCCGGATCATGCGGCGGTCTTCGAGGACGCGCTGGCCGGGGTGGCCGCGGGCCATGCCGGTCATTTTGGCGTGGTGATCGGCGTGGACCGGGTAGGTCACGCAGAGGACTTGCGGCACAACGGCGCCGACGTCGTCGTCACCGATCTGGCGGAGCTTCTGGATTCCTGATGATCGCCGACGACGCCTTCCCGGTAGAGCCGTGGCATGTCCGTGAGCTCGCGCTCAACCTGGACAGGATCGCCCAGACCGAATCACTGTTCGCGTTGTCCAACGGCCACATCGGGCTGCGGGGAAATCTCGAGGAGGGTGAACCCCACGGGCTGCCCGGCACGTATCTGAACGGGTACTACGAGACCCGGCCGCTGCCGTACGCGGAGGCCGGATTCTCCTATCCCGAAGACGGTCAGTCGATCGTCAACGCCACCAACGGCAAGATCCTCCGCCTGCTGGTCGACGACGAGCCGTTCGATGTCCGCTACGGCGAATTACACGAGCACGAACGGGTTTTGGATATGCGAGCGGGCATCCTCACCCGCAACGCGCGGTGGACATCACCGGCGGGCAAGCAGGTGGCCGTGCGGACGACGCGGCTGGTCTCTCTCGATCAGCGCGGTGTGGCCGCCATGGAGTACGTCGTCGAGGCGGTCGACAACTTCGTCAATGTCATCGTGCAGTCGGAGCTCGTCGCCAACGAAGATCAGCCGGACCGGTCCAAAGATCCGCGCGCGGCCGCGCTGCTGGGCAATGCGCTCGAGGCGGTGCGCCATGAATCGACCGACCACGGTGCGGTGCTGATCCACAAAACCCGGCAGAGCGGGTTGATGATGGCCGCTGCGATGGAGCACGACATCGAGGTGCCCGGGCGCGTCGAGACCAGTTCGGAGGCTCGCGAGGACTTGGCCCGCACCACCGTCATCTGCGGCCTGCGCCCTGGTCAGCAACTGCGCATCGTCAAGTACCTGGGCTACGGGTGGTCGAGCCTGCGGTCCCGTCCCGCATTGCGTGATCAGGTCGCCGGAGCGATCGCCGGAGCACGATACGCCGGCTGGCAGGGCCTGATCGATGCGCAGCGTGAGTACCTCGACGGGTTTTGGGATTCCGCCGATGTCGAGGTGGAGGGCGACCCGGCGTGCCAGCAGGCGGTGCGGTTCGGGCTGTTTCACGTCTTGCAGGCCAGCGCACGTGCCGAACGGCGAGCGATACCGGGCAAGGGCCTGACCGGAACGGGTTACGACGGCCACGCCTTTTGGGACACCGAGGGCTATGTCCTGCCCGTGCTGACCTACACCGCGCCACAAGCCGCCGCCGATGCGCTGCGGTGGCGGGTGTCGACGATCGATCTGGCCCGCAGGCGCGCCGAGGAGCTAGACCTCGCCGGCGCCGCGTTTCCGTGGCGCACCATCCACGGCGAGGAGTGCTCGGCGTATTGGCCCGCCGGCACCGCCGCGTGGCACGTCAACGCGGACATCGCGATGGCCTTCGAGCGGTATCGCGTTGTCACCGGCGATGATTCGCTCGAGGCGGATTGCGGCGTCATCGTCCTCGTCGAGACTGCGCGGCTGTGGCTCTCGCTGGGACATCATGACCGTCATGGCGTGTGGCACCTCGACGGTGTCACCGGCCCAGACGAGTACACCGCGCTCGTGCGGGACAACGTGTTCACCAACCTGATGGCGATGCATAACCTGCAGACCGCCGCCGACGCCTGCGAGCGGAATCCCGAGATGGCCAGCACACTCGGCGTGACCACTGAGGAAGCGGCCGCATGGCGGGACGCCGCAGGCGCCGCCCACATTCCCTACGACGAAGAGCTCGGCGTGCACGAGCAGTGCGCCGGGTTCACCACGCTGCGCGAGTGGAATTTCACCGAAAACACCGCCTACCCGCTGTTGCTTCACGAGCCTTATGTCCGGTTGTACCCTTCGCAGGTCGTCAAGCAGGCCGACCTGGTGTTGGCGATGCACTGGCGTAGTCACGCCTTCGGACCCGAGCAGAGGGCGCGCAACCTCGACTACTACGAGCGCCGCACCACCCGCGACTCGTCCCTGTCGGCGTGCACGCAGGCGGTGATGTGTGCCGCCGTCGGCCACCTCCAACTGGCTCACGACTACACCTACGAGGCCGCGCTGATCGACCTGCGCGATCTGCACCACAACACCGAGGACGGCCTGCACATGGCGTCGCTGGCGGGGACGTGGACAGCGTTGGTCGCCGGATTCGGAGGGCTGCGCGACGACCAAGGCATTCTCGCGCTCGACCCGCAACTGCCCGACGGCATCGAACGGTTGCGCTTCCGGCTGCGCTGGCGAGACTTCCGGGTGACCGTCGACGCCGGCCACGGCGATGTGACCTACACACTCCGCGACGGCCCCGACTCGACGTTGACCATTCACCACGCGGGTGAAGGTCTCGACCTCAGCGCGAAGTCACCCACGACGGTGCCCGTGACGCGGCGGACCCCGCTGCTGCCAACCCCCAAGCAGCCCCCGGGACGCGAGCCGATACGCCGGTCCGGGATCGTTGAGTCCCGCGAAGGCGCAAAGCCGTCGAATACCAAATCAGATGGCCGGCGTTAGCCTCGGTGTGGGAATCGCGTTCGGCCGAGTCGGCCGGGGGCATGATCTCGCTATGACGTCTCGAACGACCGCCTTCTCCGGCCTGGCCGCCGCCGTCCTCGCGGCAGGCCCGCTCGTCGGGGTCACAACGTGGCGCTGCCATGCCCGGCCCTGAACCTCTCGGCGCAGGGGTCTGACGGCATCGCCCTGCAGTGTCTCGAGCAAGGCGTGGAGCGACTGCGCTGGTCTCACCGCAACGAGGTCCCCGGCTAGGCAATGCAAAACCCGCCGCTGCAGCGTTGGCTGCAACGGCGGGCTTTCTCGCGGAATGACCTAGCCCGCCATGAACGTGTCGTATGCCGACTGGAGGTCCGGCGACAGCACCGTCACGTTGCACTTCCGCTGCTTGTCGCCGATCGGCGACAGGATGCCCTTGAGGTCGTAGTACTCGCCCGGGTTGGCGGTGAAGTAGTCACGCACCTCGGTTTCGGCCTGCGGACGCGGCGCGGCGAACGCCGAGGTAACCACCTGATTGGCGCCCGGATGGGCGTTCAGGTACTGACGTGCCGAGCTCCACGTGCCGCTGACGGTGTCGGCCACCTCACCAGCGCTGCATCCCTGCGGCGCGGCCGCCGCGGACGGCGCACCGATGGTGGCTGCGGCGAGTCCACCGAGCAGCGAGCCGACAAGCGCGCCGGCCACTTTCCGGCGCGCAGTGATACCAGTGAAATTCATGATCAATTTTCCTTCGAATCGTATGGGTTATTCCGTTCCCCTACCCGAAATACAAGGTAGCCGATACGGAAGCGGGTCAAACGTCGTCGGCAAATACGCTGGTAGCGAACGCCAACGCGTTACAGTCGCCCGAGGTGATCTGCACCTCAGTATCGGCGAATTCGTTAAGCGAGTGACGAGATCACCCATCCGAAATTGAAGACTCTCAGAATTCGTGCGCCGTTCTTAATTGATCGTGATGTCGATAGTGACCGAATTGTTATTCATGACGGGCTGGAAGACGGCAGTTCGTACCGGTCGAGAACACGTTCGATGAACTCGGTCGCCTCGGCGTGGCCGCGGGTGATGCCCAGGCTGCGTTCCAGAACCAGGATCCGCGCGAGGCTGGTCACGATCATCGACATCACCACAGGTGGAAACTCCGCGAGGTCGACGCCGTGTGCGCGCATGGCCAGCGTCACCGCGGACTCTTCCAGCTCACCGAAGCGTGCGGCGTAGCCGATGATCTCGCTGCGGATCTCTTTGCGATGATTCGCCAGCGCCATGAACTCCATCAACAGCCGGGCGCCGTGCTCATTGTTGAGTCGCCACAGCGCGTGCAACGGCGCATCATCTGCCAACGCTTCGCGCTGGTGAAGGAGGTTCGCATCCGCGCCTTCCCGCAGCACGGCCAGGAACAGGTCGTCCATGCTCGGGAAGTAGTAGTGCACGAGCGCCGGCTTGACCCCGGCCTTGGCGGCGACCCGCCGCGATGTCGCGGCGGCGTAACCCTCCTCGAGCATGACTTGGGCAGTCGCTCGGATCAGCGCCTGACGCGTCGCCGACTCGCGGCCCGAGTATTTTGGGGCCGTCATCTGGATCTTGACCGGGCATCGCGCCGACTGCTAGACATGGCGTCAGCATAAATGTTGGGCAGTCGCCCAACAAGTGCTAGGAGGAGCTGAGGTGGCATGGCCGGACGGCTCGAACGCAAGGTCGCATTCATCACCGGCGCCGCTCGCGGACAGGGCCGCAGCCACGCCGTACGGCTGGCGCAGGAAGGCGCGGACATCATCGCGGTCGACATCTGCCGCGGGTTCGCAGACTCGACCGCGCCGGCGGCCACCCCGGAGGACCTCGCCGAGACCGCCGACCTGGTGAAGAACCTCGACCGCCGCATCGTCACCGCGGAAGTCGACGTGCGCGACTTCGATGCCCTCAAGTCCGCCGTCGACAGCGGCGTCGAGCAGCTCGCGGACGGGAGGAGCACAAACGGTTCCGGCCGGCTCGACATCGTGGTGGCCAATGCGGGCATCGGCACCACCGGCGTGAAGCTGCACAAGATGCGTGAGCACATCTTCGACGAGACCATCGACATCAACCTCGGCGGCGTGTGGAAGACGGTGAAGGCGGCTGTGCCGCATCTGCTGGCGGGCGGCCGCGGCGGATCGATCATCATCACCAGTTCAGTCGGCGGTACCAAGGCCTATCCTCAGGTCGGTCACTACATCGCGGCCAAGCACGGTGTCGTCGGCCTGATGCGCACCTTTGCCGTCGAGCTGGGCCAGCACTCGATCCGGGTCAACACCGTCCATCCCACCCACGTCTGCACTCCGCTGCTGATGAACGAGCCCACCTACCGGCTGTTCCGGCCGGATCTGGAGAATCCGGGGCCCGAGGACCTCGCGCCGATCTGCCAGTCGTTCCACTTCCTCCCGATCCCGTGGGTGGAGCCGGTCGACATCAGTAATGCGGTGCTGTTCCTCGCCTCCGACGAAGCGCGCTACATCACCGGCGTCACCCTGCCCGTGGACGCCGGCAGCCTCCTGAAGTAGAAGGACCATGACGATCACCAACGACGCCGCCGTGTACTACGACCCCTATGACGTGCGGATCGCCGCCGATCCGTGGCCGACCTATGCGCGGCTTCGCGAGGAAGCGCCGATCTACTACAACGAGCTGCACAGGTTCTGGGCGATCTCGCGGCACGCGGACGTCGAGAAGGCGGTCGCGAACTGGGAGACGTTCTCCAACTCGCGAAGCGACATCCTCGAGCTCGTCAATTCCGACTTCGACATGCCCAAGGGCGTGATGATGTTCGAGGATCCGCCCGTGCACACCATGTTGCGAGGGCTGATGAGCCGGGTGTTCACGCCCCGCCGGATGGCCGAGATCGAGGACCAGATCCGCCGATTCTGCGTCAATTGCCTTGACCCGCATGTCGGTTCGGACGGCTTCGATATCGTCGCCGAACTCGCCGCGATGATGCCGATGCGCGTCATCGGCATGCTGCTCGGCATTCCGGAGTCCGACCAGATCGCGGTGCGCGACGCCAATGACGCCAACCTGCGGACCAAGCCCGGTGCGCCGATGAAGGTCGCCAACGCCGACAAGATCGCCGACGGCGCCATTTACGCCGACTACGTGGAGTGGCGTTCGAAGAATCCGTCGGACGACCTGATGACCGTCCTGCTCAATATGGAGTTCACCGACGAGAACGGTGTCACGCGCAAACTCCATCGCAAGGAAATCCTGCATTACGTCCAGGTGGTCGCGGGCGCGGGCAACGAGACAACGGGCAGGTTGATCGGCTGGCTGGCCAAGGTGCTCGCCGAGCATCCGGACCAGCGACGCGAAATCTATGAGGACCGGTCACTACTGAACCGCGCGGTCGACGAGACGTTGCGATTCGAGCCGACGGGTCCGCATGTCGCCCGGTACACGGTCAAGGACTTCGAGATCTATGACACGACTGTGCCCGCGGGCAGTGCGATGCTGTTGCTCTTCGGGGCGGCGAACCGGGACCCGCGGCGCTACCCCGACCCCGAGACCTTCAACATCCACCGTGACAACATCAGCCATTTGACGTTCGGCAAGGGTGTGCACTACTGCCTCGGGGCCAACCTCGCCCGGCTCGAGGGCCGGGTAGCGCTCGACGAATTGCTGAACCGGTGGCCGGAGTGGGGAATCGACTACGACAGCGCCGTGCCTGCGCCGACGTCGACGGTTCGGGGCTGGGAGCGGCTGCGGATGGTGCTGCCGTGACCGCAGGCCGAACGTAGGGAAACACCCGATATCTGCCCGAACTCGTCCGGGATAGCGTCGGCGCACAGCTCACTATCAGGAGAGGCGCTGACTGCTGGATGAAATCGCATCTGAACCCCGCTCGACTCGGCGCCTTCGCCATCGTCTGTATCACCGCCACGGCGTGCGGATCTCACACGGTGTCGAGCCCCGGGCCGAGCTCGAGTGCGGCAGCTTCGAAGTCGTCCGGTGCCGGCGGCGCCCCCGCTACCGGCGGTGATATGCCCGACTCCGCACAGCCCTGGACGGCCGACGTGTCGGGATCCGCGAAGTCCGATCGCAGCAATGCGATCCTGCAGGCGCTAATCGACGCGGGCGGCTGGGGCAACGACAACGTCCTTCAGACCGATTTCTCGATATCGATCTTCAACGCGGACAGCAACACTCCGCGGATGGATGTGGTGGGAATCGAGGACTACTGCGGCGGCGGCCCGGACTGCGACAGCGTTCCGACGCAGATGCCGGTGCCCGAGGACGCCAATATCGAAGGGTCGCAGAACCTTTCCTGCGACATCTCGGGCAACACCGAGGGCCAGGGCGACTGCCATCTGCTGGTCGCGGATCGCGGATCGCAGAAGCTCTACGAGCTCTACCAGGCCAACAAGGCCGGCGAGGACATGACGACTCAGTCGATGTTCATCTGGGACCTGAACAAGTCGTACCCGGAGAATCTACGCGGCGATCAGTGCACCAGTGCCGACGCCGCGGGATTCCCGATCGCCGCCATGACCCCGACCGCCGACGAAGTAGCCTCCGGCACAGTGAATCACGCGCTGCGGTTCATTCTTCCGAACGACCGGATGAAGGCCGATGTCTACGTGCATCCGGCGACTCACGCGGGCGGCCCGGAGAGTACAGAGGCCGACGCACCGCCCTACGGTGTTCGGTTCCGGTTGAAGCCAGACTTCGACGAATCCGGCTACTCCGATTCCGAGAAGGTGATCCTGAAGGCGCTCAAGACGCACGGCATGCTGCTGTCCGACGGCGGCGACATCGCGCTGACGTTCGCCGACGATCGCAACAGCACGGCGAAGTGGGCGGACCTCGGCATCGAGGCGCAGTCCTTCAATGACATCGGCGTCGATCAGTTCGAGGTCGTCGAACTAGGCGACGAAATCCCGCTCACCTACGACTGCGTGCGCAACCCCTGACGGTCAGGCGAAGTGCCTAGGCCGTCACCGATGTAGATATAGCCGGCGCCAGGGATCGGCGGGTTCGCCGGTGGCGTAGACCCTCGAGTGTCCTGTCAGTTCACTTTGACGAAGTTCTCATCTGTATCGATGCCCGAATAAACCCAGCCATAACCTGCACCGAGCTGGCCATGCGGCCCACCTGGCAGGCCGGGAATCTTCAGCAGGCACCAGTTGTCGGCGCAGGGTTGCACAGTGTCGAAGCTGCTACCTACCTCAAGGAAGAAGCCGTCGCCCCCAATTCTGTTCCCGCCCTTCGAATCGTAAACATTCGATTGTTGGAGGATCGTGACTGACTGAACCGCGGGATTTGCGGTGTCCGGTTTGCCAGCTGGCGCTGGGTTGGCGGCAGCTGGGGCCGGGTCGGCGCATGTGAACGCGGTGTTGTACGACTGCCAGGGGAACGGCTCTGTGCCGTTCGCATGGCTGCCGTCGCCGGTCACATCACCGGCATAGTGCTGGGTCGTCCCGTCATCCCAGGTGACGGTGACGTCCATGTGGTGACTCGCGATGGCGCCAGTTGCGGTGCCATGCTTGTTATTGCTGGCATCGACCGGGGCGCCGGTGACAGCTGGCTGGGCGGCCGGTTGCGAATCAAACCGGAACGAGAAGCCGTTATTCGGAGTCGTTTGGGAAATGCCGACATATCCGTGGGGAAACTCCCAGTTGGTGCACGCGGCCGCCTGGGCGGGGCCCGGCGCGACAGCCACGCCGAGGGCGCACAACGCCGCCGCCGCCGGGCCTGCGAACCACATCTGGCGTGTGCTGCTCGGTGAGTTGGTCGAAGATGCGTTGCTCATGCTGCGACTCCAATCGGGCATCTGATGGCAAACATGCATCTGATGTACGGAAAGCCTATTTGCGCAGAGTGGGCAGAGATATGGGGTGTTTGCCTACGCTTTCGCCTATTCGAGCCAAAGGCGGCCGTGATCGGGTGAAACACAGGGATCAGGCAGCAACCTGACAGTCAACTGTCAGGTTGGCCCATGTGCCTGCCCAGTTCGGCGCGTGAATGGATGCCCAGCTTGCGGTAGATGCGGGCCAGGTTCGACTCCACCGTCTTAGGGCTGATGAACAGTGCGGCGGCGGCATCGCGGTTGGTCATGCCCGACGCCGCGAGTTCGGCCACCCGCTGTTCGGACGGGCTGAGGCTGGACATCCGGCGGGTGCCGACGTCGGCGCGCGCAAGCTCGGCGCGGGCGCGGTCGGCCCACAGGCGGACGTTCAGCTCTTCGAACGTCTTCAACGCCTCGCGCAGCGTCGTTGCGGCTTGGTCCTTCTGACGCTGCCTGCGCTGAAGCTGCCCGGCCAGCAGCTGAGTCCGCGCACGTTCGAACGGCATGGGCAGCCGGTCGTGTTCGGAGAGTGCCTGCTCGACAGCGCGGTTGGCGGCGTCGACGTCACCCCGCGCCGCCAGCTCCATGGCTCGACAGCGTGCGCCGACGGCCTTCATCCAGGGCCGGTCGAGCCGTTGCCCGTTGCGTTCGAGCAGCTCGACCATCGGCTCCGCCTCAGCCAGCCGGCCCAGGTGGATGAGCGCCTCGGCGGCGTCAGGGACATAGGACGCGTTGATGATCTCGGTCGAGTCCGGCACGGCCTTCAGCATCGGCATCAAGGGTGCAACGGTCTTCACCGCCGCTTCGTAGTTTCCCAGTGAGAGCTCGAGGAAGCCGAGCATCGTCACCGGCCACTCGCCGAGCCTGCGCGATCCACAGCGTTCGCTGGCGGCACGCGCCTCGGCCACGTTGCGGCGCGCTGTGTCCTCGTCCCCGGCGTATGCGGCGACGGCGGCGCGCGCCGTCAGCGCGACGGACAACGGCAGGTCACCGTTGAGCTGATGCGCCCGCTCGACGGCATCCTCGGCGATCAGCATGGCGTCGGCCATGGAACCGCGCCAGATGTCGATGAGCACCGAGTGGAAGTCGATGAACGACAGCTCGCCTTCCTCGCCACGGTCGATACATCGGCGGCGGATTGCCCGCACCTCCTGGTGCGCTCGGTCCAGCTCCCCGGTCCAGGCGAGCATCAGGGCGCGCTGGACCCGGGGACTGAAGGCCGACGACACATCGGCGTCACGGTCTTCCAACTCGACGGCCTGTCGGAGGCTGCGCTCGTCGATGCCGTCGCCGCGCATGAAGTGCAGCATCATCCGCATGCCCAGCGCCTGACTCAGGGCGTGTGGGTCGCCGAGCTCGGTGGCGCTTGTCACGGCCTGTTCGATGTGCCGCACCGCCGGATCCATGCGCCCCGCGTTGACCAAGGCGAACGACAGCGACACCAGGATCGCCACCCGCTGGGCGAGCTCGTCGCCGACGTCGTCGAGAGCTTGCTCGAGTAGGTCGGCGGCCTCGTCGAAGCTGTCGATGAGCGAAGCCACAAGGGCCAGCAGCGTATACGCCTCCGCCCGCCTTGGACCCGGCTCGAGACGTTCGATGGTCTCCTGCAGGAGGCCGCGCGCCTTGGCGGGCTCGCCCGCGTCGAAATGGTGTGCCGCCGAGAGGATTCGCCGCTCGGGGGTGCCGCCTCCGAGGCCGATGGCCAAGTCGAGCAGCTCGGCCGCCGCGGCAGGTGCGCCCCTGCTGCGGGCTATGTCCGCGGCCTCGTCGAGGGTGATCAGCGTCAGCTCGTCGCCGTGGGTCGCCGCCATCGCGAGATGTCTTGCCTTCAGCTCGGGTTCGTCGACGATCTCCGCCAGCCTGCGATGCATGGACCTGCGCCGCGCCGGGGTGACATCGGTGTAGAACCCCCTGGCCAACAGCGGATGCGCGAACCGGACGCGATGACCGTCGATCGCGACGATGCCCTTCGCCTCGACATCGCCGAGTTGCGCAACGACGTCGCCGGCGTTCAAACCAGTTGCCCGGGAAACCAGCTCAACCGTCGGCACGGCGGTGCAGGCCATCGCCAGCAGCACAGCGTGGGCGGAGTCGTCGAGGCTGCCGATCCGCGCGCGCACCAACTCGGCGAGCGTCATCGGCAACGGCATCTCCGCGCTTCTGCTGTCACCGTCCATCGCACGCGCCAGTTCGAGGGCGTAGAACGGGTTTCCCTGCGAAACCTCTTGTATTCGAACGATTGCCGGTCGAGACAGGGATCTGCCGAGCCGCTCGGTGATGACGGCGTTCAACCCGCCGAGGCTCAACGGCCGGATCTGCACCCGCTGCACGCCGTCCGGCTGCGGCAGCTGTAACCAGGAGGCACCGCTGACGCCGCCGTCGGGATCAGAACGGACTGTCACCAGCACGCCGACCCTGGCCGAGAGTCGGCGCGTCGCGAAGGCCATCACATTTCGGCTCGACGGGTCGAGCCATTGCAGGTCGTCGATTGCCACCAGCACCGGGGCCTGCTCCGCGAGGAGTTCGACGACCGACAGGAAGCCCGCTCCGACGGCGCGTTGATCGGTGGTGAGATCCTCGGCCTCCGCGCGCAGAAGGACTCGATCGATCGCGAGCCGCTGCGGGGTCGGCAGGCCGGTCAGCACCGACGCATCGACGCCCGAAAGCAGGTCCGCGAGTGAGGCGTACGCGAGCACGGACTCGGCCTGCGCCGGCCGCGCCGACAACACCTGGAACCCGCGCTGTTCGGCGAGTTCGATCGCGGACAAGCACAGTGTGGTTTTCCCGATACCGGCTTCACCTTCGGCCACCAAGCCGGCCGGTTGGGACGCAGCAGCGTCGAGAAACGCCGCGACCGCTCTACCCTCTTCTGGTCGGCTGACGACGCGGCTGGGCACCTGCTTAGTATCGCAACATATTTTGCTGAACGCGCATCAGATGGGCATATTGGCACCGCTATCCAGATAACGAAGCCTCCGAGCGATGTTGCCGAGCAGCATGTTTCACCCCGGCTGTCACTTCGTGTGGTCCGGAGTTGGCCAACTGCTCACGTCGTGGATACGTGGCCATGGCAACGTGGTCACGTGCGGATCGAGTCGACGGCGAGTCGGGGAGGTCTGGCCGACCGGTTTCACCGGTGCTGCGCCGCCGTGGTTGCGCGTCTACCGTTCGGAATGAATTCCTTTGTGGCGCCGACTTTTTTGGGCTTCACGTTGATCAACGGGTTCACGTTCGGTATCGACCTCTTGCTGCTGTCGGGTCTGCGTGCAGGGCTGGGCTTACCGCTACCGGCGGCGGTAACCGCGGCCTACGCGTGCACGTTCACCCTGAGCTACTACCTGAACCGCTCCATGAACTTCCAGTCGCACGCACCGGTTGGCCCCCAGTTCGGGAGTTATGTGCTGGTCGTCGTCGTCAACTACCTGGCGTTCATACTCGGCGTGTCGAGTGCCCTGACCGCCCTCGGTCTGGACTTCCGCCTGGCCAGGATCCTGGCAGGGGCCTGTGAGGCGGTTTACATGTACAGCGCCATGCGCTGGGTCGTCTTCCGCCGCTGACACGCACGTTCAGCAACCGCGAAGCGAATCGGCAGCGTTTGCATCGCCGCAGCCCAGGGTCTTGCCAGATCAGGTTTTTATAGCTTGCCCAACTCATAGGAGGGTGGACGTGATGAGAATCAAGGCCGTCGGTGTAGGTGTCATCGCCGCGGCGGCGGCGTCGACGACTACGGTGATGTCGACCCCCGGCGTCGCCGCCGCAGACGACTACGCGGGACAGAAGTACTCCGACGTCACATCGAAACTCGCCGATGCGAGCCTACCGGCGTCATCGCAACGCGTACCGGCGACACCGTGAACGACGACGACTTCTCGCCGGTCACCGACACGGTGCTGCTGAACCTGAAACTGCTACTCGGGTGTGGCATCGGCGAAGACGGCGGGTAACTCGAAGGCCAGCCCCGAAGGCAAGGCGGCCATCGCTGCGGCCAGCAAGAGGAGCAACAGGCGGCCGCGGACCAGGCGAAAGCCAAGCACTAGGCGTCAGGACGGGCTGCGTACCGGGAAATGATCGTCGCTGAAGTCGATCTGAGCAGCCGGGTTGGCGATCGCGGTCACCAACGCCGAGCCGAACGCACCGATGCGGTCGAACATCGTCGCCGTCCCGACCGAGATCCCGTCGGCCGCCCAGTGCGAGTCTGCTTGCACGCCCATCCATTCGTCGACGGGCAACCGGGCCAGCGCGACGGTCAGGTCGCCGTTGATGTAACCGACGCCAGCCGAGCCGAGGTTGGTGACCAGGCTCGCGCCTTCCGCCACCATCGCGCCGCGGACGAAGGGCGTGTTTTTGTGCCCCTCGACGACGTCGACCATCCGGTTGACGAACCGCTTGCGGGCGGTGTGCTGGTGTTCGGCGATGCCCTTCGTCCAGCCGACGCCGTCGCTGCCCATGTAGGTCATCCCGGTCCCACCCAGCTCCGGGGGCCAGGTGAACTCGTTGGCCGCCGCCCACTCCTCACCCCGCGGCGCCTCCGACCCGCGGTACTGCACCAGCGTGGCCCGGACCACCGTGACACCGTCCTGCTCGATCACGCATTCCGAGTTGCGCACCCGGCGCCCGCTCCTGATCAAGGTGGCCTTCGTCGTCGTCGGGACTCCGCGGGCGGCCTTGAACAGGTCGACGGTCAACCGGGTGGGCATGAATTCGTCGAGCCCGAACTCGGTTTCCAGGGCGCGCGCGGCGAGGCCGACCAGCGCGGGACCGTTGAGGTGATCGGGTCCCCAATGGCTCTGCGCATACGTGGTCGGCAGATAGCGGTTCCCGCCCGCCGGGTTGAAATGTGCTGGACGCGCCGTCATCGGGGCATCGTCGCACAGGACCTCAAGGCCGACGGGGTGGGCATTCTCCACAGCTATCTGACAGACTGCATGTTGAGGGGAGTATTCCTTCGCCGCGGTGTCGTCATCACGTCGTCCGTCATCGGACGACCGGCCCGCGGGCCAAGCGGTTGGCGGAAGAGACCTCGGCCGTTTTGACGACCGGAGGCACACCCAAATGCAAGTTTCCCAACTCGAGTGGATGATCACGCTGGCCGCGACGATCGCCGTCCTGCTGTTCGACGTCGTGGTCATCGGCCGACGGCCGCATGAACCATCGAAGCGTGAGTTGGTGACGGCGCTGTCGATCTACATCGCGCTCGCGGTGGCCTTCGGCGTGTGGGTGTACCTCTTCCACGGCAGCCAGTTCGGTGTCGAGTTCTTCGCCGGCTGGCTCACCGAGTACAGCCTCTCGGTCGACAACCTGTTCATCTTCTTGATCATCATGGCCAGTTTCAACGTGCCCAAGAAGTTTCAGCAGCAGACGCTTCTGGTCGGCATCATCCTCGCGTTGATCTTCCGAGGCATCTTCATCGCACTCGGCGCCGTCGCGATCAACGAGTTCTCCTGGGTGTTCTACATATTCGGCGCGTTCCTGCTGTATACCGCTGTCGGCCTGGTGCGCAACACCGACCATGACGACGACGCGGACAACTTCGTGGTGCGCTTCGCCCGCAGCCACCTGCAGCTGACCGACAAGTGGGACGGTCTCAAGCTCTACCTCAAGGAGAACGGCAAGCGGCTGATGACGCCGATGTTCCTCGTCATCGTCGCGCTCGGCACCACCGACCTGATATTCGCGCTCGACTCGATCCCGGCGATCTACGGGCTCACCCAGGAGCCGTACCTGGTGTTCACCGCCAACGTGTTCGCGTTGATGGGTCTGCGGCAGCTCTACTTCCTGCTCGGCGACCTGCTGAAGCGGCTGGTCTACCTGTCACAGGGACTCGCGTTCATCCTGTTCTTCATCGGCATGAAGCTGATCCTGCACGCGCTGCACGAGAACGAGCTGCCGTTCATCAACGGCGGCGAGCACGTGGCGGTCCCGGAGATCCCGACGCTGGCATCCCTTGGCGTCATCATCGTGACGCTTGTCATCACCACAGCCGCGAGCCTGTACAAGACCCGCGTCAAGGACAAGAAGGACACGGAGGACGTGAAGCAGTCATGAGAGTCGAAGACGAGCGCGAGTGAGGATCGCAGCGAGGAACGAGCGAGGACCGGAGCGAGCGGGAGCCGAGTAATGAGAGTCGAGCGATGAGTGTCGAGGTGGTCGACGGGGTGTCGATCGTGCGGTTCGACCATCCGCCGGTGAACGCGCTGGACCTCGACCTGCTCGACGATGTGATCGTCACGATGCGGGGTATCGACGGGCCGGTGGTGATCACCGGTACCGGACGGTGTTTCTCGGCGGGCGTCGACCTCCGCGCGATCGTCGACGGCGGCGCCGAGTACACCGACCGCTTCATGACGGCGCTATCCGCGGCGTTCCTGGCGGTGTTCGACCATCCCGCTCCGGTGGTCGCGGCGATCAACGGGCACGCGATTGCGGGCGGGTGCGTGTTCGCGATGGCCGCCGACGTCCGGCTGATGGCGGACGGGACGATCGGGCTCACCGAACTCGCCGTCGGCGCGATGTTCCCGATGTCGGCGGTGGAGATCTGCAGGCACGCGATGGGCCCTTCGGTGACGCAGGCCGCACTCGGGGCGGGCACCGTTGATGTCTCCACGGCCGCCGCGCTCGGCTGGGTCGACGAGGTCGTCACCGCCGGGGAACTGCTTCCTCGGGCGACCGCGCTCGCCGGTGAGCTGTCCCAGTTCGCCCCCGCCGCGTACGCGATGACGAAGGAACAACTGCATCGTCCGGCGCGCACCGCGATCGACGCCGGTTCGGAAACCGACGACATGGTGCGGGCCAGTTGGATGTCGGAGGAGACCCACGCCCGCATCACGGCATATCTCAAGTCACTTCATTAAGTCAGTCGATTGATTTAACGTGTTCCTGGTGAGTGGCGCATCAACCCTTCGCCAAGTCATCAGCGGTGCGTCGATCGGCAACGCCGTCGAGTGGTACGACTTCGCGATCTACGGCTTTCTGGCCACCTTCATCGCCGCGAACTTCTTCCCCGCCGGAAACGAGACGGCGGCGCTGCTGAACACCTTCGCGATCTTCGCCGCCGCGTTCGTGATGCGTCCGCTCGGCGGCCTGGTCTTCGGCACACTCGGTGACCGGATCGGCCGACAGCGGGTGCTGGCGATCGTCATCCTGCTGATGTCGGGGTCGACACTGGCGATGGGGCTGTTGCCGACCTATGACGCCATCGGTGTCGGTGCGCCGCTGTTGCTGCTGTTTCTCCGTTGCCTGCAGGGCTTTTCGGCCGGCGGAGAGTACGGCGGCGGCGCATGCTATCTGGCCGAGTTCGCAACCGACCGGCGGCGCGGCCTGACCGTCACGTTCATCGCGTGGTCCGGTGTCGTCGGGTTTCTACTGGGATCGCTGACGGTCACCGTGCTGCAGACGTTGTTTGGCGACGCGGCCATGGACGCCTACGGCTGGCGCATTCCGTTCGTGCTCGCCGCCCCGCTCGGACTCGTCGGCCTCTACATCCGGCTGCGGTTGGCCGACACCCCGGCGTTCGAGGCGCTCGCGGCCTCCGACGACGTAGCCACCTCACCGTTGCGCGAGGCCGTGTGCACGGCATGGCGGCCGATCCTCCAGGTGATCGGCATCATGATCATGTTCAATATCGGCTACTACGTGGTTTTCACTTATCTGCCAACGTATTTCATCAAAACGCTGCACTTCTCAAAGACCAGTGCCTTCGTCTCCGTCACGGTGGCGTGTGTGGTGGCGATCGTGCTGATTCTTCCACTTGCGGCGCTCTCCGACCGGGTCGGACGCAGGCCGCTGCTGGTCGCGGGCACGTTGGCGTTCGCGGTGCTGGCGTATCCGCTCTTCCTGCTGTTGAACTCGGGGTCCGTCGGCGCGGCGATCGCCGCGCACGCCGCCTTGGCCGCCATCGAATCGGTTTACATCTCGGTCGCCGTCGCGACGGGCGTGGAACTGTTCACCACCCGGGTGCGCTACAGCGGCTTCTCCTTCGGCTACAACGTATGCGTCGCCGCGTTCGGCGGCACGACGCCCTACCTGGTCGCCTGGCTGACCGGAAGCACAGGTAACAAACTGGCGCCCGCCTTCTACGTCATTGTCGCGGCGGTGGTTTCGCTCATCACCGTGCTGACGGTGCGGGAGTCCGCGGGCCGCCCGCTGCCCGCGGTTGCCACCGCGGAGGTCGCGGCACTCTGACACACCGGGAGTTCACGGCGTACGGCCCGTCGCACTGGGCCGTACTCGCCGTGTTCGTGATCGTTGCTGCGCTACTCGTCTGGATCGGCCGCAAGCAGACCGACGCGCAGGCCCGCCTGCTCGGCAGACTCCTCGGCGCGCTGACCGCAACCATCTACGCGGCGGTGCTGATCTACTCGCTCATCCCGCCGTCGATCGACTCGTCGGTGCCGCTGCAGTTGACCGACCTCGCCACCACCGCAGGCGCATACGCACTGTGGTCGCAACGACATTGGGCAGTCGCACTGACCTACTACTGGGGACTGGTACTCAGCGTTCAGGCGCTCATCTCTCCTGTGCTGAGGGGCCCCGACTTCCCCAACTATCAGTTCCTCGCGTTCTGGGCGATACACCTGCTCGTCGTCTGGGCGGCGATCTACCTGACCTGGGGCCGTGGGTTCCGCCCGACGTGGCGCGACTACCGGCTCGTCATCGGCGGCACACTGGCGTGGGCGGCGATCACGTTGACGTTCAACCGCATTGCCGGCACGAACTACGGTTTCCTGAACAGGAAGCCGAGCACCACGTCGCTGCTCGACGTGTTCGGTCCGTGGCCGGTATATGTGTTGGTCGCTGCCGTCCTCATCTCTATCGTCTGGGCGTCGATGACATGGCCGTGGGTGCGCAAAGCCAGGCGGCTACCCTCGTGAGGTGGCTTCCGCACAGCGTCGTACCCCCATCGTCACCGACATCGATGACGACCAACGTCGCGCGCAGCGGTTGTCTCTGACCCGTCAGCTGCTTGTCCTACCGGAGTGAATCGAGCCAATGCCCGTCGCCCTCAGCTTTCAGGACACGATCGCGCTACTGCACCTCGGCGACGATGAAAACCGCTTCTCCCCAGAGTTTCTCGATCAGGTCGAGGCCCAACTCGACGATGCGATATCGCTTGGAGCGCACGGGTTGGTCACCGTGGCGACCGGGAAGTTCTACTCGAACGGCATTGACCTCGACTGGCTCGCGGCGCACGGCGATCAGACGCAGTGGTATGTCGGCCGCGTGCAGGCGCTGCTGGCGAGGGTGCTGACGCTGCCGATACCCACCGCCGCCGCGATCGGCGGACACAGCTTCGGTGCCGCCGCAATGCTGGCCATGGCGCACGACTTTCGCGTGATGCGCGCCGACCGTGGATATTTCTGCTTCCCCGAAGTAGACATCCGGATTCCGTTCACACCGGGCATGGCCGCGTTGATTCAGGCCAAGCTGACCCCGCAGACCGCCGTTGCCGCCATGACCACCGGGCGCCGGTTCGGCGGGGCCGAGGCCGCCGCGGCCGGAATCGTCGATGCGACCGCGGAAGAGGACGCGGTGGTCGGCGCGGCCCTCAACATGCTTGCGCCATTGGGCGCCAAGGATCCCGGCACGCTGGGTGCGATCAAGAACACCATGTTTGCGACCGCGGTCGCGGCACTGAGGGCGGTTTCCTAGCGTCGCGGACGTGAGGAGCAATTAGCCCAAGCGCACGCGGGGAGCAATTAGCCCAAGCGCACGCGAGGAGCAATTAGCCCGAGCGCACGCGCGCTGCGGCAGACTCCGGCATGGGTTCATAGCGGGCGAAGGTGCGCGTGAACGACCCAGCGCCGTGTGACAGCGAGCGCAGATCGATCGCGTAGCGCGTCAACTCCACGTGCGGCACGTCGGCTTTCACGACCGTACGGTCCTCGCCGACGTTCTCGGTGCCCAGCACGCGGGCCCGGCGGCTGGACAGGTCGCCCATCACCGCGCCGACGAGATCGTCGGGCACCATCACCGACACCTCGTCGACCGGCTCCAGCAGGTTCACCCTCGCGGCGTTCGCCGCCTCGCGCAGCGCCAGCCCGCCGGCCATCTGGAACGCGTAGTCCGACGAGTCCACGCTGTGCGCCTTGCCGTCGAGAAGCGTGACGCGGATGTCGACCACCGGATAGCCGGGCCCCACGCCCTTCTCCATCTGCGCGCGTACACCCTTTTCCACGCTCGGGATGAACTGGCGCGGCACGGAGCCACCGACCACCTTGTCGACGAACTCGAACCCACTGCCCTCTGGCAGCGGCTCCACCTCGATGTCGCAGACGGCGAACTGGCCGTGTCCGCCGGACTGTTTGACGTGCCTGCCGTGTCCCTTTGCCGGTCCGCCGAACGTTTCCCGCAGCGGCACACGCAGATCCACCTTGTCGACACTGACGCCGAACCGGTTCGCCAACCCGTCCAGCACGACGCCGGAGTGCGCCTCGCCCATGCACCACAGAACGATCTGGTGGGTCTCGGGGTTCTGGTCGACCCGCAGCGTCGGGTCTTCGGCCGCCAACCGCTGCAAGCCGACCGACAGCTTGTCGTCGTCGGTCTTCGCGCGCGGCTGCACGGCGACGGGCAGGAGCGGCTCGGGCATCGACCACGGTTTCAGCACGAGCGGATCGGCCTTGTCGGACAACGTGTCTCCGGTCTCGGCTTTCGACAGCCTGCCGATCGCGCAGATGTCGCCCGCCACCACGGTGCCGGCAGGCCGCTGCTGCTTGCCGAGCGGGAACGACAGTGTGCCGATCCGCTCGTCCTCGTCGTGATCCGCGTGAGCACCGGTGGAGCCGTTGGATCCGGAGGAGCCGAAAAAGGAAGCAAAATGGCCCGACACGTGAACCGTCGCGTCGGGCCTGATGGTGCCGGAGAAGACCCGGACCAGGCTCACCCTGCCGACGTAGGGATCCGACGTCGTCTTGACCACCTCGGCCAGTAGCGGCCCCGACGGATCACAGCTGAGTTTCTTGCGGTCCTTGCCCTGCGGCGTGAACACGTCGGGCAGCGGATGCTCGAGCGGAGACGGGAACCCGCTCGTCGCGATCTCCAGCAGTTCCAGCGTTCCGACGCCGGTGCTGCTGCAGACGGGAATCACGGGGAAGAAAGAGCCACGGGCCACCGCCTTCTCGAGATCCTCGATCAGCACCTTCTGGTCGATCGCTTCACCGCCGAGGTAGCGCTCCATCAAGGTCTCGTCCTCGGATTCCTCGATGATCCCCTCGATCAGGGTGCCGCGTTGTTCGCCGAGTCGGTCGGCGTAGGACGCGTCCGGTTCCTTGGTGGACCGCTTGCCTGCGGCGTACTCGTAGTGCGTCTGTGACAGCAGTCCGATCAAACCGGTACACGGTGTGTTGGCGGGCAGGTAGAGCGGCAGCACCTTCTCGCCGAAGGTGCTCTGCGCAGCGACCAGTGCGCTGTCGTAGTTCGCTCTGGCGTGGTCGAGCTTGGTGATCACCACCGCGCGCGGCATGCCGACCTGTTGGCACTCCAGCCACAGCGACTTGGTGAGTTCGTCGACGCCCTCGTTGGCCGCGATCACGAACAGCGCACAGTCGGCGGCTCGCAGCCCGGCCCGCAGTTCGCCGACGAAATCGGCGTACCCGGGGGTGTCGATGAGGTTCACCTTGACGCCGTTGTGCGAAAGCGGCGCCAGGGCGAGGCCTACGGAGCGCTGCTGGGCGATCTCGGCGTCGTCGGAGTCGCACACCGTGGTGCCGTCGACAACGGATCCTGGTCTTGAGAGGACTCCTGTCGCGGTCAACAGGGCCTCGATGAGGGTGGTCTTGCCGCCACCCGATGGGCCTATGAGCACCACATTTCGGATGGCGGCGGGACTGTCCGCGGTCGGGGCGGCTCCGGCGCCCTTGGAAGTGTTCGCCTTGTCGGCCATGACGGTCCCTCCAGCCCCGGGTCACTTCATCGGGCCCGTCACCTAGACCACAATTCTCGCATTCACCAGCCAGTGCAAGACCCTCCGGGCTTGGCTGCGCGGCTTGTCGGCGGCCGTCTTCAGGTTGAGTCACTACAATTCACTTTGCTGGTCGGGAAGTCGTGAAGGGATGAAGCATTGCGCAGAGCTGTTCGTTACGTACTTGTCGTGGTGGGCGCTACGGCTGTCGCCATGGTGGGTTCGGCTCCCGCAGGCCTGGCCGCGGTGCCCGGCCCCAGAACGGACCTGACGGTCACCGGCATTTCGCCGGCCAACGGAGAGGTGGTCGGCGTAGCCGCTCCGATCGAGGTGACCTTCGCCGAGCCGGTCACAAACACCGCCCGGGCCGAGCAGTCGATCGACATCGCCTCGAGTAATACGCCGACGGGCAAGTTCACCTGGCTGAGCAACCAGATCGTGCAATGGGCACCGGACCGGTTCTGGCCCGCCCACTCCCCGATCTCGGTCACCGCGGCTGGGTTCTCCACAAGCTTTGAGACCGGCTCGAAGGTGGTCGGCCTCGCCGACATCGACGCGCACACCTTCACCGTGAGCATCGACGACCAGGTGGTGCGGCAGATGCCCGCGTCCATGGGCAAGCCCAAGCATCCAACGCCGGTCGGCTCGTTCACCGCTCTCGAGAAGCAGCCGAGTGTCGTGATGGACTCGCGCACCATCGGCATCCCGCTGAGCGATCCCGAGGGATACAAGCTCACCGTCGCGGACGCCGTGCGCGTCACATGGGGCGGTGTCTACGTGCACAGCGCGCCGTGGTCGGTCGGATCGCAGGGTAACTCGAATGTCAGCCACGGCTGCATCAACCTGAGCCCGGACAACGCCGCCTGGTATTTCGACACCGTACGGATCGGCGACCCGATCGTCGTGCAGGCGTAGCCACCGACGTTAGGCCCGCCCGATCGGCGGCACTACTACCTGACAGGTAATCGAGACGACTACGGAGACAACGCATTGCGAAGTGTGTCGGGTACCGGGCGCTTGCTCCAGTCCTCCGTCGTGACGACGACGTAGACGTTTCGGCCGCGTACCGCGACCAACTCCTCGGAGCCGTCTCGTCGGCGATGGACCGAGAAGAGGATCGTGAAACTCGTCGTACCGACGTGTTCGCAGACGACCGCCACCCGCACGGTATCGCGCCAGCGGACCGGTGCCGCGTAGTCAATCTCGGTGTGCACCAACTGCATATCGAGTCCGGTCGACATCAGGTCCGGATAGCTCGCGTCGAGATGGTCGAAGTATCCGGTCAGCGCCTCGTCGAACCAGGTGAGGTAGTGGGCGTTGAAGACGACGTTCTGCTGATCGACCTCGGCGAACCTGGGCACGATGGGCAGCGAGTACTCGGTCACGGGCTACATGATCACCTACGAAGAAGGGGCACCCCGATGGGGTGCCCCTCGCTCCGTCGCAAGTGTGTTACTTGACGTCGACGTACACCGTCTTGTTGGTGACGGTGGTCTCGAGCGAATCTCCCGGGTTGCCGGAGTCCGTCCGCGAATAGGTTTGGCCGGGTCGCACGGCCACGACGCTCGCCTGCTCGAGCGGGGTTCCGCCGACACGGTTCACGATGACGTTGTAGCCGTCGGCCTTGAGGTCGTTGATGGTTTCCTGGGCATTGCCCGGGCCACTCGGTGCTGCGAGGGCAGGGGCGGCCAACCCCAGAGTCGCTGCGGCCAGTCCGCCCGCGACGATGGTAGCTAATCCAATCTTCTTCATCTTTGGTGCCTTCTTCTTTTCTGTTGTGTGCGATGCAGACCGTCGGCCTAACCGCGATTGATGCCGGACGACATGGGATTCGTTCCGACTGATCTCATGAACCAACAGGTCAGCGCTTTAATTCCGATGGCAGTAAATGATCGCCGGTTGGCAGGATCCCATTGTTCGGATCGCCCAAAACGCGAATTACGGGACGGCTGTTGTCTACCGCGTCGCGGTCGAGAACAACGAATAGCAAAGGCATATTCCCGCCCCTCCGGGCTTACGCATCAGGCTGATCGGTCTGCTCGCTCGGCGGCTTCTCGGGTGAAGGCGGCGTCGACTGCTCCGAACTCGGCGGCGCCGACGACGGCGGGCTGCTCGGCGGTTCCGAAGGTGGTGATGACGGTGGACTGCTCGGCGGGCTACTGGGTGGCGGGGACGCGGTGGTCGGTGTCGACGTGGTGGTCGGGGTCGACGTCGGCGGCGCGCTCGGCGGCGGCGCGCTCACCGGCGGTGGGTTGTCGGCGGGCGGCGGTGGAGGAGCCGCCGCGGGCGCGGGTGCTTGCATGACCACCGGCGGCGGCGTCGTCACCACGACCCGGGTCACCGGTGCAGGCGGACGAATGTACGACGGAGCGTTCGGCGTCTGTTCCGGTGTCACCGCGAGGGCGGTTGGTGGGGGCGCCGCGGGAGCCGCCGGATCCGGCTGCACGGTTGTCGTCGTCGTTGTCGTCCCCGTCATCGCGGAGGCGTCGTCGCGGATGGCCAGGACGGCGGCCGTGCCGACGAGCACCATGGCGGCGAATACGCCGGCGGTGACGAGGAGCGGGCGATACCACGGGACGGCCGAAGGCTTGTGGCGAGCAGGCTTGTCCTCGGGTACGAAGTCGACCCCGGGCCGGGCCGCGCTCAGACCGGCCGGTGCCTCGGATTCGATTGCGAATGGCGCGATCTCGGGAACATTGTCGACCTCCGACCAGGCCAGCGGGCGCATTGCCGTCGACCGCACCGGTGACGCGACGGCGGTCAGAATCTCATCCTCCGGTCTGCGGACGGCCAGCAGAGCGGCACCATGCGCGGCGGTCAGTTCGGGATGGGGCGTGCTGATCACAGGCACCCGAAGCTGGTCGGACAGCGCTGTGGTGACCGCCGGGATACTCGCGCCGCCACCGATGGATGCCACCGCCGACAGATCGGCGGGATGAATCCGGTTGCGGAACAAGTGTTCCCGCAACGCGTCGATGAATGCCGCTAGCGGCTGCCGGATCTCGCCGTCGAGTTCAGCGCGGGTAAGCCGCACGTCGCCGCGGAACCCGGGGACGTCGGCGAACAGGGTGGTGACCGCGCCGCGGGACAGACGCTCCTTGGCGCCTCGGCACTCGGCGCGGAGCCGATGCAGCGATCCGAATGCGGCCGTTCCCGCCACGTCGGAGGTGCCGCTGATGGACAGATCCGCGATCACGTGCGCGAGCAGTGCACGGTCGATGAGTTCGCCGGAGAACTCAGCGTGACGCGCCGTCGCACCGATGGGCTGGTACCCGCCCGCTGCGTCAATCAGCGTGATGCTGGCGCCGGTGCCGCCGAAATCGCAGAGGGCGATCACTCCACGGGTCGGCAGTCCGGGGTCGGCCTGCAATGCGGTGAGCGCCGCCGCGGCATCCGACATCAACGGCAACCGGTCCGGCCGCGGCCATTCGGGCCGCCGGAGCAGTTCCCTGCGCAGGGCGTCGACGGCCGCGGGGCGCCAGTGGGCGGGGAAGGCGACTCCCGGCGGTGACTGCGGCGCCCGACCGCCGGTGACGGCGCGGCTCACCGCACGCAGCGCGTCGGCGATCAGTGCTTCACCGCGATGGACGGAGCCGTCGGCGGCCACGATGCCGACCGGATCGGCGGCCCGATCGACGAAGTCGTTCACAACCAGCCCACGCTGCGCCAGCCGGGGGTTCTCGGCGGGCACGCCGACCTCCGGCGGACGATGCCGGTAGAGGGTGAGCACCGGCTGTCGTGTGACGGCCGCGCAACCCGGTATCACGGCGGCGACGTTCGCGGCGCCAACCGAAAGCCCTACACCCTGTGTCATGTCACGACGTTTATCGTCGCAGCGAGCCCAGGTATTACCGGCGGGTCAGGCCTGCCATCCCGACCACCGGGCCACGGTGACGGTGATGACGGGCCCGTCAAGAGCGATGCGCTCGTACTGGACGTACTTCCGCCGGAGCTCGAAGTACGCGGTCGCCATTTCTTCACCGCTGTAATGGATTTCGGCGATGCCGTCTGCTCGTACCCACCATAGCTGCGACCAGTCGTGGTCGTAGTGGTCGACGATGAGGCTGACCGCGGGGTTGGCTTCGATATTGGCCATCCTGCGCAGCCGGTGGGTGGATTTCCGTTTGGCGTCGACCGCGGTGTAGATGACGTCGTTGCTGACCGCGAAGACGACAGGGACCAGATGCGGGACGCCGTCGGCACCCGCCGTCGCAAGCTGTGCGACGGGCGAGGAGGCGAACCTCTCCCTGGCGTCGAAGTCGGCCATCTTCTCCTCAGGTTGCGATAGCGCCCGAATGGTCAATAGTAGGGAATATGAACGCTACGTTCATTATCTGTGGAGAGGTGAGAAATGGCGGGTAGCCGCACAGTGGACGTGCAACCGCGCAACCGCCCCGGCCGGCCGCGCAGCGAGGAGTCCCGCGCCGCGGTACTGCGTGCCACCTCTGAACTGTTGAAGGAGGTCGGGCTGCGCGCGATGACCACGGAGGAGATCGCCACTCGCAGCGGTGCGAGCAAGGCGACCATCTACAAGTGGTGGCCCAACAAGTACGCGGTCGCCATCGACGCGTTCCTCTCCGAGTTGATGGCCGAGTCGCACGATCCGGACACGGGTTCTGCTCATGACGACCTGACCGCCGTCATGCGTGGCCTCGTGCACTTCTACACCGGTCAGAGCGGGCGCGTGTACGCACAACTCATCGGCGAGGCACAGACCGACCCGCTGATCCAGCAGGAGCTTCGCGCGAACCTGGTCGAATCTCGCCGCGACCTGTTCCGGACGATCTGGGATCGAGGTGTCGCGCGCGGCGAACTGCGCGCCGACATCGATCGGGAAGTGGCGATCGACCTTGTCGTCGGGCCCGCGCTGTATCGCCTGATGATGGGCCATGCGCCGCTGACCGACGCGACGGCCGACGCGATCGTGGATGCCGCCATCCGGGGGCTCAAGGCGGGTGACTGAGCACATGAGGCGCTGGTATGGCCCAGCCCGCTCCGGTGTTGAAACTAAACGTTCAGTTTAGAAATCGTCGATGTCTCGAGCTTTGATGAGACACCGACGGGCCCGCTTTGCACTTACGTCGGTGCACAGACCACCCAGGGCCAGTCACCGGGCAATGTGCAGATCAACAGCGATCATGAAGTCACCTATCCCAACCAGTACCCGTTCTTCGGCAACGTGCTGCTCTTTCACCACGGCGGGCACCACCGCTAAAGGGCGATCGATTACCTGGGTCGGCGTGGCTGCGGGGCCACACTGATCGGCTGCCGGGTCACCGGCGTCCGTGTCACGCCGATCTCGGGCTGCTTCGTCGGCCTCGGCCGCACCGTCGGCCGCACGACCGCCGGGGCCTCGTTCACCACGGACGGTTCCGGCGGTGGCGGAGGTGGCGGAGGCGGTATTTCGCTCGTGGCCGTGGCCAAAGGTGTGGTGACCGGTGTCGAGCTATCCGCAGGCGCCGGATGATCTGCTGCGGGAGAACCCCGGAACACCAACAGAACCGCCGATACCACGATCGCCGAGAGCGCCGCGCCGCTCGCGATCATCAGGGTGCGCGCCTGCGGCGACCGGTACCAGGGAGTCGTGGAGACCGCGGTGAAATCCTCGTCCCACGTGCTCTCGTCGAATGCGTCGAACCCATCGCGCCCCCGCGACGCGTCCTCGCCCAACAGGTAATCGAGGTCGGCCTCGGACCTGTATGCATTTTCCTCGTCGACGACGTCGACCCCATCGCTCCCGTCGGTCACTTCCCGCAGGTAGTCGAAGTCCCCCGAGGCCCCCTTCTCCGGCACCCTCTGATGCTAACGCCACCACCTGGGAAAACGCGCGCTCGGCTAGACAAATATCGACTCACAGCAACCGCCCTGCCGCCGACTCGCGGCCACGATAGGGTTCCAACGCCGGGTGATCCATTCATCGCGATGACCCTGCGCCGTCATCGCCGCGCCAGCACTGGTTTGCCTATCCATCGGAAGGTTCGCCCATGAAGAAATCGCACCTCTGCGGCGTCACCGCACTCGCCGCCTCCGCTGTTCTCGTCGCCGGTCTCGCGGCCTGCGCCCCACCGGAGAAGAAAAGCGAAGGCGCGCAGACGCAGTCGGGCGTGGACGCCGCGCAGGCGACGTCGGCGAAGGACTTCGGCGGCATGGACGGCCTCGTCGATGCGGCCAAAAAAGAGGGCCAGCTGAACGTGATCGCGCTGCCGCCGGACTGGGCCAATTACGGCGCGATGATCAAGGCCTTCTCCGACAAGTACGGCATCACGGTGAACTCCGCACAGCCCGACGCGGCCAGCCAGGACGAGATCAACGCCGCGAACCAGCAGAAGGGCAGGAGCACCGCCCCCGACGTCTTCGACCTGGGCCAGTCTGTCGCTCTGGCCAATACGTCGATGTTCGCGCCGTACAAGGTCGCGACGTTCAACGACATTCCCGCGGCATACTCGGACCCCGACGGTAAATGGGTCAACGACTACGGCGGCTACATGTCCATCGGCTTCGACTCGGCCAAGGTGCCACCGGTGACCGACGTCAACGATCTGCTCAAACCCGAGTACAGCGGCAAGGTGGCGCTCAACGGCGACCCGACCCAGGCGGGCGCGGCGTTCTCGGGCGTGCTGATGGTCGCGCTCTCCCAGGGCGGTTCGGTCGACGACGTCGCGCCAGGGGTGGACTTCTTCGGCAAGCTCAAGGCAGCGGGCAACTTCCTGCCCGTCGACCCGACCCCTGCGACCATCGAGTCCGGGCAGACGCCCGTCGTCATCGACTGGAATTACCTGAACGCCGCCAGATCCGCGAAGCTGCCGAGCTGGCAGGTCTTCGTGCCGTCGAACGCGGTGGTGGCCGGCTACTACTACCAGGCGATCAACTCAGGCGCTCCGCATCCCGCGGCGGCGCGGCTGTGGCAGGAGTTTCTCTACAGCGACGAGGGACAGAACCTCTACGCCGCAGGCGGGGTGCGGCCGGTGCGGGCCGACACCATGATGCGGGCGGGCACCATCGACAAGACCGCGGTCGACAAGATCCCGGTGATCGACGGCCCGGTCACCGTTCCGACGCCCGACCAGACCGACAGGGCCACCAAGTATCTGGCGGACAACTGGGCCAAGGCCGTTGGCTGACGCGCATGCGAGGAGCGAGCACGTGATGCGCAGATTTCGGGAGTCGCTGCCGCTGCTGCCGTTCTTCGCGTTGGTGACGATCTTTCTGATCGTCCCGACCGTGACGGTGATCGTCAGTGCGTTCTTCGTCGACGGGGCGTTTTCCCTGGACCGGATAGTGGCGTTGTTCTCCGACACCGCACTGTCCGCATTGTGGAAGAGCGTGCTGCTGTCGGCGAGCACGGCGATCATCGGTGCGGTGCTCGGCGCCGTGCTGGCCTGGCTCATCGTGAGCAGCCCGCCGGCCTCGGTGCTGCGCAGAGCGGTCATATCGCTGTGCAGCGTGCTCGCCCAGTTCGGCGGCGTCGCATTGGCTTTCGCGTTCCTGGCGACGATCGGCCTAAACGGCGTGCTGACCCTCTGGGTGCAGCAGCACTTCGGCTGGAATCTCGCAGGATCCGGTTGGCTGTACAGCCTCACCGGGTTGATCCTCGTCTACACCTACTTCCAGATCCCGCTCATGGTGATCGTGTTCGTGCCCGCGCTGGAGGGGCTGCGCGACCAGTGGCGCGAGGCTGCGGTCAGCCTCGGCGCATCGACGTTCCAGTACTGGCGGCAGGTCGCGGTGCCTCTTCTCACCCCGGCATTCCTCGGCTCGTTTCTGCTGTTGTTCGCCAACGCTTTTGCGGCCTACGCGACGGCGGCGGCGCTGGTGAGTCAGGGCAGCCCGATCGTGCCGCTGCTGATTCGGGCGGCGCTGACGAGCGAGGTGGTGCTGGGCCAGTCCGGGTTCGCCTATGCGCTGGCGCTGGAGATGATCATCATCGTGGCGATCGTGATGGTCGCCTACGACGCGCTGGTGCGCCGTACCGCAAGGTGGCTGCAGTGAGAAAAACGACGCTGGGCGGCAAGGTCTTTCGCGTAGTTCTGCTGATCGTCTTCGGATTGTTCTTCCTGTTCCCGTTGTATGCCATGGCCGACTTCTCCACCCGCAACCTGATCGCGGGCGGGCGGACCATGCAGGCCTGGAAGAACCTGGTGGCCGACGATGCGTTGTATCAGGCCATCGTGATCTCGCTGCTGCTGGCCATTTTCACCGTGGTGCTGATGCTGGTGATTCTGGTGCCGACGATGATCTGGGTAAGGCTGCGCGCGCCGTGGGCGAAGGGCCCCGTCGAATTCCTCTGCCTGCTTCCGCTGACGATCCCGGCCCTGGTGATCGTCGTCGGACTGCGCAACGTCTACCTGTGGGTGACCTACCTGCTCGGCGAGTCGGCTCTTACGCTGACATTCGTTTACGTGGTGCTGGTTCTGCCGTTCGCGTACCGCGCGATCGACGCCTCGCTGTCGGCGATCGATCTGAAGACGCTGTCGGAGGCGGCGCGCTCGCTCGGCGCGGGCTGGCTGACCACGATCGGTCGGGTGGTGGTGCCGAACATCTGGTCCGGCATCCTGTCGGCGGCGTTCATCTCGATCGCTGTGGTGTTGGGGGAGTTCACCATCGCGTCGTTGTCCGGCTACCAGACACTGCAGGTCCAGATCGTGCTGATCGGTAAGTCGGACGGCCCGACATCGGTGGCCGCTTCGCTGGCCACCCTGGTGTTCGGCTTCGTGCTACTGCTCATCCTCGCGCTTGTCACCCGCGGCAGGCGGCGCACCACTGCGGCGCCGGCCGCACCGACGACCGCTGGGCCTTCTTCGCTCCTCGCGTCCGCGACCGAACCTGGAGTTCCGACATGACAACTGGGGTTTCCGTCGAGCTGAACGACCTGACCCGGGTCTACGGGACCGCGCACGGGAGGAGCAATCAAGGGACCGCGCACGGGAGGAGCAATCAAGGGGTAGTCAAGGCCCTCGACGGGTTGACCTTGCATATCGAGCCCGGTGAGCTCGTCGCACTGCTCGGCCCGTCGGGATGCGGCAAGACCACCGCATTGCGCATCCTCGCCGGTCTCGACGAGGCAACGTCGGGCACCGTGTCTGTGGACGGCAAGAATTTGACCGCTGTGTCTGCGAACAAGCGTGACATGGGTATGGTTTTTCAGGCGTACAGCCTCTTCCCGCACCTGACCGTGCTCGACAACGTCGCGTTCGGCCTGAAGATGCGCGGAAAGGACAAGGCGCAGAGGATGTCCCGCGCCTACGAGATGCTCGAGCTGGTCGGGTTGACGGCACACCGGGACAAGTACGCCAGCGAGCTCTCCGGCGGCCAGCAGCAGCGGGTCGCCCTCGCCCGGGCGCTGGCCATCCAGCCGCGTGTGCTGTTGCTCGACGAGCCGCTGTCGGCACTTGACGCCAAGGTTCGGGTGCAGCTGCGCGACGAGATCCGCCGCGTTCAACTCGAGGTGGGCACGACGACGCTGTTCGTCACACACGACCAGGAGGAGGCGCTCGCCGTCGCAGACCGGGTCGGCGTGATGAGTCAGGGCAGGCTCGAGCAGCTCGCCGCCCCTGCCGAGCTCTACGCGAACCCCGCGACGCCGTTCGTCGCGGACTTCGTCGGCCTGAACAACAAAGTGCCCGCGGACGTTTCGGCCGGGCAGGTCCAACTGCTGGGCACTTCCGTTGCTGCGCTGCCCGGCTCGATCGGCTCAGGCGCCGGGCTGGCGATGGTTCGCCCGGAGTCGGTGACTGTCACCGCCGACCCGGCGGGCACCGCGGCGGTGACGTCCGTCGCGTTCCTCGGACCGACGTCTCGGGTGTACTGCACCCTGGCCGACGGCACGGTGGTCGGCGCACAGATGACCAGTTCGGCCGCCCGCGCGTTCGGTTCCGGAGATCCGGTCACCGTCGGCGTCGAACAGACGGGCGTGCTGGTGGTCGAGCCCGCCGGTTAGCGCGGTGTCACTCACCATGCAGCAGGGCCTCACAGCCGGAGCCATTGGGCGGGCGTGGATTCGTCCATCCGCGATCGCGGGCAAGGAGATCGGCGAGCGTTTCACGGCGCACCAATTCGCGAGCCCTGCCGCGGTGTAACGCGATCAGTGGCGGCCGCGTCACCATGTTGTAGTTCGACGCCATGCTGTGGTGATAGGCGCCCGTGCAGGCCACGGCAAGCAGATCACCGGGGCGGATATCGGCGGGCAGGTCGACGTCCCGGGCCAGTTCGTCGCCCGCCTCGCAGTGCCGCCCGGCGACGGTGACCTTGTGCGTCGGCGCCTCCGAGTGTCGATTGGCAAGTGCCACGGTGTATCTCGCGCCGTACAGGCTGACGCGCGGATTGTCGGACATACCGCCGTCCACCGCGACGAACGTGCGCCCACCGGCCTGCGACTTGACCGAGATGACGCGGTACAGCGTGACTCCCGCCCTTGCGCTGATCGCCCGGCCGGGTTCGACGACGATGCGCGGCCGTGGGAACCGTTCGTCCGCACAGGCTTCGTTGAGCGCGTCGTCGATGAGTTCGGACAGCACGCCGGGATCGAGTCCGGGATCGCCGCTCACATAGGGCACTCCGTGACCTCCGCCGATGTTGAGTTCGGACAGCACGACGCCGTGCCTGGTGCGGATGTCGGCCATCGTGGCGACCATTCTTCGAATGGCTTCGCCGAACAACGCGGGATCGGTGATCTGCGACCCGATGTGGCAGTGCAGCCCCACCAGTGTTAGAAGCCGATGAGCCACAATGCGTTTCACCGCTTCTTCGGCGTGGCCATCGCCGAGCGTGAAACCGAACTTCTGGTCGTTCACCCCCGTCATCACCGCGGCGTGACCATGGGCGTCGACATCGGGGGTGACGCGAACCAGCACCCGAAGGGGTTGACGCGCCTCACAGCTCAGATAGGCGATGTCCATGAGCGAGTCGACGACGATGCGACCGACCCCGATCACCGCGGCATCGCGCAGTTCGTCCTGCGACTTCGCGTTTCCGTGCATGACGATGCGCGCCGGGTCGGCGCCTGCGACCAACGCGGTCGCCAGTTCGCCCGCCGAGCTGACGTCGAGGCCCGCTCCCGAATCGGTGACCCACCGCACGACGCCGGTGCACAGAAGCGCCTTCGCGGCGTAGACCACTTCGACTCCGGGCAGAGCCGAGCGGTAACGCTGCAGCCGTGCCCGGAAGTCGGCCTCGTCGAGAACATAGGCGGGGGTGCGGAACTCGTCAGCGATCTCGGTCAGAGGCACGCCACCGACGCAGAGTCGACCGAGTGCGTCCACAGAGGCCGTCATCGGCCAGATTCGCGGATCTATCCGCGGCGTGGCGGCCCGGCGGAGAGACGGAACATGGTCCAGCAGTGTCATATCGCCACGGTGCGCGCGAATCCCGCCGCCGGGGGGACTCTTGACGGCGTCTTGACGCTGTGCGCACGCATCCTTACGCGTTGACGCTCACACCGGCTTGATCGGCTCGATTCTGAGGTCGCGGTAGGTGACCAGCGCGACGAACGGGACGTTGCGCTCGGCGAACAGCGTGGCGGCGACGTCACCGCGGTCGACCATCGGGATCACGCCGGTGACGACGACGCCGAGCGGGGCGATCCGGTCGAATGCCAGCGCGGTCGAGCCGCCGGTGCTGATGACATCGTCGACCAGCAGCACGCGGGTGCCCTCCGTCAGCCGGGTGCCCTCGACCCACTGCTCGCGTCCGCGCTGCTTCTGCTCCTTGCGCACCGAGAACCACGCCTTGCCGGTCACCATCGCGACGCCGTGTGCCAGCGGGTCGGCGCCCATGGTGAGGCCGCCAACCGCGTCGAACTCGATGCCCTTGTCGGCCGCAAGCGCGGCGACCGCGCGGCTCACGACAGTCAGTCGCTCGCCGGTGTCGACGGCGTACTTGCCGTCGATGTAGTCGTGGCTGAGCTGGCCGCTCGCCAGCTTGAACGGCTCGTCGCGATGCTCGTAGCCGCGGGTGCGTATCAGTTCGAATGCGGACTGCCACAGCTCGGAGCGCTCGGTCACTGGCCGATCTTAGCGCGCTGCGTCAATTCGATTGTGGCGGAGCGTAAATCATATCGAGTCCGTAGCGGTCCCCGCCGAGCGCGGCGCGATCGGGTCGGCTGCGGCCGCCGAGTAGGCATCGCCCGTGACCACGTCCATCCGGCCGTAGCCGCCATACCAGCGCACCCGCTGCACCCGTAGCACCCACAGGGCGAAGTCGCCGAAGTCGATGTAGTTCTGCGCACCCGGAACCGCGGCCAGATGCGCGTCCTTCGCGGCGGCGAGTTCGTCGCCGACGGGTCGTTCGACGCAACCGGCGAGCGTCACCCGTCCCCACGACTGCGGGTCCGGGTCCGGGCCGGGCGCCACAATCGAGATGCTGGCTCGGTGATCGGCGAGAAGGTTGCGGCCGTGCTCGGCCAGGTTCGAGACGCACAGCACCGGCGCTCCGTTCAGCAGCCCGTAGGTGACGAACGAGGCCCACGGCTCGCCTGCCGAGGAGAGCGTCGCTAGCGTGCCCGTGTTGGTGCCGGCGGCAATGGTGCGCGCCCCCTCGGCGGCCGACGGCCGATGTGCGGATGCCACGTCGGCACGATACTCCAACGTCGCAGGTCACCGTCGTCGCGCGAACGCCGACAAGGAAACGTTCCGCCGATCAGTCGCGAGAAGTATGCGAGAATTCCCTCACCGGAAACGCCTAGTCAGCAAGTTGTTCATCGAGAAATGAGGGGTAATGGGGGTGTCGGCTCTGCGCGTCGCGGCGTGTGCCGGCGTGCTGGTCGGTCTCCTCGTGCTCGGCACCGGTTCAGCCGCCGTGGCCATCGCAGCCCCGGGCGATTACGCGCCCAGTCAGAGCGACGAAAAGTCGAGCAACGCCCCCGGTAACGAAGGCGCCGGTCAGGACGGCGTGAACCACGAGGCCGCCCCCGAAGAACATCAAAGCGCCACCGAACCCAACGTCGCGACGTTCGGCGACGCGGGCGAACCCGCACCCGAGACAGCGGCCAACACCGAGCGTGCCGCCACCTCCGACGGGACGGAAAGCGGCTCAGGTACCGAGGGTGCAGTGACAGTCGAATCCGGCGGCGGCTCCGATTACGGAGAGATCGCGCCCGCAGCCGTCGCCGAAACGGGCGGTGGAGGCGATTCCGTCGACAACACCGCCGCCAAGGCGGAGCCGGAACCGGAGCAGAAGGTGGCCAGCTTCGCCTCCTACCCCTTCCCGTATTACCTTCTGATCCGGCGCGACGGCGGGGCCTGGTGGAACGCGAACCAGATCGTCGCGCGTTTCCTCGGCGTCACGAAGCCGCAGCCGGAACCCCAGCCGACGCCGGCTCCAGCATTCCGCGGCGGAGCGCCGGAGCCTGAGCCGGTACTCGACGCGTCCGGCGGTGTGACGGGCGGCGGCGGCAGCGACTATCAAGCGACCGGGTTCGGGGCAGCGCCGGTGATTTCGGCGCCCATCGTCGCGCCGCCTGCACCGCCCCCCGCCTCGGCCCGCTTTCCGTTGTTCCCTGCCGCTGCGACGCCCGCGCGCGGTGTCGGTTCGGCCGCCGCGGGTACCGCGTACGCAGAATCCGGCTCGACCGCCGAGGGCGTCCGGCCGGCAGGCCAACTGGGGCAGCCGCCCGCGGGCACCGTCAAGGCGATGTCCGGCCAGACCCCGCCACGTGGATACACCGACTACCTGCGCAGCCCGACTCTCGGGCAGCTGGCAGGCGCCGCCCTGCCCGGCGTCGCGGGCATCCTGCTGATGACCTTCGGCGGCGGCGTCATCGGCTATCGGCAGGCCAAGGCGGGCCGGATGATCCGCGCCGGCGGCGCCGCCCGCTACCTGCCCTAGCCGCGCTCGTCATTGCGCCCGGTGAGCCAGGCGTTCGGAATCCGAGATGAGCACGCTCTTGCCGTCGACGCGGATCCACCCGCGGTTGCGGAAATCCGACAGCGCCTTGTTTACGGTCTCCCTGGTCGCACCAACGAGGTGAGCCAGCTCTTCCTGGGTCAGATCGTGCGTCACTCGCATCGAGCCGTTCTCCGGGATGCCGAATCGCTGCGCCAAACCGAGCAGTTGTTTGGCGACCCGCGCGGGCGCGTCGATGAACGCCAGATCGGCGAGGGTGTCGGTGGTGTGGCGTAACCGCCGGGCCATCAGCCTCAGCAGGCGGTCCCCCATCGCGGGATGATCGATCATCCAGGCGTCCAGCTGCGCACGGTTGACCATCACCGTACGGGCGTCGGTGACCGCGGTGGCGGTCCACGGCTGCGGTCCCGGATCGAGGAGGGACAGCTCGCCGAACATGTCCGGCGGCGCCAGCACGGTGAGGAGGTTCTCCCGGCCGTCGTCGGCGCAGCGGCCCAGCTTCACCTTCCCGTCGACGAGAAGGTAGAGCGCGGCACCGAGATCGCCCCTTGCGAAGATGGTCTCGCCGGGAGCGAAGTCGGGAGTGCTTCGGCGTCAGCCGCCGAGGGCGGCGATGAGATCCTTGATTCGCGAAGCCTCGTCCTCGAGCACCGGCTCCTCGGCTTCGACGGCCTCGATCAAGTCTTTGCGCAGGCCGACACCGTTGGCCGCTTCCTTGGTGGTGAGCTTGGCCCGGCCGCGGGCGATGTAGAGGCGCTGACCCAGCGTGGCACCCGGCCCGTTGGCCGCGGTGGCCATCAGATCGTCGTAGCGGGTGCGGACACCACTCAGCGCCACGATGACCGACGGGGTCACCCGGCTGCGGCTGGCGGCGTCGGCGAGGGAATCCTGCAGTTTGCGCAAACCCGCGAGGATCACGCCTGCCCGGTCCGGGTACTGCGGATCGCTTGGATCGGGAAGGGCGTCGATCGCCGCGGCGTACATGTGCATGGCCGCATCGGACAAACCAACGATTACTGGGGCTTCGCCATCATTCGGCTCTGACACGGCCACTCGATTCGTCGAGGAATTATGAAAACCGATGCCGCCATCAACGGGAACAAAGGTCGCGCAAACGTTAGCCCGGTTCGGCGGCGGTTTCAACCGTTCCTCTACACCATCGCAAGGCACTTCTTTGCCCAATGCCATTGCGACACGCTGAGCGGATTCAACTCCACCGCGGGTGGGTAGGTTTGAAGGTCAATGGATGCTCCACTCGATGCGCGAAACCGCGTCGGCGAAATCGTCGAACACGACCCCACGCAGGGCAGCCACGTCGAACACGGCGTGGTCGAACATCCGACCGCCGACGACTTCGGCCATGCCGCTGTCCTTCCCGAGGACCGCACCTGGTTCAAGCGTGCGGTGTTCTACGAGGTTCTGGTGCGCGCGTTCTACGACGGCAGCGCCGACGGTTCGGGCGATCTGCGCGGTCTCATCGACAAGCTCGATTACCTGAAATGGCTTGGTGTCGACTGTCTTTGGCTGCCCCCGTTCTACGACTCGCCGCTGCGCGACGGCGGCTACGACATCCGCGACTTCTACAAGGTGCTGCCCGAGTTCGGGACGGTCGAAGACTTCGTCGCACTGCTGGATGCCGCTCACCGCCGGGGCATCCGCGTCATCACCGACCTCGTGATGAACCACACCTCTGATTCACACGAGTGGTTCCAGGAGTCACGCCGCAACCCGGACGGTCCGTACGGCGACTACTACGTGTGGAGCGACACCAGCCAGAAGTACGCCGATGCCCGAGTCATCTTCGTCGACACCGAGGAATCGAACTGGACGTTCGATCCGGTGCGCAAGCAGTTCTACTGGCACCGGTTCTTCTCCCATCAGCCCGACCTGAATTACGACAACCCGGCCGTTCAAGAAGCGATGATCGACGTGCTGCGGTTCTGGCTCGACCTCGGCATCGACGGCTTCCGGTTGGACGCGGTGCCGTATCTGTTCGAACGCGAAGAGACGAACTGCGAGAACCTGCCGGAGACGCACGAGTTCCTCAGGCACTGCCGCAAGGTGATCGACGACGAGTATCCCGGCCGGGTCCTGCTGGCCGAAGCCAACCAATGGCCCGCCGATGTGGTCGAGTATTTCGGCGATGCCGACACCGGCGGCGACGAATGCCATATGGCGTTTCACTTTCCGCTGATGCCGCGCATCTTCATGGCGGTCCGGCGGGAGTCGCGGTTTCCGATCTCGGAGATCCTGGCCCATACGCCGCCGATACCGGAGATGGCGCAGTGGGGCATCTTCCTGCGCAACCACGACGAGTTGACGCTCGAAATGGTCACCGACGAAGAGCGCGACTACATGTACACCGAGTACGCCAAGGATCCGCGCATGAAGGCGAACGTCGGCATCCGCCGCCGGCTCGCTCCGCTGCTGGACAACGACCGCAACCAGATTGAGTTGTTCACCGCGCTGCTGCTGTCGCTGCCCGGCTCGCCGGTGCTCTACTACGGTGACGAGATCGGCATGGGCGACATCATCTGGCTCGGCGACCGCGACGGTGTGCGCACCCCGATGCAGTGGACGCCCGACCGCAACGCCGGGTTCTCGAAGGCCAATCCCGGCCAGCTCTATCTGCCGCCGAACCAGGACCCGATCTACGGGTATCAGTCGGTGAACGTGGAGGCCCAGCGCGACAGCTCCGCATCGCTGCTGAACTGGACGCGCACCATGCTGGCCGTGCGACGCCGCCACGAGGCGTTCGCCATCGGGTCGTTCCGCGAGCTCGGCGGTTCCAACCCGTCGGTGCTGACGTACGTGCGGGAACTCGAGCGCGACGGCAGGCAGGACGTCGTGCTGTGCGTGAACAACCTGTCGCGATTCCCGCAGCCGATCGAGCTGAACCTCCAGCACTGGACGGGGTACACCCCCGTCGAAATGACCGGGTACGTTGAGTTTCCGCCGATCGGCCAGTTGCCGTACCTGTTGACCCTGCCGGGCCACGGGTTCTACTGGTTCGAGCTGAAGGCGGCTGAGGAGAAGTCATGAGCCGGCCCGCGAACCTGCCATGGTCCGAGTGGCTTCCCGAGCAGCGCTGGTATGCGGGCCGCACCCGTACGCTGTCCGCGGTCGAGCCCGCGAGCGTGGTGGCGCTCCGCGACGATCTCGAGCTGGTGCTGCTCGATGCCTCCTACACGAACGGCTCGACGGATACCTATCAAGTGGTCGTGCGCTGGGACGCCGGCCCGATCGAGGAGTACGCGGACATCGCGACGATTGGTGCGGATGAGGGCCGCACCGCCTACGACGCGGTGTACAACCCGGCGGACGCGAAGTACCTGCTGTCGTTGATCGACTCGTCGGCGGCCGTGGGCGACCTGACGTTCAGCAAGGAGCCCGACGTCACGCTGCCTCTCGACTCCGCACCGCGGGTGTCGAGTGCCGAACAGAGCAACACCAGCGTCGTGTACGAGGAAGAGGCCGTCTTCAAGATCTTCCGGCGCATCACCGCGGGCACGAACCCGGACATCGAGCTGAACCGCGTCCTGGCGCGAGCGGGCAACCCGCACGTGGCGAGGCTGCTCGGATCGTACGAGACATCGTCGGGCGGCGACTCGAGTGCGCTGGGCATGGTGACCGAATTCGCGGCCAACTCCGCCGAGGGTTGGGACATGGCCACCGCCAGCACACGTGATCTGTTCGCCGAGGGCGACCTGTACGCCGACGAAGTCGGCGGCGACTTCGCGGGTGAGTCCTACCGACTCGGCGAGGCCGTCGCCTCGGTGCACGCCACCCTCGCCGCGGAGCTCGGCACGACAACGAGTCAGTTCCCGATCGACGCCGTAATGGAGCGGTTGGTGGCCGCCGTCGCGGCGGTGCCCGACCTCGAGCAGTACGTTCCGCTCATCGAGGAGCGCTACCGCAAGCTGGCCGAGGACACGATCACCGTGCAGCGCGTGCACGGCGACCTGCACCTGGGGCAGGTGCTGCGGACACCGGAGCGGTGGCTGCTGATCGACTTCGAAGGCGAGCCCGGAGCGCCCCTCGACGAACGCAGGCGACCGGACTCGCCCGCGCGCGATGTCGCGGGCGTGCTGCGCTCGTTCGAGTACGCCGCCTATCAACGGCTGATGGAGCAGGGCACCGACGACGACCGGTCTCGGCAGCTGGCGGCCCGCGCCCGGGAGTGGGTGGACCGCAACTGCGCCTCGTTCTGCGAGGGCTACGGCGCGCAGTCGGGATCCGACCCGCGGGACTCCGGCGCCCTGCTTGCGGCCTACGAGCTGGACAAGGCGGTATATGAAACCGCCTACGAGGCGCGGCACCGACCGACGTGGGTGCCCATTCCGCTGCGCTCGATCGCGCGCATCGTCAGCTGAGTGACGACCACGTAAAATTTGCCAAAAGGCTGCGCGGAACGGTCGGTAGGTGGACCATCACGTCATGGCTGACGTGGACTTTTGTGTTATCGGGGCGGGGTTCGCCGGCCTCGCGGCCGCGTTGCGGCTGAAGCAGGCGGGGCGTTCGGTGGCGCTGCTGGAAGCCCGAGACCGGGTCGGCGGCCGCACATTCACCGAACTGCGCGCCGACGGGACGTGGATCGATCGCGGCGGCGCATGGATCGGACCGGGTCAGGACCGGATTCATGCCCTCATGAAGGAGTTCGACGTCGGAAGCTACAAGCAGTACGCCGACGGCGAGGCGATGATGGTCGTCGACGGCAAGCAGTACCGCTACAAGGGCACCGTGCCGCGGACGCTGAACCCGTTCGCGACGGTGAACCTCGGCACGGCGATGCTCGAGCTGGCCAAGATGTGCAAAACGATTCCGCTCGAGGCGCCGTGGGACGCCGGGAAGGCGGACAAATGGGACCGCATCACCGTCGGGCAGTGGCTCGATCACCATGTGCGCTCACTGGCCGCCCGCGAGCTGCTGGAGACCGCGATCGGCGGCACCTACACCAGCGACACGTCAGAGGTTTCACTGCTCTTCGCGCTGCATCAGATGGCGTCTGGCGGCGGTCCGGAATTCGTGTTCGGCGTAGAGGGCGCATCGCAGGATTCCCGCATCGTCGGCGGCATGGGTGCGGTGTACGGGCCGATGGCCGCGCAGATCGGCGACTCACTGCGGCTGTCTCAACCGGTGCGGCGCATCGATCAGGACGACGACTGCGTGACCGTCCGATCCGACGACACAACGGTGACAGCGCGACGTGCGATCGTATCCGTCCCGATCGCGATCGCGAGCCAAATCCTTTACGAGCCAATGCTTCCTATCGACCGATCGTTCCTACACCAGCGCATGCCGAGCGGGGCGGTATACAAGATCAACATCGTCTACGACGAGCCGTTCTGGCGCGCGGACGGCCTGTCGGGGCAGTCGGCGGCCCCCGGTACGCCCGCTTCGGTCACCATCGATGCGTGCACCGACACCGGCACTCCAGGGGTGCTGTGTGTGATCATCGAGGGGCCCACCGCCCGTGGCCTGTGCGCCCTCGACGCAGCCGACCGCCGGGCCCAGGTGCTGGGTGAACTCGTCAAACGCTTTGGCGGCAAGGCGCGTTCGCCGGTCGACTTCGTCGAGCAGAACTGGACGACCGAACGCTATTCGGGCGGCGGCATGATCAGCCACGCACCGCCGGGAGTGCTCACCGAATTCGGGCCCGCGCTGCGTGAGCCGTGCGGCCGCATCCACTGGGCCGGGACAGAGAGCTCAGCCGTCATGTGCGGGTGGGTGGACGGCGCGGTGCGCTCGGGTGAACGCGCGGCCGCCGAGGTGATGGCCGCCGAGCGGGTCGCGGTGGCGTAGCGGGTATTCATCCGGATGGCCAAGTACATCCTGAACAAAAGCGCCGTGAGCAAGGCGCGCAAGCTGATCGATGCCCGCCAATATGTGCTCGACAGCGACTGGGGTCAGGTGCAACCGCGCGCCGAAGCCCAGAACGCGTTCCTGGAGAAGCACTCGTGGGACGAATATGCGGATTGGCATCTCGGTCTCAACGCGGATGCGAAGGACCACACCAAGGCGAGGTACGCGTTCGTCTACGGCGATCTGCGCCGGGTCCACCGAACGGGCCTGATCGCTTGCGTCTACCGTGCGTCGGAGTGGCGCCACAAGGACATCGAACTGGCCGCCCACGACCTGCTGCAGTACCTCGACGCCAAGACCGGCCTGAAGCCGTCCGACTAGGGCCGCAACATGAAATCCAAGAAGAGGTCCTCGCCGTCGGACGGCCGTTCGATGTCGAAGCCGTGCAGAAACCCCATTCCGGCTGCGAAGAAAGTGACCGCTCGGACCAGTGCGTCCTGTTCATCGAAGCCGGCTTCGATGAATACCTGGTGCACGGCGCCCAGCACTTGCATGTCGCTTCTTCGCACGCCCTCGGCGACGGTTTCGTCGCTCAGCGACCACACCCTCATGGCGCGTTCCAACGCGTACAACTGGGGGCTCATCAACGCTTGCATCATGGCCTGCAGGCGTTGGCGCGGTTCAGCACCCGGCATGTTCTCGAAACGCTGGCGGTCCAAGTCCTGCAGACTGCCCCAGGCCTCGAGGAGCGCGGTCCGATAGGCGTGCAGATCGGAGAAGTGCCAATAGAAGCTGCCTTTGGTGACGCCGAGGCGTTCGCAGAGCCGGTCGACGCGCAACGCGTGCGGGCCGCCGTCGGCGAGCAGTGCGAAACCCGCCTGGATCCAGTCGTCGACCGAAAGCCGGCGGGTGGCTGCGCGCGGCGGCTTCATGGACGGCAGCTTACGACTACCAGCAACTTGACACCTGTGAAAGTTACCGACGGTAATGATTTCCGTCTCAGAAGGGTGCTGATGCAACCGTGGCCGCCGGTAGTCACCGCCGCTCTTCGGCTTCTACTTCCAGCCCGCCCGGCCGGCGGCACCCCTCGGTGCCGAACACGACCACGGCTGCTTCAGCTGGTCAACCGTACCATACTCCCTGGTATGGGCAACATTTTCGGCTGAGCAAATTACGTTCGGCGGCGCATGCCGAACCACCGACCGGGCTGTCGGCCACTCCGCTCCGACCCCTCGGCGGGCGACACGTTCCTCGCCGACAAGGCTCCCGGGGGCTCTTCGAAGTCCCCGCCGTCAGCAACCATCACGATGCGCTTTCTCGAACGCCGCCGTCCGGGTCGCACCAATCTCGTGGCGGTCAATGTGGAGACCCCCTGTTCGGCCAGTCGGATGTCGGGCAACATGGGATGTATGGCACGTGACGTCTCCGACGACAACCCGTTGACGCCCGAAGAGGCGCTCGACTCCGACGAGATTCGCAACGACGACGGCGACGAGGTCGTCGACCCACCGGAGCGGTGGATCGACGCAGCCGAGGACGAGACGCTCGACGCACGTCTCGCCGACGAGGAGCCGGAAGTGACACCCGACGACATCGACCCGCGCGACGCCGACGACCCGGCGGACCGGGACACCGTGTCGGAACCCGACGACGAACTCGACCGCATCGACCCCGAACAGCATGGCCGCGAACGGGGCCAGATCGACGGAACGCCCGAGGACGGCGAGTCGTTCTACAACGTCGTCGAGTGAGGCGAGCGCGCAGCCGAAGTAATCAGCTGTGGGCCTGCAGCACCATCACCGAGCGCGCGTCCACGGTCACCGTGTCGTCCGCGTCGTACGGCTTCGACTCCTCGACGACCTCGTCGGCGGTGTAGATCA
>NZ_JAVHWR010000073.1:0-67241 GCF_032159565.1 Mycobacterium sp.
TGCGACCTCAGCGTGGTCGATACCCGGTTCAACCTGCACGCCGCGACCCGCGCCTGGCGCTTCCTCAATCCGGTTGACTAACCACACATTAACCACCCACCCCCACCCCCACCCACCCACAAAAACCAACACCACCGCCACGCGCCGACGCGCGCATGCCCGTACCCGAAGGTCTGACTGGTTGACCTTCTTTCGCCCTGGAGGGTCGATGCAGCGATCGGGTGCGGATTGGCAGAGTGTGCCCTCAGCATGAACCGACCCGGTGAATGGAGCGAAACGATGAACATATTCACATGCGCGCTGGACATCGATGAGCAGCATGCTGTCGCCTACCTGAACGGCGAACTGGACATGAACACAGTGCATTGCCTTGTCGATCGACTGCGACCCGTAGCAACGGCCGGGCGCGACATCGTCATCGACCTTGCCGGCATCGATTTCTTCGGCACAGCAGGTCTGATGGCGCTTGACGAGCTGGACCGCCATGCCACCGCCGCCGGTGGCTCGATCCGGTTGTCTCAACTCCCCGCCCCCGTGCGGCGGCTGCTCGCGGTGACCCGATCGGCGAATCGATTCGACATTCTGGACCACGGGTCGGACTTACCAGCTCCGCACCGGTGAAACACTCAGGCGGTCAGTCACTTTGACCCGATCTGTTTCGATGGTGCCTCCGTGGGCCGCGTTTCTCCTCTGCCGGGTGTTGATCCGGGCGAGTGAATTCACGGGGTCCGATTCATCTCCTCAGCGCGAAGCGCCGGTCGGCTTCGATAGGTCAATCTAGGGGCGCAACCATCAGATGAGAGGATTTGACATGTCTCTGCCCGTGCGACGTTCCGCCGGCCAGGCGGACAACTGGCGACCCGTTCGTGGGTTCGAGGATCTGTACGCGGAAATGGACCGCCTTGTGCAGTCTGTGATCGGCAGTACCGGAGGTGATGGCACCTGGATCCCTTCGGCCGACATCTTTGAGACTGATGCCGCCTACGATATCGAGATCGAATTGCCCGGCGTGCGCCGCGAAGACGTCGACGTCAGGCTCAACGGCAATGAGTTGGTGGTAACCGGGGAGCTCAAAGAGCGCAAGCGCGAGGGCCTGTTTCGCCGCCGTACCCGGCGCCGTGGCGAGTTCGAGTTCCGTGTCACGCTGCCGGGTGACCTTCGGGCAGACGACGTGGAAGCTTCGTTGGCTTACGGGGTGCTGAGGGTTCATGTGCCCAAAGCGCAAAGCGGCAAGCCGAGCAATATCCAGGTGACCGAGTCGGGCGACGGCTCACGCTGAGCGCCCCGGGCACTTTCGCTCCCTCTCCAGGCCGATTCTCCGATCAGTATTCGGCCGGAGAGAGGCGTTGTCTCTGCACCGCCGGCCGCATCATCGCCCGGCGGGCCAGGACACTCCGACGCGGCGGGGACGCTCGGAGCGCTCATTGCCATTCCGATTGCGGCAGCCATCTACTCACGGAGCAACGGCTGAGTCCCCGCACGATCGCGACCGGTGACCTCACCGTTCGTTTCATCCGCTGCGAAGCGAAACGTGAAGTACCACAGGGGGTCACGAGACTAGTTTCGGCGGGACTACCATCGTCGGTGTTTTCTGCTCCGTCGGGCCGGTGCGGTGGGCACCCCTCGTTTCTGACGATTGGTCGATGAGACCTCGAACTCTAAGCGTCGGACTATTGGCGCCTCCGTGGTTTTCGGTTCCGCCACCGGCCTACGGCGGCACGGAGTCGGTGGTAAATGAAATTGCACGCGGCCTGGTGGCGGCGGGACATGACGTCGTGCTCTACGCCACCGGCGACAGCACCGCACCGGTGCCCATCGTCTGTGGGCTAGCCACGGGCGCCTGGGATCGCGTCGGCGAGGGTGTCGTGGAACTTCCACATGTCATGCACGGTTACGAGGCGCTCGCTGGCTGCGATGTCGTGCACGATCACACAACGCTCGGGCCGGCGTGGGCATTGGCCTGTGGCTACGACCGCGTCGTCACGACATGCCACGGTCCGTTCGACGGCGAACTGCGGGCCATCTACCGCCGCTACGGCAAGCGGCTGCCGGTGGTGGCAATATCGCGGAGCCAGGCCGCCAGCGCACCCGAAATTGCCGTCGACCGCGTCATCCACCATGGCGTCGACCCTGATCAGTACCCGCTGGGCCGCGGTGACGGCGGCTATCTGCTGTTTCTGGGGCGGATGACACCGGATAAGGGGGTTCGAGAGGCAGTGTCGGCAGCGCGAGCGGCCGGCCGCCGTTTGGTCATTGCGGCCAAGGCGCGCGAGGCCGCCGAGCAGCGATACTTCGCTGAAGAGATCGAGCCGCTGCTCGACGACGGGGTGCACTTCGTGGGCGAGGTTACCGGCGAAATCAAGGTGGCACTGCTGGCCGGCGCGTCGGCGCTGCTCAATCCGATTCAGTGGGCCGAGCCGTTCGGCCTCGTCATGATCGAGGCGCTGGCGTGCGGGACGCCCGTGATCGGCTGCCCCAACGGTGCCGCGCCGGAGATAGTCGACGACGGCCGGACAGGCTTCCTGTGCTCGGAGTCCGCTTCGCTCGTCGAGGCCATTCACCAGGTCCCTGATCTGAACCGGGCGGCCTGCCGGGCCGCGGTGATCGAACGGTTCTCCAGCGCGCGCATGGTCGCCGACCACGTCGCGCTCTACCGTGACATGTTGGCGCAGTGACGTTTATAGATGGCGAGGAGTGTGCAGTCGGCGCCTGGGCGTCCGGCTCCGGCCCGCCCGTGATAGCCGAAACCGGCACGGTCACTCTCCTCGAGGGGTCCACCTTCTGCATCTCGGCGATGGCCGGCGACGTCCACCGTGACCGGCCCCACGGCCTGTTCGTCGCCGACACGCGGATGCTTTCGTGCTGGCGGCTCGCCGTGGACGGACACCCGGTGGAAAATTTGTCCATTGTCGAGGACCCTGGCGAGCCCTTCCACGCGACGTTCGTCGGTCGAACTTCACCTGGCGAATGGGTCGCCGACAGCACAATGCTGGTGCTGCGCAGCCGGTTTGTCGGGGACGGCATGCGCGAGGACGTGGTGCTGCGCAACCACGGTGCAGAACCGGTCGGTGTGACCGTGACAGTCGCCGCTGACGTGGACTTCGCCGACCTCTTCGCGGTGAAAGAGGGACGCGCGCACGTGCCGCACGGGGTGGGGGTCGACATCGGGGCGGCGTCACTGACATTCACGCGCCCCGGCGAAGACGACACTAGTTGCGCCGTGATCACCGCGACAGGGGAGCCGATGGTCACAGCCGGCAGATTCACCTTCCGCACGGTGGTGCCCGCCCGGTCGCAGTGGTCGACCTGCTTCGCCGTCGAAGCAACCATCGGTGGTCGACGGCTCCGGCCGCGACACATTTGCGGCGAACCGATCGAGACCAGCGCGCCCGCGCGCCGATTACAGGCGTGGCGACTGTCGAACCCCCGAATCAGCACGCCCGACAACGGGTTAGCGAGGTCAATCGAAGCAGGCGCCCGCGACCTCGGAGCCCTCCAGATTGAAGACCCGTGCCATCCGGACTGCCCCGTCGTGGCCGCAGGGGCTCCGTGGTTCATGGCGTTGTTCGGACGCGATTCGCTGTTGACCGGATGGATGACGCTCGCCTTGGATCCTCGTCTGGCGCTGTGCACGCTGCGCACCTTGGCCCGGCTACAGGGCGTCCGCGTGGATCCCCTGACCGAAGAGGAACCCGGCCGGATACTGCACGAAGTCCGACTCGGCCGAGAAGCTGCGTTGGCGCTAGGCGGCGGCACCACCTACTACGGCACCGCCGACGCCACCCCACTGTTCGTCATGCTGCTCGGCGAACTCGACCGCTGGGGCGGACTACCCGACACCGACCGTCCGGCGCTTGTCGCTGCGGCGGACCGGGCCTTGAAGTGGATCGGGCAATATGGCGATGCCGACGGGGACGGCTTCGTCGAATACCGCCGGCACACCGACCGTGGGTTGGTCAACCAGGGCTGGAAAGACTCCTTCGACGGCGTCACACACGCCGATGGACATCTGGCCGCCCCGCCGATCGCGCTGTGCGAGGTACAGGCATACGTGTATGGCGCCTACCGGGCGCGCGCCAGTTTGGCCGAGGCCGACGGCGATGCCACCACAGCCCGACAATGGCGGAGCAAGGCGGCACGACTCAAGGCGGAATTCAACCTCGCGTTCTGGATGCCCGAACGCCAAGCATTCGCGTTGGCGCTGGATGGCTCGAAACAGCAGGCGGATGCCATCACCTCCAATATGGGCCACTGCCTTTGGACGGGAATCGTCGACGCGGACAAGGCGGCGCCCGTAGCGGCTCATCTGGCCGGGCCGGCGCTGTGCTCCGGATTTGGGGTCCGCACGTTGGCCACCGATATGACCGCCTATAACCCGATGAGCTACCACAACGGCTCGGTGTGGCCGCATGACACGGCCATCAACGTGGCGGGGTTGGCGCGCTACGGTTACCTCGCAGAGGCGCAACGGATCTCGATCGGGTTGATAGAGGCATCCCAGCATTTCGGAGGCCGGCTACCCGAGCTGTTTTGCGGGTTCGACCGAACCGACTTTCCCAGCCCCGTTCCCTACCCAACCTCATGTTCACCGCAGGCGTGGGCCGCCGCGGCGTCGCGGCTGGTCCTTCGTAGCCTGCTTCAGCTGAACCCGAACGTCCCGCATGGGGAGGTGCATCTTGCCCCCGCGCTGCCCGCCCGATGGCTCCCGCTTCGAGTGGAGAACATTCCACTGGCCGGCAAGCGGTTCGGCATCACAGTGGACGAGGACGGTGACCTGCAAGTCACCGGCCTCCCTGGTGAATTTCGGCTGGTGACAAACCAACTTCGGACAGCCTCCGGCGCAGATATCCCGGCACAAGATCACCAGCCCGGTCGCCGACCGTGACTCGAAAGACGCCAGGGGGCGCACACCACCAATTCGCCGGCTGCCGCTCTTTCGTCATGGCCTTGTCTTCGACTGGCACCACGACAGAGCCCCGGCGTGAGCACGCAATAGCGTCCGCGTGCTCGCGAGCCGACTGAGAAACATCGATCGTCATCACAACGACATCGGTAGGGGTCGAGGAAGCGAACAACGTTGAGAGCGCTTCACAGATATCGCATTGCTGACCGCCACTTTCACTCGATGCAACATCTTGGGTGCCTGGAGGTGAAGTGAGGGACAGCGACAGAGGTGCGCGGCAGTCCGAATGCGTCCGCGTCGATGTGCAACGGTTCCCGTCCGGCAAATGCGTTGTGCGCGTCATGGGCGAGCTGATCCGCGATGCAACGACGCAGATGATTCGGATCGTGGAAGAAGAGCTGGCGCGAGTCCCTTCGCCCTTGGTACTCGACCTGTCGGCTGTCACCGACATCAATGCCAACGGCGTCGATGCACTCGTATCGGCAGCGACGCTGGCGGGGGAATCAGACATTTCACTCTGCCTCGTCGGCGTTGAGGGGCGTCCAACAGGGGACGCCCTCGCGGCCGCCGACTTGACGGAACTGTTCGAGGTCGTCCCACCATCGGACGACGCATGAATCGATCCGAGTGCGCGGCACCTGATTGCGTCCAAATCAGTGAATGGGCGCAACGCTTCTGTGATTCAACAGGTCCGATTCAGTGGCACCGAAATCGTCGATGACCCGCAACCTACCCGCGCCGATCGCGGAAGCCGGCTCGGTGATAGTCGGTCGGTCGCCAATGTCGTTGCGGGCATGTGGATAACGGACAAGCCGCAGTTTCTCCAAACGTCTTGTCCGGCGGCGTGCGGCGCTGGGTATCGGGGGACGACTTCACCTAACAGGTCGATTTTCGCCCGTGAATTCAGCTCGGCCAGATGGAGGCATGGCGGATGCGAATCGAGCACGATGGCAGCAGCCCACATCGGAAGGAATCGACATGAAATATGAAGAGTTCATCGCCCGTGTGGCAGAGTACGCTGATCTGTCAGAGGAGGATGCGGAGAAACTGACCCGCGCCACGTTGGCCACTCTCGCGGAACGAATCACCGGCGGTGAGGCGCAAGATCTGGCAGCCCAGTTACCCGGCCCCCTGAAGACCGCGCTGACTGGCGCCCAGGAGAATGCCGAGGCATTCAGTTTCGAAGAATTCGTCGAACGGACCGCCGAACGCGCCGGCACCGATGTTGACGTGGCCGAGGTGGCGGTAGTCGCGGTATTCGCTACGCTGCGTGACGCAGTCACACCCGGCGAGTTCGATGATGTGCTCAGTCAGCTGCCGTCAGACTTCCCCAGGGCGGGTACGTCGCAGCCACGGTGATTTTCCGAGGCCCCAACGAACGCGGGGACGTTGGGCCCCGTGGGTCTGTTCTGTGGCCATGCTTTGCAACCGTGGGGCCGACGCGCTGACCCTGGTCCGATTGGCACAGTGGTTACACCAGCAGACACCGCCGGGGTGTGGTGGTTGTTGGCGATGGTCGGGGGTACATCTTGATAGCTGAAGAGCGCGCACGGCGGGCCGGCCGCACACCGGCCGCAGTGCCTGTCGCGTCGGCGCTATGGCGACTCGGTGACTGTCGATGACCCAGGGGGCTAAGGCAATTCGCTGGAGTAGGCGTCCGGCTGCCAACCGCCGCGGCACACCTTCACCGAGCTGCCCCGGACGGTTTCGGAGCGGCCGGCTTCGGGCTGCGCCATCCGCACTTGGTGCAAAGCGCGCGACAAGAAGCCCCTATCGGCCGTCACGCCCGGGCCTCGGGTGGCGAGGTGGAACGTCAACTCGATTCCCGGCCTGGACTGCTGCCCACGACCGCGCCACCTCGTGAGGTCATGCAATGACGATCGCCGGCCCAAAGCAGCTCCATCGGCCCGAGCGTTCGTGTGTCGCAGTGTCCGATCCCGCTGAGCTGCCCGGATTCTTGACGAGCGCCTACGGCGCCAGGATGCGCCTTTCACGAATACCCGCTGTTCCGCGTCACGGCAGTCCGTTGATGACACACGCGCGCGCCGACGTCGGTTCATTTGCGCTCGACCATATCCACCTGCCCGGTGTCGTGAAGGCATTGTCGGACCCGCTCAACAAGGTGGTCGCCGCGGCGGTGGTCGACGGTTCGTTGGCGGGCCACTGCAATGGTATGGCCGCCGGTGCCACGGCCGGCGAGGTGACGATGGCGGCGCAGCCGGACCTGCCCCATTTCACGCACGCCGAAGGTCTGCATTCAATTGTTCTGTTGTTGGATCCGTCGTTGGTCGCCGGTGTAGCCGCCGGTATGCCGATCGGCCAGGGACCCTTGCCGATCCGGTTCACCAGTTTCACACCGGTCGATGCCGCGGCCGCCAAAAGGTGGCGAGACACGGTCAGATATGTGAAGGACGTTGTGCTGAACGACGACACCCTCGCGAGTCCACTGGTCCTGGGCATCGTCGGCCGCTTACTGGCCGGCGTCACCCTCTCCACCTTTCCCAATACGGCAACGCCCGGTCCTACGCCGCATGATCGCAACGATCACCAGCCCGTGCTGCTGCGCCGCGCCATCGAGTTCATCGAGACCAATGTCATCGAAGACATTGGATTGGGCGACATTGCCGAAGCTGTCTGTCTCACCCCGCGTGCGGTGCAGTACATGTTTCGCCGTCACCTGGACATGACCCCGTTGCAGTACCTTCGCCGAATCCGATTGCACCATGCCCACGCTGAATTGCTGGCCTCCGACCGCAGACACGACACCGTCACCGCGATCTCGACCCGTTGGGGATTCATGCACACCAGTCGGTTCGCGGTCTTCTACCGCCAAACCTACGGCCAAAGTCCGCATGTCACGCTGCGTAAATGACCGGGCGGCACGCGTGATCCCGTCGTCGGGACGAGGGTGCGACGTGGCCCGCGCCGTCGTGGGTCACCCCGGCGGGGACGGGAGCTTTGGAACGGTCCGTCCAGGGAGTGCGTCCATTCGTGCTGACAGGTCCAATCGCGATCCAAATTTCCGGCTCGTTGGGAGCACGCGCTCGCCGAATTGACTTGCCAGACTTGTTGTTCGGAGGCACTGGCGGGCCGTGCTTACGGGCGATCGGCTGCCGGAGCTTTCCGGTACAGCAACCCTGGAAACTGAAGGAGATCCCATGGCTTTGATGCGATTCGATCCGTTTCGCGAACTCGACCGGCTGGCCGACCAGGCCCTGGCTGGCGCCCGCAGTACGACGCGCGCTCTTCCCATGGAGGCGTTCCGTCGCGGTGACCAATTCATTGTCGCCCTTGATGCACCGGGCATGCAGCGTGGCGATATCGATGTAACGGTCGAGCGCAACGTCGTCGAGATCACCGGACGCCGCCGCCCGATTCGACAGGAGGGCGATGAGCTGATCGTTGATGAGCGGCCGCAGGGCGAGTTCCGTCGCCAACTGTTTCTCGGTGACAACCTCGATCCGAACAAGATGACCGCTGTATGTGATCTAGGCGTGCTGACGTTGACCATTCCGGTGTCGCAGGAGAGCAAGCCCCGCAAGGTTGAGATCGCCGAACCCAACCAGGGTCAGCAGGCCATTCAACCCGAAACAAGGACGCCACAAACCGCGGATGCGGCGGTGCAGTGATGGCTGCGCATTCAACGGTGGAAACCTCGGCGGTCCGGCCGAACGAGCCGCCCCGCCAGGTCATCGCCACCTTCGATAACTACGCCGACGCCGAACGGGTGGTCGACTACCTGTCCGATCGGCAATTCGAGGTAGACAGGCTGGCCATAGTCGGCCGGGACATGGAGTACCACGAACAAATCCTTGGCCGGCTGAACTACGGTGGCGCCGCCCTGCGTGGCGCCGGGTCGGGCGCCCTTGTCGGCCTGCTGATCGGGTGGATCTTCGGGCTGTTCAATTGGATCCAACCATTGGTCTCCGCCCTGGTGCTGGCCGGCTATGGATTGATCTTCGGCGCCGTCGTGGGCGCCCTAGTCGGACTGGTCGCCCACGCCCTGCAACGCGGCCGCCGGGACTTCTACTCGGCAAGCGGACTGCGGCCCAAGTACTACGACGTCCTCGCCGACGTGGCGGTGGCCGACCGTGCCATTCGACTGCTCGGCGGGGCCACCGACAGAAGGGAATAGGTCATGGCCACAGCAGTAGGAATCGATCTCGGCACAACCAACTCGGTAATCGCCGCGTGGCAGGGCGGGGAACCGGTCGTGATCCCGAACGCCGAGGGGGCGCGCACCACGCCCTCTGTGGTTGCGTTCACGGAAAGCGGCGAGCGCCTGGTCGGGCAACTGGCCAGGCGCCAGTCGATCATGAACCCGAAGGGCACCATCTATTCGGCAAAGCGATTCATCGGCCGCCGCTTCGACGAGGTATCAGATGAAGCCAAGGCGGTCAGCTTCGACGTCGTTCCCGGTCCCAACGGCGAGGCACGTTTCGAAATACGCGGCAAGCAGTATTCGCCTGAGGAGATCAGCGCGCTGATCTTGCGCAAACTCGTCGACGACGCCGGCAAGTTCCTCGGTGAGCGGGTCAAGGAAGCGGTGATCACCGTCCCGGCCTATTTCAACGACGCCCAACGCAACGCCACCAAGGATGCCGGCCGGATCGCCGGCCTCGACGTACTGCGCATCATCAACGAGCCTACGGCCGCGGCACTGGCCTACGGGCTGGACAAGAAGGGGCACGAGACGGTGCTCGTCTTCGACCTGGGCGGCGGCACGTTCGACGTCAGCCTGCTCGACGTGGGTGATGGGGTGGTCGAGGTCCGCGCCACGGCGGGTGATTCGCATCTGGGTGGCGATGACTTCGACCGCCGGCTCGTCGACTACCTCGCCGATGAGTTCCAGCGTGAGAACAACATCGATTTACGGAAAGATCCACAGGCGCTGCAGCGGCTGTTCGAGGCGGCCGAGAAGGCCAAGGTCGAACTGTCGTCGGTGGCGCAGACCCAGGTCAATCTGCCGTTTATCACCGCCGACGCCAACGGTCCCAAGCATCTCACCATGACCATCAATCGGTCGAAGTTCGAGGAACTCACGCATGATCTGGTGGAGCGCACCATGGGCCCGGTCAAGCAGGCCATGAGCGACGCCAAAGTGACGGCCAACGACATCGACGAGGTCATCCTGGTGGGCGGTTCTACCCGGATCCCCGCAGTCCAGGCCTTGGTGCGCCGGCTCACCGGCGGCAAGGACCCCAACATGAGCGTGAACCCCGACGAGGTCGTCGCGCTCGGTGCCGCGATCCAGGCCGGTGTGCTCAAGGGCGAGGTCTCCGACGTCTTGCTGCTGGACGTCACACCGTTGTCGCTGGGTGTGGAGACCGCCGGCGGGCTGATGACCAAGATCATCGAGCGCAACACCACCATCCCGGTACGGCGCAGCGAGGTGTTCACCACCGCGGCCGATAACCAGCCGGCCGTGGATATCGTTGTGCTGCAGGGTGAGCGGGAGCTGGCCAAGGACAACCGGGTACTCGGTCGATTCAAGCTGGAGAACATCCGCCCGGCGCCAAGGGGTGAACCGCAGATCGAGGTCACCTTCGACATCGATGCCAACGGCATCCTGCATGTCACAGCGCGCGACAAGGACACCGGCGCCGAGCAGGGCATCACCATCAGCGAGCAATCCAACCTCGATAAGAGCGAGGTGGAGCGGATGCTCGCCGAGGCCGAGGCAAACCGCCGCGAAGACGAGCAACTGCGCCAGGCCGTCGAGGCGCGCAACGCGCTCGACTCGGCGGCATACCAAGTGGAGCGGCGGCTTACCGAACTGGGCGACTCTGCGGCGCCACACGAGCGGGCACGTGCCGAGATGCTGGTCGCCGACGCGCGCCGAGCGATCGAGGAAGACGCGCCGATGGACCGGCTGCAGGCCCTGACGTCCGAACTGCAGCAAGTGCTTTACGGGTTGCAACCCACGCCGTCCGGTGGCGGCAACGGGCAACCGACGGGCGACGGGCAGGGCTCAACAGTGGGTGACGACGACGTGGTCGACGCAGAGTTCGATCGGGGCTGAGCCGCATGGTCAGCCCCGCAGAGCATTCCAAGACCGACGAGGGCGACAGTCGCGTAGGCGAAGACCCGCCAGAAACGGCTGTCTCCCAACCTGATTCGGACAAGGAGCTGGCCAAGCTCGAGGACCGCTGGCGGCGCGCCGTCGCCGATCTGGACAATCTGCGCAAGCGGTATGCCCGCGAACTGGACCGCGAACGAGCAACGGAACGATTCGGCGTGGCCAGCGCGTGGCTGCCGATCGTGGACAACCTGGAGCGGGCAATCAGTCATGCCGGCGACCAGTCCGACGCGGTCGTCGAGGGTGTGCGGACCATTCTCGGACAAGCGCAACAGCTTCTGGAGCAACTCGGCTATCGCCGCGATGCCGAGGCAGGGGTGCCCTTCGACCCGGCGCGTCACGAGGTGGTCGGTGTGGTGGATCAGCCGGACAGCGCGCCGGGGACGGTTGTCGAAGTGCTTCGACCGGGCTACGGCGAAGGTGCCACACAACTGCGGCCGGCGGCCGTGGTGGTCAGCCGACGCGGAGAGTGACCCTTCGTGGCCCGCGATTACTACGAAGTGCTCGGGGTGTCGAGGGACGCGACCGCCGATCAGATCCAGCAGGCGTTCCGCACACTGGCCCGCAAGTATCACCCCGACGTCAACAAGGATCCGGCGGCCGAAGACCGATTCAAGGAAATCAACGAGGCCTACCACGTGCTGTCGGACCCCGAAACCCGCAAGCGCTACGACCGATTCGGCGAAGACTTCCGACAGGTTCCCGAGGACTGGGAAGAGCGGGTCGGCGCCGGTGCAGGTGGCTCCCGTGGTGGTCGGCCTGCCGGCGGCCGGGTGCGCTACGGCCAGGGCTTCGGCGGGGGCGCCGGCGGCATCAACATCGAAGACCTTTTCGGCGACATGTTCGGCGGCAGTGGCGGATTCGGGCCGATTCCGGGCGCCGATCAGGAAGCGGTGCTCGAGCTGACCGTCGAGGAGGCCTACCGGGGCGGCAAACGGCAGGTCTCACTGGACGGCCGCAGCTACGACGTCAACATTCCCCCCGGCGTCATCGACGGTCAGCGGATACGGCTGGCCGGAGAGGGCGGCCGGGGGAGCGGCAATGGACCGGCCGGAGATCTCTACCTGGTGGTGCGGATCAAGCCGCACCCCCGATTCCGGCTTGCCGGACGCGACGTCACAGTCGATCTGCCGGTGTCGCCGTGGGAGGCGGTGCTGGGCACCACCGTCGCTATCCGAACCCCCGGCGGCGAGGCGAAAGTCAAGGTGCCGAAGGGTTCCTCAACCGGCCGTCGGTTGCGGCTGCGGGGCGAAGGCATGCCCAACCCGCGCGGTGCGCCAGGCGACCTCTACGCAGAAATCAAGGTGATGGTGCCACCGAAACCCACTGCGCGCGAACGTGAGCTGTTCGAGCAACTGGCAGCGGAGTCCACGTTCGACCCCAGGAGGGGACGATGACCGCACCACGCTATGTCCTGTCGCGGCGGGCCGGAATGCAGCTCGACGTCTTCGCGACACGTTGTGGGTTGCATCCCGACATGGTGCGCCGGCTGGTGGCGCTCGGTCTCGTCGCTTCCCGGCCGGATGCCCACGGCGATCTCTGGTTCGAACCGTCCGCGGTGGTGACAGTCGCCCGCATCCAGCGGTTGAGGACCGGTCTGGGACTGAACTACGCGGCGATCGGGCTGGTGCTCGACCTGCTGGACCGAATCGAAGAGCTGGAATCCGCTTCTCACCGAAGGAGGACACCACGGTGGACATCAACAAGCTGACGCAGAAGTCACAGGAGGCGTTGGCCGAAGCGCAGAGCATCGCGACCCGGATGGGTCACAACGAGGTCGACGGCGAACATTTGTTGATGGCGCTGATCGACCAGCCCGAGGGTCTCGTACCGCGGCTGCTTGAGCAGACGGACACCGACACCGCGGCGTTGCGCGCGGACCTGGAACGCGAGCTGAACCGGCGCCCGAAGGTGAGCGGCCCGGGCGCCGCGCCAGGCCAGGTCTCTGTCACCAGGCGTCTGGCGAACCTGCTGGAGGCCGCCGAGCGGGAAGCCAAGCGGCTCAAGGACGAATACGTGTCGGTGGAGCACCTTGTCATCGCCCTCGCCGAAGAGGGTTCAGCGAGTGCCGCCGGACGGATTCTGGCCTCCCATGGCGTCACCCGGGAATCGTTTCTCGGCGCTCTGACCAAGGTCCGCGGCAACCAGCGGGTTACGTCAGCGTCGCCGGAGGGGGCGTACGAGGCGCTGGAAAAATACGGCCGCGATCTGGTCGCCGAAGGCCGCGCCGGCAAGCTGGACCCGGTGATCGGCCGAGACGCCGAGATCCGCAGGGTGATCCAGATCCTCAGCCGCAAGACTAAAAACAATCCGGTGCTCATCGGCGACCCCGGAGTCGGCAAGACAGCGATCGTGGAGGGGCTGGCCCAGCGGATCGTGCGCGGCGATGTCCCGGAAGGACTGCGGGACAAGACGATTTTCTCCCTCGACATGGGTTCGCTGGTCGCAGGTGCGAAGTATCGGGGTGAGTTCGAGGAACGGCTGCAGGCGGTGCTGTCGGAGGTGAAGGCGGCCGAAGGCCGAATATTACTGTTCGTCGACGAATTGCATACCGTGGTCGGCGCCGGGGCTACGGAGGGGTCGCTGGACGCCAGCAACATGCTCAAACCGATGCTTGCCCGCGGTGAACTGCACATGATCGGTGCCACCACACTCGACGAATACCGTAAGAACATTGAAAAGGACGCCGCGTTGGAGCGCCGGTTTCAGACCGTACTGGTCGACGAACCTGACGTCGAGGACACCATTTCGATCCTGCGCGGCCTGCGCGAACGCCTCGAGGTGTTCCACGGCGTGAAAATTCAGGATGCCGCCCTGGTGGCGGCGGCCGCGTTGTCCCATCGCTATATCACCGACCGCTTCCTGCCCGACAAGGCGATCGACCTGGTGGACGAGGCGTGTGCACGGCTGCGCACCGAAATCGACTCCTTGCCAGCGGAATTGGACGAGATCACCCGGCGGGTCACCCGGCTCGAGATTGAGGAGGTCTCGCTGGCCAAAGAAACCGACCCGGCCAGCAAGTTGCGCCTCGAGCAGCTACGCAAGGAACTGGCCGACCTGCGGGCAGAAGCCGACGCCCGGCACGCGCAGTGGGATGCCGAACGGCAGGCGATCAAGCGGGTACAGGAACTGCGCGGACAACTCGAGCAGGTGCGGCACGAGGCCGAAGAAGCCGAGCGCAACTACGACCTGAACCGGGCCGCCGAGTTGCGCTACGGCCAGATCACCGAACTGGAACGCAAATTGCGGGCCGCCGAGGAGCAGCTGAAGTCCAAGCAGGGCGACAAGCCGCTGCTCCGCGAGGTCGTCACCGAGGACGAGATCGCCGAAATCGTGGCCGCATGGACCGGCATACCGGTCGCACGGTTGCAGGAGGGCGAACGGGAAAAGCTGCTGCGGCTCGACGAGATACTGCACGAGCGAGTGATCGGCCAGGACGAGGCGGTCCAGTTGGTCGCCGATTCGGTGATTCGGGCCCGCTCCGGCATCCGGGACCCGCGCCGCCCGATCGGCTCGTTCATCTTCCTGGGACCCACCGGCGTCGGTAAGACGGAGCTGGCAAAGACGCTGGCTGCCGCGTTGTTCGACAGCGAGGACAACATGGTCCGGCTTGACATGAGCGAGTACCAGGAGCGGCACACGGTGAGCCGGTTGGTCGGCGCGCCACCGGGATACGTCGGCTATGAGGAGGGCGGTCAACTCACTGAAGCAGTGCGTCGCAAGCCCTACTCGGTGGTGCTGCTCGACGAGATCGAAAAGGCGCACACCGATGTGTTCAACACCCTGCTGCAGGTGCTCGACGACGGCCGGCTCACCGATTCACAGGGACGTCAGGTCGACTTCCGCAACACGGTAATCATCATGACCTCCAACATCGGATCGCACCACCTGCTCGACGGCGTCACCGCGGACGGAGAGATCAAGCCCGACGCGCGCGACCGCGTGATGGCCGAGTTGCGCGGACACTTCCGGCCTGAGTTCCTCAACCGCGTCGACGACATCGTTTTGTTCACTCCGCTATCGATGCCGCAGATCGAGCGGATCGTAGAGCTGCAGTTGGCCGAGCTGAAGGATCGGTTGGCGGAAAGGCAAATCGAGCTCGAAATCAGCCCGGAGGCTCGCCGGATGATCGCCGAACGCGGCTACGATCCGGTGTACGGGGCGCGGCCGCTGCGTCGCTACATCGCCCACGAGGTGGAGACCAAGATCGGCCGGGCGTTGCTACGCGGCGACATTGCGGCCGGTGGCAAGATCCGCGTCACCCTGGAAAATGGCGAACTCGCCGTGGGCTATTCGGAACCGGCCCTGGCGGCGTGACGGAGGAGGCGCCATGGAATCAGAAATCGTGACATGCCCGCACTGCGGAAAACGCAACCGGGTGCCCGCGGCGGGCACGGGGAAGCCGCGGTGCGCCAACTGTCACCAGTGGTTGCCCTGGATCGCCGCGGCCGGCGACGAGGACTTCGCCGAGGTCGTCGAGACCTCCTCGGTACCGGTGCTCGTCGATGTGTGGGCCACCTGGTGCGGACCCTGCCGGATGGTGAGCCCGGCACTTGAACAACTCGCCACCGAACGTGCAGGCCAGCTGAAACTCGTAAAGGTGGATGTGGACAAGGCGCCCGCGATCGCGCAGCAGTTCGCAATCCAGGCGGTACCGACACTTCTGGTGCTCAACAACCACGAAGTCCTTGGACGTCAGTCCGGCGCCGCTCCCGTTGCCGCACTGCGTAAGTGGCTGGATCAGGCACTGTCAGCCAGCAACGCGAAGGAGGCACGGTCATGACATCAGCGACTGTCGACCCACACGTCGCGGCGATCCGCGAAGTGAGCCCACGCTCGGACGGCTGTGAGGAATGCCTGCGGCTCGGCACACCGTGGGTGCACCTGCGGCTGTGTCTGACGTGCGGGCACGTCGGCTGCTGCGACTCCTCACCGATGCGGCATGCCCGGGCGCACGCGCACACCGTGGGCCACCCGATCGTGCAGAACATGGAGCCGGGGCCGACATGGCGTTGGTGTTACGTCCACGAAGACTATGTCTGAGGTCAGCACCGACCAGCGCGCCTCGAGTCATCTGGTGGAAACCGCCGACATAGGCGGCGCGTACCCGCGACTGGCCGACGACCAGATCGCCACCCTCGAGGCCGGTGGGGCTCGGCGGCCCATCGACACAGGCGAAACGCTGGTCCGCGAGGGTGAGCGTTCCCATGACTTCTTCGTCATTCTGTCCGGCAAGGTCGCCGTCACCACAACCGACGACGCGGGCAATCGGCGCGTGATCCGGGTACACGGCCCAGGGCGGTTCCTGGGGGAGCTGGGCGATCTCGAAGGTCAACCCGCGTTCTACACCGCCGAGGTGGTGGAACCCGGCGAAGTACTCGTGGTACCCACCGAGCAGGTGCGGGCCCTGGTCGCCCACGATCCGGCGCTCAGTGACCTCATCTTGCGCGCATACCTGTCACGCCGCTCGCTTCTCATCCAGGAGGAAACCGGATTTCGGATCATCGGCTCCTGTTTTGACCCCGATACCATGCGGCTGCGAGAATTCGCGTCGCGAAATCGGTTACCACACAGATGGATTGACCTCGAGCGTGACAAGTATGCCGAGCGGCTGCTGCAGCGGTTCGGGGTGTCGCCCCAAGACACCCCGGTGGTGATCTGGGCCGGTGAGGTGCTGCGCAACCCGACCAACACCGAGCTGGCCCGCCGGGTCGGGCTGCCGGTACCCGACAAGGTGCCCGACGAATCCGACGTCGTTGTGGTGGGGGCCGGTCCGGCCGGACTCGCAGCGGCGGTGTATGGCTCCTCGGACGGTCTGATCACCGCGGCCATGGAGCGGATGGCGATCGGCGGACAGGCCGGGACGTCATCGAGAATCGAGAACTACCTCGGATTCCCGGGCGGGATCTCGGGTGCCGACTTAGCAGAACGAGCCGGTCTGCAGGCCGGGAAGTTCGGCGCGCGGATCATCGTCTCCGCGGAGGCCATCGGACTGGAATCCGACAGCGGACACCATCTGCTCCGACTCGCCGATCAAGCGTCGGTGGTCGCCCGTGCCGTCGTGCTTGCCACGGGAGCGCGGTATCGCAAGCTCGCCGTCCCGGGAATCGAATCGTTTGAGGGCAACGGCGTGTATTACGCCGCCACCTTTCAAGAGGCGTTGATGTGCGGCACGGGGCCCGTCGTCATCGTCGGAGGTGGTAACTCCGCGGGGCAGGCGGCGATCTTCCTCGCCGCGCGGGTTTTTCGGGTCTATGTGATGATTCGCGGCGACGACCTGAACAAGGACATGTCGAGATATCTCGTCGACCAGATCCACCAGCACCCGCGGGTGACCGTGCGGTTGTGTACCGAGGTCCGGGAGGTGCACGGAGACGATGCACTCACGGCGGTCGTGGCCGAGGACAAACGGACCGGCGAGCGTCATACGATCGAGACCCGCGCTCTGTTCGTCTTCATCGGCGCCGACCCAAACACCTCCTGGCTCGCTGGTGCTATCGAGCTCGACGATCACGGCTACGTGTCGACCGGCTCGGCCGCACTCTACTCGGACACCCACGGCAATCAGGAACGAACGAAACGGCAGCCGATGATCCTGGAGACCAGCCGACCGGGTGTGTTCGCAGCGGGCGACGTGCGTAGCGGCTCGGTCAAGCGGGTGGCGTCCGCCGTCGGCGAAGGATCTATGGCAATCCGACAAATTCACGAATACTTCGGCTCCAAGACGTGACCCTTGAGGCCCTTGCACGTGTATGCAAGGGCGGCCGGCGAAGGCAATGCGCCGGCGTCGCCGCTCGCTCGAGCAGATCGCTGAACCCGCGGGGCCGAAAACGATAAGGGGCATTTGTATCGCCAGAACCATTCTGACTTCGGGCCGTTTGGCTCTGGTGCCCGCGGAAACCCCAAGCGACGGCAGATGTTTCGTTTCGGGAAGTGTCACCGATGTTCGAGGACTGGTAATGGAGATATTCACCCTCGCTCCAGCGCGATGGCGGACAGTCCGGGCCTTGGGGAGTAGCCCACTCGTGCGCATCAGCGACCGGGTCGAAGCGATGGCGGTCGCCCTCGCGGTCACGGTCGCGCTCATCGCCGCGCCCGCCGCCGGCGCCGTCGGCACAGCAGTTCACGATGCGCGCAGCCGGGTGTACGCCGAAGCGGCACAGAAGCGGTATCGAGCCACCGCAATTGTGACCTCGACCGGGCAGACAGCGCGCGCGCCGCAATACGCCATCATCACCACCACGGTGCACGCTCACTGGCATGCGAAAGGCGTCGAGCACACCGGCACCTTCAGCTGGGACCGTGCGGTCGCGGCCGGCAACCTGATCGAGATTTGGGTGGACAGCCAGGGGCGGCGAGTCAACCCACCGCCCAGGCCATCGCGAGCAGCGTTCGACGCCGTCTTCACCGCTGTGATGATCTGGTTGGGTGTGGTCGCCGCGGCGGCTGCGCTGGTCGCTGTCGTGCGATGGTGGCTGGACCGCCTTCACGACGCCGCTTGGGAGCGTGAGATCAGGAGCCTTTGCGACAACGACGGCGGGCGGACCGGCACTCAACCGTGAGGATCGGTATGTCGACAGGTTGCCGCTGATCCCGACCTCTGAGATCCAGCAAATCAGGTCGCTTCGTTCTCGGAGTGTGCGGTCAGCTACACCTCGCTCGCGCGCCTGTACCTGAGGAAGACGTACGAGTCACATAGCAGCGCGTGGCGGAGTTCCATGGAAGCCGGGACAGATTGTCGGCTAGGTGTGCGATGGCCGACGGGTTGACTGCCGGCGAGCAGCGGCGCGATGGTGACGCAGATTTCATCAACGACATCCGCGTCGATGAGTTGATCGAGAAGAGTAGGGCCGCCCTCGCACAGGATCCGCTGCATGCCGAGGCCACGAAGCTGCTTTATCGCCACGTCGACATCGACGGTGTCCTCGCCCGCCACCAGAAGTCTCCAGCGGGGGTCACTGTTCAGAGAATGGGTTCGCGCAGCGCTGGCGCTGGTCACGAGGATCGGGGTCGATGCGGCTTCGACGAACAACGTCGGCGGGAGATGTCCGGTCTGGCTGACGACCGCGATCGGTGGCGGCGCGAACCCGCGATCTGCTCCACGCAGCGCTTCCTGAGCCGCAGTGAAACGTGCCGGGCCGTACTGTTCGGCGCGCGCGGTGCCCGCTCCGACCAAGACGACGTCGGCGAAAGCACGCAGGTCGCGGAGGAGGTTTTGGTCGGCGGGGCAAGAGAGTGTGCCGGCGCGGCCCTGGAACGCCGCAGCGCCGTCGGCGCTGAAGATCATGTTCGCGCGCACACCGTGGGGTGCGTCGGCATAGAGCCCTGCCAGATCACAGGGATCCTCAATGCTCGTGAGGTCCGTCATGCTTCGTGCCCTGGTTCAAGGTCGCGTACGTCGGCGAATGAAACCCAATCACCAGACATACCTGACGCACTGCCATTTATGGGTTCCAGCAGATGGCCAACGTGGTCGCCCAGGTCGTACCGCTCGAGGATGCGGCCGACGAACCATGCCGAGGCGTCAGTCAGTATCGGCAAGCCCATAGGGCCAGCCTCCCAAGCGCACCGGGCGAACTTGTCGACTTCGTCGCCTGTCTCACCTCCGAAAAGTTGCGCGAGCGCCAAATGTTTGCGGGACAGCACATGTACGGCCAGATGCGTGGAATGTTGCGCTGTGCGGAAGGTGTGGTTTCGCCTAGAAAGGCCCACGAGGAACCGAGGAGGGTGAATGCTGGTTTGACTGGCGAAGCCAACCAGACAGCCTGCGAGGGCTTCATCGTGGTCGGTTCTTTTGGTGGTCACCACGAACATCGGATAGTTGAGTGCCGCAACTATCTCCTCGAAGGCTTCTGATCCGCTCATGGGTCCGAGGATAGGGCTAACCGATCCGCTGACCACCTGAGATCCACGCACTTCAGGTCTGTGCGACCGATGTCGACGCTGACCCCGATTGGCGGTGGTTCTCGTCAGCCTCGACCGGGGCCTCGACCAGAAGCGACATGCCGTGGTATGCAGGCAAGTCCACCGAGAAGCTGTGCAGATCGTCCACGGTGGCAAGGGCTTTTCCGGTAAACATATCCGAGACGGTGCTGCCCGCAGGCAACTTCTCCGAGCGCACCGTTCCACTGACTTCCTCGCCGGCGAAGTTCAACACCGTGAGCTGGTACTGCCGTTCGTCGGCCAACTGGTGGACGAGAACCAGCATGGCGCGGTGCGACACCTCGGGTATATCGATCTGGCGGCTGGTAGCGATCCCGTAGTGCGAGCGCACCTTCAGGATGGCCTGCAGCTGCCTGAGAAAACTCGTGTCATCGGAGAGCTGGTCAGGTATCGCGCCGTAAAGACTTCTGCCGCGCGGTATTCCAGCCATCGATTGAGTCGCTGACGGGTTGACGCCCATCAGGTCGTGTGCCGCGCGGTGAATCCATCGCGTGTCGCCGCCGCGCAAGAGTTCCGTCACGTCCGACGGGTTCAACGTCAGCATCCCGCAGATGTCCCATCCCGATAAGGCGAATACACCGGGCTGTAGCGCGTTGAACATCGCCAACAGGAGGTGGGCTTTTCGGACGCGGTCAACGTCTTCGACTGTGTCGAGGTCATCGATACCGAGCGTTGCCGCGATCACCGTCGCCGTGGTGCATGCGATCCCATTGGTGGTGAAAACCAAGTTGTACGGTGCATTTTCGCCGGTGAGCTTCTGCGTCAGATCCGAGCGGATCGTCTCACCAAGATGCCCTCCGGTGATTTCCTCTCCCTTGTAGGTGTACATGTCGTCGCGGTGACCCGTCGACCAGTGCACGAGTTCGTAGGTCAGCTCATCGTGGTTCTGCAGTGCGTGCACCAGAGAGGCCGGGTCAACTCCCAGCTCCAGCGTGGTGCGCAGAGTCAGCCTCAAAAACTCCGTGTCCGCCGTCGCCAGGGCGTGGTGATAGGCCGGTCGATTGATGAAGTCATAGGACAGGTCCGCGCCGGCTTGTCCGATTTCGCGGATGTCATCGATCGTGAGGTTCAGCTCCTGAAAAGTGAAGCCGCCCACCTTGCGCACCATGCTGGCAACCAGGTGGTTGGCCGCCTCCGACAGGGGATGACCCTCCGACCACGCGGTACTGTTCTCGGCGGCGGTTTTCTCTGCTCCAAGAAAGCCGTTGGCGTCCAAGCGAAGACCGCCGGTGCCCAGATCCGCCAGCGAATGCAGGGCGTCGCCGATGACGAGGCGCATCCCGGCGAAGGAAGGGTCCAGCCAGTTGATCGACGGTTGTCCGTCCTTGAAGTAGTGCAGGTACACCCATCGACGCTCGACCCCGTCGACGCCGACGACAGGCCGCGTAACGCTCCAGTTGGTCTCTTTGACCCCTTCGGCGTAGAAGATGACCCGCTGCAGTCGGCCGATGATGTAACCCGCCCTGTCGAGCCACTCTTCCGTTGCTGCGTCGATGTTCACCGAATCGACGCCGGACGGAACGTCTGGCAGGTTCTCCCAGTCACGAGGATCGACCTCGACCATGTGATAGATGCCGGGGTAGTCCGCGTACTTCATTTCGGCCAGCCGGAAGTCCGCGCCCTTACCCGTGTGTCCCGGCACGATGTCGTCGATGATCGTCCCGCCGTACCAACCTGCCGTTCCACACATGCTGCGGAAGTCGTCCTCGGTTCCGAATGCCGGGTCGATCTGTGTGCTGATGCGGTCGAAGTGGCCGTCCACGCTGGGGGTCTGTTCCCATCCGGAAAGCCCGCCCGCCCGTTTCACCGGTCCGGTGTGGACGGCTTCGATACCGACCTCGGCGAAGGCCTTCCACATGTTCTCGTCAGCCATCGCTTTGAGGAACGACTCGTCGGGCCGGGTGATCAGTGACAGGGGATAAGCGGTGAACCACACCGAAGCGGTCTCGACGGCGCCACGCGGACTGGGCGTGGCGTAGGGGTTCTGCCACATCGAGCCCTGCCCGGAGAATTGCTGGCTGATCTCGTTGGCGTCGGCCAACATCGACTGGCTCAGCAGCCATGACACATAGGCCGGATTGTCTCCTGTGGGTGTCCCGTCCTGGGTGAGGGAGCGGCGGGCGAACGGTGTGCGTACCCGGGGCCGGAATCGCAGCGAACGCGGCCGTGCGGGATGAAGGTGTTCATCGAAGGTGATCTCAGTCGGCTCGTTGGCCTGGTCCTCGACTCCGGACTCTGCCGACTGAGACATTCAACCCCTCGCAACCTGTGACTTGTGGATCGTATTGCAGGCAGTATTGCCTGCCCGGCGCGGGTTTGAAACAGCGGGATCAGTGATCATTTCCAGCGCGCCCTGCCAACGGGGCATGCGGCTTCTGAGGCGGCGTTACGGTTCGACCGTGTTGCAGATGATTCTCAACTTCGCCGGGATTGCGGTGTTCGCGGTGTCCGGGCAGCGGCATGGGGTTCTTCGCGACCGCCGGCGCGGCGTTGGCGGTCGACAACGGAGCGAGCTGGTTCGCCGCCGCCCTGCTGGCACGCTGTCGGCGATTGCGGGCAGCACCGTGCGCGACGTCTTGGCCGCGCGAACTGATCAAGTGATCGATGTCAGCTTGGTCTCTCAGAGGCGCGTGGTCAACGCGTGGGCCGCGAAATCGGCTGCCTGGTCGGCCATTCCGTTGGTTTTGTAGGCGCTGTGGGCGGCCCGATCACCACCGCCCGGGAAGCAGATCGGGTCGCCGGGGTTGCACAGCTCGATGGTCTTGGCCGTGTAGAGATGACCGATGGTGATGGGCGGGGCGTCGTGGGCAACCAGATTCAGGAACCAGTCCGACGGAGTGCCGAACAAGACCACGGCGGCGACGTGAGACGCGATCGCGGGCGGCAGCGTGCCGGCGATTCCGGCGGGCAGGACGATTCCGGCGGGCACGGTGTCGGTGGTGGTGTAACCGGCCACCGCCGCGCCCTGTGAGTAGCCGCCGAGCACGATCTGGGTGTTCGCACAGTTGGCGGCTATCGCCTCGACCTTGTTGTCCGCGTCCGCGATCCCGTTGGCTGCTGCCTGAAAGTCCAGCGACGCGGGGTAGTCGACCCCGTAAACCTCGACGGTCTTGCCGCCCAGGCGGGCGCTGAGGGCGTCGACGAACGCCTGTCCGGTCGCTCCGACCCCGGGAGCTTCGAAGGTTCCTCGGGCGAACACCACCTCGACGTCCGAGCATGACGAGTCCTCGGCGGCCGCCGCCAACCCTGTCGCCTGCGGCCCGAGCAACGCCATTATGGAAACGAAGACCGCACCAAGCCAGCGCAACGTCCGGGGGAATGTCGTGGCAACGGGGTCGCGGCTGCGCATCGTCGGCTCTTTTCGGTTGGTCAGCTCTTAATCGATGAGAACCGCCTGTGCGCGCAGATTAATTCCGCAGAGCCCGAAGAGGTCCCGGCAACGTTCGCCGATGGGCTGCGCCGCTCCGAGGTTCCAATTTCGTTCGCACAGGATCTGCCCGGAGTCGTTGATTCGGACAGCAGAGCGGATAGCGCTTTTCCGGCCTTCGACCCCCGAACCGTGACTTAGGGTCCCGTGACGTGACCGAAAGAAGTGATCGAGCCCGTTCGCGAACGTTCGTTGTGACCGGAGCGGCATCGGGCATCGGCCTTGCTGTGGCTGAACGCCTACTCGCCGAGGGCGGCACCGTCGTCGGCGCCGATGTGAACCCACCGCCGACCCTCGGTGAGCGGTTCACTTTCGTGACGGCCGATGTTTCCGACGAATCAGCGGTCGCCGAGGTTTTCGCCGCCCTGCCCGACCGACTCGACGGCGTCGTCCGTGCCGCGGGGATCGCCAGTGGCGGTCCGGTCCATCTGCTCGACAAGGCCGAATGGGACCGGGTGATCGCAATCAACCTCACCGGTACCTTCTTCGTGGCCAAGGCGGCACTGAGCCGGATGATCGAGCAACCACGGGTCGACGGTGAGCGGGGCTCGATCGTCACCCTTGCCAGCGTCGAGGGCCTCGAGGGAACAGCGGGCGGCAGCGGCTACAACGCCGCGAAGGGCGGGGTCGTGCTGCTCACCAAAAACATTGCGCTCGACTACGGGCCGAGCAGCATTCGGGCGAACGCAATCTGCCCTGGTTTTATCGCGACGCCGATGTTGGACAGTGTCTTTCGCATGCCGGGAATGGAGGGCACCTTGCGGTCGATCACCGACGAACACGCGCTGCAGCGGCTCGGGCGGCCCGACGAGATTGCGGCCATGGCGGCCTTCCTAGTGTCGTCCGACGCCTCGTTCGTCACCGGCCAGGCGATCGCCGTCGACGGTGGCTATACCGCGGGCAGAGAGACCATGGCGTTTTTCGGCTTTTCGGCTTGCCAGAGTGAATCTCGCTGACCGCCGCTGAAGATGTCTAGCGAGGTCGGTCTACTTCGTATGTGCCGTTGTCGTCCTGGAATACCACCAGCACCTGACGTTTCTGGCCGCCGACGACCACCTCGCAGGTGAAGATGCCGCCCTTCTTGATTTCGGGGTCGTCGCCGTTGTTGCACAGAACGTCTGAAACGTTCGTGGCGCCGTATCCGTCTGCCGGGTCGGCGAGTATCCGCGCAACGCCGGCTTCTGCCTTGGACACGTTGAGCACCTTTCCCTTCAACACGTCGAACCGCGACAGCACCACCATCAGCAGAACTGCGGCGACCGATATCGCGACGACGCCGACGGCGATCAACAGCGCCAACTGGCCGCTCTTCTGCCGGGCGGAAGTCGGACGCGCGTGGCGATTGCGCGCGGGGGCGGGAGGCCAACCGTTGCGATCAACCGGCGGCTTCGCAGGTCTCGGTGCGGGTGGCGGCGACGGCGTCCGCGGCGGTGATGGAATCCGCTGGTTCGCGTCCTTCCACCACGGCTCCCCTGCGGGCGGGGGATCTGCACGTCTGGCCGACCGCAGCGGTACCTCGACGGTGTCGTCGTCGGACCTTGGGCGGCGCGGCCGTTGGTCGCGCGGTCCGGTCACGTGCCGATTCTCTCAGGCGAACCGTTGATAGCAATCCTCAGCATCGCCGAAAAGTCCGGCACGGAACGCAAGAATCCGGGTGAACCCCGACGGCACGGGAGTTCCGCTGACGTCGGTCGCCACCATGCCGTTGGTCAGCAGGCCGGACACCGCTTCGTCGAGATCGCCTGCACCGAGCACCAACTGGTTGCCCGATGGCCCCCGGATCGGGTCAGCCATCTTGCGCTGTGCGACGCCGGTCAGGCAGGCGGTGCGCATGGCCACGGCGGCCGAACTCAGTGGCAGTCCCCGCTCGTGTTGCAGTGCAAGGACATAGCGCGACGTCACCATCGACAAGGCTGTGTTGTCGCCCTGCAGAAGGACGAAATCGCTTTCGTCGGCAGGCGCACCGACCTTCTGCAGCGTGGACATGTCGACGGCAATCTCGTTGGTGTCCGGGCAGTATGCGACGGGCTGCTGCTGGCTCACCGCGCAGCCGCCTCCCTCGGGTGCGAGTGTCGGCGGGTTCGCCGGGCTGAAGATCTGCCCCAGCAGTTCCAACAGTGTCGACAACGTCTGGTCGTTGATCGCGATGTCGCTCTGCGGGCTCGCCGGATCGAAAAGCAACTGAGGAAGGTTGCCGCGGCGCTGCTGGATCTCGGCGGAATCGATTGCGGCACAACCTTGGGCACCCAAGTCGAAGCCCGTCTGGATCGCGCTCACCCGGTCGAGGGCGGTGCCGTGCGATGGCGGATCGAGCGACCGCGTGTCGTAGGTGGAGATCGGGTCGCGCCCTGCGATCGCGCCGGCCATCACCTGATCCAATGCACGGGTGGTGTTGAGGCTGAACCGCGGCGAGTGCCCCTCGGCAACCCAGCGCATGTACACCCCGCCCAGGCAATCGGCCTGCTGTTCGCGCACCAGGATCGACGACCTCTGCTCGCCGACGAGGCCGGCGCGGGTCTGCAACGCGTGGCCGTACTCGTGGGCGAGCAGCCCGTTGATCGTCATGTCGCCGAAGAACTCCTTGGCGACCGGCATCAGATCGACACGGTCCCAGGCGATCAAATCGTCGGGCGCGCAATACAGGGCGTTGTAGTCGAATGCACGCGCATCTTCGTTGCAGACGGTCATCGACGCCCTCGGATCAACCGACACGAGCCGGGACACCGGAGCGAACGTCCCTGCGAAGGCATCCGAGTAGTGCTGAGACCAGAAATCCTCGATGTCCTCGACGGCCATCAGCGCCGCGCGGTCGATCTCCCCGTCGTCGGTGTTCTCCACCCTGCCTTCGGCCGACGGTGCGGCGGCGCGGGGCCCGCTGGCGCCGTCGGAGGTCGGCAGGCCCGCCACACGATACGGGTCGTAGCGCATCGATACGGCGCGCCCATCGAGGACGGTGGCCTGACTGCAGCCGGCCACGGTGAACGCCACCGAGGCGACAACGAGCCCAACCCGGACCAACGGGATCACATCGCGACGGTACCGGCCGTCGCCGCAGGCTCGCCTAGCTCGGGTAGATGATCGACTGGTACTCGATGTACGGGTCGACGCCTTCTGGGCCGCATTCCCGCCCGATGCCCGACTTCTTGAAGCCGCCGAACGGCGACTTGAAGTCCAGCAGCAGCCCCGAGTTGACCGGTACGGTGCCGGTGCGCAGCCGGGCCGCGATCTCCACGCCGTGCTCGACGTCGGCCGTCCACACCGACCCCGACAAGCCGTACTCCGAATCGTTGGCGATGCGCACGGCGTCGTCCTCGTTCTCGTACGGGATCACCGACAGCACCGGGCCGAAGATCTCTTCACGGGCGATGCGCATCGCGTTGTCGACGTCATAGAAAACCGTCGGCTCGATGAACCAGCCCTTGTCCAGATGCGCCGGGGTGCCGCCGCCGACCGCCACCTTGGCGCCCTCCTCCTTGCCCGACTCGAGCATTCCGACGATCTTGTCGCGCTGCCGTCGGGCCACCACAGGGCCGACGGCGGTGGCGGGATCATTGGGGTCGCCCACCTGCATCGCGCCCACGCCCGCGGCCAGCGCGTCGACCGTCTCCCGGTAGCGCGATTGCGGTGCGAGGATGCGGGTCTGCGCGGCGCAGGCCTGCCCGTTGTTCATCATTCCCGACATGATGATGTTCTGCAGGTGCGCGTCGAGGTCTACGTCCTCGAGGAGGATCGCCGCCGACTTGCCACCCAGCTCGAGCGTCACGCGTTTGATCTGGGCACCACACAGCTCGCCGATGCGTGCGCCCGTCGCCGTCGATCCGGTGAAGCTGACCTTGTCGACACCAGGGTGGGTGACGATGTGCTCGCTGGCTTCGCGCGACGCTGTGACGATGTTGATAACGCCAGGTGGAAGCCCGGCCTCCAGCACCGCCTCGGCGAGCAGGTATGGGTCGAGCGCCGTCTCGGGTGCCGGCTTGAGCACCATCGTCGAGCCCGACGCGAGGCACGGCCCGAGCTTCATCGCCATGATGTAAAGCGGCACGTTCCACGGAATGATCCCCGCCGCGACGCCGACGGGTGCACGGCGCACCACGACCTTCTGACCCATGGCGCCGATACGCTCGTCGCTCCATGGATAGCTGCGCGCGATGTCGGCGTAGATGTCGAGAACCATTGTGGCCGCGAACACCTGCATACCCATCGACTGCGAGGCAGGGGCCCCGTTCTCGTTGGTGACGACGTCGGCGATCTCCGCGCCGCGCTTCTGCAGCGCCTGCGACAGCGCGGCGATGGCGTCGGCCCGGTCCTCAGGCGTCATTGTGGGCCACGGACCGTTGTCGAATGCGTCGCGGGCAGAGGCGACCGCTCGATCGATGTCGGCCGGCGATCCGTCAGGTGTGCGGGCGTACACCTCTTCAGAGATCGGAGAGATGACATCGATGGTGGCTTCGGTAGCCGGCGCCACCCATTCGTTGCCGATGAACAGTCGGTCGCGCGTCTCCATTGAGCACTCCGATCGCGTTGAGGTGTGAGCTGATCGTAAGGCTGTAACGCATTCCTTAGGCGAGCGATCTAACTGTTGGAACGGAAACGTCGCCCCGCCACAGGCGTCGGTCCAACCAAATCCAGGAACGTCGCGGCGCCTGCTGGGTCCATTTCCAGTGTCGGGGGAGATGGCTGCAAAGCAGTGGTGGCGGCTGACGCCACCCTCTGTCAGACCAGAGGAGTCGATACTCAGATGCGTACCCCACTTAAAACGTGCTCTTGGCGAAGTGCAGTCGCTGTGCTTTCCTCCGGAGCGGTCATTTCCTTGAGTGCGCTCAGCGGGGGTGTCGCGCCGGCCTTCGCCAAACCCGGCGACCACAGTGATCCGGGCCCGGTCATCCCGACGCCGACGGTCGTCGTTCCGGAGGCGCCTCAGGTTCAGGAGCAGGCCCCTGTGGAAGCGCCGCCTGCGCCGAAGGAGGCGCCTGCCCCGCCGAAGGTCGAAGCGCCGCCTAAGCAGCTCGCACCGGCTCCCGAAATTCAAGCGCCCGCGCCTGCGCCTGAAGCCGCCCCGCAACCTCAAGCGGCCGCCCCGCAGATCCAGGCGCCGCCACCTCAGCCTCTAGCTCCCGCACCGCAGGTTCAGGCGCCCGCGCCGCCGAAGAAAGAGGCACCGCGAGTCGTGGAGGCGCCGAAGGTCGATCCGCCCAAGGCGGAGGCGCCGAAGGTGGATGCGCCGAAACCCGATGCGCCACAGATGGACGTGCCGACAGACACACCGAAGGTCGACACGCCGAAGGTCGACACGCCGAAGGTCGATGACCCGGCTCCATTGCCTGCCGCAAATCAGCCGGCCGCGCCGAGCGACCCGAAGCAGGATGCGCAGATGCCCAGGTATCCGGCGTCCGGGCAGACGCCCGGGGGCAAGGACAACGCTCCCGACGGCAAGCAGCCACCCGCAGTCGATCAGGTGAAGCCGGGAGCCGACGGCGCACGCGACGCCACCGGCGACACGAAGAGCGACCCGTCGACGGTGTCGAAGGCCGCACAGCGGATCCCTACCGCCCAGCCCGACACCATGCAGGCTCCGGAGCAGGACATCGAGTTCGCCAGGCAGTCGAAACCGGTTGAGCTGAAGCCGGAACCGGCGAAGAAGAACGACGTCGACTTCCTGTCGAGCGCGATCAACGTGGACAGCAAGACCAAGCTCGGCCCGGTTGAGTCTGAATTCAGGGCGGGTTCGGAATTCTCGATCGGCCACCGTGACTGGGACCGTGACCGTGACCACGACCGTGACTGGGACTGGGATAAGAAGCATTGGGACCACAAGGTCCGGCAGTGGGACAGGAGATGGGTCGAGTACGACGACTGGTATCGGCCCGTCTTCTGCAATCCCTACCGCGCGCCCGTGCGGATCGTCTACATCTACGAACGCGCGCCCCGCATCGTGATCGTCCCGCCGCTGGGACGGGCCGTCATCGACGCTGCCGCGTTGGCCGCCTACAGCTTCACCGCGGTGGTGCTCAATTCGGCGAACCTCGCCGCAGACGTGGCCGTCGGCACATTCTTCGGTGGCGGCTACATCCCGCCAATCGGCGCGCCGTTCGTGCCGCCCCCTCCGCTGTTGCGCTATGACAACGTGCCGGTGCAGGTGCGGTACTCCAACGCGACCTACCAGCCGTTCCGGGTGAACCAGATCGTCGACCTCGGCGACGACGTCCAATACGGCGGACGGAAGGTGCTGCTCGACGGAGCGACGCCGGCTTGGGGCCAGTGGACCACCTCGCCGACGGGCGAGCGCCAGTTCGAGGTGCATCGCACCCAGCAGTACCCCGGGCTCGGTGATCCGCAGGAGGCGCCGCTGCCGGGCGACTACCGGATGCAGCTGGCCTCCGACGAGTCCGCGGCCGACCGCACGCAGATGTATTTGACGGCGGCGGCAGGAGTGGTCGGCGGGCTGGGCCTGGCCGCCCTGGGCCTGGCCCTCTACCTCGGGCGTCGCAGGCTGCAGACGTAGTGGCGCCGGCTGGAGTGCTGGACAACTGTCCGGCACTCCAGCTGGTCCCGGGCTCGCAGCCTCGGCGGGTACCGGCACACGCCGGTGACCTGCCTTGTTTGCCTCGGGTCGCATCCGATAAGTTGGACAGCTGTCCAGCCGCGGCCTTGAGGAGACAGCAATGGCGATCCGCGTCGCACACATCGGCACCGGCAACGCGGGGCGCATCGCGCTCAACCACCTGATCAGCGACCCCCGCTTCGAACTCACCGGGGTATGGGTGTCGTCGGACGCCAAGGTCGGCAAGGACGCGGGCGAACTCGCCGGTCTCGACGTCTCGACCGGTATTGCGGCGACGAACGATCTGGACGCACTGCTGGTCGCGCAACCGGACTGCGCCGTCTACTGCGCGATGGGCGACAACCGGATACCCGAGGCGGTGACCGACGTCCTGCGCATCCTGGCCGCGGGAATCAACGTCGTCGGCACGTCTCCGGGCGTGTTCCAGTACCCGTGGGGCGTCATGCCCGACAAGTACATCGCTCCCATCGAAGAAGCTGCGCGACAGGGCAATTCGAGTCTGTTCATCTCAGGCGTGGATCCCGGGTTTGCCAACGATCTGATCCCCTTCGCCATCGCGAGCACGTGTCAGAGCATCGAACAGGTGCGCTGCATGGAAATCGCCGACTACGCCACCTACGACGGCTCGACCGTGATGTTCGACGTGATGGGGTTCGGCTGGAATCTCGATGAGACGCCAATGTTGTTGCAACCCGGTGTGCTTGGGATGGCGTGGGGCACAACGATCAGGCAGTTGGCGGCCGGCTTCGGCATCGAGGTCGACGAGATCAAAGATGCGTGTACGCGGATACCGGCGCCGGAGGCTTTCGACGTCGCCGCCGGGCACATCCCCGAGGGCGGCCAGGCGGCCCTGCGCTTCGAGATCCTTGGCATGGTCAAGGGCAAGCCCGCCATCGTCATCGACCACGTCACACGGCTCCGTGAGGACCTGGCTCCGGAATGGCCCCAGCCCGCACAGCCGGGCGGTTCCTACAAGGTCGAGATTGTCGGTGAACCGTCGTACACCGTCGACATCTGCCCGACCAGCCGGAAGGGCGACCACAACTACGCCGCCATCGCGGCAGGCGCGGGCAGGGTCGTCAACGCGATTCCTGCGGTGGTGGCCGCGCCACCGGGGATCAGGACGACAATCGACCTGCCGCTGATCACCGGCAAGGGACTTTTCGACGCCAGATAAGGCGCCCGACAACGACAAAGGAGAACACCGCATGGGACGCGTCGACGGAAAGGTTGCGCTCATCAGTGGCGGCGCGCGGGGTATGGGCGCCGCGCATGCGCGGATGCTCGTCGACGAGGGCGGCAAGGTCGTGATCGGCGACATCCTCGACGACGAGGGCAAGGCGCTGGCCGATGACATCGGCGACAGCGCGCGCTACGTCCACCTCGACGTCACCCAGCCCGACCAGTGGCAGGCCGCCGTCGACGTCGCCGTCGGCGAATTCGGCAAGCTCAACGTGCTGGTGAACAACGCGGGCATCGTGGCGCTCGGGCCGCTGAAGAAGTTCGACCTGGACGAGTGGCAGAAGGTCATCGACGTCAATCTGACCGGCACGTTCCTCGGCATGCGCGCGGCGGTCCAGCCCATGATCGATGCGGGCGGCGGTTCCATCATCAACGTGTCGTCGATCGAGGGCCTCCGCGGTGCCCCCTTTGTTCACCCCTACGTGGCGTCCAAGTGGGCGGTGCGCGGGCTGGCCAAGTCGGCCGCACTCGAGTTGGCGCCCAAGAACATCCGGGTCAACTCGGTGCATCCCGGGTTCGTCCGCACCCCGATGACCGCGCACCTACCCGAGGACATGGTGACCATTCCGCTCGGCCGTCCCGGGGAACCGGAAGAGGTGGCCACGTTCATCGTGTTCCTGGCCAGCGACGAGTCGTCATACTCGACCGGCAGCGAATTCGTCATGGACGGCGGCCTGGTGACTGCCGTCCCGAGCAAGACCTAGCAGCCACCTCAGCGGCGCCGCCGCCGTAGAAACCACACCAGCGTCGCGGCGCCGACGACGGCCACCGCGGCCATCGGCACCGTGACCTTTGCGCGCCCGTCGTCGATGGTCGCGTGCTGAACCGTGTGCACTTTGTCGACGACGGCCTCTTTGGTCTCGGCGGCCTTCTCCTTGGCTCGCTGCTTGACGTCCATCTTGGCCGACAAGGCCTCGACGGTTTCGCCGAGTTCCTTGCGCGTCTGCTCGATGTCGGTCTGGATGTCGTCGATGTCCGCGTCGGGACCGGGCTCTGGACGAGCGGGTTCGGGTTTAGTCATGAGCGCGCGTCCTTCACTTCCTTGATGTCCGCCTTGAGGCTTTCGACGCTTTCCTTCGGCGGCGGCGCGATCTCCGCTGCCTGCTTGCGGCCCACCAGCGCCGCGACGCCCGCCGCCAGGAAAAGGACCACCGCAACGATCACGGCGGCGGCCCACACCGGCAGCACGAGCGCCAGTGCCGCCACGCTGGCGGCGATCAACGTCATCAGGCCCAGGATGGACAGCAGACCCGCCGCGCTGAACAACCCGGCGCCGACGCCGGCGTGCTTCGCGGATTGCTGTAGCTCCTTGGTCGCCAACCGCATCTCATCGCGTACGAGGCGCGACGTCTGCGTCGACAACTGGCTCATCAATTCGCCGATCGAGGCATCGGCAGCCGGTTTCGATTCCACACTCATGCCGGGTGGATTTCCCCGGCCACACGGGACGAAACACGCTATTCGATCGAGGACTGCTGCTTTTCCACGAGGTCGGCGGCGATCTGGATCAACGGCGTGTTGGAGTCCTGCGACAGCTTGCGCATCAGGTCGAACGCTTGAATTGCGCTGACGCTGTAACGCTCCATCAGCATGCCCTTGGCCTGCCCGATGACATCGCGGCTCGCCAGCGCCTTCTTGAATTGCTCGTCGCGGCGGGCCGCATTCCACGCGACCGAGGAGTGAGCCGCGAAGACGAGGCCGATTTCACGCGTTTCGGTACCGAACACATTCGCTGACTCGGCGTAGACATTGAGCGCACCCATCGTCTCGCCCGCGATCCACATCTGGAAGGACATCACCGAGCGAATTGGAGTCTTCGCCAGTACATCCCGTGCATACCGCGGAAACCGTTCGTCAGTCTCGAGGTCCTTGACGTGGATGGTCTTCTCTTCCCAGGCCGCCGTCAGGCACGGTCCCTCGCGATGGCGCTGCTGAATCTCGTCGAGCAGTATCGGCCACTTGTGCGTCGCGGCGGGCGTGTCGATCTGCCTGCCGTTTCGGGTGACCGTCACCCCGGCGTATTGCGCGCCGGGTATCTCGACTGCGGCGTGCTCGGCCAGCTCGGCGATGACGGTATCGGAATCGACGTCCCCGCGGCCGTAGAGCTCTTGCACGATCTCGGCGATGCGCAGGTGGGCCGTTACCACCTCAGCTGGATCGTTCACCGCTGTCATCCGATCATTCTGCTCCGATAAGTTGCTTTAGGCTAACGCGGGCGTAAGGCGGAGAGCGTATGTATGGACAACGGCGTCACCGCCACGGTGTTATCACCCGAAGCGCGACCGGTCCCGGTGCCGCGGAAGCGTTCACGATCATCGCGATCGCGACCATCCTGATTACCCGTCTGTATCTTGCGCTGACGGGCTATCCGCAGGTCGGCGGGGGTGACCTGCACATCGCCCACGCGCTCTACGGCGGGGCTTTGATGATGCTTGCCTTACTGATCGGCTGGTTGATGCTCGGCTTCGGCGCCCGGGCGGCATGCGTGATACTCGGCGGCATCGGGTTCGGGTTGTTCCTCGATGAGGTCGGCAAGTTCGTCACTAAGAACAACGACTACTTTTACGGGCCCGCCGCCGAAATCATGTACATCCTGGTGGTCGTCATTCTGGTCGGCGCGCGGATCGTGCGCGACTTCCGGCCGCTCAGCGCCAGGGAGTGCCTGGCGTCGGCCGCGACGGTCGCAGCCTACGGCGTCGCGCGCGGGCTGGCCGTCCGGCGCCGTGAGATCGGGTTGAGCCTCGCCGAACGGGCCGGCGCAGGGGGAGCCGACGCCGACGAGGTGGCCGCGGTGCGGGCGCTGCTGCTGTCTGCCGACCCCGCGTCCGATCGCCTGCATGCGTTGCAGGAGCGTGCGATTCGGTTGGTCCCCGACTTCCTGCGCAGCCCCCGGTGGGTGCCGATCCTCGGCTGGCTGATAGTGGTCGGCGCGTTCTTCAGTGTCGTCTTCGGTGCGCTCGGCGTCGCGCTCGGTGGCTGGTACTACGAGGACGATCGAATGACCCTCGAACTGGACGGGATGAGCATCTCGTCGGTCATCCTGCTCGTCAGCGCGGGTCTGACGCTCGGTATGGCGCTGCCCGCGATGATCGTGCGGCGCCGTTCCGACAGCGTGTGGCCGTTGGTCTGGCTGCGCAACGCCGCGCTGGTGTTCACGCTGCTCAACGCGTTGGTCGACTTCGCCACGGAAGGCTTCGGCGCGTTGCTCAACATGTCGGTCGGCCTGTTCACGCTGGCGATCATGTCCTATCAGCTCGACCTCGCCGCGCGGGCCGTCGTCCCTCCGGAGGCGTGGGCTACAGCGCCGTCAGGTAGCGCGCCGTGATGACGCGTTGCGCCAACGCCGTGACGGGCGAGCCGAGCCTGCTCCACCACGTGCCGTGCCGGGAGAACGCAACGACCTCGGCGTGCACTTCGTCGGTCGCGGAGTCGTAGCGGACGCCGAACATCTCCTCGCCGGTTTCGGGGTGACCCGGAAGGGTGCCGTAGGCGAACCCGCGGCGGTCCGGCTCGTCGACCACGTACACGACCCGGCAGGGTGCACGTAGCGGCCCGAGCCCGACCAGCACCTCGGACCCGACGGCCGCCACCTCGCTGCTCGCGTCGACGCGCACGCCGGCCCCGCGCAGCATTCCCCACCGCATCACCTTCGCCGCCGCCTCGTCGAATCGCGGACGCCCGCGGCCGATCACGGCCGACTTGCGCACATGGTGATAGCCCTCGGGCAACGGGCCCGCCGTCGCACCCACTTCGCGGTATGTCAGTTGCAGTGCCGACAAGTCGGTCAATCTCACCCCGACACCATGTCACCACCCGGCGTACGGTCTGAAAGGTGACCACTTCATCCGTCGCCCAAGCCGCAGGAACCTTTGCCCTCGGCGGCGATCTCACCGTCAATCGACTCGGATTCGGTGCCATGCGGATCACCGGCAAGGGCGTGTGGGGGCCGCCGGAGGATCACGACGAAGCCATCCGCGTGTTGCGGCGCGCGGTGGACCTCGGCGTCAACTTCATCGACACCGCGGACTCCTACGGCCCCTTCGTGTCTGAGGAACTGATTCGCGAGGCTCTCTCGCCGTACCGAGACGATCTCGTGATCGCCACCAAAGCCGGGCTGCTGCGGACCGGTCCCGACGTCTGGGTTCCGCTGGGCTTTCCAGCCTATCTGCGCCAGGAGGTGGAGCTGAGCCTGCGGCGCCTCGGCCTCGAACGGATCGACCTGTTCCAGCTGCACCGCATCGACGACAAGTTCCCGCTCGAGGATCAGATAGGTGAGCTCGCCGCGCTGCAGCAGGAGGGCAAGATCCGCCACATCGGCCTGTCGGAGGTCGACGTCACGCAGTTGGAGGCGGCCCAGAAGATCGCCCCGATCGTGTCGGTGCAGAACATGTACAACCTCACCGCCCGCGCGGCCGAGCCGGTGCTCGAGGCGTGTGAGGCCCAAGGGCTCGGCTTCATTCCGTGGTTCCCGCTCGCCGCCGGACCGCTCGCGGCACCCGATGGCCCGCTGCAGCGCATCGCCGCGGACCACCGAGCCACAGCGTCGCAGCTCGCCCTGGCGTGGCTGCTGAAGCGTTCGCCGGTGATGCTGCCCATTCCGGGCACGTCGAAGGTGAGCCATCTGGAGCAGAACGTGGCCGCGGCCGAGATCACGCTTTCCGACCAGGAATTCGAGACGTTGAGCAAGGCCGGCGCGGAATCCGGCTAGCGGTGCGGCTGGCCTTCACCGGACACATCGCAGGCGCGGGCACGGGTTCCGGGCTGCGCATCGTCGTCGGCGCCTGGGACGAGTCGCCGTTCGGCACTTTCACCGACGTCATGCTGCAGTGCGCCGACGACGAACGCGTGCTGCTGGCTCCCGATGACAGCGTCGCCGAGTTCGTCGGATCGACCTACCGATTCGACCGGGTCGAAGTGGGCGCGGTGTCGGCGGGTTTCGGCGCAGGGCAGCTCGTGGTCACCACCGAGAACTTCGACGCGCGCTTCCGTATCGGCGGACCCGCACGCGTCGACCATCTGCTGCGGCTGGTGCCGCGGCGATTGGCGACCTCGCCGCGCTGGTTACGGGTGATCGACCCGGTCGCGGCGCGCGTGCTGCCGGGGGTGCACACCTACGGGACCGCGGGCAACGGCCGAGTCGAGTACTACGGCGTGCGGCGGTCGCGGCGCATCACCGCGATCGACGGCCACTACCGAGGTTCGCCCTTCGGTGGGCTGGCACCGCTGCGGCCGCCGGTGAGTTTCGGCTTCTCGTCGGCACCGTCCGCGCCGCAGGTCGTGTCGGTGACCACGACGATCGACGAATCGCGGCAGGCAATACGGTGAGCGGGTGGCCACCGACACCAATGCGGCGCACGCCGGTGGCGGGTTCAACCCGCCCGAACCCACCACCCGAGGCGGCCCGGACTACGGCCGGTTCATCGAGGCCGTCCGCACGCTGGGGGACCATACCCGCGCGGTGGATGCGCCAGACCACGTGATCACCGAGGCGGCCGACATGATCGAGGCGGTGTCCGGCCTGCTGGCGCCCTACGACGCCGACGAATGGACAACACCGTCGGGGCGGCGCATGGACCTGCCCAACCGGGGGAACATCATGCAGGTGCCCGCCGACCTGAAGACCGTCGGGGACGAGGTGGACGGCACGGTTCGCTTTCGTCGCTTCCACCTCGGCCGCAACGGAGCGGTGCACGGCGGGGCGCTCGCGCTGATGTGGGACTCGGTCCTCGGCTTCGCCGCGTTCCGGCTCACCCGCAGCCTCAAACAACGCACCGCATACCTTCACGTGAACTATCGCAAGATCGTCCCGATCGACATGGATTTGCAAGTCGACGCCAGGATCGACCGCAGCGAGGGCCGCAAGATCTTCGTCACGGGGCGGCTCCTCGACCACGATGAGGTGCTCTGCGACGCAGAGGCTTTGTTCCTGACACTCAACCCTGGGCAGCCGTGACAGGCGACGAAACCAGCACCGAGTCGCGGAGCCGCGGCGGCGGCGACATCGGATCCAGGTGGTCGGCCACCAAACGCCACTGGGCGCGCTGGCGCGACCGGCTGCGGGAGCGCCCCAGGGCCGAGTTCGGCTACCGCATCGTGGTCGGAGTGATCGGGCTCGCGGTCCTCGGCCTCGGCATCGTCGCCATCCCGTATCCCGGGCCAGGGTGGGCCATCGTTTTCATCGGACTCGGCATCCTGGCCACCGAATTCGACTGGGCGCGGCGGCTGCTGGCCTACGCCAAGCAGCGCTACGACAAGGTCATGGACTGGTTTCACCGACAGGGCAAGTTCGTGCAGATCCTCGGCGGCTTGGTCACCGCGTTGATCGTGGCTGCGACGCTGTGGCTGCTCGGGGCGCTCGACTGGTCCGCCGAGTTCGTCGGCATCGAACATCCGTGGCTGAACAGCCCGATCGGGGTCGGGGACTGACCTCCTGCACCGATAGCATGGGTCGCGTTCGTAACACCCACACGATCCCCGCGTACGCGAGGAGCACGACTTCTACAGAGAGTGACCGATGACCGCCGCCCCCAGCCCCGCCCCCGCAGCCCCGATCCGGGTCGCTGCCGGGACGACCGCTGCGGCGGCGGTTCGCGACGCGGGACTTCCGAGCCGGGGTGCCTCCAATGCCGTCGTCGTGGTCCGTGATGCCGACGGCCGGCTGTGCGACCTGAGCTGGGCACCGGAAACCGATGTCGAGGTGACGCCGGTCGCCGCCGACACCGACGACGGCCGCAGCGTGATTCGGCACTCGGCGGCCCACGTGCTGGCCCAGGCGGTGCAGGAACTGTTCCCCGAAGCGAAGCTCGGCATCGGGCCACCGATCACCGACGGGTTCTACTACGACTTCGACGTCGCCCAGGCCTTCACACCCGAGGATCTGGAGGCGCTGGAGAAGCGCATGCGCCAGATCGTCAAGGACGGCCAGCTGTTCTCCCGGCGGGTATACGACTCGAAAGACCAAGCGCGCGAAGAACTTGCCAACGAGCCCTACAAGTTGGAGCTCGTCGACGACAAGTCCGGCGACCCCGAGGTGATGGAGGTCGGCGGTGACGAGCTCACCGCCTACGACAACCTCAATCCCCGTACCCGCGACCGGGTCTGGGGCGATCTGTGCCGCGGCCCGCACATCCCGACGACGAAGTTCATCCCGGCGTTCAAGCTCACCCGCAGTTCGGCCGCGTACTGGCGCGGTGACCAGAACAACGCCAGCCTGCAACGGATCTACGGCACGGCATGGGAGTCGCAGGAAGCCCTCGACCGCCATCTCGAGCTGATCGAGGAAGCCCAGCGACGCGACCACCGCAGGCTTGGCGCCGAGCTGGACCTGTTCAGCTTTCCCGACGAAATCGGCTCGGGCTTGGCCGTATTCCACCCCAAGGGCGGCATCATCCGCCGTGAGCTGGAGGACTACTCGCGTCAGAAGCACAGCGAGGCCGGCTACCAGTTCGTCAACACCCCGCACATCACCAAGGGGGAGTTGTTCAAGATCTCCGGGCATCTGGACTGGTACGCCGACGGCATGTTCCCGCCGATGCACCTCGATGCCGAGTTCAACGCGGACGGCACGGTGCGTAAGCCAGGGCAGGACTACTACCTCAAGCCGATGAACTGCCCGATGCACTGCCTGATCTACCGGTCGCGAGGCCGCTCGTATCGGGAACTTCCGTTGCGGCTCTTCGAGTTCGGTACTGTCTACCGCAACGAGCTTTCAGGCGTGGTGCACGGGCTTACCAGGGTGCGCGGTCTGACGATGGACGACGCGCACATCTACAGCACCCACGAGCAGATGCGCGACGAGCTGACGTCCCTGCTGCGGTTCGTGCTCGATCTGCTCGGCGACTACGGCCTGACCGATTTCTATCTGGAACTTTCCACCAAGGACCCGAACAAGTTCGTCGGCTCGGACGACATGTGGGAGGAAGCCACCAGCGTGCTGGCCGAGGTCGGCGCCGCATCCGGGCTGGACCTGGTGCCCGATCCGGGTGGCGCCGCGTTCTATGGCCCGAAGATCTCCGTGCAGGTCAAGGATGCGCTGGGCCGCAGCTGGCAGATGTCCACCATTCAGCTGGACTTCAACTTCCCCGAGCGGTTCGACCTCACCTACACGGCCGCAGACGGCAGCAGGCAGCGGCCGGTGATGATCCACCGCGCACTGTTCGGGTCGATCGAGCGGTTTTTCGGCATCCTCACCGAGCACTACGCGGGCGCGTTCCCGGCATGGCTGGCGCCGGTTCAGGTGGTCGGCATACCGGTCGCCGATGCACACGTCGAGTATCTGGAAAGCGTTGCCGGGCAACTGAGGTCACGCGGAATCCGGGTCGAGGTCGACACCAGCGATGACCGGATGGCGAAGAAGATCGTCAATCACACCAACCAGAAGGTGCCGTTCATGCTGCTGGCCGGTGACCGCGACGTCGAGGCAGGCGCGGTGAGCTTCCGGTTCGGCGACCGCAGCCAGGTCAACGGGATGCCACGCGACGAGGCCGTCGAAACCATCGCAGGGTGGATCGCCGACCGCGAAAACGCCGCTCCCACAGCGGAGCTCGTCGAGGCGGGCACGCGGACGTGACCGATAACGACGAGCACAAGGTCGTTGACCACGGCGTGGGCGAGCCCGATCATCTGCAGCGCCTCTGGACTCCGTACCGGATGAACTATCTGGCGGAGGCCCCGATGAAGGGCGGGTCGGCGGCGTCGACGCAGCCGTTCACCGACATCCCGACGCTGAACGACGAAGATGGTCTGGTGGTGGCGCGCGGCGAGCTCGTCTACGTCGTGCTGAACCTCTATCCGTACAACCCGGGCCATTCGATGGTGGTGCCGTACCGGCGGGTGTCCGAGCTCGAGGACCTCACCAGCGAGGAGAGTGCAGAGCTGATGGCGTTCACCCAGAAGGTGATTCGCGTCATCAAGTCGGTATCGAACCCGCATGGCTTCAACGTCGGACTCAACCTGGGCAAGTCCGCGGGCGGCTCGCTGGCCGAGCATCTGCACATGCACGTGGTGCCCCGGTGGGGCGGCGACGCGAACTTCATCACGATCATCGGCGGCGCCAAGGTCGTCCCGCAGCTGTTACGCGACACCCGCGAGCTGCTCGCCGCAGAATGGGCCAACCAGTCGTGAGCGACTTCTACCTGATGACCAGGGCGGCGTACGCGAAACTGTCGACGCCGGTCGCCAAGTGCGCGCTGCGGGCGGGCTTCACCCCCGACAGCATCACGATCATCGGCACCGCAGGTGCGGTGATCGCCGCCTTGACGCTGTACCCGATGGGGCAGCTGTGGTGGGGCTCGTTCGCGGTCGCCGTCTTCGTACTGGCCGACATGCTCGACGGCGCGATGGCCCGACAGAGCGGCGGCGGCTCCCGGTTCGGCGCGGTGCTCGACGCCACCTGCGACCGGATTGGCGACGGCGCGGTGTTCTGCGGGCTGCTGTGGTGGGCGGCGTTCGGGATGCGCAGCACATCGCTCGTGGTGGCCCTGATGATCTGCCTGGTCACCTCGCAGGTGATCTCCTACGTCAAGGCCCGCGCCGAGGCCAGCGGACTGAGCGGGGCGGGCGGACTGATCGAGCGGCCCGAACGACTGGTCATCGTGCTCACCGGCGCGGGGCTGTCGGGCGTTTCGTTCCTGCACATACCGTGGCTGCTGCATGTCGCCGCATGGCTGCTTGCGGTGGCGAGCCTGATCACCCTGGGCCAACGCGTGCACACCGTTCGCACCTCCCCCGGGGCGATGGAGCCGCTGCAGAAGGCCGATTCCGAGTTCACAGGCAATTCAGGCGAGCAGGGGGACGAACCGTGACCACCACCCCGACTGGACCGCAGGCGGAAGAACCTGTTGCTCCTCCCGTGCGTGTCGGGGGTAGCCGCTTGTCGCTCGGCGGCCAAATCGCTGATTTGGGCTACGCCACCGGCTGGCGAGTCGTGCGCGCGATGCCGGAGTTGGTGGCGCGCAACGCTTTCGACGCCGGCGCCATCTACGCATCCCGTAACGGGGGCCCGGCGCAGCTCCGGAAGAACTTGGGCCGCGTGCTCGGAGTGCCGCCCGCCAGGGTGCCGGGCGGGCTGATTCGTGCTTCGCTGGCCTCTTACGCCCGATATTGGCGGGAGGCATTCCGATTGCCGTCGATGGACAAGGAGAAGCTGCGCGATCGGCTCGAGCCGTGTCTGTTGGGGCGCGAACACGTCCGGGCCGCCCTCGACGCCGGTCGAGGGGTGATCATGCCGCTGCCGCACAGCGGAAACTGGGATATGGCCGGGGTGTGGATGGTTGCGCATTTCGGAACCTTCACCACCGTCGCCGAGCGGCTCAAACCGGAATCCTTGTATCAGCGGTTCATCGATTACCGGGAAAGCCTTGGCTTCGAGATGTTGCCCCTCACCGGCGGTGAGCGCCCGCCGTTCGAAGTGCTCACCGAGCGGTTGCGCGACAACGGAATCGTCGCCCTGATGGCCGATCGCGACCTCACCCGATCCGGCGTGCAGGTCGACTTCTTCGGGGAGCCGACCCGGATGCCCGCGGGGGCGGCGAAACTCGCCATCGAGACCGGCGCGGTCGTGCTGCCGACGCACTGTTACAACACCCGCGACAGCTGGGTCTTCGACGTGTCGTCGCCATTGGATACATCGTCAGGCGACGTCACGGTGATCACCCAGGCGATGGCCGACCGGTTCGCCGCGGGTATCGCAGCCCATCCCGAGGACTGGCACATGCTGCAACCGCAGTGGCTGGCCGACCTGTCCGAGGAGAGGCAGGCCAAGCTCAGGGGCGATTCGTGATGCGCATCGGCATGGTGTGCCCATACTCGTTCGATGTTCCCGGTGGCGTGCAATCCCACGTCCTGCAACTCGCCGAGGTGATGCGCGAGCGCGGTCACGAGGTCAGCGTGCTCGCCCCGTCGTCGCCGCATGTCGAGCTGCCCGACTACGTCGTGTCCGGGGGAAAGGCCGTTCCCATCCCGTATAACGGGTCGGTCGCGCGGCTGCGGTTCGGCCCCGCCACGCACCGGAAGGTCAAGCGCTGGCTCACCGACGGGGAATTCGACGTGCTGCATTTGCACGAGCCCAACGCGCCCAGCCTGTCGATGCTGGCGCTGCAGGCCGCCGAGGGGCCGATCGTTGCGACGTTTCACACGTCGACGACGAAGTCGTTGACGCTCAGTGTTTTTCAGGGCATCCTGCGGCCCTACCACGAGAAGATCATCGGTCGCATCGCGGTGTCGGATCTGGCTCGGCGCTGGCAGATGGAGGCGCTGGGCTCTGACGCCGTCCAGATACCCAACGGCGTCGACGTCGCGTCGTTCGCGTCGGCGCCGCGTCTGGACGGATACCCCCGGCCCGAAAAGTCGGTGCTGTTCCTCGGCCGGTTCGACGAGCCGCGCAAGGGCGTTGCGGTGCTGATGGCGGCGCTACCGTCATTGGTCGAGCGCTTTCCCGATATCGAGGTCCTGATCGTGGGTCGCGGCGACGAGGACGAGCTGCGCGAGAAGACCGGGCCGCTGGCCGAGCACCTTCGTTTCCTCGGCCAGGTCGACGATGCGCAGAAGGCGTCCGCGATGCGCAGCGCCGACGTCTACTGTGCACCCCACACCGGCGGCGAGAGCTTCGGCATCGTGCTCGTCGAAGCGATGGCCGCGAGTACCGCCGTGGTGGCCAGCGACCTCGACGCGTTCCGCCGCGTGCTCGAGGACGGCAAGGCCGGGCGGCTGGTGCCGGTCGACGACGCCGACGGTCTCGCCGCCGGCCTCATCGAGGTGCTCGAGGACGACGCCGCCCGCAGCCGCTTCATCGAGGCGGCCAGCAAGACAGTGCATCAGTACGACTGGTCGGTGGTGGCGGGCCAGATCACGCGGGTCTACGAGACGGTTGCCGGGGCGGGGGCAAAGGTGCAGGTGGCGGGTTCGGCGGGTAGGAGCGTAGCGACCTGATGACCTGGCTCGTGGTGACGACGCTTGTCGTGCTGCTTGTGGTGTTGCTGCTGGTGGGAGCGTGGGCGTATCAAACGGCGCACCGGCTGGACCGGCTACACGTCCGCTACGACCTGTCCTGGCAGGCGCTCGACGGTGCCCTGGCCCGCCGTGCCGTGGTCGCCCGCGCGGTCGCCGTCGACGCCTACGGCGCAGGCCCTGAAGGCAGGCGGCTGAAGGCGCTTGCCGACGCCGCCGAGCGCGCCCCGCGAGCCGCAAGGGAATCCACCGAGAACGAGCTGTCGGCGGCGCTCGCGCTGGTGGACCCGGCGTCGCTACCGGTGGCGCTCGTCGCCGAGCTGGCCGACGCCGAGGCGCGTGTGACACTGGCCCGCCGGTTTCACAACGACGCGGTGCGCGACACACTGGCACTGCGCGAGCGACTGGCGGTGCGCTTGCTTCGGCTCGGCGGAACAGCCGCGCTGCCAGGCTATTTCGAAATCGCAGAGCATGCCGACCGCGACGTCGGCATGGTCAGCCGCCGGACGTCGGCCCGCGTGGTGCTGCTCGACGAGCGCAGAGCGGTACTGCTGTTCTGCGGCTCGGACCCGGCGCAGCCGGATGGCAACGACGAGCCGGCACCGCGGTGGTGGTTCACCGTGGGCGGCGCGGCCCAGCCGGGAGAGACGCTGGCCGAGGCTGCGGTGCGGGAGCTGGCCGAAGAGACCGGCCTGCGCGTGGAGCCGGCCGACATGATCGGGCCGGTGTGGCGACGGGACGCCGTCATCGACTTCAACGGCTCAGTCATCCGCAGCGAGGAGATGTTCTTCGTCCACCGGACCAGCCGGTTCGAGCCGTCCGCCTCGGGGCGGACCGCACTGGAACGGCGCTACATCCACGGGCACCGCTGGTGCGATGAGACAATCATCGATGAGCTGGTCGCCGAGGGGGAGACCGTCTACCCGCTGCAGCTCGGCGAGTTGCTTCAAGAGGCGAATGCGCTGGCCGACGCCGAGGGCGCCGGGCCGCAGCGGCAGCTGCAGTCGATCCGCTGACTGGAATCGTTTCGTCTCGCGTGCGCACCGAATTCAACGGATTTGCCGCCCCCTTTAGACTGGATCAGTAGCCATTTGGAGGAGATAGCAGTGGATACCGCAGCCGGATCAAACGGGGCAGGCGGTCAGACCGGCACTGCCCGTGTCAAGCGTGGCATGGCCGAGATGCTCAAGGGTGGCGTCATCATGGACGTCGTCACCCCCGAGCAGGCCCGCATCGCCGAGGGCGCAGGCGCCGTCGCGGTGATGGCGCTCGAGCGGGTGCCCGCAGACATCCGCGCCCAAGGCGGGGTGTCGCGGATGAGTGACCCCGACATGATCGAGGGCATCATCGCGGCGGTCACCATCCCGGTGATGGCCAAGGCCCGCATCGGTCACTTCGTCGAGGCGCAGATACTGCAGAGCCTTGGCGTCGATTACGTCGACGAGTCCGAGGTGCTCACCCCGGCCGACTACACGAATCACATCGACAAGTGGAAGTTCACCGTGCCGTTCGTCTGCGGCGCGACGAATCTGGGTGAGGCGCTGCGCCGCATCACCGAAGGCGCGGCGATGATCCGCTCCAAGGGTGAGGCAGGCACCGGCGACGTGTCGAATGCGACCACGCACATGCGCGCGATCGGCGGCGAGATCCGCCGGCTGACTTCGCTGTCGGATGACGAGTTGTACGTTGCGGCAAAGGAATTGCAGGCGCCTTACGAGTTGGTGGCCGAGGTGGCCCGGGCGGGCAAACTGCCCGTGACGATGTTCACCGCCGGCGGTATCGCCACGCCGGCCGACGCCGCGATGATGATGCAGCTCGGCGCCGAGGGCGTGTTCGTCGGCTCGGGCATCTTCAAATCCGGTGACCCCGCGGCGCGCGCCGCCGCGATCGTCAAGGCCACCACGTTCTACGACGACCCCGACGTGCTGGCCAAAGTGTCGCGCGGGCTGGGCGAGGCCATGGTGGGCATCAATGTCGAGGAGATCGCGGCCCCGCATCGGCTCGCCGAGCGGGGATGGTAGGCCCCTCACGATGAGTGCTCGGCGCGAAGAGCCAAGATAACTGCATGGCGATCGAGGAGATCCTCGATCTCGAGCAACTCGAGGTCAACATCTACCGCGGAGGGGTGTTCAGCCCCGAATCCGGTTTTCTGCAGCGCACATTCGGCGGACACGTCGCCGGTCAGTCTCTGGTATCGGCGGTGCGGACCGTCGATCCGAAGTTCCAGGTGCATTCGCTGCACGGATACTTCCTGCGGCCAGGCGATGCGAAGGCACCGACGGTGTTCATCGTCGAACGCCTGCGCGACGGCGGCTCCTTCGTGACGAGGCGGGTCAACGCGATCCAGCACGGCGAGACCATCTTCTCGATGTCGGCGTCGTTCCAGACCGACCAGAGCGGGATCGAGCACCAGGACGCCGCCCCGTTCGCGGTGCCGCCCGACGATCTGCCCAATTTCATCTCCAAGGGCGGCGTGTTCGACGAAGCCGGATTCCAGCAGTTCGCGGAGTGGGATGTGCGCATGGTGCCGCGCGACGAGCTGAAGCTGCTGCCCGGCAAGGCGTCACAACAGCAGGTGTGGTTCCGGCACCGCGACCCGCTGCCCGACGATCCGGTGCTGCACATCTGCGCGCTGGCCTACATGAGCGACCTCACGTTGTTGGGCTCGGCACAGGTGACTCACCTCGAGGAGCGCAAGCATCTGATGGTTGCGTCGCTGGATCACGCGATGTGGTTCATGCGTGCGTTCCGCGCCGATGAATGGCTCCTGTACGACCAGTCGTCGCCGTCGGCCTCCGGTGGCCGGTCGTTGACGCAGGGCAAGATCTTCACCCAGTCCGGCGAGATGGTCGCGGCGGTGATGCAGGAGGGGTTGACCCGCTACAAGCGCGATTTCACCTCGGCACGGCAGTGAGCGGGCCCCGCGTCGGCGTGCTGGCGCTGCAAGGTGACACCCGCGAGCATTTGGCAGCGCTGCGCGAGGCGGGTGCCGAGGCCATGACGGTCCGGCGCCGCAGCGAACTCGACGCCGTCGACGGGCTCGTCATCCCCGGCGGGGAGTCCACCACGATGACGCATCTGCTCCGCGAGTTCGAACTACTCGAGCCGCTGCGAGCCCGGCTCGCCGAGGGGATGCCCGCCTACGGTTCCTGCGCCGGAATGATCCTGCTGGCTAGCGAAATCCTGGACGCAGGCGTTGCGGGACGCGAGGCCGCTCCGCTTAAGGGGATCGATATGACCGTGCGGCGGAATGCCTTTGGGCGGCAGGTCGACTCCTTCGAGGGCGACATCGACTTCGACGGCCTTGACCGACCGGTGCACGCGGTGTTCATCCGGGCACCGTGGGTGGAACGAGTCGGTCCTGACGTGCGGGTACTCGGCCGAGCCGCCGACCACATCGTCGCGGTCCGCCAGGACAGGATGCTGGCGACGTCGTTTCACCCCGAGATGACCGGCGACCGCCGCGTCCACCGGCTCTTCGTCGATATCGTCACCGGCCGCGCGTGACGGGTGAGCGCTAGGCCGGCTCCTCGGTGTCGAACCATTCGTCGTTGCCGGGATCGTCGAGCACGGTGAGCGACGGACCACGAACGTAGGTGACCTGATTCCCGCCGCCCTTGCGTGATACGTACATCGCGTTGGTGGCGATCGATATGAGTTCGTCGAGCACGTCGTGCGGAGGCAGCTGCACGAGTGGCTGCAGAGGTGTCGTCACCACACCGATGCTGGCCGACAGGCGGGAAGGGGAGCCCGAGATCGTGCCGCGAACCCGCTCGATCAGCGCCGACGCGTCGTTGCTGTCGAACAGGTCGGCGATGACGAACTCGGAGTCGGCGATGTGCGCGAGCACCGCGTCGCGTCGCGCGGTCTCCCGCAGGCGGGCGGCGATCTCGACGCGGGCGCGGTTGGATCCGCTCACCCCGGAGAATTCCCCCACCAGGGAAAAGCTGTCGAGGTTGACCACAGCGACGGCGAGGAACCGGTCGTCGCCGCGGCTGCGCGATGCCAGCAGCGTGGTGGCCTTTTCGTAGAAGCCGTCGCGGTTGAACATCCCTGTGAGTGGCTCGAAGTTCTCGTGCAGGATGTCGGCGTCGACGAGCCAGATCGCGGCCCGGCCGGTGAGCGAGACGAACATGACGATGAAGCCGACCAACAGCAGGGCGGAGATTGCGAACGCCAGGTCGGTTCCGGCCAGTTTGATCGCCAGCACGGTCAGCGTCACGGCGGTCGCTATCCAGGTCACGGCCAGCCATCTGGTGGTGTGAAATACCGCGGCGTAGATGGATACGAGCGTGAACGCTGTCGCACCGAACAGCCCGGCCAGCGGATCGGATTGAATCAGACATGAAGTGGCGACGCAGACCGATCCGAGGCACACACAAAACCGGGATTGGCGCGCGGTAGGCCAGCGGGAGCGCAGCCACAAAATGCTCATTACCCAACAGCACGCGGCCACCCCGACCGCGAGGCACTGGCTGGGCGTGCCGTGCGGGCCGGTCGGGCTCCAAATCAGCGTCACCGAAACGGCGCTCAACCCCAACATGACCAGCGCGATGACCCGGCAGGTAATCCTCTGGAGTCCGCGCGCGGCGAGAAAAGCGGTCAACCAGTAGTAGTGATCAGGACCGCGCCACCATCGTTGCGCCGCATTCATCGGCGACTCATATGGCACTGCGCCTGCATTTAGGCAGAGTAGCAATTCAGCAAACGTGTCATCGCGTCCTGCGCGATATATTCGCGCGAAATCTCGTTCTAGCCTGACAATTTGCTCAGCGATCTATTCTGCGCGAATTGACGTTACGGCCAACCGACGGTCATCGGCCAAGACCTCGGCTCACCGGTCGTGGCGACACTGACGGGGTGCCGGGTTTCAGGTGTACTCGCCTTCGAAGACGGGGGTGTTCGGCTGGGGACGAAGTAGTCGTCGGCGCCATTCATCCACGCCATCGGCGAATTGCCGACGTGAGCCGAAGGCTCCGACTCCAGCCGTCACCGCGGTGACATGATCACCGGAATCGGCGTAGCGCTCGCGCGTTTCGAAGCGGTCCTCGAACATCGCCTGCGGGTCGATGTCAAACGCGTAGATCGCTCACCCGTCGGATTTGTGCGAAATAGTCGGCGATCCCGGTCTGATCGTCGAGTTCGGTGACGGCGCCGATGTAGCCGTCGGGCCGAACCACCACGCGACCACCGTCGCGCAGGCCATAACGCTTGGCGACCAAGCCATCCGGATCCGCGAGGACGGCGTCGTAACCACCGACCGGAGTCTCGTCGGAGGTGATGAGCACCTGCATCTGGCCGGCAGGGCCTGCGGCGGGTGCCGGCTTACCCCCGGTGATGGTCAGGATGGTGTGGTCGGTGTTGGCAACCCCCGACGCCGCACCGATCTGCTTCGGCAGGTCTGAGTCGGCGATGTACGGAACATGCTGACCTGCAGCAACTTTCGTGTGCCGAGGATGGGACGCCAGCACGGCGGGGCTGCCCTTGTATGCGATGTTCGTCTCCTCGATGTTGCTCGCCATCACGCGGACAGCGGGCGGAATATGGCCCGCCGCGCGGACGACCGCGTCGCGTGCCACTCGGGCAACACCCTTGAGCGTGGCCACTTTGGTCAGCAAGCCGGTGAAGCCGATGACGCGCTTGCCGACAGGGCGTCGCTCGTCGTCGTAGCTGTCCAGCAGGGCCTCGCCACCCTCGCCGTTGATCACCGTCGCGAGTTTCCAGCACAGATTGAAAGCGTCCTGCATGCCGGTGTTCATGCCCTGGCCGCCGGCCGGGCTGTGAATATGGGCTGCGTCGCCGGCGAGGAACACCCGTCCCCACCGGTAATCGGGCACCTGGCCATGGTGAATCTCAAAGCACGACAGCCAGTGCGATGTCGTGATGGTGACCCCGCCGATCCGCTCGTCGACAATCTTCTGCAACTGCGCCAACGTGGGATTCAGGTTCAACGGCGTTCCCGGTGCGTCGTGGATCTGGGCCAGGAACCGCACCCGTCCGCCACGCATGGGCAGTGTGACGACCGGCCCGTCGGGAGAGAAGTAGGTGTACATGTTGGTGTTGTCGAAGTGTGGCTCGACCTCGACGTCACCGAGGATGAAGCGCTCGCCTTTGAACGAACCGTGCAGTTTGGTGCCAACCAGATGGCGCACGGTGCTGTGGCCGCCGTCGGTGCCGATGACCCACGACGTGTGGACCTGCTCGGTGGTTCCGTCGGACCGCTGCAAACTCAGATGCACGGAGTCGCTGTCCTGGTCCAACGTCGTGAGCGCGAGCCCACGGTCAACGGTGACGCCAAGTGTGCTCAGGTGCTCGGTCAGAATGCGTTCGGTCTCGGTCTGTGCCGTGACGAGGGTGAAGGCGAACGGGCTGTCCACACTGTCCAGCGGCGCGCGGAACATCAGTTTGTGGCCGGCGAACATGTTCATGCCCTTCGCCTTGACCCCGGTGGCGATCAAGTCGTCGAGGACGCCCATCCGGTCGAACATGTCGAGGCTGCGGGCATGGACGGCGATCGCACGCGACTCGTCGGTGGGCTTGTCCAGCTTGTCGATGACTCGCACACGCACTCCTCGACGGGCCAGCTCGCAGGCGGCGACCAGGCCAACGGGGCCTGCGCCGACGACTGTGACGTCGGCGTCCTGGGTGGCGGTCATTTCTGCTCCTGATTCACGGTGCGTTGAGACTAGTTTCACGATACGATGAAATAAGTCTCACGGCAAGAGGAAACTTCGGAGGCGGCAAAAATGGCGAAGAAGTCCATCCCGCCCGGCCCGCGGGACGCACGCGGGGTGCTGGCGGCCAAGATCCTGGCCGCGGCGCGCGAGGCGTTCGCCGAGACCGGCTGGGCCGGCACGACGATCCGTGCCGTGGCGAGGGCCGCGGACGTCGACCCGGCGCTGGTCTATCACTACTTCGGAAACAAGGACGGCCTGCTCGACTCCGCGACGAGCCCGCCGCAGAGATGGTTACAGATCGTGGCGAAGACGTGGGCCACGCCGGTACCCGAACTCGGCACGGCGCTGCTAAGGCTGATGCTGGGCGCATGGGCCGACGACGAAATCGGGCCCGTGCTGCGCGCCGTGCTGCAGACCGCCGCCCACGAGCCGACCACCCGCGAGAAGCTGCGCAGGGTCGTCGAGACAAGCCTGATGGGGGTGTCGCAGCTCGGCGTCGACGAGCGCGACCGGACGGTGCGAAGCGGCCTGGTGTCCTCCCAGCTCATGGGTTTGGCGATGATGCGCTACATCTGGAAGATCGAACCGCTCGCCTCGATGAGCGACGATGAACTCGTCGCCGCCATCGCGCCGAACCTCCAGCACTACATCGAGGGCGAGATCCGATGAACCGGTCCACGTAGACTCATTGATCGGACTTCGCGACTTCGCAGTAGTGAAAGAGGCAGTAGTGAAAGAGGTAGTACACCCATGAGCGGCCATTCCAAGTGGGCCACCACCAAGCACAAGAAGGCGATCATCGATGCCCGGCGTGGTAAGAATTTCGCCAAGCTGATCAAGAACATCGAGGTCGCAGCGCGCACCGGCGGCGGTGATCCGACCGGCAACCCGACGCTCTACGACGCCATCCAGAAGGCCAAGAAAAGCTCGGTGCCCAACGACAACATCGAGCGGGCGCGCAAGCGCGGCGCAGGTGAGGAGGCCGGTGGCGCCGACTGGCAGACCATCACCTACGAGGGCTACGGGCCCAACGGCGTGGCGGTGCTGGTCGAATGCCTGACCGACAACCGCAACCGCGCCGCCGGTGAGGTGCGCGTCGCGATGACTCGCAACGGCGGCAACATGGCCGACCTCGGCTCAGTGTCGTACCTGTTCTCCCGCAAGGGTGTGGTGACACTCGAGAAGAACGAGCTGACCGAGGACGATGTGCTCACCGCCGTGCTGGAAGCGGGCGCCGAAGAAATCACCGACCTGGGTGACAGCTTCGAAATTCTTTCCGAGCCCGGCGATCTGGTCGCAGTGCGCACCGCGCTGCAGGACGCGGGTATCGACTACGACTCGGCCGAGGCCGGCTTCCAGCCATCAGTGACCGTGCCGCTCGACGCCGACGGCGCACGCAAGATCATGAAACTGGTGGACGCGCTCGAGGACAGCGACGACGTCCAGGACGTCTTCACCAACGCCGACATCCCGGACGAGATCCTCGCGCAGATCGACGGGTAGCCCTCAGCGGCGGCCGTTGGGAGCGGCGTAGTCGTCGTCGCGGTTGTCGGTGTGGTCGAACGCGCGCGCCCGCGCATCGGCCTCGGGGCTGCCGGAGAACAGGCCCGACGCCACCCGCTTCGTCGCGCCGTCTCCGTCGTTGCGCGGTTCGGCCTCGGCGATCGTCTCGGCGGCCTCGATGCGCTGCGTCGGCAGCACCCGATTGTGCTGCACCCAGCTGACCATGCCTTCTCGCACCGCGCACCGAAGGTCGAACAGCGCGCCGGCGTTGGGGGCGCTCACCACGATTCGCACCCGCACCATGCCGCCGACGGCGTCGGTCACCTGAAGCACGCCACGGCGGCCGTCCCAGAGATCGCTCTCGGCGAGTAGCCGGTCCGATTCGGCGCGCATGTCATCGAACGCCACGGAGAAGTCGACATCGAATTCGACGGTTCCCATGATCTCGGTGGCACTGCGCGTCCAGTTCTCGAACGGCTCGGTCGTGAAGTAGGTGCACGGCAGTACGAGCCGGCGCTCGTCCCAGAGGCGCACGACGACATAGCTCAGCGTGATCTCCTCGATGCGGCCCCACCATTGGCCGTCCTCGAGTTGCACCACGTCGCCGACGCGGATTGCGCCGGAGAAGGCGATCTGCATGCCTGCAAACACCGCACCCAGGGACGTCTGCGCAGCGAGGCCCGCGACCACCGAGAGCACGCCGGCCGATGCGAACACCGTGGTGCCGATGTCGGAGAACCGGGGGAACGTCATCAGGATCGCTGCGCCGCCCAGGATGACGACAAGGGCGGTGGCGACGCTGCGCAGCACCGGCGTGCGAATTCGCCGCCACTGCCGATCTTCGTCGGAGATCTCTACGTCGCCGCCTCCGTATCTGGCTATCGCGCGACGCTGGGCGACCTGCACAAGGCTCACGGCGAGCCAGGTGATCGTGGCGATCAACAGGATCAGCAGCGTGTGGTCCAGCCAGCCGCGCCAGCTGTCGCTGCGGGGGTCCGACGTGCGCTGTACGGCGATCGATGAGCCGAAGACCACCAGGGCGGATCGCAGCGGCATTCGGGTCAATTCGGCGATGTCGCAGATCACACCGCTGCGGCGGCCGATGCGCAACAGCGCCCAGGAAATGACCACTCCCAGCAGATATGCCGCCACCACAGCTGCTGCGACCCAGGCCAGTGTGACGGCGAGATTTGTTGCGGACTGCAGTTCTGTCTCGTCGGGCATCGTGTGAGTTCAGCTCCACGGGGTTGACGTCAGGTCCCTCGCGACGTTAGCGAGGATCGGCGCTGTCGTCACATCGCCAGGAAGGGGCGTGTCTTTCCCAGGTGACGTCGGTCAACCACGCTAGGCTGCCGTCGAACAGGTGTTCACGTGAAGGGGTTTGACGTGCGCGTAATGGGAGTAGATCCCGGGTTGACGCGCTGCGGGCTCTCCGTGATCGAGAGTGGGAAGGGCCGACAGGTCATCGCGCTTGACGTCGACGTCGTCCGCACACCGTCGGACGCCCCGCTGCACCAGCGCCTGCTGATCATCAGCGACGCGGTCGAGCATTGGATGGACACCCACAGCCCGGAGGTCGTCGCCATCGAGCGGGTGTTCTCCCAGCAGAACGTCTCGACGGTGATGGGCACCGCTCAGGCGGGCGGGGTGGTGGCGCTGGCCGCCGCCAAACGCGGCATCGATGTCCACTTCCACACTCCCAGCGAGGTGAAGGCCGCGGTCACCGGCAACGGCAACGCCGACAAGGCTCAGGTCACCGCGATGGTGACCAGAATCCTCACGCTGCAGACCAAACCGACACCGGCGGACGCTGCGGACGCGCTGGCGCTTGCCATCTGTCACTGTTGGCGCGCGCCGATGCTGGCGCGGATGGCGGCGGCTGAAGCCATGGCCGCCGAACAGAAGAAGAAGTATCGGGCACGACTCAAGGCGGCACGATGATCTCATCCATTCGCGGGGAAGTTCTCGACGTGGCACTCGACCATGTCGTCATCGAGGCGTGCGGTGTCGGGTATCGCGTCAACGCGACGCCGTCCACGCTCTCCGCGCTGCGACGCGGAACCGAGGCCCGGCTGGTGACCGCGATGATCGTGCGCGAGGACTCGATGACGCTCTACGGCTTCGCCGACGCCGACGCGCGCGACCTGTTCACCACTCTGCTGTCGGTGTCCGGCGTGGGACCGAAGATCGCACTGGCCACGCTGGCCGTCCACGATGCGCCCGCCCTGCGGCAGGCACTCGCCGACGGCGACGTGACCGCGTTGACAAGGGTGCCGGGGATCGGCAAGCGCAGCGCCGAACGAATGGTGCTCGAACTGCGTGACAAGGTCGGTCCGGTGGGGGCCGCTGTCGGGTTGCCCGCCGTCAACGGCCACGCCGTACGCGGCCCCGTCGTGGAAGCACTTGTCGGCCTTGGCTTTGCGCTCAAGCAGGCCGAGGAGGCCACCGACAAGGTGCTGGCCAATGAGCCGGAGGCGACGCAGTCGACGGCGTTGCGTTCGGCGCTGTCGATGCTCGGAAACAAATGAGCCGCTTCGACAGCGACACCGAAGAGGAACCGGAGGACCGCGAGGTCTCTGCGGCACTGACCGTCGGCGAAGGCGACATCGACGCCAGCCTGCGACCGCGGTCGCTGGGCGAGTTCATCGGCCAGGCCCGGGTCCGCGAACAGCTGCAGCTGGTCATCGAGGGCGCCAAGAACCGCGGTGGCACCCCCGATCACATCCTGCTGTCCGGCCCGCCAGGGCTGGGCAAGACGTCGTTGGCGATGATCATCGCCGGCGAATTGGGCTCGGCGTTGCGTGTGACTTCCGGTCCCGCACTCGAGCGCGCAGGCGACCTGGCCGCGATGCTGTCCAACCTCGTCGAGCACGATGTGTTGTTCATCGACGAGATCCACCGCATCGCACGGCCCGCCGAGGAGATGCTCTACCTCGCGATGGAGGACTTCCGTGTTGACGTCATTGTCGGCAAAGGTCCTGGCGCAACGTCGATTCCGCTGGAGGTCGCGCCGTTCACACTCGTCGGCGCAACCACCCGGTCGGGCGCGCTGACCGGGCCGCTGCGTGACCGTTTCGGTTTCACCGCCCACATGGATTTCTACGAGCCCGCCGAACTGGAGCGGGTGCTCGCCCGCTCGGCAGGCATCCTCGGTATCGAACTCGGCTCCGAAGCCAGCACCGAGATCGCCCGCCGCTCACGTGGTACACCGCGAATCGCGAATCGGCTGCTGCGCCGGGTGCGCGACTACGCCGAGGTTCGTGCCGACGGCGTCATCACCCGCGACATCGCGAAATATGCGCTCGAGGTGTACGACGTCGACGAGCTCGGACTCGACCGGCTGGACCGCGCCGTGCTGTCGGCGCTGACCCGAAGTTTCGGCGGAGGCCCGGTCGGCGTTTCGACGCTGGCGGTCGCGGTCGGTGAGGAAGCGGCCACCGTCGAGGAGGTCTGCGAGCCGTTCCTGGTGCGGGCCGGGATGATCGCGCGCACGCCCCGCGGTCGCGTCGCGACGGCATCGGCGTGGACGCACCTGGGGATGAGCCCGCCGAGCGGCGTGCCGACGCTGGGTCAACAGGGGTTGTTCGAGTAGCCAGAGGAGAGCCGAATGCTGACAGCCGCTTTGATTTTCGCTGGGCTGGCCGCGGTGCTGCATGTGTACATCTTCGTGATGGAGTCGCTGGCGTGGACGTCGCCGCGCACCCGTGCGACCTTCGGCACCACGGCGCAAGAAGCCGAGACCACCAAGCTGCTCGCATTCAACCAGGGGTTCTACAACTTGTTTCTGGCGATCGTGACGGCGATCGGCATCGTCGCAATATGCCTGGGACACACTGCGGTTGGCGGCGCATTGATCTTCACCGGAGTCGGGTCGATGCTGGCAGCGGCGGTGGTGCTGCTGGCCTCCTCGCCCGACAAGGCGCGTGCCGCAGTCACGCAAGGAGCCTTCCCGCTCATCGCGGTCGGGCTCCTTGCGGTGGCGCTTGCGTCCTAACGGGTCAGAGCAGGCCGAGCAATTCCAGATCGGTGATGTACTTGACGATGACCCCGGGCGTTACGTGCGGAATATCCTTGTCCTGCCCGACTTTCGCACTCTGCACTGCAGTACGGAACCGGTCGGTCGGCGCCATCGATCCGCGGATCGGCTTCGCCGGATGCTGGTAGTTGTGCAGCAGCGGTAGCAGCGAGGCCTGTCGCTGCCGTTCCGGCAGTGCCCGGATTGCCGTTTCGAAACGCGCCAGCCAGCCGGCGTAGTCGCCCACGCGCTGAACCGGATACCCGGCGGCGATCAGCCAGTCGACGAACTCGTCGAGGCCGATGCCGTCGTCGTACGGATTCATCACGTGGTAAGTCTCGAATCCGTCGACCACATTTGCACCCAGCGTGGAAATCGCCTCGGCGATGAATTCTACTGGCAGACCGTCATAGTGCGCCCGCTGCCGGTCCCCGCCTGCGTCGAGTTCATAGAACGACGCGGGTGCGATACCGGTGGCGACCAGGCTCAGCATCATGCGGGTGAACATGTCCGGCAGGTTGAGCTGCCCGGCGTAAGTGGTGTCCGCGAGGATCATGTCGCAGCGGAACACCGAAACCGGCAGGCCGCACAGGTCATGCGCCTCGCGCAGCAGCACCTCACCGGCCCACTTGCTGTTGCCATAGCCGTTGGCGTAGCTGTCGTCGACCTTGCGGGTGGCGCTGATGACCCGGATGTCTCCGTCCTCGGTGAACTTGCCCGGTTCGATGCCCGCGCCGACGCCGATGGTCGACACGTACGCGAACGGCTTGATCCTGGTGGTCAGCGCGATCCGGATGAGTTCGGCGGTGCCGAGCGCATTGGGCCCGAACAGCTGGTCGTACGGAAGGACGTGGTTGACCAGTGCCGCCGGATCCACGATGAGGTCGACGGTATCGGCGAGCCGCTGCCACGTCTGGTGATCGAGCCCGAGGTTGGCCTCGCCCTTGTCACCGGCGATCACCTCGAGGTGCTCGGCGGCCAACCGGCGGTAGAGGCGCAGCAGTTCTGCATCACCGCTGTCGAAGATGCCGTCGAGGCGTGCCCGTGCGGCATCGTCGTTCTTGGCGCGAACGAGGCAGATGACCTTGCCGCCGACGAGATCCATTCGCCGCAACCATTCCAGTGCCAGGTAGCGGCCGAGGAATCCGGTTGCGCCGGTGAGCAACACCGTGCGCACCTCGGTGCTCGGGCCCGGCAGCGACGAAGCGGCGGCGAGCGTCTGCGCGTCGATGAACTTGTCCAGCGTCAGATCAGCGGCGTGCGCCTCGGACGCGCCGCGGCCGTGAACGGACGCCAACGTCGGACGCTTGGTGCCGGGCTGCCGCTCGCTCTCGACATAAGCCGCAAGCGCGGCCAGGTCGTTGGCCGGGCTCACGATGACGCCGACCGGAACCTCGATGTCGAAGATGTCGTTGAGCAAATTCGCGAACGTCAACGCCGACAATGAATCACCGCCGAGATCGGTGAACTGAGCGTCGGCCGCGACGTCTGCAGCCGCCGTACCGAGCAGCGCACCCGCCGCGCGGATGACGGTATCCAGCACCGGGCCGTCGCCGCCGCCCTGCCGGAGCGCGCGCAACTCGTCGGCCTGCCCGTCGGCCAGATCGACATAAAGCTGTTCCAAGCGGTCGCCGTAGTGCTCCTTGAGCTTCGGCCGCGCCAGCTTGCGGATTCCGGTCAACAAGCCGTTCTCCAGCGTGAACGGAGTCGTCTCGACGAGGAAGTCGTGCGGAATCTCATACGACTGCAGTCCCGCTTCCTTCGCGATGTCGGCAAAGGACTCGCCGAGAGCGGATTTGAGCGCTGCCGCGTCGTAGCCGGCAAGCGCCTCGTCGGTCGGCACGACCACCGCGAGGAGGTAGGACCGGGCGCTGTTGCCATAGACGTAGATCTGTCGCACAAACGGGCTGTCACCGAACAGGGCCTCGAGCTTGGAGACAGCGACGAATTCGCCCTGCGACAGCTTGAGGACGTTGTTGCGGCGGTCCAGATACACCAGCTGGTCCGGACCGACCTCGGCGAACACGTCGCCGGTGCGGTAGTAGCCCTCGCTGTCGAACATCTCTGTCGTCAGCCCAGGGCGCTTGTAGTAGCCGGAGAACAAGCCCTCGGACCTCACCAACAGCTCGCCACGCGGGTGCGGCCGGTCGGTGCGGAAGTAGCCGAGGTCCGGCACGTCGACCAGCTTGTAGTCGATCACCGGTGGGCACTGAATCTGTCCGTCGACGATCACGGCGCCTGCTTCGGTGGAGCCGTAGCCGTCGATCAGGTGCAGGTCGAGCAGTTCCTCGACGAACATCTTCATCTCGGGTGACATCGGGGCCGAACCCGTCATCGCCATGACGTAGCGACCGCCGAGCAGGCGCTCGCGCATCTCGTCCAGCACCGCGGACCTGTCGTCGGGCCTGCGGTCCAGCTCGCTTTGGACCTCAGCGAAGATCATGTCCCACACCCGTGGCACGAAGGTCATCTGAGTCGGCCGCACCAGGGCGAGGTCGTCGAGGAAAGTCGAAAGATCGCTGCGGGCAGCGAAATACGCCGTGCCACCGACTCCGAGCGTTGCGTACAGTCCGCCACGGCCCATCATGTGGCTCATCGGCAGGAAGTTGAGGGTGATCGCGGGATGGGTGCCGGGATCGCCCCAATGGCTGCGGGCTGAACGGCTCCATGAGTTGGCGACCATGCGCTCGGTGTAGATCGCACCCTTCGGGGTGCCGGTGCTGCCGGAGGTGTAGACCAGCAAGGCAGGGGTGCCGTTGTCGTCGGGGATGACCGGCGCGACGGCGGGCAGTTGCGCGCCGCGACCGATGACGTCGTTCAAAACATCGACGCGGGTAGTGCCGCCCGCTTCTGCCAGTCGCGATTTCGCGGCCGCGACAGCGTCGCGGTGGTCGTCCACCTGTGGCTGGTAGTCGAAGACGATCACACGCGCCGGTGCAGGTCCGGTCAGGACGAGCTCGACGGCGTCGGGTAGATAGTCGACGCTTGCGGCGATGACGGTCGGTTCGGTCTCGGCGACGATCGGCTGCAGTTGCGTCACGGGTGCACTCGTCTGCAGCGGCACCGAGATTGCGCCGAGCCCGATCAGGGCGACGTCGACTGACGTGTAGTCGACACTGGTGAAGCCCAGCAGCGCGACGCGGTCGCCCGGGCGCACCGTGTCTTCGCGCAGGGCGTTGGTGATGGCGCGTACCCGGTCGGACAACTCGCGGTAGGTGATCGTGTCGAAGTGGGGGAGTAGCTCTGCCGTGGTGCGGCCGGTGCCGGCGTCGGTGACGTACTCGACGGCGCGTGCACCCAGAGCGGGGCGGTCTGCGTACCCGTCGAAGACGGTCTGGACGAGCTGTGCGAGCCGGGCTTCAGGCCGTTCGATCGCGGCCGAAATCGCGTCGTCGGGGCTGGCGGCGGCGAACTGCGCGTCGGAGTTTTTCAGATTGGCGATGCGGCGTTCGAGTCGCTGGTCGCGGGTGTCAATCGGCATCAAAAATCCTCGGAGAATAGCGGGAATGGGCGACGCGACGGTGCGTCTACCGGAACTACATTAGCGGAGCTAACTTTATTCCCGCAAACTCATAGGCTGTCTATGTGCTGTGAATCCAGCCGCTCTCTGCGTGCCGGGTCTGGTTCCCGCCCGCGCGTTTCGCCTCGTACATCGCGGTATCGGCGGCAACTACCAAGTGCTCGATCACCGTTCGGGCATCCACCTCGGCGGCACCTTCGCGTGTGATGCTGGCTACACCGACGCTCGCGGTCGCGACCCCGCGGAATCGCGGCGACCTCCCTTCGCAACCGCTCGGCGATCGCGTGCGCCTCGCCGGGCTGCGTCATCTCCGCGATCAGGAACTCCTCGCCGCCCACCCGGGCGACGACGGCACGCCCTCGTGTGGTGTGCCGCAGCTTGTCGGCGACCGCGACCAGGATGCGATCGCCCGTGGTGTGCCCCCGGGTGTCATTGACCTGCTTGAAGCGATCGAGGTCGATCATTATCACGGTCAGGTACGGCTCCACCGCGTCGACGGACGCACCGATCAGTTCGCGGGCCGAGCGATAAAACCCGCGCCGGTTACGAAGGCCGGTCAGCGGATCGGTGTGCGACTTCAGCGCTTCATCGCCGAGCAGGTGGACTAGAACGTGGACCGAGAAAGGCACGGCGAGCACTCCGACGGCGATGATGAGCAACTTAGCCACGGCAACGAGTACGCCCGAGTCCACCGCTGATTGCACGGCGCAGAAAGCGGACGTCGCCGCGGCGGTCGCCAGGATGACCGCGAGGTAGCGGCGCGACGTAGCCGGCGAGTGCGGCAAAGGTGGTGCAGCCCAGCAGCGTCATGCCGGGGGAGGCGTACACCAAGCAGGACGCGGCGATGCAGGCATCGGCGAGCAGTATGAACAGTACCGACTGCCGCCTGCTCGGCCATTGGATCAGCCACATCATCGCCATGACGCCGCAGCAAACCGCAACGAGGACGCTGATCACCCAGCCGGCCGCGGTGCGTGGCCCGACGGGTGTCCACATGGTCAGGATCGGCGCGGCGCCGAGTGCAATGACCACCGTAGCCATCATGCGGCGCGTGAAACCGCGCAGATTTCGGTATCCCAGGTAGCCGGAGAGCCAGCGGAAATGGTCGGGCTGCGCCCACCACTGTCGCAACCAACCCACTTAAGCAGTCTAAGGGACGTTTGCTGAAGCGCGACTCAGCAATTCCGGAGCGGCCGAGACAGCGGTTGCAGAGCCCGAATCGGCAGGTAACTGGTTATGGGCCGGCGGGTTGGGGTATTCCGCGGCGGGTCGGGCTAAGCCGTCGGGACGAGGAGGCTTCAATGAGTGACACGCGTGTTCATGCCGGTGGCGGCAGGTTGCAAATGCCTCGCAGCCGTGGCGCGGCAAGTGGCTTTCTGTTGATTCTGCTGGGCATTTGGGGCGCGCTCGTCCCGTTCGTGGGCCCGTTGTTCGATTTCGCGTTCAGCCCCGACCGGGAGTGGGTGTGGACGGCGGCACGTGGCTGGCTGGAGGTGCTGCCCGGCGCGGCCACCGCCGTCGGCGGTTTCTTGCTGCTGAGTTCGCGCAACCGGTTCACTGCAATGCTCGGGGGCTGGTTGACGGTGCTCGCGGGGGCCTGGTTCGTCGTGGGACGAGCGCTGGCCGGGCCGTTGGCTCTCGGGGACCCTGGTGTACCGGTGGCCGCGACCGAGACCAAGCGCGTGGCACTGGAGCTCACCTACTTCTACGGGCTGGGCGCGCTGATCATCTTCCTTGGTGCGATTGCGCTCGGCCGGTTGTCGATTCGCAGTGCGCGCGACATCCGCTATGCGGAGCGCTCGGCGGTCACCACGACCGAGCCGGTGGCATCGGAGGACGTGACGGAGATCCAGCCGGCCGAGGTGCCGGAGCGCAGGCGCCGCTCGTTGGGCGGCATGTTCGGCCGCGGTGACCGGCTCGTCCACCGATAGGGTTTTGCGTCCGCTCACCCGGGGTGGCACTGTGCCCTAGTGCGTCTAGTCAAGGGCCTTTATCGGCTGCTGGCGCGCGTCATGTCGCTGCGCATCATCGTCATCGTCGCGGCGCTCGCGGTGGTCGGTCTGGTCATCACGCTTGGCGCGTGGGTCTGGTTCGGCGTGACCAACGATCAGTACAGCCAGCTCGACCGGCGCCTGGACTCGGTCAGCAGCCTCGGCGACATCAGTGGGTTGTTGCGCAACGCCGACATCCCGGGGCTCGGCCAACCGACTCCGAACAGCGAACTCGTGCGGACCGCACGCGTCGACGGCATCACCATCTCGGTGCCGAAGGACATCGTCCTGCCGAAGTTCGACAACGGCTATGTCAACACGACGATCGACGGCGTGGAGTATCGCGTCCGCACCTTCACCGCCGGAAAGGCGTCGATCGCGATCGGCGCTCCGCTGGCGGAGACGCAACGGCGCATCGACGAGCTGCACCGGCGGGTGCTGCTGATATGCGCGGGGGTCATCGTCGGCACCGTCATCGTCGCCTCGGTGCTGTGGTTGATCATGATCAACCCGTTCCGCGTGCTCGCGCAGCAGGCGCGGGTCATCAACGCGCAGTCCAACCCCGACGAGGTCAAGGTGCGCGGGGTGCAGGAAGCCGTCGAGATCGCCGAGGCCGTCGAGGGAATGCTCGCCCGCATCGGCGACGAGCAACAGCGCACCAGGGCCGCGCTGGAGTCGGCGAGAGACTTCGCGGCGGTGGCCTCGCACGAACTCCGTACGCCGCTGACCGCGATGCGTACCAACATCGAGGTGCTGTCCACCCTGGACCTTCCCGACGAGCAGCGCCAGGAAGTCATCGCCGACGTCATGCGCACGCAGAACCGCATCGAGGCGACGCTCTCGGCATTGGAGCGGCTGGCCCAGGGTGAGTTGACGACGGTCGCCGACTTCGTACCGGTCGACATCACCGAACTGCTCGACCGGGCCGCCCACGACGCGATGCGCAACTATCCCGATCTGGCGGTATCGCTGGCGTCGTCCACCACGGTCCTCATGGTCGGCATGCCTGCAGGTCTTCGACTGGTCATCGACAATGCCATCACCAATGCCGTCAAGCACGGCGGAGCCACCGAAATCCGCTTGGCCGCAATCAGTTCGGTCGACGGCGTCGAGATCACGGTCGACGACAACGGCCTCGGCGTGCCGGAGGAAGAGCGGGCCGCGGTCTTCGACCGGTTCTCCCGCGGTTCGACCGCGGCGCGATCCGGCTCCGGACTCGGCCTCGCGTTGGTGGCTCAGCAGGCCGAGATCCACGGCGGGACGGCCGCTCTCGAGACCAGTCCCATGGGTGGCGCCCGGCTCCTTCTGCGACTGCCTCCGCCGAGTTAGCCGCGGGAGTCCACCATCGGCACGCCCGTTCGCTTGCCGCACAACTGATCAGGCGGCGGCGGTGTCGAAGGCCTAGAGATCGGCGAGGACGAGCGCGAGTACGTCGAGCCCCTCCATCAGAAGGTCGTCGCTGATGCTCAGGGGCGGCAGGAAGCGCAGTACGTTGCCATAGGTGCCGCAGGTCAGCACGATCACGCCGGCCATGTGGCAACCGACGGCCAGCTTCATGGTCAGTTCACCGTCGGGTTCGGTGGTGCCGGACTTCACGATCTCCATCGCGATCATCGCGCCGCGACCGCGGATATCGCCGATGCGATCGTCTTCGGCCTGCATCCGGTGCAACCGGTCCTTCATCAGCTGCTCGATCTCGGCGGCCCGCGCCACCAACCCGTCGGCCTCGATCGTCTCGATGGTGGCCAGCGCGGCCGCGCACGCGACCGGGTTGCCGCCGTAGGTGCCGCCGAGCCCGCTGACGTGCGGTGCGTCCATGATCTCGGCGCGACCGGTAACCGCCGACAGCGGAAGACCGTCGGCGATGCCCTTTGCGGTGACGATCAGGTCGGGTTCGATGCCCTCGTGCTCGCAGGCGAACATCGCCCCGGTGCGCGCGAACCCCGTCTGCACCTCGTCGGCGATGAACACCACGCCGTTCTTCGCACACCAGTCCACCAGTGCGGGCAGGAAGCCGTCAGCGGGGACGATGAACCCGCCCTCGCCCTGAATCGGCTCGATGATGACCGCGGCAAGGTTGTCGGCGCCGACCTGTTTTTCGATGACGGTGATAGCGCGGCGGGCGGCCACTTCGCCGTCGGTCGCCATCTCCTTGCCGAACTCGGCGTCGCGGAACGGGTAGGAGAGCGGGGCGCGATAGATCTCCGGCGCGAACGGACCGAAGCCGTGCTTGTACGGCATCGACTTCGCGGTCAGCGCCATGGTCAGGTTGGTGCGGCCGTGATAGGCGTGGTCGAACGCCACCACCGCCTGTTTACGGGTATACGTCCGTGCGATCTTGATGGCGTTCTCCACCGCCTCGGAACCCGAGTTGAACAGCGCGGAGCGCTTCTCGTAACTGCCTGGGGTGAGACGGTTGAGCGCTTCGGCGACGGCGACATACTCCTCGTAGGGCGTGATCATGAAGCAGGTGTGGGTGAAGTCGGCGACCTGTTCGCGCACCGCGTCGACGACGCGCGGGGAGGCATTGCCGATCGTCGTGACGGCGATGCCCGACCCGAGGTCGATCAGGCGGTTGCCGTCGACGTCCTCGACGATGCCGCCGCCCGCCCGCGCCGTGTATACCGGCATGGTGTTGCCAATGCCGCGGGACACCGCGGCGAGCTTGCGCTCGATCAGTTCCTTCGAACGCGGACCGGGGATGCTGGTGGCGAGACGGCGGCTCTGCTCGAGGGTGCTCACGCTGTTCGAGCCTAGCCGGGCGCGCACCGATCCGATTGGAAACGCCGTCGCCTGTCGACGGGATCACCTGTCGTGTCGGATCGGCGCAACCGAATCCGTAGCTGGGCGGCCCAGAATGCGGGGCCGGTCGGCCATCAGCTGCTGCAATGGCACACTGGTCACCTAGAAGGCCCCGATGATCCACCCACGGTCACGGGCCGTTATCGCACATACGACACGAAAGACAGTTGCTGCCATGGATCTGGTCGCTTTACTACCACTGCTCATCATCCTGGGCGCGTTCATGTTCTTCGCTTCGCGACGGCAGAAGAAAGCCATGCAGAAGACCATCGACCTTCATGACTCGCTGAAAGTCGGCGACCGCGTCCACACCACGTCGGGCCTGCAGGCCGAGATCAAGTCCATCACCGACGACAACGTCGAGCTCGAGATCGCGCCAGGCATCGTGACGACCTGGATGAAGCTCGCTGTGAGGGACCGCATCGAACCCGACGACGAGTTCGACGACGACAGCGACGACGCCGGCGAGCCAGAGTCGACGGCCACCGAGATCACCGACAGCACGGACCAGAACCGACTGACCTGACGACTGACAGTCAGAGACTCAGCGCCGGCACGTACCCTTTGCGGTGCTGACGACCTGACTTCGAGGAGAACAAAGAAACGTGGCATCGCCTTCGACGCCGGTGCACCCTGCCCGCTACCTGGCAATCTTCCTCGCGCTGCTGGTCGGCGTGTACCTCCTGGTCTTTCTGACCGGCGACAAGCACGCCGCGCCCAAACTCGGCATCGACCTGCAGGGCGGCACAAGGGTGACACTGACCGCCCGTACGCCCGACGGGTCGCGACCCACCCAGGAGGCGCTGAACCAGGCGCAGCAGATCATCTCCTCGCGCGTGAACGGTCTCGGTGTTTCGGGATCCGAGGTGGTGATCGACGGGGACAACCTGGTGATCACCGTGCCCGGTAACGACAGCAACGAAGCTCGCAACCTGGGCCAGACGGCGCGGCTGTACATCCGCCCCGTGATCCATGTGATCCCCGCGCAGCAGGCGCAGGCCGGCCCGGCGCAAAGCGGCCCCGCGCAGGGCGGACCGCCGGCAGGCCAGCCCGGGGCGCCCGCAGGCCAGCCCGCCGCGCCCGTCGGCGAGCCGGGGGCACCCGAAGCACCCCAGGCGCCGGCAGAGCAGGGCCCCGTACCCGGCGCGCCGGCGGAGCAGCCCACAGGAGAGGCTCCGCAGGCCCCCCAGCCGCGCCCGTACCCCGACGCCCCGCCGCCGAGCCCGGCGCCGCCCGGGCCGGCTCCAAAGCCTGCGACGAAAGACCTCGCGCAGCGCATCGCCGACGAGAAGGCGTTGCGCCAGAGCACCGAACAGCAGATCCAGATTTTGGCGCTGCAGTTTCAGGCCACTCGCTGCGGCGAGGACGACGTCCTGGCGGGCAATGACGATCCGAACCTGCCGCTGGTGACCTGCTCGACCGACCACTCGCAGGTGTACCTGCTGGACAAGTCGATCATCAGCGGCGAGCAGATCAAAAACGCCAGTTCCGGCATGGACACCCAGCGCGGCGAGTACGTCGTGACGGTGGAGTTCAAGCCGGACGCCGCCAACATCTGGGCCGACTTCACCGCTTCGCATGTCGGCACGCAGACCGCGTTCACCCTTGACTCGCAGGTCGTCAGCGCCCCTCAGATCGAGGAGGCGATCCCCGGTGGCAACACCCAGATCACCGGCCAATTCAACGCCCAGAAGGCCAAAGAGCTGGCCAACGTGCTCAAGTACGGCTCGCTTCCGTTGTCGTTCGAGTCCTCTGAAGCCGAAACAGTCTCGGCAACATTGGGTTTGACGTCGCTACGGGCCGGCCTCATCGCCGGTGCCATCGGTTTGGCGCTGGTGCTCGTCTACTCGCTGCTGTACTACCGGGTCCTCGGATTGCTGACGGCGCTGTCGTTGGTGGCTTCCGGCGCAATGGTTTTCGCCATCCTGGTGTTGCTCGGCAGATACATCAACTACACCCTCGACCTGGCAGGCATCGCCGGTCTGATCATCGGTATCGGTACCACCGCCGACTCGTTCGTGGTGTTCTTCGAACGCATCAAAGACGAGATACGCGAGGGCCGTTCCTTCCGCTCCGCGGTGCCCCGTGGTTGGGTGCGCGCGCGCAAGACGATCATCTCCGGCAACGCCGTGACGTTCCTCGCCGCGGTGGTGCTCTACGTCCTGGCCATCGGTCAGGTGAAGGGCTTCGCGTTCACCCTCGGCCTGACGACGATCCTCGACATCGTGGTGGTCTTCCTGGTGACGTGGCCACTGGTGTACCTGGCGTCGAAGTCCACGACGCTGGCCAAGCCTGCCTTCAACGGCCTCGGCGCCGTGCAGCAGATCGCACGCGAGCGACGAGTTTCCGCATTCGCGACGGGACGGGAATAGCCGATGGCTAAGCGCACATCCGACGTGACCGAATCGAGCGCCGTGGAGGCGCCTGCCCTCGAGAGCTCAGCGGCAGAGGCGCCGCGGCACGGCTTCTTCGTCAGGCTCTACACCGGCACCGGGGCCTTCGAGGTGATCGGGCGCCGCAAGCTCTGGTACACGATCAGCGGTCTGATCGTTGCGGTCTGCCTGGCCAGCATCATCCTGCGCGGGTTCACCTTCGGAATCGACTTCGAGGGCGGCACCAAGGTGTCCATGCCCGCCGCGGGCGTCAGCACCGAACGCGTCCAAGAGGTGTTCAGCCAGGCGCTGGGCAAGGACCCCGAATCCGTCGTGATCGTCGGCAGCGGGCCGTCGGCGACGGTGCAGATCCGATCCGAAGCGCTGAGCAACGAGGAGACGACGAAGCTGCGCGACGCGCTGTTCGAGGCCTTCCATCCCAAGGGTCTCGACGGCCAGCCGAGCAAGCAGGCGATCAGCGACTCCGCTGTCTCCGAGACCTGGGGCGGCCAGATCACCCATAAGGCGCTGCTGGCCCTCGTCGTCTTCCTGGTGCTCGCGGCGATCTACATCGCCTTGCGCTACGAGCGCTACATGGCGCTGGCCGCAATGGCGACGCTGGTCTTCGACCTGGTCGTCACCGCGGGGGTGTACTCCCTGGTGGGATTCGAGGTCACCCCTGCCACCGTGATCGGCCTGTTGACCATCCTCGGCTTCTCCCTGTACGACACGGTCATCGTGTTCGACAAGGTCGAGGAGAACACCCACGGCTTCCAGCACACCACCAGAAGGACCTTCGCCGAACAGGCGAACCTGGCGATCAACCAGACCTTCATGCGGTCGATCAACACCAGCCTTATCTCGGTGCTGCCGGTGCTCGCGTTGATCGTGGTCGCGGTCTGGCTGCTCGGCGTGGGAACCCTCAAGGACCTGGCGCTGGTGCAGCTGGTCGGCATCCTGGTCGGCACCTACTCGTCGATCTTCTTCGCCACTCCGCTGCTGGTCACCCTGCGGGAGCGGACCGAGCTGGTCCGTACCCACACCCGCCGCGTGCTGAACCGCCGCAAGCCTGCGGCCGAGAAGGCCGGTGCGGCCGTGGAGTCCGGAGCCCAGGAACCGGCCCCGGTTCCGGCCGAGGCCGCCGTCGGTAGCGCCGCATCGGCGGTGGCCACCAAGCCGGCGCCGGGCGCACGTCCGGTACGACCAACGACGACGAGGACCGGACGACCGTCGGGTAAACGAAACAGCCCGCGGCGGTA
>NZ_JAVHWR010000101.1:0-16876 GCF_032159565.1 Mycobacterium sp.
GTTGGACTCCTTGACGCCGAAGCTGGAGTGTTCGATGAACGACGGCAGGATGTAGCGGGCCTGCGGTTGGATGTCGGGGTTCATTTGTCTAGTCCTGCTCCCGGTCCTGAGCCGTTGATATTGGCGCTGGTGATGATGTGGTCGACGAAGCCGTACTCGAGGGCTTCCGGTGCGGTGAACCAGCGGTCGCGGTCGGAGTCGGCCTCGATGCGCTCGAGGGTCTGTCCGGTGAACTCCGCGTTCAACCGGAACATCTCCCTCTTGATGACCGCGAACTGCTCGGCCTGAATCGCGATGTCCGCCGCGCCACCGGTGATGCCGCCGAGCGGCTGGTGCATCAGGATCCGGGCGTGCGGCAACGCGTAGCGCTTGCCCTTGGTGCCCGCCGCCAGCAGGAACTCACCCATCGAGGCGGCCATGCCCATTGCGTAGGTCGCCACGTCACACGGCGCCAGCACCATCGTGTCGTAGACGGCCATACCGGCGCTGATCGAGCCGCCCGGCGAGTTGATGTAGAGGTGGATGTCCTTTGTGGGGTCTTCCGCCGACAGCAGCAGTATCTGTGCGCACAGCTTGTTCGCGATGTCGTCGTCGACCTGTGACCCCAGGAAGATGATGCGCTCGGCGAGCAAGCGCTCATAGACGGAGTCGACGAGGTTGAACCCTGCGCCGTTCGAACGCATGTCAGTCACGACTTGTTACCTCTTTCTTCATTGCTTCTCACCGACACTAACCAAACTGCGCGGCGGCGCACTCCCTGACAGGCGCGCGTTCGCTCAGAGCGTCACTTCGTGTCGTCGGACGCCTCGTCGTCGACGGGATCGGTCTCGGCGTTGTCGGTTTCTGCGTCGGCGTCGGCGGGCTCGGCTGGCTCGGCGTCGGCGTTGCCGGCGGCTGCGGCTTGACCCTGGGCGGCGATCTGAGCGGCGGCTTCGGCCGCGTCCGTGGTCGCGGGCGGCCCGAAGAACTCGTCGGTGTCGATCACGTTGCCGTCGGTGTCGGTGACGGTGGCGCCGTGCACGACGGCGGCGACGGCCAGGCCGCGACGGACGTCGGCGAACATCACCGGCAGCTGGTTGTTCTCCTGGAGGTATTGCAGGAGCTGCTGGGGCTCGAGGCCGTACTGCCGTGACATCAGCACGAGGCGCTCGGTGAGGTCGTTCTGGCCGACCTGGACGTCGAGCTGATCGGCGATGGCGTCCATCACGAGCTGGGTCTTGACGGCGCGTTCGGCGTTGGTCTTGTTGTCGTTGTCGAACTCTTCGCGGCTGCTGCCCTGGGCCTCCAGCGCCGTGGCGAATGCATCCTCGTCGTGGTCGAGGCCGTGGATGGCGTTGTGGACGGCGTCGTCGATCTGCGCCTGAACGATCTTCTCGGGCAGCGGCACCTCGATCTGGTCGAGCAGCGTCTCGAGGGCCTTGTCGCGGATCTGCTCGGCCTGCTGGACCCGCTTGACGCGCTCGACCTGCTCTTTGAGGCTGGCCTTGAGTTCGTCGATGGTGTCGAATTCGCTTGCGAGCTGGGCGAATTCGTCGTCGGGCTCGGGCAGCTCGCGTTCCTTGACGGAGTTGACGGTGACGGTCACCTGAGCTTCCTCGCCGGCGTGCTCGCCTGCGGCGAGCGTGGTGGCGAAGACCTTGGTCTCCCCCGCCTTGAGGCCGACGATCGCTTCGTCGAGGCCGTCGATGAGCTGGCCGGAGCCGACCTCGTGGGACAGGCCCTCGGTCTTGGCGTCGGGCACGTCGCGGCCGTCGACGGAAGCGGACAGGTCGATGGAGACGAAGTCGCCGTCTTCAGCGGCGCGCTCGACGCCGGTGAGGGTGCCGAAGCGGGCACGGAGATTCTGAAGCTCGGAGTCGACGTCCTCGTCGGACACCTCGATGGCGCCGACCTCGATCTTGAGCGCTTCGAGATCGGGGATGGCGATATCGGGACGGATGTCGACCTCGGCGGTGAAGACGAGTTCCTCGTTGTCTTCGAGCTTGGTGATCTCGATGTCGGGCTGGCCGAGCGGGCGGACCTCGGTGGTGGTGACGGCCTCGCTGTAGCGGCTGGGCAGGGCGTCGTTGACGACCTGCTGAAGGACGGCGCCGCGACCGATGCGGGCCTCGAGTAGCTTGCGGGGCGCCTTGCCGGGGCGGAAACCGGGCAGACGGACCTGCTGCGCGAGCTGGGCGAAGGCCCGGTCGAAGTCGGGCTCCAGCTCGGTGAAGGGCACCTCCACATTGATGCGAACCCGGGTGGGGCTCAACTGCTCGACGGTGCTCTTCACGTCTGGTGCTCCTCAGTAGATCTCGGTAACGGCTCGGGTAGTGCTTCTGGTCGGGGTGACAGGATTTGAACCTGCGGCCTTCCGCTCCCAAAGCGGATGCGCTACCAAGCTGCGCTACACCCCGCGAACCACCGCAGATACTACGGCCCAGGCACGCCGAACCTTTAATTGGATTTGGTTGGATAGCCGCCGGTACAGTGTGGTGCTGCTGTACACGCGGGCGTAGCTCAATGGTAGAGCCCTAGTCTTCCAAACTAGCTACGCGGGTTCGATTCCCGTCGCCCGCTCCAATGCCTTAGTGGCTGGGAGCTGCAGCAAGTCGCCTGCCGGTTGTTACCCGACGCTTGGCGATGCTCCCTGTCACCACGGCGAAAGCATAGGGAAACGCCGTATATCTCCGCCGCGCGCCTGCAACTAGCGTCTCCAACCAGGTCGGCACCTTCCCGCGAGGTCCCACAGCAACCTAATAAGGAGAGTTAGATGTCCCCATCAGCTGAGGCGGCGCTTCGCCGGATACGTCCCGTTTCGCCGCTGGTGCGACGACGCTGATCGCGTGTGCGGGCCTGTTCGCCGCACCGGCCGCTCACGCCGATCCACTCGACAACCTGCGCGGCGCCGTCAACGGCACTCGCGGGCAGTCGACCTGCCCGGCATTGGCGTACAACGGACAGCTCGAAGCCGCCGCGCAGAAATGGGTCAGAACGGCGGAAGCCCTCGGAAGCATCAACGCCCCCAACTTTGATCTTCAGGTGGACGAAGCCGGCTACAAGGGCGCCGCGGAGGGTTCCATCGCTTCCGGCGATCCCACCGCCGACGCGACCAACCGCATGAAAGGGAGTGGGAGCGATAGCATCAGAAATTGCTCGCTGACGGAGTTTGGCGTGGGCATGGCCAGGGACGAGGTCATCGAGACCAGTAACGTCGCAGTCGTATTCGGCACGCCACGGGCTCCGAAGCCCGCACCGGCACCTGCCCAGGCCCCCGAGCAGCCGAAGATTGCGACGGTGGTCGGCGGAGACGCCGATATCTTCAACATCGCCCACAACGAGGTGCCAGACCCCACCAACGGCATACGTGGTGTGAAGGTCGGCAGTCTGCAGAACGGCCAACAGGTCACGCTGGCGCTCGGCGGTCCTGCAAACCAAACGACTGGTGCAAGATCGTGATGCCCGACGACCCACAACACTTCGGGTTTGTGTTCGGCCAGCTTTCGTACTGAGGACAGCGCCAGCCGACGCTCCAACTGGACCTGCGCAATCGCTGCCGCACACCGGTTCGACGGCTCGCGCGTAGCGTGCTGTCCAACCTCGCCGATCTGCCATTGACCGAGAAGCAGAACACCACTGTGCTCGTCGACCTCTCGTGCCGGATCACTGAAATCAGCCGTCACACAGGGGCGTCCGAAAGGTGCCCCGTCGTTTCCGCCTAATCGACAGACCTCCGCGGGCGTATCCGAATCAATGGCCGGGTTGCACGAATTCCACCCGACCATTGCAGACTAAGCCGGGGTCAGCGTGGCCGGAGAAGTGATCACAACGCCCACACAATGATTGTTCATCTCTTTTGTTCCCTGCAGCGTCGTTGCATCGAGGGACGTGACGGTTGTTACGTCCGGGCCCTCGCCGCAATGCATCAAGGTGGTGTCCTGCGTCATTTCCCATCTGCCGTTGACCAAGTGCAAATCACCGCCGTTGGCCCCTGGGAGGTTGGGGGCGCCGGGGATGCTCACATGAGCGCAGCCCGCGCCGCACGAGGTGACAACCCATTGGGTCGTCCGAACCTGCGGGTTCGCTATCGTGGGTCCCCCGCTCGAGGTGGACTGAGTGTCGTCGACGGTCAATGTGTAAGTCCCGTTCAATTCGGCATCTGCAGCGGCCAGTCCGGCCGGTCCGACGGCAATGCCCGCTGTAGCGGCGATCGCCGCGGACACAGCACCAAGGATTCTCTTCATTGCTTTCCCTCCGTTTGAGCAATTTTCGAGTTCCCGCGAAAAGTATCAAGTTTGCTGGCGTCAGGGCTGCCGTTTTCGATTCAAATTTCAAGCCTGAGTGCTCCTGGCCGCGGGCTGTGGAGGATGCCACGATGTCGTTGCCCGTCGGTATTAGCGCAAACGCACTGCCGACTGTGCCGACGCGGTGCCGTCGCAGTCGTCACCATTAGCATCTCTGCCGAATCGCAATCGAACCGCAACCGACTCTCAGCCTCGGACTGACAGCCTTAACAGGCTGCGCCCATACGGTCGGCGCTTCAGGCCATCCTTGGCCGTCGTCGTCAGGAGGCTCGTGATCGACCATTCGCGAGTCACCGTCAACGGCTCCTGCTTCCCCGACTTCGCGCGCGTCCGTGACGCTTTCGAAACCAACTTCCGCGATCGCAACGAGGTCGGCGCTGCCATCGCCGTCTGGGTCGACGGCGAACTCGCCGTCGACCTCTGGGGCGGCAACGCCGACGCAGTGGGCAAACGAAGATGGCGACACGACACCCTCGCCAGCATCTTCTCCGGCTCAAAAGCATTGACTAGCACCTGCGTTCACCTCCTCGCCGATCGCGGAGAACTCGACCTGAACGACCCCGTCGCCGACTACTGGCCCGAATTCGCCCAAGCCGGAAAGCAAGACATCACCCTCGCTACCGTGATGGGTCATCGCTCCGGCGTCATCGGCCCTCGCACCCGCCTCACACCCGAGGAGACCCTCGACTGGGACGTCGTCTGCGACCGCATCGCCAAGGCCGAACCCTGGTGGCAGCCCGGCACCGCGCAGGGCTACCACATGGTCAGCTTCGGCTTTATCCTCGGCGAGATCGTCCGCCGGGTCACCGGCCGCACTCTCGGCGAATACCTCCGCAAAGAAATCGCCGAGCCGCTCGGCATCGACGTCCACATCGGCCTGCCCGCCGCCGAGCATCACCGCTGCGCCGACATGGTCAACAAGCCCCACATCCGCGACGTCCTCGCGACAGGCAGCGCACCGGGAGACCCGACCACCCTCGAAGAGCACCCGTTGGCGGCATTCTCCATCGCGATGGGCTTCATCCCCGACGACGAACTCGGCTCCAGCGATATCACCGCTTGGCGCACAGCAGAATTCCCCGCCACCAACGCTCACGTGTCGGCCCGCGGCCTCGCCACCTTCTACAACGCGCTCGCCCAAGGCAAGCTGCTTACCAACGAGCACATGGAGAAATGCCGAATCTCGCAGGGCGGCTTCGACACCGACTTCGTCCTCGGTCCACGCGTCGCCGACCACGGCTGGGGCCTTGGCTACATGCTCAACCAACGCGGGATGAACGGCCCCAACACCAAGATCTTCGGCCACGGCGGCTCGGGCGGGAGCTTCGGTTTCGTCGATCTCGAACACCGCGTCGGCTACGCCTACGTCATGAACAACTTCGACGCCACCAAGTGCAACGCCGACCCCCGTAGCGTCGCACTCTCCAACGAGGTCTACTCCGCTCTGGGCGTAACCCGCGATTAGTTCAGGGCCCCGAAACCGCAATTTCCTGTGAGTACGCTGGTCACATGAACGGCGTCTTGCTGGTCCTCATCATTCTGGTCGTCGCTGCGATCGGCCTGGCTGTCTGGAGCGCGTCGCGCAATTCAGCCAGCCGAAACGCCGCCTCCCTGGCCGACGCCAAGGCCGACGCCCGCAGAGCCATCGACCGGCTCGGCGGTCAGGTCATCAACCTGACCGGCACCGACGACGCGTCCAAGCAGGCCCTCGCCGACGCTTCTGAGCGCTTCAACGCCGCCGGCGCGCAAATCGAACAGGCCACCACCGCGAAGCAGGCGCTGCTCGCCAAGGAAAGCGCCAACGAAGGGCTCTACTACGTGCGCGCCGCCCGCACCGCGATGGGCATGGACCCCGGGCCTGAGCTCGAGTCGCTGTCCGGCCAGAAGTCGGCGGGCGTCGTCACCGAGGACCGGCGCGTCAACTTCGATGGCCGCGACATCGAAGCCTCACCAAACCCGACCGAGCGCACCCCGAACTACTACCCCGGCGGTCGCGTCGCGGGCCGCCCGGTTCCGGCCGGCTGGTACTCCGAGCCGTGGTGGAAACCGGCACTCATCGCGGGCGCGTGGGGGCTGGGCTCGGTGCTGCTGTTCGACGCGATGTTCTCGGGCATGAACGGCGTGGACTACGGCGCCCAAGGCTTCGAAAACGGTTACGGCGACGGTTATTCCGACGGATTCGGTGCCGGCCAGGACGCCGGATACGACGGCGGCGGCGATACGGGTGGCGGCGACGGCGGCGGCTGGGGTGGCGACAGCTGGGGCGGTGGCGACAGCGGTGGCTGGGGCGGCGGCGACTTCGGCGGCGGCGACTTCGGTGGAGACTTCGGCGGCTTCTGACTATCTCTCGCGAGCAGACGCAAACTCGCACGGCCCGGCGCAATTTCGTGCGAGTTTACGTCTGCTCGGCGAAAGTTAGAACCGGCTCTCCAGGCGCGCTGACACACCGGCCTCCTGCAGGTCCAGCCGTTCCAGCATGCCGCGCACCGCTTCATCCTCGATGCCACCCTCATCGCGTTCCGCGATCAATGCCTCCCGCTGCGCGGCCAAGACGTCGCGATACAAAGCCGCGAACACTTCGGATCGCTTCGTGTGCGCATCGGGATCGGGCATTTCGTCGGCGTCCTGCGAATGCCGTGCGACGACGGCGCGGATCTCGGCGAGCACGCGTGGGTCCATTCCCTGCGGCGGGTTCGCCCGGAATTGCGCCAGCACCTCGTCGGCCGCATCGTGCACCACGCGTTCGGCCTTGAGTTCCTCCTCGCGGTCGGCGGCATAATCGTCGCTGAACCTCGATAGGTGCAGACGCCGAATCAGCAGCGGCAGCGTCCAGCCCTGAACCAACAACGTCCCGACGCTCACCACGAACGCCACCGCCTGAATGGTCGCGCGTTCGGGGAACGGCTGGCCGGACACCGTCGTCGCCGGAATTGCCGCTGCCGCAGCCAAAGTCACCACACCGCGCATTCCCGTCCACGACACCACGATGTTCTCCTGCCAGCTCAACGGCCGACGGTCGATCCGCGAACGCCACTTGCCCGCCGACTTGGCCCGCCGTCGGGTGCCCAGCGCCCCGCGGCCGCCACTCGCCGGAATCGGCACGCTGAGCCGGCTTTCGACGTGGGACGACAACTTGTTCCTACCGAACATGAAGAACACCGACAACGGCCGGATCACCAGCACGATCAACAGCACACAAGGCCGCGCGCCGTCGATCAGCCGACCGGCGCCGCAGTGACGGCCGGCGCATGAGGCAGGGGCCGCCTACGTCTGGTCGGTCGGGCACCAGAACAGATTGCGGCCTTCGAGCACGGCAGTGCGCACCTCCGTGCCGCAAATCCGACATGGCTCGCCGGCGCGCCGGTACACGTAGGTCCGCGGACGCCCGGGCAGGTACGACGGCAGGCCGTGGTCGTCCTCGCGGTCGACCGTGATGATCTTGCCGCGCCGCAGCCCCACCTTCATCAGCTCGACGAGATCGGCCCACATCGCGTCGAATTCGTCCTCGCCGATGTTCACACCGAACCGGTACGGGTCGATGCGATGACGAAACAGCAGCTCGTTGCGATACACGTTGCCGACGCCCGCGATCACCGTCTGGTCCATCAGCAGTGCGCCGATCGGCCTGCGAGACTTGCTGATTCGCGCCCATGCCAACGAACCGTCGGCGTCGCGCCGCAACGGGTCCGGGCCGAGTCGCGCAATCACATCATCGACGTCGGGTTCCTCGATCACTTCGCACACCGTCGGCCCGCGCAGGTCGGTGCCGAAGTCCGTCCCGATCATCCGCATCCGCACCTGTCCCACCGGCAGCGGCATCGGCAGCTCGACTTCGCTGAACTTGCCGTAGAGCCCGAGGTGCACGTGCACGATGCGGCCGCCCTCATAGTGGTGGAACAGATGCTTGCCCCAGGCGCTGGCCTTCTTCAGCACCCGGCCGTTGACGGCGGCGGCCCCGTCGGCGAAGCGGCCCTGCGGGCTGGAGACGATGACGGGCGCGCGTCCGAACTTTCGCTGGTGGAGCCGAGCCAGTCGATGAAGCGTGTGGCCTTCGGGCATCCGTCAGGCCGGCGCGCCGGGCACGCTCGGCGGCACGTGCGTCTCCTCGTACTTCTTCAGGATTTCGATACGACGCTGGTGCCGCTCGGCTCCCGACCACGGGGTCGACAGGAATGCGTCGACCATCTCCAGCGCCTCCGGCACGGTGTGCATGCGCGCGCCAATGCCGATCAGCTGCGCCTTGTTGTGCTCGCGGGCCAACGAGGCTGTCTCGGTGCTCCACGCCAGCCCGCAGCGAGCGCCCGGCACCTTGTTGGCGGCGATCTGCTCGCCGTTGCCGGAGCCGCCGATGACGATGCCGAGGCTCTCGTTGTCGCCGACGGTCTTCAGTGCCGTGGCGATGCAGAACGCAGGGTAGTCGTCCTCGGCGTCATAGGTGTAGGCGCCGCAGTCGATGGGCTCGTGCCCGGTCTTCTTGAGGTGCTCGATGATCTCGTTCTTGAGTTCGAAGCCCGCGTGGTCAGAGCCCAGGTAGACGCGCATGGCGGTCATTCTGGCAGAGCCTGCAGAAACCCCTTCGCCCAAACCAACGTTTGGGCGAGGAAGTGCGAGATGGGCTCGCCATTTCGTCGATCTCGGCGGAACCCGCCGCCTAACGCTCAGTCGAACTCGGGCGCCTCTGTGCGGGTCCGCTTCAGTTCCCAGAAGTGCGGATACGACGCGAAGGTCACCGACGCGTCCCACAGCTTGCCCGCTTCCTCGCCGCGCGGGATCCTCGACAGCACCGGACCGAAGAACGCGACGCCGTTGACGTGGATCGTCGGCGTGCCCACGTCCTCCCCGACTGGGTCCATGCCCTCGTGGTGACTCTTGCGTAGGGCCTCGTCGTACTTGTCGGTGTCGGCAGCCTCCGCCAACTCAGCCGGCAGCCCGACTTCCGCCAGCGACTCCTTGATGACGACGTCAAAGTCCTTGTTGTCCTGGTTGTGGATGCGTGTGCCCATCGCGGTGTACAGCGGCGCCAGGATCTCCGAACCCTTGGCCTGCTCGGCGGCGATCGCCACCCGCACCGGCTTCCATGCCTTCTTCATCATTTCGAGGTATTGCTCGGGCAGGTCACGTCCCTCGTTCAGCACCGCGAGGCTCATCACGTGAAATTTCACGTCGATATCGCGCACCTTCTCCACTTCGAGAATCCATCGCGACGTGATCCAGCACCACGGGCACAGCGGGTCGAACCAAAAATCGGCGGCGGACTTCTCGGGCATGGACGGGTTCCTCTCGGTCGGGTGTCGTGGAACAAAACTCAGTCACCTCAACCATGCGCCGCGCGAGGCTGTTCCAAACCTTTATTGAAGCGTGTTGTCAATGTGACCTAGGTGCACCACTGTTACACAAGTGACACGAATCAATCGAGCCAGCGCAGGGGCCGTCACGGCCACCATGATCGCAACCGGCATCGCGCTCGCTGCGCCTGCATCCGCCGACCCTGTCGACCCCAACGGCGACGCATTCCTGTCCGCAATCAACCGTGCCGGTATCGGCTACGCGGACAACAACCCCGACCTCACCGCACAACTGGGCCAGCAAGTGTGCCCGATGCTGGTCGAACCGGGTAAGTCGTTCGCCCAGGTCGCGACCTCCGTCGCCGACAACGGCATCAGCCCCGGCATGGCGTCGTTCTTCACCGGCATCGCGATCTCGATGTACTGCCCGCAGATGATGGGGTCGATCGGCAATGGGACGTTCCTGAACACCCTGCAAGGCCTTCAAGGAATGCCGGGCGTTCCGCAGGTGCCGGGCTTCTAATCTGCCTCCTCGCGAGCGGGACCACTAAGTTGGACGTGTGGTTCTTCCCAATCTGACTCGCGACCAAGCCATCGAACGAGCGGCGCTCGTCACCGTCGACCGCTACGGCGTAGACCTCGACCTGACCGATGGCGCAGGGGCGCCAGGCGAGAAGATGTTCCGGTCCATTACGACCGTGGAGTTCAGCGCACTTCCCGGCGCTGACACCTACATCGACATCGCAGCCGACAGCGTGCAGCGCGCCACCCTCAACGGCATCGACCTCGACGTCTCCGGGTACGACGAATCCACCGGTATCGCACTGCAAGGCCTGCAGGAGCGCAACACCCTCGTCGTCGACGCGTTGTGCCTGTACTCGAACACCGGCGAGGGCCTGCACCGCTTCGTCGACCCGGTCGACAACGAGGTCTACCTCTACTCGCAGTTCGAAACCGCCGATGCGAAAAGGATGTTCGCGTGTTTCGACCAGCCCGACCTGAAGGCGACATTTGACATCAAGGTCACCGCACCCGCGCACTGGGAGGTGGTGTCCAACGGCGCCCCCGCTGACGTCCAGGTCGCCGGTGGCGCCAAGACTTTGACCTTCGCGACGACGCCCAAAATGAGCACCTACCTCGTCGCGCTGATCGCCGGGCCGTACGCCGTCTGGCGAGACGCCTACACCGACGAGCACGGCGAGATCCCGCTGGGCCTGTACTGCCGGAAGTCGCTGGCCGAGTACATGGACGCCGACCGGCTGTTCACCGAGACCAAGCAGGGCTTCGACTTCTACCACCGCAATTTCGGTGAGCCGTACGCGTTCGGCAAGTACGACCAGCTCTTCGTGCCCGAGTTCAATGCAGGCGCAATGGAAAACGCAGGAGCCGTAACGTTTTTGGAGGACTACGTCTTCCGCAGCAAGGTCACCCGCGCGTCCTACGAGCGTCGCGCCGAAACAGTGCTGCACGAGATGGCGCACATGTGGTTCGGCGATCTGGTGACCATGAAGTGGTGGGACGACCTGTGGCTCAACGAGTCGTTCGCGACGTTCGCATCGGTGCTGTGCCAGGCCGAAGCCACCGAGTACAAAGAGGCGTGGACGACGTTCGCCAATGCCGAGAAGTCGTGGGCCTACCGGCAGGACCAGTTGCCGTCGACGCATCCCGTAGCCGCCGACATTCCAGATCTCGCCGCCGTCGAGGTGAACTTCGACGGCATCACCTACGCCAAGGGCGCCAGCGTGCTCAAGCAGTTGGTCGCCTACGTCGGACTCGAGGCGTTCCTTGCCGGGCTGCGCGACTACTTCCGCGACCACGCCTTCGACAACGCCACCTTCGGCGATCTGCTTGGCGCGCTGGAGAAGTCGTCGGGACGCGACCTGTCGCACTGGGGCAGGCAGTGGCTCAAGACCACCGGGCTGAATACGCTGCGCGCCGACTTCGACGTCGATGGCGACGGCAAGTTCAGCCGCTTCGCGATCAGCCAGAGCGGCGCGCAGCCCGGTGCCGGCGAAACCCGCGTGCACCGGCTCGCCGTCGGGATCTACGACGACGACGGCTCCGGCAAGCTGGTCCGGGTACACCGCGAAGAGCTCGACATCGAGGGCGACTCCACCGAAGTGCCTGCCCTCCAAGGTGTTCCGCGCGGCAAGCTGATCATGGTCAATGACGATGACCTGACCTACTGCTCACTGCGGCTAGACCCGGACTCGTTGGAGACCGTGCTGACGCGCATCGCCGACATCGCCGAACCGCTCCCCCGCACCCTGGCCTGGTCCGCGGCATGGGAGATGACGCGCGAGGCCGAGCTGAAGGCCCGCGACTTCGTCGCCTTGGTCAAGGCGGGTGTGCACGCCGAGACCGAGGTCGGTGTCGCCCAACGGCTGCTGCTTCAGGCGCAGACCGCGCTGCGTTCCTACGCCGACCCGGACTGGGCCTGCTCGGACGGCTGGCCGGCGTTCGCCGACCGGCTGCTCGAACTCGCCCGCGGCGCTGAGCCCGGCTCGGACCACCAGCTGGCCTACGTCAACGCGCTGTGCACATCGGTGCTCGCTCTGCGGCATGTCGCCGTGCTGGCCGCGCTGCTCGACACCGATCCCGCCGAGCACGGCCTGCCCGGGCTCGACATCGACACCGATCTGCGGTGGCGCATCGTCACCGCGCTGTGCGCGGCGGGTGACATCGACGGCGAAAGCCAGGCAACGCCTTTCATCGATGCCGAAGCCGAACGCGATCCCACCGCGGCGGGCAAGCGCAACGCCGCTCGCGCCGCAGCAGCACGTCCGCAGATCGTCGTGAAGAACACCGCGTGGCAGCTCGTCATGGAGGACGACACACTGCCCAACATCGTCGGGCGCGCGATCATCGACGGCTTCGTGCAGCCCGGTCAGCAGGCGCTGCTGCAGCCCTTCACGGCGAAGTACTTCGAGGCCATCCTCGGCGTGTGGCAGCGGCGCTCCAGCGAGGTAGCGCAGACGGTCGTCGTCGGTCTGTACCCGTCGTGGGACATCAGCGAGGACGCGTTGGCCGCCGCCGACCGGTTCCTGAGCGGCGAGATGCAGCCGTCGCTGCGACGGCTGGTTGTCGAAGGCCGCGCGGGCGTCGAACGCGCGCTGCGGGCTCGGGCTTTCGATATCGCCTAGCTCGCCATTACCGCGAGCTAGGGACAGCGCCGTCAAGAACACTGACAGACTGCGCACGCTCGCGACCGACGACCGTGCGCGGATGATGACCCGTGCCCGGCGTGTCGCGCGCAAACACGCGCGCTCGCGGTGCCGGGGGAACGATCAGGCCGGCGAGACGCCGGCGCTCATCACCTTGATCGCGCTGACGAGGCCGGCGATCAGGTTGCCGTAATTGAACGACGCCGCGGCGGCCTTCACACCGAGTGGAGCGGACTCCTCGATGCCTCGGCCCTGCAACTCCGAGCCGTAGACGACCTCGATGGCCTTCTGGTTCGGCGAAACGGCGAGCAACACAGCGTTGTTCGGCGTCGGCACCTCGGCAAGGACAGCGCGCGCGGTCGCGGCGGTGTCGGCGCCCAGGTCGCCGATGTACACCGCGAAACGGGCCTTCGCCCGACGCGACCCGAACTTCAGCGCGTCATCGATCCGCACCAGGTCCTTGACCGGGAACGGATAGGTGATCGACAACTCGCCGGGCTCGGTGACGCCGGAGATTCGTCCGCTGGTCGTAACGACCCAGCCGCGGGGCAGATCGGCCGGCTCGCGCGTCGCGACCTCACCACTTGCCACTGGCGCCGCCTCCAATCGTCAACGGATGCGCATGCCCATGCGACTCGGGCTCGTCTGCAGCCCACAGGATCGGCGCATGCGTCCACTCGGTGTCGGACATCTTGTAGGCGGCCGGGTGCGGGCCCTTGCGGTTCTTGCCGACGCCCCAGATGAGCAGGACCAAGACCAACAAGACTGCCAGCGGCACCCCGCCTAGTAGCGAATGTGCAAGTGCGGTGCTCACGCGCAAACCCTATCGCGGCGACCCGCTAGGCCGCGCCCTCACCCAGGTATCGCATCCATGCGGGATCGAGTTCCTTCACCGTCGACAGCAGCCGCCAGTGCTGACCCTTGGGCCGCGTCGGGGTCGAGCGCAGCGTCCAGCCCAGCTCAGCCAGCAGCCGGTCGGCCTTGCGATGGTTGCACGTCGAGCAGGCGGCCACACAGTTCTCCCAGGTGTGGTCGCCGCCGCGGCTACGGGGCACCACGTGGTCGACGGTGTCGGCCTTGCTGCCGCAGTAGGCACAGCGGAACCGGTCGCGGTGCATGAGCGCGGCCCGGGTCATCGGGACGCGCGCCCGGTAGGGCACCCGCACGTAGGAACGGAGCCGGATCACCGACGGCACGGCCACCGACCGGGAGGCCGAGTGGATCACCGGCCCGGACGGGTCGGCGTGTACGACGTCGGCCTTGCCGCAAATCAGCATGACCACGGCCCTGCGCATCGGCAGGGCCGTCAGGGGTTCGTATGTCGAGTTCAGGAGCAATACCCGGCGACGGCCCCAGATCGAACCGTCGCGAGCGGGAGGGTGCGTTTCGACGCTGTGCAGCAGCGTCGGGGTGGGCGCGGCCCCGGATAAGCCCGCCGCGACCCCGGAATGCCGGTGGCCGTGGCCCTTGCGATGCGCCATTCGTCCTCCGACCGACAGTTCATCACGGATTGGGGTCTACCGCATAACAAATTCATTCGTGTCGGCTGGTCAGCAGGGTGAACTTCGCATGACATCACCGGCAGGCACATCGGTTTGGGCGAGTTGGGACAATGGGTAACGTGACACAGTCCCAGCGGTCCTTCTACGACGAAGTCGGTGGCCACGACACCTTCAATGCCATCGTGTCGCGGTTCTACAAGCTGGTCCGCGAGGACGAGATCCTGCGTCCGCTGTACCCCGAGGACGATCTCGACGCCGCCGAGGTGCGGCTGCGGATGTTCCTCGAGCAGTACTGGGGAGGCCCGCGCACCTACTCCGATCAGCGCGGCCATCCACGGCTGCGGATGCGACACAGCCCGTTCAAGATCGGTTTCATCGAGCGCGACGCCTGGCTGCGGTGCATGCACACCGCCGTGGCATCGATCGACTCGCAGACCCTCGACGACGAGCACCGCCAGCAGCTGCTGGCCTATCTGGAGATGGCAGCCCACTCGATGGTCAACTCGCCGTTCTGACGTGCTGTGAAGCCGACTCCTGGACACACGTCACGGCGCGTCCGCTTACCCACCGGGACGCGCACCCTACGCAGCTCGGCGAGCAGCGGGTCGGCTCGCGACGATTACGCTCATGCTGGTGCCCGTGATTGACGAGACCGCCCGGCCGTGGTGGTCGCATGCGGTGTTCTACCAGGTGTATCCGCGCTCGTTCTGTGACGCGAACGGCGACGGCATCGGCGATCTCGACGGCGTCGCATCGCGGCTGGACTACCTCGAGACGCTGGGCGTCGACGCGATCTGGCTGAACCCGGTGATGGTGTCGCCGATGGCCGACCACGGCTACGACGTGTCCGATCCGCGCGACGTCGACGCGCTGTTCGGCGGGATGGCCGCGCTCGACCGCCTGATCGAGGCCTCCCACGCCCGAGGCATCAAGGTGACGATGGACCTGGTGCCCAACCACACCAGCTCGGCGCATCCGTGGTTTCAGGCCGCGCTGGCCGCGGGCCCCGGCACCGACGCCCGCCAGCGCTACATCTTCCGCGACGGCACCGGGCCTGACGGCATCCACCCGCCGAACAACTGGGTGTCGATCTTCGGCGGACCCGCGTGGACCCGTGTCACCGAAGCAGACGGCAATCTCGGGCAGTGGTATCTGCATCTGTTCGACGCCGAGCAGCCCGATCTCAACTGGGAGAACCGCGAGGTCTACGACGACCTCGAGAAGACGCTGCGGTTCTGGCTCGAACGCGGTGTCGACGGCTTCCGTATCGACGTCGCGCACGGCATGGCCAAGCCGCCGGGCCTGCCCGACATGGAGGTCGTCGAGGCCGAGGTGATGCTCGCCGATATGGACGACGACCCTCGGTTCAACCATGACGGTGTGCACGAGATCCACCGCCACATTCGCACGGTGCTCAACGATTACCCGCAGGCCGTCGCCATCGGTGAGGTGTGGGTGTACGACAACGAGCAGTTCGCCCGGTACCTGCGCGCCGACGAATTGCACCTGGGCTTCAACTTTCGGCTGTTGCGGGCGGAGTTCGACGCCGCGGACATCCGCGGTGCCGTCGAGAACTCGTTGGCGGCCGCGGCGATCGAGAAGGCGACGCCGACGTGGACGCTGTCCAACCACGACGTCGACCGCGATGTCACCCGGTACGGCGGCGGCGACCTCGGCTTGGCGCGCGCGTGGGCGATGGCGCTGTTGATGCTGGCGCTGCCGGGTGCGGTGTTCATCTACAACGGCGAGGAACTCGGCCTGGCCAATGTGGAACTTCCCGATGAGGCGCTGCGCGATCCGGTGTGGGAGCGCTCCGGGCACACCCGACGCGGCCGCGACGCGTCGCGGGTGCCGATCCCGTGGGAGGGCGACGCTCCGCCGTTCGGATTCTCGACGAACCCCGACACCTGGCTGCCGTTGCCGAAGGAGTGGTCGTCGCTGACGGTCGAAAAGCAGCTGAAGGATCCGGGGTCGACGCTGTCGTTCTACCGCGAGGCGCTGCGATTGCGTTTCAGCCGAGGCGAATTCGACGGCACCGCGATCGAATGGCTGGACTCACCGGCCGACACGCTGGTGTATCGAGTCGTCGACGGCGGTCTGGTGTGCGCGCTGAACGCCGGGTCGGAACCCCTTGCACTGCCTGCGGGTGAGGTGCTGCTCGCTAGCGCTGAGGTGGTCGACGGTGAGCTGCCGCCAAACGCCACCGCCTGGCTGGTCTAGTTTCTCTGGCGAACAGACGCAAACTCGCACAAATATGCGCGGAAGAATGCGAGTTTGCGTCTGCTCGCGGAGGGAAGTCAGCGCAGGACTACGGCCGGGTCGCCGCGGCGGCGGTACACCGAGCCGAAGCGGGCGTCGATCCGCAGCCACGCGGGCAGCGCACGCACTCGCACGATCTCATCGGCAGCCACCGTCTCCGGGTCCAGACTCTCGCCCCGACCGGCAGCCGTTGCCTGCGGTAAGAAACCCATTGCGGTCAAGGCGAACACACATCGCATCGGAATGTCGACGTCGCCGCAGTCGGAGCTGACGGCGAGCACTTCCTGGTCGAGCAGCGACACCGGCGGCCCGTGTTCGCTGCCGTGCTCCTTCGCGAGCGCTACTCCCCGCTGCGCCAGCTCGAGGACCACCCGCGCCGGGAC
>NZ_JAVHWR010000120.1:0-3075 GCF_032159565.1 Mycobacterium sp.
AATCGTTGAGCCACACCGTGCCGTGCCGCAGTGCCCGCACCACACGCTCGCCCCGCGCCTGATCGGACGTCCGAACGCCCGCCGCGAGACCGTATTCCGTGTCGTTGCCGAGTTCTATCGCCTCGGCCTCGGTCGTGAAGCGCTCGACCGTGAGAATCGGCCCGAAGGTCTCCTCCTGGACGATGCGCATCGACCGATCGCACCGGTCGAAGATCGTGGGCGAATAGAAACTGCCCTTGGCAAGCGCCGGGTCAGCGGGCCGGGCGCCGCCGGTAACCAACTTGGCGCCCTCGGAAATGCCTTGCTGGACATGACCTTCGATCTTGGCACGCTGTTGTTCGGAGACCAATGGGCCGGTCTCGCTGGCCGGGTCCATACCGTCGCCCATCCGGATCTGCTCCGCGCGCCCGGCCAGATCGGCGACGAAGTCGTCGGCGATGGACTCCTCGACGATCAGCCGGGTACCCGCCGAGCAGACCTGTCCGGAGTGCAGGAACACACCGGTGAGGACGTGGTCGACGGCTGCGTCCCAATCGCCCGAGTCGGCGATGTCGGCGAACACGATGTGCGGATTCTTGCCACCGAGTTCGACGGCCACCTTGGTGACGTGCTCGGCGGCGACCTTGGAGATGGTTTTGCCGGTGGCCACTCCGCCGGTGAACGAGATGAAGTCGACGTCGGGGGTATCGGTCAGTGCGGACCCCAGCGTGGCGCCGCTGCCCTGCACCAGGTTCACCACCGAATCCGGCACACCGGCCTCTTGGAGTAGGTGCACGAACGCGATGGTCGTCAGCGGAGTGACCTCGCTCGGCTTGGCCACCATCGTGCAACCGGCGGCCAGCGCGGGCGCGATCTTCCATGACATCTGCAGCAGCGGATAGTTCCACGGCGCGATCAGCACACACACCCCGATGGGCTCGCGCACCACCCGGCTGATCACGGCGGGATCGCCGACGTCGACGATGCGGTCCGACTCGACGGCGGCAAGCTTTGCGTAGTAGCGGAAGACCGACGTGACGTCGTCGATGTCGATGCGGCTCTCGGCCAGCGTCTTGCCGGTGTCCCTGGTCTCCAGTTCGGCGAGCGACTCCTTGTCCCGCTGGAGCAGGTCTGCGACCCGCTCGAGCAGGTCGGCACGGTCGGCGACCGAGGTTGCGCGCCACCCGCCGTCGTCGAAGGCCTTTCGCGCGGCCGCGACGGCGGCGCGCGCGTCGGAGGGGGTGGCCTCGTCGACCACCGCGGCGACGCTGCCTTCGGCAGGGTTGATGATCTCGCGAGTCCCGCCATCGGAGGCGTGACGCCACTTCCCACCGATCAGTAGATCGGGTTCACCGTTCATGTTCCGCTCACCTCGCTTTGCGGAGCCGCTCCGGCGGCGACATCAGGCACCGAGACGGGACACTACCCACTCATGGAACTCCGCGATGTGATGTTCGGCAGGTACGAGGACACCACCGTTCCGGTAGGCCCGGGAGGACATCGATGGCTGAGTTCGCTCGCACGCACCGAAATCCTGCTCGTTGACCCGGTGGAACAGCTCCACCGAGTGGGAGACGTCGCGGCCCGAGGACACCACGTCGGCGGTGTAGAGCCAGTCGCATTCGACGATGGTCCGCGACGCCGATACGGGGAACATCCGATGGAAGACGATGTGGTCGGGAACCAGGTTGATGAACACCGTCGGTTTGACGGTGATCGCGTAATAGCGACGGTCCTGTTCGTCGGTGATACCGGGCAGGCGGTCGAAGCCCGCCGTGCCGTCGACGGTGAATCCGGATACCTCGGAACCGAATTGGGCACCCAGACCGATGTTGGCTTGTGCCGCCACCCCTTTCGCGAACTCGGGAAGCACACCGACGAGTTCGGGATGGATCGAGGAGCAGTGGTAGCACTCCATGAAGTTCTCGACGATCAGCTTCCAGTTGGCCGCCACGTCGTAGACCACGCGATGGCCGACGTCAAGGCCGCCGATGCCGTAGCGGTTGATGACGTCGGAGTCGCCGAGGATCCTGGTCGTCTCGGCCACGACGTCCTCGAAGGGCGGCGGCGTGTCGGAGATGCAGACCCAGGCGTAGCCGAGCCACTCGGTCAGCGCGACGGGAACAAGGCCGTATCGGTAGCGGTCGATCGCCGCCCCGGTCTCGTCGGTCAGCGACGCGATGTTGGGCGCGGCCATCAGCTTGCCGTCCAGGGCATAGGTCCAGGAGTGGTAGGAGCAGCGCAGGCTGCGCTTCACCTCCCCCTCCGCCTCGGTGCACAGCTGAGCGCCGCGGTGGCGGCAGACGTTGAGGAACGCCCGCAACAACCCGTCGCGACCACGGACCAGCAGCACGCTTTCTCGTCCCACCTGGACCTTCCTGAATTTTCCCGGTGAGGCGAGTTCGGATGACCGCACCGCGCAGAACCACAGGTTCTCGAAAATGCGTTCCTGCTCGGACGCGAAGACCGCGTCGCTGACGTAGTACTCGCCTGCGAGCGTGTGACGCAGGGCGGGTGGTGGGTCCATTGCGGGCGGGCCGAGAAGGGGCGGAAAATCTGGAATCATGTCGTCACCAGTCGCTTCGGGTCGAACAACGAGATGGGGTGGCCGGTCACGCCGTCGATGGCGAGGTCGGCGAGGATTTCCCCGACGATGGGGACGAATTTGAACCCGTGGCCCGAGAAGCCGCACGCCACGGTGATGTTCTCGGAATCCGGGTGGCGAGCGATGACGAAATGCTCATCGGGCGTGTTGGAGTACATGCACGTCGCCGAGTGCACGCAGGGGCCGTCGAGCGCAGGCGCCACCCGGGCGACGCGGTCTCGCATCTCGGCGATCTCCTGGTCGTGCACGGTCCGGTCGATGGTCTCCGGTGTGCACACGATGCCCTTGCGGAAGAACGCCACCTTCACACCGCCGTCGGGACCGTCGATCGCCGGAAAGCCGTATGCCTGCGCACCAGTGGTGTCTTCGTGGATGAAGATCGGATGGTCTTCGAAAGGCGCTGTGCCGCCACGCGGGTCGAACCAGTACAGCACCTGACGTTCGATGGTGATCGGAATGCCGAATTCGGCGAGCAGCTGCGGCGCCCATGC
>NZ_JAVHWR010000121.1:0-7204 GCF_032159565.1 Mycobacterium sp.
TCTTGCCCATCGCGATCGCGTCGCCCACGCGATTGACCGCGGAACACTGGCTGATCCGCAGCGCGGCAGCGACTTCCGCCGCGATCTCCTCGATGGTGTCCATCGCCCAGTCGTCGCGGCCGCCTGCCTCCCTCAATCGCAACCGGTACAGGGCGTAGATCGATGCCAGGCCGTCGGCCGCGGCCCGGTTCTCCGCCCGCGCCGATGCGCAGATGCGGTCCACCAACGACCGGGCGGCGATATCGGACTCTTCGAACATGTGTTCGACACTACGCCAGGATGGCGACAAGTTTGCGAAGCGCTACCGGCCGATCATTGCGTGCAGCTCGTCGACGGACCACGGCGGCGAGTCCCGGTGGTCGCGGTAGCCGATGACGGCTGGCGTCTGACGCGCGAATTCACCGACGAATCCGCCTGCACCGATGAAGATTCGGCCCGTGATGTCTTCGGCCTCATCGCCGGCGAGATAGGCGTATATCGGCGCCGCATACTCCGGTGGTGGAGCGTCGAGCGCCGTTTGGGTGCTCACGTCGTCGAGCAGGCCTCTGTGGCTCAGCGCTCCGATGTGCGCTTCGTACTCCGGGCCGGTCGACAGCCGTGTCTTGGCGCCGGGGCACACCACGTTCGCCCGAACTCCGTGCTCCTTGAGCTCGGCGGCGAGTGCGAGCGTCAAGCCGTTGACGCCGCCCTTGCCCGCCGGGTATCCGGTGCCGCCGTAGTCGCCGAGAAAGGCGAACGAGCTGGTGTTGATGATCGCGCCGCCGCCCTGCGCCACCATCCTGGGTGCTGCTGCCCGACATGTCTCGAACGTCGTGACGAGGTGCGCATGGATCAGATCGCGAAACTGCTCGCTCGACACTTCGAGGATCGACTCGCTGGCCAGTCCTGCCCTGCCCGCGCAGTTCACCAGGATGTCAATTCGCCCGAATTCGGCTATGCAGCTGCCGATCAGCGCATCGGCAGTCGCGGGGTCCGCCGGTGAGCCGGCGTACGCGACCGCGCCTTCGATCCGGCTGGCCGCTTCGGCTGCGGCGTCGGCGTCACGACCGTTGACCACCACACCCGCGCCCCGCTCGGCGAGGAGCACGGCAACCGCCAACCCGATCCCGCGGGATCCGCCGACGACGACGGCGCCGCGACCGGACAGCGGAGCGCTAACTGCCCTCGCCGTCCGTGACGGGCTTCATCATCTCCATGTTCCAGAAGCCGCGCAGGTTCGTCAGCAGGCCGGCATCGTTGACCTTGTACGTGAAGATGCCCCGCACGCCACTCGCGGTGCCGTTTTCAAAGGTGAAGCGCAGCCGCAGGATGTGCGCGACTTCGTTGGGTGAGCTCGACGGGAAGGTTTCCTCGCAGGCGATCGTGATGGTGGCGAGGCCGACGCTCTTCTCCCACCACTCCGAGACGCCGTCTTTTCCGGCGACTCCCGTGCCGTCGGGGTTCGTGTAGGCGGGGCCGACCGGGTCCTCGATGACGACGTCGTCGGTCATCAGCGCGAGCCAGCCCTGCTTGTCCTTGGCCTGGACGCAACGCCATGAAGCCTGGGAGGCCGTCAGCGCAGGAGACTGCTCGATTGTGTCCTGGGACATGGTGTTTCGCTTACCGGTCTGCGTCGGTGTAGCGGATCACACCGCGGATGTTGCGGCCCTCCAGCATGTCTTTGTAGCCCTCGTTGACCTGCTCCAGCTTGTACTGCCGGGTGATCATGTCGTCGATGTTCAGCTTGCCCGCCTTGTACATCGACAGCAACTGGGGGATGTCGAAGTGCGGATTGCCGCCGCCGAAGATGGTGCCCTGCAGGTTCTTCTGCATCAGCGTGAGCATCGCGAGGTTCAGCGTCACCTCGGTGTCGAGCATGCTTCCGATCGCCGTGACCACGCAGGTGCCGCCCTTGGAGGTCAGGTTCAGGTACGTGTCGACGTCCTTGCCGTCGAGCTCTCCGACGGTGACGATGACCTTCTTGGCCATCAGGCCCGCGGTAACCTCGGCGACGCCCGCGAAAGCCGACTCGATGTCCGGATATGCATGCGTGGCACCGAACTTCAGCGCAGCATCGCGCTTCCACTCGACCGGCTCGATGACGAATACATTGCGCGCACCCGCATTGACCGCGCCCTGTAGCGCCGACATGCCCACTCCGCCGACGCCGATGACGGCGACGTCGTCGCCGGGGCGGACATCACCGCTGCGCACCGCGGACCCGTAGCCCGTCGTCACGCCGCAGCCGACCAGGCAGGCCACCTCGAATGGGATCGACGGATCGATCTTCACCACCGAGCTCTTGTGCACCACCATGTAGGGGCTGAACGTGCCGAGCAGCGTCATCGGGAAGACCGGCTGCCCCTTCGCGTGAATGCGGTGGGTCCCGTCCGACACCGCCGTCCCGGTGAGGAGATACATGCCTAAATCGCAGAGGTTGCGCATGCCCGCCTGACAGGAGGGGCACGTGCCGCAGGACGGGATGAAAGACAGCACGACGTGGTCGCCCGGCTCGAGGCCTTCGACGCCAGGGCCGACCTCGGTGACGATGCCCGCGCCCTCATGTCCGCCCAGAACCGGGAAGCCGCCCATCGGGATGCCGCCGGTGACCAGGTGGTGGTCGGAGTGGCACATCCCCGACGCTTCCATCTGGATCTTGACCTCGTCGCGGACGGGGTCGCCGATCTCGATCTCCTCGATCGACCACGGCTGGTTGAACTCCCAGATGAGAGCGCCCTTTGTCTTCATCCGTTTTGCCTTCCGTTAGAGCCAGTGAGGCCAGACTAGAACCATTAGTTAGATGGGTCACAAGCACCCCCAAGCAACCGCTTGGCCGGGCGTCACCAGATCGGGACAGGCGCCTCACCCAGCGGGTAGTAGCCAGGCAATTTCTCCCCGGCCACGGAGCGCTCGATCCGCTTCTTCATGCCCTCGCTCAGGTCGCCGGAACCGATGAGCTTGCCGAACATGTAGGCCACGTGGCCGAAGTCGAAGAAGTCGCGCTGCCACTCGATCTTGAGGTGGTCGGTCAGCCGGAACCAGCTTCCGCCGATGCCGTAGATCTCGTCGCGTGCTCCGTCGGCCTTGTTGACGATCTGCTTCCAAAAACCGACGACCTCGCCGAGCTTGTCGTCGATGAGCACCTTCTGGTACTCGTAGTTCCAGTTCTCCAGGCCTTCCATCTCGAGGCCCAACGCGACGTCGCGGATCTCGTCGCGGCCGACGCACATCACGTCTTCCTTCGGCCCGATGTTCCAGCCGTAGGTGGCGTCCTCGGTGTAGAAGTCCGCCAGCGGCTTCCAGTCGCCCTTGCGTTCGGCCTCACGATTGGCATCTAGCCAGCGTTCGACCCACTCCTCGAGTTGCTCACGGGTGAAGGACGCCATTGTCTACTCTTCCTCTTCTTTGATGGACAGTGCTTGCGTGGGACAGGCCCACACCGCTTCTTCGATCTCGGCCCGGTCTTCTTCCGGCGCGGTGTGTTTGAGGATTTCGACCTTGCCGCGTTTGGGCACCTTGAAGTAGTTCGGGGCCTCCAGCTCGCACATGGCGTGGCCTTGACAGAGGTCCATGTCGACTTCGATTTTGATGCCCACGATCGTCGCCCCTAGGTCCGCCTGCGGTAGCGGGCTTTGGCCGGACGGGCCAGCTGGACCACCATCTTGGAGTGGTCGTTGCGGTAGGAGTCGGCGGGCTGTGCCATCTCGAACTCGTACTCCCGCAACAGGACCGAGAAGATCGCCTTGATCTGCATCTGGGCGAACGCAGCACCGACGCACCGATGCCTGCCCGCGCCGAACGGAATCCATGTCCACCGGTTGACCATGTCGGCCTGTTCCGGCTTGTTGTAGCGGTCCGGAATGAACGCGTCGGCGTCGGGGAAGTCCTCGGAGATCCGGTTGCTGATGGCCGGGGAGGCGGCGACGAAGTCACCCTTGTGGATTCCGAAGCCCTCCACCTCGAACTCGCCTTGGGCGACGCGCATCAAGATGATCAACGGCGGGTGCAGCCGGAGGGTCTCCTTGACGACGTTGTCCAGCTCCGGAATTTGCCGCAGCGCATGGAAACTCACCTCCTGACCGTCGGCGTAGAGCTCGTCGAGTTCGCTCTGCACTTCGGCGTAGGCGTCGGGATGGCGGATCAACTCGATCAGCGTCCATGCCGATGTCCCCGAGCTGGTGTGGTGTCCCGCGAACATCAGCGAGATGAACATCCCGGTGACTTCGTCGGCCGAGAACCGGGAATTGCCGTCTTCGTCCTTGATCGACACCAGCACGTCGAGCATGTCGCGGTCGGCTTTGTCTTTGGGCGGGTTGGCCACCCGGTGGTCCATGATCTCCTGCACGAGCGCAACCAGTTTCACCCGCGCTTCGTCGCGACGTTTGAAGCTCTCGATCGGTAGGTACGGGTCGACGTAGCAGAGGGGATCGGTGCCGCGTTCGAGGTCGTGGTAGTACTCCGCGAACCGGTGGTCGAGCTGATCGCGGAACTTCAGCCCGATCAGGCATGCTGTCGAGGTGTAGATGGTCAACTCGGCGAAGAAGTCGAGCAGCTCGATCTCGCCCTGGGGTCCCCAGTCGGCGATCATCTTCTTGACTTCGCCCTCGATGGTGGCTGCGTGCCCCTTCATCTGCTCGCCGCGCAGTGCCGAGTTGTGCAGCATTTCCTTGCGCCGCTCGGGGCTGGCGTCGAACACCACGCCCTCGCCGAAGATCGGCGTCATGAACGGGTAGGCCTCGGCCTGGTCGAGATCCTCGTCGGCGGAACGGAAGAAGAACTCGTTGGCCTCGGCGCCCGACAGCAGGATGACGTGCTTGTCGACGAGCTGGAACCAGCCGACATTGCCGCATTCGTCGCGGACGCGCTTCATCAATCCGATCGGGTCGGTCCGGAACTCTTCGAGGTGGCCGTGCTCCTCTTCGCCGCCTGAAACGCGTGGAACCATCGCTGTCGTCACTGGTCTGGCATCTCCTCTTCACTCAAGGCCAGTTTCTGGCGGTTCTTGTCGTCGGCCAGCGGCGCCTCGGGTTGAAGCTCCATGTTGGCGATGTAGCCGCCCCGCGGTGTCTCGGCGACGAACACGATGGCGCGCGCGAGATCTGCTGCACGCAAGAAGTAGTCGTGGCGGGCCTGACCCCATTTGGCCCAGTCCTCCAGGGCCGGTCCGATCTTGTCGGCGGGCAAACTCCAGCCCATGCCGGTCTTCGTCGGACCGGGGTGGACTATCGACGCCCGCACGCCGGTGCCCTCGAGTTCCATCTGGTAGTTGGTGACCATGGCGATCAGGCCGGCCTTGGCTGCGCCGTATGCGCCCATATGCGGTCGCTGGCGCAATGACACGTCCGACCCGACGAAGATCAGGTCGCCGCGCTGCCGGTCCATCATGCCGGGAAGCATCGCCGCCGCCAGCCTGTTGGCTCCCACCAAGTGGATCTGTAATTGGGAGTTGAACTCGTCGGGCGTGATCTCGTCGAGCTTGCCGAAAAAGGTGTCACCGGCTCCGGCCACCAGGATCTCGATATCACCGAGCGCCTCCACCGACTGCGACACAAAGGCTTTGACCGAGTTCGGGTCGGTGACATCGAGGTGGAAGCCGACGGCCTCGCCGCCGTCGGCCTGGATCTTGCCGACGAGCTCAGCCAGCTTCTCCACCCGGCGCGCACCGAGCGCAACCGGAAACCCGCGGCCGGCGAGCTCGATGGCGGTGGCTTCACCGATGCCCGACGATGCGCCCGCGACGATCGCGGGCCTGCGGTCGGGCAGGGGTTCGAAGCGCGGCATTTACACGACCTCCACGGTCATCGGCAGGTGGGCGAATCCGCGGACGCTGCTGGAGTGGACGCGGACGGCGTTGGCCTCGTCTACTTCGAATCCGCGGATTCGCTTGAACAGCTCGGCGAGCGCCACTCGAGCCTCCATCCGCGCCAGGTGCGCGCCGAGACAGAAGTGTGCGCCGCTGCCGAAACTCAGTAGGTTCGAACCGATCTCACGACCGATGACGTAGTCGTCGGGATCGTCGAACACCCGCTCGTCGCGGTGCGCCGAGCCGGGCAGCAACAACAGGATGTCACCGTCGCGAATGGTGGTGTCGTAGAGGTTCAACTCACCTGCGACCACGCGAGCCAGCAGCTGACTGGATGTGTCGTAGCGCAGAGTCTCTTCCACCCACAACGGAATCGTGTCGAAATCCTGATACAGCGGAGCTAGCTGATCGGGGTTCCGATGGCCCCAGAATGCTGCGTTGGCAAGCAATTTGGTGGTCGTCTCGTTGCCGGCGATCACCATGAGGAACAAGAACCCGAGCACTTCGTCATCGGTCAGCCGGTCACCGTCGATCTCGGCCTCGAGGAGCGCGGTCGTCAAGTCGTCCGCCGCCTTCCTGCGACGGTCGGCGATCATCTCCTGGTAGTAGACCATCAGGTTGATGGATGCCTCGATCGCGGACTGAGGTACGTCGTTGACACCGTCTTCACGGTGCATGACGCCGTCAGCCATGGCCCGGATGCGGTCCCGGTCCTGCACCGGCACGCCCATCAACTCGGAGATGACATCCATCGGCAGCTTGCCCGCGAATTCCGCTACGTAGTCTACCGTTTCGCCGGCGGCGGCTCTCTCCAGCATCGCGTCGAGGTGCTGGATCGCCAGTTCGGTGACGCGCGGTTCGAGTTCCCGGATTCGCCGCGGCGTGAACCCCTTCGAGACCAATGTGCGCAGGCGCAAGTGTCCGGGATCGTCCATCGCGAGGAACGACATGGTCTTGCTCGCGTGCGGCCCGCGGGAGATCGGATCGAGTGAGACGCCGTCGCGGTTGGACAACGTCGTGCTGTTGCGGAAGCCTTCCCGCACGTCCTGATGGCGCGACAGCGCCCAGAAGCCGAGTTCCTCGTTGTAGTAGAGCGGGGCGTCGTCGCGCAACCGCTTGTAATAGGGGTACGGATCCTCGTGGAAGTGGTAGTCGTACGGGTCGAGGATCACGTCGCTGGTTGGCACGGTCACCGAGAATCCCGGTCCTCTCGAAGGCTTCTGTTCATCGATCTTCTCCGAGGATTAGACCGACCACGTAGGTGAGTCGGTCGGCGATCTCGCGATAACTGACATAGCCGCTGCCGGCATGAACCAGTGCCCCGAAGTACGTCATCTCGAGCGCCGACACGGTGCGCGGGTCGGCGTCGGGGCCCATCGCCGAGCGGATGCGGCGGTGGATCTCGGCGCCGATGCGGTCGCG
>NZ_JAVHWR010000124.1:0-54593 GCF_032159565.1 Mycobacterium sp.
GCGGTGCGGCGCGAATGCACGGTATCTCGGCCGCCGTCGACTCGCGTCGGCTCGGGCTGCCTCTGGCGCAGGAACTTTCGGCCTACCTGCGCACGCTGAATGCCGACGATCTGGCTCACGTCCTTACGGCAGGCATGACGTTCAACGAGCTGCCGTTCGGTGAGAACGAATTCTCGTTGGTGCGACGGATGCATCACGGCGCGGACTTCGTCATCGACCCGCTGCCCAACCTGTTGTTCACCCGCGACTCGTCGTTCTGGATCGGTGCGCGAGTGGCCATCACTTCGCTGGCGCTGCCTGCGCGAGTGCGCGAGACGTCGCTGACCGACCTGATCTACGCCCACCACCCGCGCTTCCTCGGCGTGCGGCGGGCGTACGAATCACGGTCGGCGCCGGTGGAAGGTGGAGACGTTCTGCTGCTGGCGCCCGGTGTCGTCGCGGTGGGGGTGGGGGAGCGGACCACGCCCGCAGGCGCCGAGGCGTTGGCGCGCAGCCTGTTCGACGATGATCTTGCGCACACGGTGCTCGCCGTGCCCATCGCTCAGGAGCGCGCGCAAATGCACCTCGACACGGTGTGCACGATGGTCGACACGGACGCCGTAGTGATGTATCCGAACATCGTCGACTCGTTGTCGGCGTTCACGATCAGCCAGAAGGGCAGCGGTGTGACGATCTCCAGAGCGGCGCCGTTCGTCGACGCCGCAGCGGATGCGATGGGGATCGGCAAGCTGCGCGTGATCGACACGGGCCTGGATCCCGTCACGGCCGAGCGCGAGCAGTGGGACGACGGCAACAACACGCTGGCGGTGGCGCCCGGTGTCGTGGTGGCCTACGAGCGCAACGTCGAAACCAATGCGCGCCTCGCCGATTCGGGCATCGAAGTGTTGCCGATCGCTGCCTCAGAGCTGGGGACCGGCCGCGGCGGCCCGCGCTGTATGTCCTGTCCCGCAGCGCGCGACCCGCTGTAATCGCCGCGACCCGCAAGATTGCAGTGAAGGCTGCGATCCATCGAGAATCACGACCCTGTGCGCAATCTTGGGGCATAGCCGCGCCGCGCGAAGGCTTGGTAAACGCGATGCAGGATGTATCGCCTGCTGTGTTCGGCAACGACATGGATGTCGATCCAGCCTTCTCGGTCAATCAGCTCGGCCCGTCCAATGTCGTGCACGTAGCGATCGCGATCGGTCAGGTGGTGCTTGCCGTCGTAATCGAGGCCGACCATCGGCTCGTCGTAGCCCATGTCGATGAACGCCCGATTAATCCCGTCGCTCACCATGATCTGGGTGCGTGGCGGTGGTAGCCCATCATCGATGAGAATCAGTCTCAGCCGTGTTTCCTGAGGCGATTGCGAACCACCGTCCATCAACGACAACGCGATTCGAGCGCGGGATAGGCCCCGAGCTCGCGGATAGCGGTCGGCGAGCAGGCTCACTTGTGGTGGGGTGATCCGAGTCGCCTGTGCAAGCGCATCGAGATGAGCCACCGCAGGGTCGCGCCGAAGGTGGCGTGCCAGGTCGAACGCTGTGCGTTCGGGAGTCGTTACGGCAATGCCGCCGATGTCGACGATGTCGGCCGCGTCGATTCGTTCATTGCGCACCTCGATGCCTGGTGGCGGCCGACCACATCGCCAGATCATTTCGATCGGTGAGTCGACGGCTACCCACAGGGCGCCGTGCATCGCGGCTGCCGCGCGGCCGGTGATGACACCTTTTCGGCCCGACCACAGCCAAGCGCCATGAGTCCGCTGTCTGAGCGACGGCACTGTCTGCTTCGGCAAGTAGATGTCCGGGAAGATCGTTCGATAATTCCAGCGCAGGCGTGCGCGAGTCATGCCGCCGCGAGCCAAGGCGTCACTCCCGACGAACACGTCTCGCATGCCGCGATGCTGTCGAATCGACCCGACAAATTGAGCGGCACTCGAAAGATTGCACACACGGCTGTGGATTACGCCTCGCAACAGCCCTCCGTGCAATCTTCAGCCCCGCCGGGCTACCGCCAGCTCGGAAGCCAGATCTCCAGATTCCACGTCGACTGCGAGATCGGTAAGCCCGTGAGAATTGGGTACATCCACGCGAAGTTCGTGATCACTAAGGCCACATAGCAGCTGACGGCAATGAGGCCGAGCGTTCTTCGTTCGGGGTTCTGGTTCGGCTGATGCAAAATGTCGCCGCAGATCATCGCGATCATCATGACGAGGAAGGGCGACATGGTCGCCGCATAAAAGAAGTACATCTGCCGGTCGATGTCGGCGAACCACGGCAGGAAACCCGCACCGTAGCCGACGAGAGCCGCGCCGTAGCGCCAATCCCTCTTCACGAACGCCCGCCACAGCGCCCAACCGAGAACCGGCACCGCGATGAACCACATCGCGGGCGTGCCGACCAGCATCACGGCCTTCACACATGACTGCGCGCCGCATCCGGAGACGTTCTCCTGGTCGATCGCATAAAGCACCGGCCGCAGCGACATCGGCCACGTCCACGGCTTGGACTCCCACGGGTGATGGTTTCCGTCGGCGTTGGTCAGCCCGGAGTGAAACCGGTATGCCGCGTACGTGTAGTGCCACAGCGAACGGATCGCGTCCGGCAGAAAGCCGCCCGGCCCGATCGACTGGCCGACCTCGTGGCGGTTCACCCCGGTCTCCGACGCGAACCACGGCGCATACGACGCCAGGTACACGCCGAACGGAATGAGTCCCAATGCGTAGACGACCGGGCCGACGTCGCGCCGCAGCGTGCCCGCCCAGGGCCGCGGCACGCGGTATTGCCTGCGGGCGGCGACGTCGAACGCCAAAGTCATCAGCCCGAAGAACACGATGAAGTACAGGCCGGACCACTTTGTTGCACAAGCCAATCCGAGCAGCACACCGGCGCCGAAGCGCCACCACCGAACGCCCAGCCGGGGGCCGAACGGTGATTCGCCGATGCGGCCCTCGAGCAGGGCGATGTGCATCCGTTCCCGCACCTGGTCGCGGTCGACGATCAACGCACCGAACGCCGCCACCACGAAGAACGCCAGAAACCCGTCGAGCAGCGCGGTGCGTGACGCCACGAAGTTCACGCCGTCGGCGATGAGCAGCAGGCCCGCGATGGCGCCGACCATCGTCGATCGGGTCATCCGCCGCACGATGCGAGCCACCAGGGCGATCCCGATGACGCCCAACACCGCGCCGGTGAACCGCCAGCCCAGCCCGTTGTAGCCGAAGATCGCCTCGCCGATCGCGATCAGTTGCTTGCCCACCGGCGGGTGCACGACCAGCCCGTAGCCGGGGTTGTCCTCGACGCCGTGGTTGAACAGCATCTGCCAGGCCTGCGGCGCGTAGTGCTTCTCGTCGAAGATCGGCGTGCCCGCATCGGTCGGCGAGTTGAGGTTGAGGAACCGCGTCAGCGCCGCCAGCGCAGTGATGACCGCCGTCATCGTCCAGCCGTTGAGCCGGTCGACGGGCCCGAAGTCCGCGACGGGCATCAGCGGGCCCGGGCTGATCACTGGAACCGATCGCGCGGCCGTCGGCTGCTCCTCCTGTGCTTCTCGCGTGCGCGGTCCGGTGGTGGGGGCGGTCACGCGAACGATCGTAGGCTGTGCGGGATGAGCCCCGGACGATTGCTGCTCGCGGCCACCCCGCTGGGGTTGCCCACCGACGCCTCCGCCCGGCTGATCAACGCATTGGGCGGCGCCGACGTGGTGGCCGCCGAGGACACCCGAAGGGTCCGCACACTGGCGAAGGCCCTCGACGTCCGCATCGCGGGCAGGGTGGTGAGCCTGTTCGACCAGAACGAGTCGACGCGCGTGCCTGCACTGGTCGACGACATCAGGGGCGGCGCGACAGTGCTGGTGGTCAGCGACGCCGGCATGCCCGTGATCAACGACCCCGGCTATCGGTTGGTGGCGGCCTGTGTGGAGGCCGGGTTGAAGGTGAGTTGTCTGCCCGGCCCGTCGGCGGTGACGACGGCGCTGGCGGTGTCCGGGCTGCCCGCCGACCGGTTCTGCTTCGAGGGCTTTCCGCCACGCAAGCATTCGGCGCGCAGCACGTGGCTGACGGGTTTGGCTTCCGAGGAGCGAACCGCCGTGTTCTTCGAGTCGCCGCGACGGCTCGGGGCGTTCCTCCAGGACGCCGTCGAAGTGCTCGGGCCGGAGCGGCGCGCAGTGGTCTGCCGGGAGCTGACCAAGACCCACGAGGAGATCGTTCGCGGCTCGCTGGCCGAACTCGCCGAGTGGGCCGCCGACGGCGTGCTCGGCGAGATCACCGTGGTGTTGGCAGGCGCCGAGCCGCAAGCCGATCTGGAGTCCCTGGTGGCAGCGGTGAACGCGCTCGTCGACGACGGCGCGCGGGTCAAGGACGCTTGTGCTGAGGTGGTCGCCGCGAATCCCGGGGCGCCGTCAAAGCGTGAGCTTTACGATGCGGTTCTGCGCTCGCGCGACTGACCGGGAGGCGCCATGGCATGGCCCGCACTGGTGCTTGTGCACGGCGGTGCGCACGCATCCGACTGCTGGAATCTGACGATCGGCGAAATACGGCGACTGGCACCGGAATTGACAGTGCTCGCCGTCGACCTGCCGGGGCGGCGTGGAAAGCAGGGTGATCTGGCGACGCTCACCATCGACGACTGGGTCGACTCGATCGTCACCGACGTCAATGCGGCCGGGCTGAAAGAGGTCGTGATCGTCGGTCATTCGATGGCAGGGGTGACGGTGCCCGGCGTCGTCGCCAGCCTGGTGCGCCCCGCGTCCGCGAAATGATCTTCGCCGCAGCGTGCGTCCCGCCCGAAGGTAGCGCGATGGTGGACGTCATCGCTCCGTTGACCGCACATATCGCGCACCGCAACGCCAAGAAAACTGCGCCATACGTTGTGCCACCTCTTCTGGCGAGATTGTTTTTCCTCAACGGCGCGACCCGTGAACGACGTCGCTTCATGGCAGGACGCCTTTATCCGGAATCCAATCGAATTCTTTTGGAGACGGTGACTCGGCGCGGAATGCCGACCGAGGTGCCCCGCAGCTGGATTCTGACCACGCGCGACCGCACGCACTCTCGGAAGGAACAACGGGCCAGTATCGCGGCGATCGGCGGCGTGGACACGTTGATCCCAATCGACTGCGGGCACGCGTTGATGGTCATCGAGCCCGAACGGGTGGCCGAAATACTGGTCGAACGCTGTCGGCGGTACGCGAAATGAGCCTGCCCGCGTTGGTGCTCGTGCACGGCGGCCAGCACGCCGCCGACTGCTGGAATCCGACCGTCGACGAAATCCGGCGTCGCGCACCGGGCTTCGGGGTGATCGCACTCGACCTTCCCGGCCGGCGCGACAAGCCCGGCGATCTTCTCACCGCCACCATCGACGACTGGGTGGACTCGTTGCTCGCCGACATCGAGGATGCGGGAGTCGACGACTTCGTCATCGTCGGCCATTCCCTGGCCGGGCTCACCGTCCCCGGCGTCGTGGCGAAACTCGGATCCTCACGAGTACGGGAGATGGTGCTCGCTGCGGCGTTCGTCCCACCGGCAGGCAAGTGCGTAGTCGACACACTGCCGGGCCTGGTGGGTTGGTACACCCGCCGTAAGGCTGACACCGGCATGTCGGGCACCCTGCCGAACTCGTTGGCGGAGTTCGTCTTCTGCAACGGGATGACGCGTCCGCAGCGGACGTTCAACCGGGCCTGTTTCTACGCCGAATCGCCGTCGATCATCTTCGACAAGGTCGACCGCTCCCGAATGCCCGACGATGTGCCGCGGACCTGGATCCTCACGCTGCGTGACCGGGCGCTCTCCGCGGCGTCACAGCGCAGATCGATCGCCGCACTCGGTGGCGTGCACACCGTGCTGCCGATCGACACCTGCCACAACCTGATGGTCAGCGAGCCGGAACTGCTCGCCGAGATCCTGCTCGAGCGCTGCCACCGGTACGCATAGCGCCGACGATCGGGGCCGCCTTGTGTAGGCACTCGTCCCATTCGCGGTCGGGATCGGAGTCGGCCGTGATGCCCCCGCCGACGCCGAGCACCGCCGAGCCGTCGGCTGCGAACTCCACGGTGCGAATCGCCACGTTCAATTCACACCCGGCGACCGGTGAAGCCAAACCCACTGTGCCGCAATAAACCCCGCGCCGATGCTGCTCCCACCCGGTGAGCAACTGCCGGGCACGCGTCTTGGGCGTGCCGGTGACCGACGCAGGTGGGAACGCTGCGTCCAGCAGTGCAGCGATCGGCACGTCGACGGGCATGCGCGCGGACACCGTCGACACCAGATGCCACACGCCAGGAGCCGGCCGCACCGCGAGGAGTTCGGGCACGGTCACCGTGCCGGTCACCGCGACGCGGCTCAGGTCGTTGCGGACCAGGTCGACGATCATGATGTTCTCGGCGACGTCCTTGGCCGACGCCCGCAGCGCCGCGGGATCGGCCGTCCGCGGCAACGTCCCCTTGATCGGGCTCGACGTGACCGCATCGCCTGCTCGTCGCAGGAACAATTCCGGCGACAACGACGCCACCGCACCCCAGTCGCCCGCAACATACGCCGCCCGCGCAGGCGAGGTGCGTGCCACGGCGTCGACGAAGAAGTCGATCGGCGCACCGTCGAGCCGGCCCGCGAACTGCGTGCACACACATGCCTGGTAGATCTCACCCGCGGCGATCGCCTCCAGGCAGTCGAGCACCCCGCGGCGGTGGGCTCCACGGTCGGCGTCGCTCCAGGTGATGCCGAACGGCCTCGGCGGCAACGGGCTTCGTAATGCTTCGGCAACCCACTCCGAAAGGGCGGCGCCGGAAAGGCTTTCATACCACCAGTGGCCGTCGCCGTCCTGGCGCAGCACGCAGTCGGTCCAGCCGCCCGCCGAGTCGGGAACGCGACCTTGGCGTCCGTCGGCAGCCGCGTCTGGATACGACAGATATCCGAACCAGCCACCCCCGACCGCCGCGTCGGAGCGATTTCGGCGCGCCGGCGTGCGCTGAGCGTCGGTGAGCGCGCCGAAATCGCTATAGGTGACATCGGACACCGTCAACGACGGCGCGATGACAGCGCCCGAGCCGAACCATTCGCCGATCAGCGCGGCGGGTGGCGCCATTCCGTGCCGATCCGCAGCGGCGGCCACCGCGCGCAGCACCCCTGGGGCACCGCCGAGATCGCCGAGCCGCTCGGTCCGCATCGACCAAGCTTGTCAGACGGTGCGGCTGATCTCCCTCGGGACCGCGATGCCCAACAGCTTGTCCGGGTTGCGCATCGCATAGAAATGGCTGATCAAGCCGTCGACGATCTCGATGAGGAAGACGCCTTCGAGCTGGTCGCCGTTGTACACCACGATCGAGGGTGAGCTGTTGTAGACGGCCGTCTCGAACCGGACATCCGGCATGCGCTCTGCCGCAACACGGAAGAGGGCGGACAGAATGGCCGCGACCTTGCGGGCACCGACGACAGGCCTGCGCGCTGCCGTCGCCTTGCCGTTGCTGTCGGCGGTCCACGTGGCATCCGGTGCCAGCAGCGCCATCAGGCCGTCCACATCACCCGTCGACGCCGCCGTCATGAACTGTTCGGTCAATTCGGCCGTCTTGGCCGAGTCGGCGGGCTCGAAGCGCTTGCGCCGCGCCTGCACGTGTTCGCGTGCACGGTGCGCCACCTGACGCACGTTCACCGCGGAATTCCCGACGGCGCCGGCGATTTCGTCGTAGTCGAACCCGAAGACCTCGCGCAGCACGAACACCGCCCGCTCGTCCGGGGTGAGGGTTTCGAGCAGCACAAGCATCGCCATCGAAACCGATTCGGCGAGAACGACATCTGTCGAGGCGTCACGGTCGTCCAGCAGCAGCGGCTCAGGCAGCCACGGGCCGATGTACTCCTCGCGACGGCGGGCGCCCGCCCGTAGTGCGTTGAGCGCCTGGCGGGTCACCAACTGCGCCAGATACGACTTGGTGTCCCGCACCGTCGCGAGGTCGACCTCGGCCCATCGCAGATAGCTGTCCTGCAGCACGTCGTCGGATTCGGTTGCCGAACCGAGAATTTCGTAGACGATCGTGAACAGCAGCGGCCGCAGGTGGGTGAACCGCTCGGCGTGTTCGCCGCCGGCTGAGCCGGCAATCTGGTTCCCGCCGAAGGTGGTCACGGGTTCGTGACCACCTGGGCATCGACCGCGGGCTCAACTTCACGCTTGGAGCCCTTGAACAGAAACGCCGAACCGGGCTTGCGTGCCTCCCGGCGCAGCCCCCACAGCGTGCCTCTGCAGACTGCCTCCTTCATGGAGGCGGCCAAGCGACCACCGAGGTAGAACCTCGCAGGCGCATCGTCCTCGTGGGTGAATTGCAGTGTGGCCCCGTGCCTGCCCAAGCTGACGCACTGCGCGACGAACTTCGGTTCGATGACAGCAGGCTCCTCGCCTGCGATGCGGCTCAAGACGGTGTCCGCCGCCTGCGTGGCGAGTGGGCCCGCCGATTGGCAGCTCATCCGCAGCGGTCGGCCCGACGGAGCGGCGCAGTCACCCGCGGCCACGATGCGTGCGTCGTCGACACTTGTCAGGGTTTCGTCGGTGAGCAGCCTGCCCAGCGCGTCGGTGCGCAACACGCTGTCGGCGGCCAGAGCGGGCACTCCGAAACCGGCCGTCCAGATGGTGATCGCGCTCGGGCGCACCGCGCCGTCGGCGAAAACCACCGCCCCGCGGCGGACCTCGGCCACGACGTCGGACTCCAGCACCGTCACTCCGTGTTTGTGCATCCACTTTGCGACGGACCGACGGCCCGGCTCGGACAGCGAAGGGGCAAGCTGACCCCCGCAGACCAACGTGACATTGCGGCTCTGCTCGGCCAGCTCGGAGGCCACCTCTATTCCGGTCAGTCCCGCCCCGATGACGGTGACCGGCGCATCGGGGTGTAGCTCGTCGATGGCGGTGCGCAGTCGTTGCGCCAGCTCCAATTCGGCTATCGGATAGGCGAATTCGGCCGCGCCTGGAACGGACGCCGGGACGGCTCCTGTGCTGCCGACGGCGTAGATGACGTAGTCGTAGTGCACCGGCCTGCGACCCGAGGCGAATTCCACGGTCTGTGCGGCGGTGTTGATCCTGATGGCGCTGTCCACGAGCAGCTGGATGCCTTCGCCAAGCAGCGTGCCGTAGTCGGCGGTCGCCTCGCCGGTTCCCGCGACCAGCTGGTGCAGTCGGATCCGCTCCACGAACTTGGGGCGAGGATTGACCAGCGTGATGTCGATGTCGCCACGCAGCCGCAGATGGTTGGCCGCCAGCGTGCCCGCGTATCCGCCGCCGATGACGACGACGTGGGGGCGTGTCCCGGTCATGATGTCTCCTGTCATTTTCGCTCCGCGCGTGCGCGGTGTTCTTTCGCTCCTCGCGTGCGCGATGTTCTTTCGGTGATGCCCTCAAGACACCGACGAGCCGTGAGACGTGACAAGACGTGACGAGCGTCACTCACCTATTCTGGCGAGCAGACGCAAACGCCCGCAAAATCAATTGAAAACTTGGGCCTTTGCGTCTGCTCGCGAGGGAAAGTCACCCTGTGGTCGGGGAGCCGAACTCCTAACCCGACGAGACGCCTTCCGGCAGAACAATCCGCGGGAACACCCCGACCGGGGCGGGCAGCGCGGTACCCGGCGCGAGCGGGGTGCCGATCGCGGCGAAGGTCCGCTGGTCGTCGGGCTGACCGAGCAGGTCCAGCAGCTTGGCCGCCGACTCCGGCATCACCGGCTGCGACAGCAGCGCGGCCACCCGGACAACCTCCATCGTGGTGTAGAGCACCGTGCGGAATCGTTGTTGGTCGGCCTCGGACTCGGACTTGCGCAGCACCCACGGCTCCTGCGCCGAGAAATAGCGGTTGGCCTCGCCGAGCATCAGCCAGATCGTCTCCAGCGCGAGATGCATCGCGGACGCATCGAAGTGCGCCCGCACCGTCGACAACAGCTGATCACCTGCGCGATCCAGAAGCGCGCGGTCGTCGTCGGTGAATTCGCCCGGCTCCGGAACGATTCCGTCGAGGTTCTTGGCGACCATCGACAGCGACCGCTGCGCCAGGTTGCCCAGTTCGTTGGCGAGGTCGGCATTGATGCGGGCGATGATCGCGTCCTCGCTGTAGCTGCCGTCCTGGCCGAACGGCACCTCGCGCAGGAAGAAGTAGCGCACCGGGTCGACGCCGAAGGTGTCGACGAGGTTCACCGGGTCGACGACGTTGCCCACCGACTTGCTCATCTTCTCGCCTCGGTTGAGGACGAAGCCGTGCACGAAAACCCTGCGCGGCAACTCGATTCCCGCCGACATCAGGAACGCCGGCCAGTACACGGTGTGGAACCGGATGATGTCCTTGCCGATCATGTGCAGATCGGCGGGCCAGAACCGTTTGAACAGTTCCGAGGAGGTGTCGGGGAAGCCGACCCCGGTCAGATAGTTGGTCAGCGCGTCGACCCACACGTACATCACGTGGTCGGGATGGCCGGGGACCGGCACGCCCCAGTCGAACGTCGTGCGCGAGATCGACAGGTCGCGCAGCCCGCCGGAGACGAAGCTGACCACCTCGTTTCGCCGGACGTCCGGCCCGATGAATTCGGGATGGGACTCGTAGTGGGCGAGCAGTTTGTCGGCGTAGGCCGACAGCCTGAAGAAGTAGGTCTGCTCCTCGGTCCACGTCACCGGCGCTCCGGTCTCGGTCGCGATGCGCACCCCGTCGGCGCCGACGGTGGTCTCGCCCTCGGTGAAGAAGCGCTCGTCGCGTATCGAGTACCAACCCTTGTACGCGTCGAGGTAGATGTCGCCGCTCTCGTTCATCCGGCGCCAGATCTCCTTGGACGCTTCGTAGTGGTCGGCGTCGGACGTGCGGATGAACCGGTCGTAGGAGATGTTCAGCTTGTCCTGCAGCCGCTGGAACACATCGGAATTGCGCCGCGCCAGCTCGGCGGTCGGAATGCCCAGCGCCGCCGCGGTCTCGGCCATCTTCAGCCCGTGCACGTCGGTGCCGGTGAGGTACCGCACGTCGAATCCGTCGAGCCGCTTGAACCGGGCGATCGAATCGGTCGCGATGTATTCGTAGGCATGGCCGATGTGCGGATCGCCGTTGGGATAGGCGATCGCTGTCGTTATGTAGTACGGGTTCCCTGGGGTGCGCGTCCTCGCGCCGGGGATGGCGGTGCTCATTTCTCCCTCAGCCTATGGTGTGGCGGTGAGCACCACCCGTCCGGCGCCGCCGCCTCCCGAGCCGTTGAGTCCGTTGGTGGATGCGCACACTCACCTCGACGCGTGCGGCGCCGTCACCGCCGACGATGTGCGCGCGATCGTGGACCGCGCCGCGGCCGTCGGCGTGCAGGCGGTCGTCACCATCGCCGACGACCTGGATTCCGCCCGCTGGGTCACCGAGGCCGCCGACTGGGATCCGCGCGTGTATGCGGCCGTGGCGCTGCACCCGACGCGGGCCAACGCGCTCACCGACGAGGCGAAGACAGTCATCGAACGGCTGGCGGGCCATCCCCGCGTGGTGGCGATCGGGGAGACCGGCATGGACAACTACTGGCCCGGCCGACTCGACGGATGCGCGACGCTGAGCGAACAGCGCGACGCCTTCGCCTGGCACATCGAGCTGGCCAAGCGGACCGGCAAGCCGCTGATGATCCACAACCGCGACGCCGACGCCGACGTGCTCGACGTGCTGCGGGCGGAGGGCGCGCCGCCGACGGTGATCTTCCACTGCTTCTCTTCGGACGCCGAGATGGCGCGGACGTGTGTCGACGCGGGCTGGGTGCTGAGCCTGTCGGGCAGCGTCAGCTTCCGCAACGCCCGCGCGCTGCGCGAGGCGGCCGCACTCATCCCTCCCGGACAGCTGCTGGTGGAGACCGACGCGCCGTTTCTGACTCCGCACCCCCACCGGGGCGCGCCGAATGAGCCCTACTGCCTGCCGTACACAGTGCGCGCACTCGCCGATATGGTGGACCGGCCCGCCGCCGACGTGGCCCGGAACACGTCGGCAACCGCAGCCCGCGTGTACGGCTTCTCGGTGAACGCGCCGTGAATGGTGACCGAGTTGCTGTTGCTGAGCGGGTTCGTTACCGTCTTGTGATCGATGGCGGGGGCACTGAAGCAGACCGGGGTCCGAGTCGGGGAATTGCACTGATTTGAATGCATTAACGAAACTCCACGAGTCGCGCTCGCCGCACCTGCGGGCACTGGTACTCGTCACATTGCTGGCGCTCATCTTCGCCGGCGGCTTCGCTGTCGCGGCGCACAAGACCGTGACGCTGACCGTCGACGGCACCCAGATGACCGTTGCGACGATGAAATCTCACGTCATCGACGTCATCACGGAGAACGGCTACGACGTCGGCGATCGCGACGATCTCTACCCGGCAGGCGACCAGGCGGTGCACCAGTCCGACACCATCGTGCTACGGCGCAGCCGGCCTCTGCAGCTCTCGCTGGACGGCCAGAACAGCCGCGAGGTGTGGACCACGGCGTCCACCGTCGACGAGGCGCTGGCCCAGCTTGCGATGACCGACAAGGCGCCCGCGGCGGCCTCGCGCGGCAGCCGAGTACCGCTCGGCGGCATGTCGCTACCGGTGGTGAGCGCCAAGAACGTGCAGATCAACGATGGTGGCGCCGTGCGAACCGTGCATCTGGCCGCGCCGAACGTCGCCGGCCTGCTGGCCGCCGCAGGCGCTCCGCTGGAACAGAGCGACACGGTGGTGCCCGCCGCCGCGTCCCCGGTCGTGGAGGACATGCAGATCCAGGTGACGCGTGTCCGAATCGAGAAGGTTACCCAGCGCGTACCGTTACCGCCGGCCAACCAGCGGGTCGAGGATCCGACGATGAATATGAGTCGCCAGGTCGTCGAAAACCCAGGAACTCCGGGAATTCAGGACGTAACGTTTGCCATCGCCAAGGTCAATGGGACCGAAACCGGGAGATTGCCAGTAGCCAATGTCGTCGTCGCGCCGTCCGTCGACGGGGTGCTGCGGGTGGGTACGAAGCCGGGTACCGAGGTGCCTCCGGTGAGCAATGGCGGCACCTGGAATGCGCTGGCCCAGTGTGAGGCGGGTGGCAACTGGGGGATCAATACCGGCAACGGATTTTTCGGTGGCGTGCAATTTGATCAAAATACCTGGGAGCGAAACGGTGGTCTGAGGTATGCTGCGAGGGCCGATTTGGCAACGCGCGAAGAGCAGATCACGATTGCTGAGGTCACCCGGGCCCGTCAAGGATGGGGCGCGTGGCCCGTATGTAGCGGGAGAGTGGGGGCGTCCTGACAATCAGACTGCTGGGCCGGACTGAAATTCGGCACCTGGCCAAAGAGCTTGATTTTCGGCCGCGTAAGTCTTTCGGCCAGAACTTCGTCCACGACGCGAACACTGTGCGTCGTGTGGTCTCGGCGTCCGGGATCAATCGTCAGGACCATGTCCTGGAGATCGGCCCCGGCCTCGGCTCGCTGACTCTCGCGCTGCTGGACCGCGGAGCGCACGTCACCGCCGTCGAGATCGACCCCGTACTGGCGGGTCAGCTGCCGCACACCGTCGCCGAACACTCGCACAGCGAGATCAACAGGCTTTCGGTGCTGCACCAAGACGTGCTCGAGTTGCAGCCGGGCGACCTGCCCGAAGAGCCGACGGCCCTGGTCGCGAACCTGCCCTACAACGTCGCCGTGCCCGCACTGCTGCATCTGCTCGCCGACTTCCCGTCGATCCGGACCGTCATGGTGATGGTGCAGGCCGAAGTGGCCGAGCGTCTCGCGGCCGAGCCCGGCGGCAAGGATTACGGCGTGCCCAGCGCGAAGGTCAGGTTCTACGGCAAGGTGCGCAGGCACGGCATGGTGTCGCCGACGGTGTTCTGGCCGATCCCACGGGTGTACTCGGGGCTGGTCCGCATCGACCGGTACGAGACCACGCCGTGGCCGACGGATCCCGGCTTCCGCCAGCAGGTGTTCAACCTGATCGACATCGGTTTCGCCCAGCGTCGCAAGACGTCTCGCAACGCATTCGCCGAATGGGCGGGGAGCGGCAACGAGTCGGCGCGACGGCTGCTGGCCGCCAGCATCGACCCGTCGCGACGGGGCGAGACCTTGTCCATCGCCGACTTCGTGAGGCTGCTGGAGCGCTCGGGGGTCTGGGACCCCCAGACGAAAAGGGTGATCCAGCCGGTCGAGTTGCCCTAGCCGCTACTCCAGCGCGCGGGTGAGCTGCTCGATGAGCTCCGTGCAGGAGTCGTATCGGGCCTCGGGGAGTTTCGCCAACGCGCGATGCAACCACGAGTCGAAACGACGCGGTACCCAGGCGATCTTGTCCGAGTAGCTCGGCACCTGCCGGTTGAGATGAGCGTCCACGAGTTGCATCCAGGTGCCTGCCCCTGAGTAAGGGGGTGCGCCGAGCAGAAGCTCGACCGCCGTGCACGCCAACGCGTACTGATCCGTCAGGGCCGACGGCGGCCTGCCGCGCAGCAGCTCCGGCGCCGTGTACGGCAGCGAGGCCTCGATGTGTTTCGCACGCCACCCCACGGTCTCCGCGACCGCACATGCGATCCCGAAGTCGATGAGCACAGCACGGGAAAGGTCATGCGAGACAAGAATGTTGGACGGTTTCACGTCGCAATGGACGATTCCGCACCGGTGGGTGTAATCCAGCGCAGCGGCGATCTGGCGCAGCGCGGTCAACCTGGTCTGCGTGTTCGGCAGTGCGCTTGACGTGCCACCGTCGATGATCTCCATGGTGAGCCAGCCGACGCCGCTGTCGTACACCGTCACGATGTGTGGGTGGTCGAGCTGGTGTGCGAACTCGAATTCTCTTCGTAGCCGGGCGATTTGCTCCTCACCGCGGTGGTGCTCGTCGAGAACCTTAAGCGCCACCGCACGATCGGGACCGGCAGGTCGGTGGGCCCGGTATACGGTGGCGTGCCCGCCCCGGCCGAGCGTTGCGTCGATGACATAACCCGCGAAGTCACCGCCGACCACAAGCACGATTCCAGCGTAGGCCGGGTGTCCGCCCGGCTTTTCTGGCCGCATGACTATTTGTTCGCGGCGCCTCGGCGCTAGGGTCGTGCCGTGTCCAACGGCAACACCGCATCCGAGTGGGTTCCTACTGGGTCGGTCACCGTGCGGGTGCCGGGCAAGGTCAATCTCTATCTGGCCGTCGGTGATCGCCGCGACGACGGCTATCACGAGCTGACCACCGTTTTTCATGCGGTATCGCTTCTCGACGAGGTCACCGTCAGAACCGCCGACATGCTCTCGCTGGAGATACTGGGAGAGGGCAGCGAGGGCCCGGGGGCGCTGCCCACAGACGAGCGCAACCTGGCCTGGCAGGCCGCCGAGCTGATGGCCGAGCATGTCGGCAGGGGGCCCGATGTCGCGATCACCATCGAGAAGTCGATCCCGGTCGCGGGCGGAATGGCAGGCGGAAGCGCCGACGCGGCGGCCGTTTTGGTCGCGATGAACTCGCTGTGGGAGCTCGGTGTGCCGCGCCGCGACCTGCATTCGATGGCCGCCGAATTGGGCAGCGATGTTCCGTTCGCCCTGCACGGAGGCACCGCACTGGGCACCGGCCGCGGCGAGGAGCTGGCGACCGTGCTGACCAGAAACACCTTTCACTGGGTGCTGGCGTTCGCAGACGGCGGCCTGTCCACCCCGGCTGTGTTCGCCGAGGCCGACCAGTTGCGCGAGTCGCAGGACCGGACCCTGCCGCCGCGCCTGGACGATGCCGAACCCGTGCTGGCGGCCCTTGCCTCCGGCGATCCCGCCAGCCTCGCGCCGCTGCTGGGCAACGACCTGCAGCCCGCGTCCCTGAGCCTCGATCCTGGGCTGCGCCGGACGCTGCGGGCGGGCGTCGAGGCAGGCGCGCTGGCCGGAATCGTGTCCGGCTCGGGCCCGACCTGCGCGTTTCTGTGCGCCTCAGCCACCTCGGCCGTCGAGGTCGGCGCCGAATTGGCCGGCGCCGGGGTGTGCCGCACGGTGCGGGTGGCAAGCGGGCCGGTGCAGGGTGCCCGGGTGGTTCCCGCGCCCACTCCACAGGTGTGACGCAAACCTCAATTACTGCATGAGTTTGGCAGTTACTTAAGAGTTGCATAAGATGACTAACGGTGAAAATTCGCGGTCAAGGAGTGGACGCAAATATCGCCGCTGCCGGGAGTCCCGGCGAGCGGGCGTGTCGCCTTACCGCATCACCGAATCGAGACATAACTGCGCTACAAACGTATGCGCGCCGACGTGAAAGCGCCTATGAGCAGGCGGAGCATTACACCTTGGCATTTGCGGGGACCCCGAGGAGGCTGTCGTGAGCAGATTCACCGACAAGATGTACCGCAGTGCCCGTGACGCCACTACGGGCATGGTCACCGGAGAACCGCACGAACCCATTCGCCACACCTGGGGAGAGGTGCACGAGAGGGCCCGCCAGATCGCGGGTGGCCTCGCCGCCGCGGGCATCGGACGTGGCGACGCCGTCGGCGTGCTGGCCGGCTTCCCCGTCGAGATCGCCCCGACCGCCCAGGGCCTGTGGATGCGTGGCGCCAGTCTGACGATGCTCCATCAGCCCACTCCGCGCACCGACCTCGTGGTCTGGGCCGAGGACACGATGAACGTCGTCCAGATGATCGAGGCCAAGGCCGTCATCGTCTCCGAACCGTTCATGATCGCGATTCCCGTGCTCGAGGAGCAGGGCATCAAGGTGCTGACGGTGACCGATCTGCTCGCGTCTGATCCGATCGACCCGATCGAGGTCGGCGAGGACGAACTGGCACTGATGCAGCTGACGTCGGGCTCAACCGGATCGCCGAAGGCCGTGCAGATCACCCACCGCAACATCCACTCCAACGCCGAGGCGATGTTCATCGGCGCCAAGTACGACGTGGACAGGGACGTCATGGTCAGCTGGCTGCCCTGCTTCCACGACATGGGCATGGTCGGCTTCCTGACCATTCCGATGTACTTCGGTGCCGAGCTGGTCAAGGTCACGCCGATGGACTTCCTGCGCGACACCCTGCTGTGGGCTCGGCTGATCGACAAATACAAGGGCACGATGACCGCGGCGCCGAACTTCGCGTACGCGCTGCTGGCCAAGCGGCTGCGCAGGCAGGCCCAGCCGGGTGAATTCGACCTGTCGACGCTGCGCTTCGCGCTCTCGGGCGCCGAACCCGTCGAGCCGGCCGACGTCGAGGACCTGCTCGATGCGGGTAAGCCGTTCGGGCTGGAGCCCTCGGCGATCCTGCCCGCTTACGGGATGGCCGAGACGACGCTGGCGGTGTCCTTCTCCGAATGCAACGCCGGCCTGGTGGTCGACGAGGTCGACCGCGACCTGCTGGCCGCTCTGCGGCGCGCGGTGCCCGCGACGAAGGGCAACACCCGCAGGCTGGCCACGCTCGGCCCGCTGCTCGAGGGGCTCGAGGCCCGCATCATCGACGAGCAGGGCAATGTGATGCCGACTCGCGGCGTCGGCATCATCGAGTTGCGCGGCGAACCCGTCACGCCCGGTTACATCACCATGGGCGGCTTCATCCCCGCGCAGGACGAGCAGGGCTGGTACGACACCGGCGACCTCGGCTACCTGACCGACCAAGGCCACGTCGTGGTCTGCGGTCGCGTGAAAGACGTCATCATCATGGCGGGCCGCAATATCTATCCCACCGACATCGAGCGGGCCGCCGGCCGCGTCGAGGGCGTCCGGCCGGGCTGCGCCGTCGCGGTGCGCCTGGACGCCGGGCACTCCCGCGAGACCTTCGCCGTCGCGGTGGAGTCCAACGCGTGGGAGGACCCGGCCGAGGTGCACCGCATCGAGCGTCAGGTGGCCCACGAGGTCGTCGGCGAGGTCGACGTCCGGCCACGCAATGTCGTGGTGCTGGGGCCCGGCACCATCCCCAAGACGCCGTCGGGCAAGCTGCGGCGCGCGAACTCCGTCTCGCTGGTCACCTAACCCCGCGAGCGTGCGTGTCTGTACCCGGACACGCCGTGCTACTGCGGCATTTTGCGCTCGCTCGCGACAGATCCAGCGGGCGCTAACTGCTCGTAGATCTGCCACCAGAGCGCCTCGTGATCGAGCGGCGACATGCGCTCCTCGTCGACGCGCTCGTCGGCATACGTCAGCGTCATGGCCTTCGCCAGCAGATTGTCACGAGCGGCAACTGTAGCCACATCTTTATGGCCCGCCATCGTCACCACACCGATGGCGCGGACCCGCGCGCGTGTTTCGTCGGCACGCATCAGCGCGACCGCGACCAGCGCGATGACCGTGCCCGTGGAAATCGCCAGCGTGGCCCACGGTCCGATCACTTGCTGTAGGAAGACCTCCGCCACGAACCACAGCACCGCGCCCCAGATCGGCGCGCCACGCCAGATGCGGAGACGACGGCGCTGGTCATCGCTGATGCCGGGCGGATAGACCACCAGCCGGTAGCGCGTCACGCCGAAGCGGTCGATCTGGATGCGAACGAAACCCCACCGGTTCTCGCCGTCGAGCAGCCGGGCGCACCAGCTGCGCAGTCGACCGGGGCGGTTTTCCATCTTCTCTTGCATACCGTCGGGTTTACGCTGGCCCACCCGCTAAACGTGGTATCCGAACGCTTCCTTGACGGTTCGCGACGGGTTCTTAACGCCGGACGGCGGAGACCATCCATGCGGGCAGGATCGGCGCTCGGGTGAGGAAGTGGTCGCCCTGGCCGATGCCCGGCAGCCGATCAAGTTTACAGACGCACCTCCACATGTAAAGCCATTGATGTGTACGTACCGCGGCTGTATGTAATACGCCCGCGAGGCGACCGCGGCCGCACTGCGCACCTTCGGCGACATCGACGACACGTCTCGTGCGATGGCCGTTCTCGTACAGTATGCGCGCGCCGTACTCGACGTAGGGCCAGGCTCCGACGCCGAAATCCTCGACGGCGTAGGCCATTTCCTGCATCTCGAACAGCGGCTGATCCCGAAAAGGTCACCGGCTGGTTGGCAGGCTAGCCGGCCGCGGCGCGTTTCATGCGCCGTCGAGACGTGCCCAGGCCCGCGGTGTGGCGCAGTTCGGCGAGAAACTGACCGGGACTGCCGCTACGAATCATGTAGTGGCACATAGCGATACGGACGACCGCCGAGGCCGCGACCTCGTTCTCGTCGCCGGAAATGATGCGGGCGATGCGCTCGTGCATGATCGGGAGCACCCGCTTCATCTGGTGCAGCACATGCTCGGGTTCGATGTCGGCGAGCGAACCCAGTGAGTACGTGCTCTGGAACTCCACGATGAAGCGCAACGCGGCGTCCAGGCGATCGGCGCCGCTCAATCCTGCCATCGCCGCGGCGATTCCGGAGTCGAAGTTGTCCTGCTCGTAGAGGCCGAACGCCTCGAGCGGTCCCTCTTTGGAACCGAAGTACCGGTACAGCGTCGGGCGCGAGACCTTGGCCTCGGCGGCGACGTCGGACAGTTGCAGCTTGCGTCGCCCGTCTCGCGCCAGCACCACGAACGTGGCCGCGAGGATTCGGCGCCGCGTCGACAGTTCGGCGTCGGGGGACGAGCGGGTTGCCACAATCGCGCCCTTTACATCTAGGGGTTCGAATGTCACGCTAGCAGCTGCCGGGCGGCTGTGTGCCTGCATGACAGTGCGAGACAGATGTGCGCAGAATGGTAAGCCAGCGACGGCCATCGACTGGGAGGTGGCGACAATGACGAAGTTCATGGTCGACACGATCCCGTGGGACTTCGACGCGTCGGTACCGTTCATGTGGCAGCCGGCCAACCCCGGACTGGGGCTGTTCTGCAACACCTTCACGTCCATCGCGGCGCCGTTCGAACGCTGCGACGAGACCGCCCGCGAACTGCATCAGCTGCGTGATCTGCTTGTGCGCGTCGAAGATCCAGCCGGCGGCACGGGTCTGGGCAATGCCGAGACGTTCGCGCTCGGCGCGTTCCCCGAACGCGGGCTGACCGCGGAGAACTCGTTCCTGTGACGGTCGCGGTCATCGGAGCCGGGCCCGGCGGCATCGCGATGGGCATCCAGCTCGCGGCCGCAGGCCACGACTTCACGATCTTCGACCGAGCCGACGGGTTCGGCGGAACATGGCGCAACAACACCTATCCCGGTGCGGCGTGTGATGTCCCTTCGCACTTCTACTCGTACTCGTTTGCGCTCAACCCGCGGTGGAGCAAGACGTTCGCCCAGCAGCCGGAAATCCTCGCGTATCTGGAGCGGGTGGCAGCCGACCACGGGCTGACCGAGCATCTCCTCGGCAATACGCTCGTCACCGAACTGCGCTGGGATGGCCACGCACAGAAGTGGTCGATCGAAACCGCCGACGGCGCGACCTACGAGTTCGACGCCGTCGTGAGCGCGGTCGGAATGCTCGACGTGCCCAACATCCCCGAGATTCCCGGCGCCGACCGATTCCGCGGTCGGGCATTTCACTCATCGAACTGGGATCACACGAGATCGCTTGCGGGCGAACGCGTCGCGTCGATCGGAACGGGTGCAAGCGCGATTCAATACGTTCCCGAAATCGCGGCCGATGCCGCGCACCTGACGGTGTTCCAGCGCACGCCGATCTGGGTGAGTCCGCGTTACGACGAGCCGTTCACCCCGCAGCAGCAGGAGCTGTTCGAGCATGCCCCGGAGGAGGCCCTGAAGGTTCGCGATGCGGCGTTTCAGGCGTACGAATCCGCCAACTTCGGCGCCGATTCCGAGATGACCAAGGGTCTGACCGAGATGGCCCGCGAGTACCTGGCCCGCAAGGTCGCCGACCCGGAACTGCGCGCCAAGCTCACCCCGTCGTATCCCGTCGGCTGTAAGCGGCCCCTGCAGTCGCGCGCCTGGTTCCCGACGTTCGCGCGGCCGAACGTCACGCTGGAGACGTCGCCGATCGCCGAGTTCACCGAGTGCGCCCTGCGCACCGCCGACGGCGACGACCACGAATTCGACACCGTCATCTACGGAACCGGCTTCCACGCCGCCGACTACCTGCTCAGCCTCGACGTGTACGGAACCGGCGGCCGTCGACTGCGCGACGACTGGCGCGACGGCGCCGAGGCGTATCTGGGCACCGTCGTACCGGGCTACCCGAACCTGTTCACGCTGTACGGACCCAACACGAACGGCGTCACCTCGATCATCTACATCCTCGAAGCCCAGGCCGAGTTCGTCCGTCGCATCCTCGACGACATGGCCACGGCGGGCGTGCAAGCCGTGGACGTCAGGCGTGACGTCCACGACACCTACAACGCCGAGATTCAGCGGGCGATGCAAGGCACGGTGTGGCTGGCCAACTGCAACAGCTATTACCGCCATCCAAACGGCAAGGTCGTTACCCAATGCCCTTACAGCGGAACAACGTTCGTCGAAATGCTTGCCCGTGTAGAACTCCACGATTTCGACCGGAAGGAATCGATCGCGTGCCAGGAATCCACCACACGGCGATAGTGACCGCCGACGTCGACGCCTCGATGCGGTTCTGGCGCGACGGTCTCGGCTTCACCGAATTGTTCGACCACACCTTCACCGGCGACTGGCCGACGTTGTTCGGAGCGGCCACCGATCAGCTGCGGTCGATCTTCCTCGGCGATCCCGAAACGCCCGACACCGGCATCGTGGAACTGGTAGTGCTCGTCGGCGCACGCGACGAGCACAGGGACATCCGCGCCGAGGCGAGGCATCCGCCAACGGATGTTCCGGGGTTCGGCTTCTTCCTGCTGTCGCTGCAGCGCGACGTCGACCCGACGCTGGCCACGCTGGCGGGCCTCGGCTTCGACGACGGGGTTCGCCGCATCGAGATGCCCGCACCTGGCGGAAAGAAGGTGGCGATGGCGGTGATCACCGCGCCGGACGGCGTCCGCGTCGAGCTGATCGGCCCACCGCAATGAGCGCGATAGTCACGGGCGGAGCATCCGGCATCGGACGTGCGGTTGCCGACCGGCTGCGCGCCGCGGGAAACGACGTCGTCGTGTGGGACCTCAACGGCGGTGACATCGATTGCGACATCGGCGATCCCGATTCGGTGGCCACCGCGATCGACCGGACGGTTGCCGGTCACGGAGTCCCCAACCGGCTCGTCGCGTGCGCGGGCATCGGCGCATCAGGCCTGCTGCTCGAGCAGACGACGGCGGACTGGCAGCGGGTCATCGACACAAACCTGACGGGGACCTGGTTGACGATGCGCGCCGTCGCCCGGGCGATGGTCGATCAGGGCGCGGGCGGGTCGATGGTCGCGGTGTCCAGCATCAGCGGGACGCTCGCCGACCGCGACATGGGCGCCTACTGCGTGTCCAAGGCGGGCATCGACATGCTGGTGCGGGTGGCGGCGACGGAGTGGGGCTTACACGGCATCCGCGTCAACGCCGTCGGCCCCGGCGTCACCCGCACGCCCATGCTCGCCAACCCCGAGCAGCTGCCGGGTTGGGTCGACGGGCTCACCGAACGGACCGCGCTCGGCCGGCTCGGCGAGGCCGACGATATCGCCGAGGCGATCGTCGCAGTTCTCGAAATGTCCTGGGTCACAGGGCAAACCGTGTTCGCCGACGGTGGGCTGGCGTTACACAGCCCGATCGACTCCTACGGGCAGGTGCAGCGCCTCCTGGCACAGCGAAAGAAAGATTAACAACCGTCATGCTGAGTATTGTGTACTGTACTCAGCATGACGGTCGACAAACTGCCCCCGCGCATCGCCGATCACCCGACGGTCCTCAAGGTCCGGTCGCGGAGCCGCAGGAAACCGGGCCTCATCGACGCGGACTGGCTGCGCCAGGTGTGTCTGGACGCGGGGGCCGACGACGTCGCATTCGCCAGCATCGACAACGCCGATCTCGCGTCGGAACGCGAGCACGTCGAGGCGGCGCTCCCCGGCACCCGCAGCTTCATCTCCCTGGTGGTCAAGATGAACCGCGACAACGTCCGGTCAACTGCGCGCAGTGTTGCCAACCAGGAATTCCATCGCAGCGGCGAGCTGATGAACGAGGCGGCGCACCGGATCACCCGGGCGCTGGAAGACGCGGGCCACCGCGCAATCAACCCGTCGATGTCGTTCCCCATGGAGATGGACCGGTTTCCCGGCCGCATCTGGGTGGTCGCACACAAACCGGTCGCGGTCGCCGCCGGCCTCGGCGTCATGGGCATCCACCGCAACGTGATCCACCCCAAGTTCGGCAACTTCATCCTGCTGGGCACGATTATGGTGGACGCGGCGATCAGCAGTTACGGTCAGCCGCTGGACTATTCGCCCTGCCTGGAGTGCAAGCTGTGCGTTGCGGCATGCCCCGTCGGCGCGATAAAGAAGAACGGCGACTTCGACTTCGTCGCGTGTTCGGTGCACAACTATCGCGAGTTCATGGGCGGCTTCACCGACTGGGCTCAGACCATCGCCGACAGCGAGAACGGCGCCGACTTCCGCTCCCGCGTCAGCGATTCCGAGAACGCATCGATGTGGCAGAGCCTGTCGTTCAAGGCGAATTACAAGGCGGCGTACTGCCTTGCGGTGTGCCCCGCAGGCGAAGACGTCATCGAGCCCTACCTTGACGACCGCAAGGGTTTCATGGACCTGGTGCTCAAGCCGTTGCAGGACAAGAAGGAGACGCTCTACGTGCTACCGGACTCCGATGCGAAAGCCCACGCCGAGCGCCGCTTCCCGCACAAGCAGGTCAAGGTGGTGAACAGCGGCATCAGTGGACGTTGAACGGTCGCTCGGCAGCCGCGAGCGCCCGCAGAATTACGCCGAAACACGGCGTGTCGCCGTACAAACACGGTCGCTCGCGGTGCGAGGGGAACCCTAGCCCATCGCGGTGCGAGGGGGTCACGGCCAGGCGTGCACGGTGTTCTGCGCCGGCTCGAGGCCCTGTGTAATCAGCAATTCGGTTGCGTCGGCGGCCTGTTCGCAGATCACCGGAACCTCGGGCCGCTCTGCTGCGCTGAAGTTCTCCAACACGAACGACGCCCCCGACTTGCGACCCGGCGGGCGGCCGATGCCGATGCGCACCCGTTGGAAGTCGTTGCTGCCGAGCGCGGAGGCCACGGAACGCAGGCCGTTGTGACCCGCTACGCCGCCGCCGAACTTCAGTCGTATCCGCCCGAAGTCGATGTCGAGTTCGTCATGCACGATCACGACATCGGCGGGCGGCACGGAGTAGAACTTCGCCAGCGGTCCGACCTGGCGGCCGGACTCGTTCATGTACACGCGCGGCTTGGCCAGCACGACCGAACGGCCCGCCAGCCTGCCGGTGACGACCTCCGCGCCGGACTTCTTGTGCACCTTGAACTTCTCGCCCATGCGGTCGGCCAGCACGTCGACGACCATGAAGCCGAGGTTGTGCCGCGTCGTGGCGTAGTTGGGCCCGGGATTGCCCAGGCCCACCACGAGAAGTGGCTCGGCCATGTCGCGGGGACGATCCGGCTATTCGGAGGATGCTTCGGCGGGTGACTCCCCGCCGTCGCCGGTGTCCTCGTCGGCCCCTTCGCCTTCCGCGGTCTCTTCGCCTTCAGCCGCGGCGGCTTCGCCTCCGCCCTCGGCCTCCAGATCCTCGGCGGTCGGTGCGGCAACGACGTTGACGACCAGCATCTCGGGATCAGATATCAGCGAGACGCCGTCGGGCAGCGGGATGGAGGCCGCGGTGAACTGAGTGCCGATGTCGGCGCCCTCGACCGAGACGGTGAGCTGATCGGGAATGGCCTGGACGTCCGACTCGATCTCGATCGTGTTGGTGTCCTGGGTGACCAGGGTGCCGGGGATGGCCTCGCCTTCGACGATCACGTTGACCTCGACGGTCACCTTCTCGCCGCGGCGGACCACGAGTAGGTCGGCGTGCTGGATGTTGCGACGGATCGGATGGATCTCGAGCGACTTCGTCAACGCGAGTTGCTCCTCGCCCTCGATGTCGAGGGTCAGCACCGCGTTGGTGCCGGTGTGCCGCAGCACCGCGGCGAAGTCGCGGCCGGGCAGCAACAGGTGCTTGGGGTCGGCGCCGTGGCCGTAGAGCACGGCAGGCACCTGGCCTGCGCGCCGGGCACGACGCGATGCGCCCTTGCCGGTCTCGTGGCGTACCGATGCCGTCAGTTTGTTCTCGCTGCGAGCTGCAGTCTTGGCCATGCGTGTTGCTCCTCTATGCCGGTTGTTCCTCGTCCGCGGCAGGGTCGCGATCACGCAATGCGTGTTCCCGTCGATAACGGTGGCAGATGCCACCCTCGCCGTGACGCCGACACAGGTTAGCGCATCAGCAGCTCAGAGTGCGAATTTGGTGCCCGTGAGCTGCTCGGACAGTTCCCATAGGGCGGCGGCGCGCTTCGCGTCGCGGGCAAGCGGGCTGCGCGGGGTCGGCCCGGTCGGCCCGCGCATTACGAACCGTGGACCGATGAAGCTGTCGCCGGGCAGCTCCTGGGAGGCCGCATATAGCGTCTGCCTCGCGCCGAAGCCGGCGTCAGTGCCCACCAACGGAGTCACGAAACCGATCAACTTCGTTCCGATGGGGTTGCCGGTGTTGCCCTGCAGATTGGTTTCGGAGTAGCCGGGGTGGGCGGCATGTGCCTTCAGCGTTGATCCGGCAGTGCTCAGGCGGCGCTGAAGCTCGCTGGTGAAGAGCAGGTTGGCCAGCTTCGACTGGCCGTATGCCGGCCACGCCAGGTACGGCCGCGACTTCCAGTTGAGGTCCTTGAGGCTGATGTAGCCCATCAGGTGCACCATCGACGACACCGTGACCACGCGGTCGGTGATCTTCGGCAGCAGCAGGTTGGTCAGCGCGAAGTGGCCGAGATGATTGGTGCCGATCTGGCTTTCGAACCCGTCGACGGTCTGCGCGTAGGGCACCGCCATGATGCCCGCGTTGTTCACCAGCACGTCGACGGCATCCACACCGTCGGCGAACGCCCGCACCGACGCCAGATCCTGCAGATCCAGCTTGCGGACCTCGACGTCGCCCGTCATGCCCGAGGCGGCCGCATCGCCCTTGTCGGTGTTGCGCACGGCCAGGATCACCTTGGCGCCGACGCGTGCGAGCTCACGTGCGGTGATTTCGCCGAGGCCGCTGTTGGCGCCGGTGACGATGACGCTACGTCCGGTGAACGAGGGCAGGTCGGCGGCGGTCCATCCACTCATGACAGACACCCTATCCGGATGATTTTCTGCGACCCGCGGGCGCGGCGATGCCGATCACTTCTTGGCGACGTTGAACCCGCTGATGACCGCCTCGATGTCGGGCGCCTCGTCGCGGGCCTTGTCGGCATAGCCGGTCACGGTGAACTGAATCAGGTAGCGCTGGTTGGCTGGTGCCGCACCGGTGGCGATGACGACCCGGTTGTAGGAGTGCATCCGCCTGCCGTTGAGGTCGTAGCTGCCCTCGATCATCGACGACGGGAACCCCTTGAAGTTGTCGAGAGAAGCGTTGAGTTTCTTGAAGTTCTCCGACAGTTCGGCGTCGGCGTTGCCGTGCTCGATGGCCTTCTTCGCGTCGAAGTCCCCGCCGCTGAGTTGAAACACCATCAACATCGCGGTCGGGTAGGTGTCGCCCTTGGCGATGACGCGAGTGCCCGGTGCGAACCTCGGATTGCTGTACTGCGCCCAGCCTTTCGGACTCGGCATCGTGACGATGAGGTCGGTCAGCTTGTCGGGCGCGACGGGTTGCCCGACCACGCCCGCGCTCTCCAGGTACTGCGAGATCGGAACCGGCGTCGTCGTCTCCGTCGGCTTGGCACTCGTGGTGGTGGTCAACAGCGACGTGTAGTCGGGGGACTGCGCCCCGCAGCCTGCCGCGGCGACGGCCAGCAACACGAGAGTCGCCGCAAAGCGGTGACGGATCACAGAACCTCGCGAACCGAGTCCAGCGGCCTGGCCAGTCGCGTGCCTCTGGGGGTGACGACGAACGGCCGCTCGATGAGAATCGGGTGCGCGGCCATGGCGTCGAGCAGTTCGTCGTCGTCGGCGTCCGCGAGGTTCAGCTCGGCGTAGAGAGGTTCACGCCTGCGCACCGCGGTCCGAACGTCGATGCCTGCGTCGTTGATCAGCTTGACGAGTTCGGCCCGCGACGGCGGCGTCTTCAGATACTGGATGATCGTCGGCTCGATGCCGTTGTCCCGCAGCAACTCCAGCGTCTTCCGCGAGGTCGTGCAGCGGGGATTGTGATAGATGACCGAATTCGACACTAAGCCGACCCGTCGAAAAGTCCTGTCACCGAACCATTCTCGAACACCGCGCGAATGGTGCTGGCCAGCAGCGGCGCGATGGACAATACCGTCAGCTGCGGGAACTGCTTCTCCTCGCCGATCGGCAGTGTGTTGGTGACGATGACTTCCCGAGCGCCGCATTCGGCCAGCCGCTGCGGCGCCGGATCGGACAGCACGCCATGCGTCGCGGCGATGATGACGTCCTTCGCACCGTCCTGATGCAACAGGTTGACCGCCCCGGCGATCGTGCCGCCGGTGTCGATCATGTCGTCGGTGAGGATGCAGGTCTTGCCCCGCACGTCACCGACCACGCGGTTCGACTTCACCTGGTTGGGCACCAGGGGGTCGCGGGTCTTGTGGATGAAGGCCAGCGGCACGCCGCCCAGAGCGTCGGCCCATTTCTCGGCCACGCGCACGCGGCCGGAATCCGGTGACACCACGACCATGTCGTGGTCGTGGTAGTTCTCGGCGATGTGGCCGGTCAGCAGGTTCTGTGCCCGCATGTGGTCGACCGGGCCGTCGAAGAAACCCTGAATCTGGTCGGTATGCAGGTCGACGGTGAGGATCCGGTTCGCACCGGCCGTCTTGAACAGGTCGGCGACCAGACGCGCGGAGATCGGCTCGCGGCCGCGGTGCTTCTTGTCCTGACGGGCGTACGGATAGAACGGCAGGATCGCGGTGATCCGCTTGGCGCTGCCGCGCTTGAGCGCATCGATCATGATCAGCTGTTCCATCAGCCACGTGTTCAGCGGCGCCGGATGGCTCTGCAGCACGAACGCGTCACAACCGCGCACCGACTCGTCGAAGCGGACGAAGATCTCGCCGTTGGAGAAGTCGCGGGCAGTTTGGGCGGTGACCGGGACGTCGAGCTCCTTGGCGACCTGTTCGGCCAGTTCCGGGTGCGCGCGACCGGAGAACAGCATCAGATTCTTGCGGTTGTCGGTCCACTCGGTGCCCACTGTGTTCCCTCGCCCTTCGGGGATCGATATCGGCCTAATCGTACGTATCACGGCGCGCCGCCCGTGGCCGGGTTGCCAGAACGAGAACGGAAACCGACCGGCTCACGTCTATTCGTCGTCGTCAGGGTCGGCGCCTTCGCTGGATTCGTTGGCCCTTCGGGCCGCCTCGGCGGCTTTCGATCCGGGGCGCTTGCGCTCGACCCAGCCCTCGATATTGCGCTGCGGGGCCGCCGAAACGGCCAGCGCACCCGGCGGCACGTCGTCGCGCACCACGGTGCCCGCTCCGGTGTACGCGCCGTCGCCGATCGTGACGGGCGCGACGAACATCGTGTCCGAGCCGGTGCGCACATGCGACCCGATCTTGGTACGCCGTTTGGTCTCGCCGTCGTAGTTGACGAAGACGCTCGACGCACCGATATTGCTGTGCTCGCCGATGTCCGCGTCGCCGACGTAGGTGAGGTGCGGCACCTTGGTGCCGGCGCCCAGCGTGGCGTTCTTGGTCTCGACGAACGCGCCGAGCTTGCCGACGTCGCCCAGCACCGTGCCGGGCCGCAGGTAGGTGAACGGGCCGACGACGGCGTCGTCGCCGATGGCGGAGACGGAGCCGTGGGTGCGGACCACCGACGCGCCTTCGCCGACGGCGACGTCGGTCAGGGTGGTGTCGGGGCCGATCTCGCAGCGGCCGCCGATGCGGGTGGTGCCCAGCAACTGGGTGCCGGGCTGGATGACGGTGTCGCGGCCGACGGTCACGTCGACGTCGATCCACGTGCTGGCGGGGTCGACGACCGTCACGCCCGCGCGCTGGTGGGCGGCCACGATGCGGCGGTTCAGTTCGGCGGCCAGCTCGGACAGCTGCACCCGGTCGTTGATGCCCGCCACCAGCGCGGCGTCGTCGACGTGCTGAGCCCGCACGATCAGGCCGTCCTGGCGGATGATCGAGATGACGTCGGTGAGGTAGAGCTCCTGCTGGGCGTTGTGAGGCCGCAACCGGTTCAAGGCGGATCGCAGAACTTCGATGTCGAAGGCGTACACGCCCGCGTTGACCTCGCTGATGGCCTGCTGCGACCGGGTGGCGTCCACTTCCTCCACGATGCCGATCACTTCACGGTCCTGGGTGCGCAGCACGCGGCCGTAGCCGGTCGGGTCGGGCAGGGTCGTCGTCAGCACGGTCGCCGCGGCAGTCGCGGCGCTATGGGCGGCGATCAGCTCGGCCAGAGTGTCGGCGTCCATCAGCGGAACGTCGCCGGAGGTCACCACGACGGTGCCCGCGAAGTCGGCGGGCAGAGCGGTCAACCCGCAGCCGACGGCGTGCCCGGTGCCGTGCTGCTCATCCTGCACCGCGATGTCGATCTGTCGGCCGAGCGACTCCGCCAGCTCGGCGACTGCCGGGGTGATGCGGTCGCGGTCGTGGCCGAGCACGACGACGAGGTGTTGCGGGGCGACCTTGGCGATCGAGTGCAGGACGTGCGCGAGCATGCTCCGGCCCGCCAGCGTGTGCAACACCTTCGGGATGTCGGATCGCATCCGGGTGCCGGCGCCTGCGGCCATCACCAGAACCGCGGATTGGCCGTGCTCGCTCATCTGCCTGTCCTCATCGGGAAGCTCCGTCGCCAGGACTCGAACCTGAACTATCTGAACCAAAATCAGAGGTGCTGCCGATTACACCACGACGGACTGATCAACCCGTGATGTTAGTCCAAGCAACTAGGCTGACCGGTGTGGCAGTGCCAGAGAAGGAACTGCGTGTACCACGCGCCCGGATGACCGGTGCCGAGCGGCGTCACCAGCTGATCGACATCGCTCGGTCGTTGTTCGCCGAGCGCGGATACGAGGGCACCTCGGTCGAGGAGATCGCCCAGCGCGCCAACGTCTCCAAGCCCGTCGTCTACGAGCATTTCGGCGGCAAGGAGGGCCTCTACGCGGTGGTGGTCGACCGCGAGATGTCTGCGCTGCTGGACGGCATCACCTCGTCGCTGACCAGGACGACCAACAACCGCTCGCGGCTGCGCATCGAGCGGGTCACGCTGGCCCTGCTGACCTACGTCGACGAACGCACCGACGGATTCCGCATCCTGATCCGCGACTCGCCGGCCGCCATCACATCGGGCACCTACTCGACGCTGTTGAACGATGCCGTCAACCAGGTGTCGTCGATCCTGGCCGGGGACTTCTCCCGTCGCGGCCTCGACCCGGAAATGGCTCCGCTGTACGCGCAGGCGCTCGTCGGGTCGGTGTCGATGACCGCGCAGTGGTGGCTCGACGTGCGCGAGCCGAAGAAGGAAGTGGTAGCCGCGCATCTGGTCAACCTGTGCTGGAACGGGCTGATGCACCTGGAGAACGACCCGCCGCTGCTCGACGAGTAGCGGAATCGGCGTGCGCAGTGGCGCTCGACACACGAAAGCGCGCCGAAATCGCAAGTGCCTAAGATGGAATCATCATGACCGCATCGGGGACCGTTCGTGTCCAAACCCCGATCGCGGGCCTCGTTGACCTGGCGCTGCGCGACCCCTGTCTACAGGAGGTCACCAGCCGTGCAGCCGACAGACCCGCCGATCTCGCTCTCATCGGACCCGCCAGCGCCAGGCTGTTCGCCGCCTGCGCGCTCGCCGAGGCCGGGCCGCTGCTCGTCGTCACCGCCACCGGCCGCGAAGCCGACGATCTGACCGCCGAACTGCGCGGCGTCTACGGCGATTCGGCGGCGCTGTTCCCGTCATGGGAGACGCTGCCGCACGAACGGCTGTCCCCGGGGGTGGACACCGTCGGCGCGCGGATGATGGTGCTGCGCCGGCTTGCCAACCCCGACGACGAGCGGCTCGGGCCGCCGCTGCGGGTCGTGGTCACCACGGTCCGCTCGCTGGTGCAGCCTATGGCGCCGGACCTTGCCGACATCGAGCCCGTCACGCTCACGCGCGGCGAGGACGCCGATTTCGACGGCGTCATCCACCGGCTGGTCGAGCTGGCCTACACCCGCGTCGACATGGTCGGCAAGCGCGGGGAGTTCGCCGTGCGCGGCGGAATCCTCGACCTGTTCCCGCCCACCGCCGAGCATCCCGTGCGTGTCGAGTTCTGGGGCGACGAGGTTTCCGAGATCCGGATGTTCTCGGTCGCCGACCAGCGCTCGATCCCGGACATCGACGTCGACACGGTGTTCGCCGTGCCGTGCAGCGAACTGCTGCTGACCGACGACGTCCGGGTCCGCGCGTTCGAACTCGCCGCCGAGCACCCCAGAACCGGCACCGAGGTGCCCGGCAGCGTGCCCGACATGCTGGCCAAGCTCGGCGAGGGCATCGCCGTCGACGGCATGGAGTCACTGCTTCCGCTGTTGCGTCCCGCCGAACTCTCCCTGCTCAGCGACCACCTACCCGCGCACACGCCGCTGCTGATCTGCGACCCCGAGAAGATCCGCACCAGGGCCGGCGACCTGATCAAGACCGGCCGCGAGTTCCTCGAAGCCTCGTGGTCGACGGCCGCCGTCGGCGGCGACGCACCCATCGACATCGAGGCGCTCGGCGCGTCGGGCTATCTGAACCTCGAGGACGTCATCGCGGGCGCCCGTTCGGGCGGTCACCCGTGGTGGACTCTTTCGCAGCTCACCGCGTACACGGGCGGAGAGGACGAGGGGGAGACGGCCATCGAGCTGGATATCCGCCCGTCGCCGTCCACGCGCGGCCAGCAGTTCGGCGTCGACGAGATCTTCGCCATGCTGCGCGCGCACGTCGCGACCGGCGGATCGGCGGCCGTCGTCACCCCTGGCACCGGCACCGCGCACCGGGTCTGCGAGCAGCTGGCCGACGCCGAGACGCCCGCGTCGATGTTGGAGCCGGGCGAGACGCCCAGGCCGGGTGTCGTCGGCGTCATCAAGGGTCCGCTGCACGACGGTGTGGTGCTGCCGGGCGCCAACCTCGTCATCATCACCGAAACGGATCTGACCGGCAATCGGGTCACCGCGCCGGAGGGCAAGCGGCTGGCCGCCAAGCGCCGCAACGTCGTCGACCCGCTGGCGCTGACCGCGGGCGACCTGGTGGTGCACGATCAGCACGGCATCGGGCGCTTCGTCGAGATGGTGGAACGCACGGTCGGCGGCGCCCGTCGCGAGTACTTGGTGCTCGAGTACGCGTCTGGGAAAAGAGGTGGCGCGGCGAGTAAAACGGACAAGCTGTTCGTGCCGATGGACTCGCTCGACCAGCTGTCCCGCTACGTCGGCGGCGAGGCGCCGACCCTGAGCCGACTCGGCGGCAGCGACTGGGCGAACACCAAGACCAAGGCGCGACGGGCGGTCCGCGAGATCGCCAGCGAGCTGGTGTCGCTGTATGCCAAGCGGCAGGCCTCGGCGGGGCATGCGTTCGGCCCGGACACGCCGTGGCAGGCCGAGATGGAGGACGCGTTCGGGTTCACCGAGACGGTCGACCAGCTCACCGCGATCACCGAGGTCAAAGGCGATATGGAGAAGCCGGTCCCGATGGACCGGGTGATCTGCGGCGACGTGGGCTACGGCAAGACCGAGATCGCGGTGCGCGCGGCGTTCAAGGCGGTGCAGGACGGCAAGCAGGCGGCGGTGCTGGTGCCGACGACGCTGCTGGCCGACCAGCACCTGCAGACGTTCTCCGAGCGGATGGCCGGCTTCCCTGTCACCGTGAAGGGGCTGTCGCGGTTCACCGATGGGGCGGAGTCGCGGGCGGTGCTCGAAGGCATGCGAGACGGGTCGGTCGACATCGTGATCGGCACGCACCGGCTGCTGCAGACGGGGGTGACCTGGAAAGACCTCGGTCTCGTCGTCGTCGACGAGGAGCAGCGCTTCGGCGTCGAGCACAAGGAGCACATCAAGTCGATGCGCACCCACGTCGACGTGCTGACCATGAGCGCCACCCCCATTCCGCGCACGCTGGAGATGAGCCTGGCCGGAATCCGCGAGATGTCGACGATCCTCACCCCGCCCGAGGAGCGCTATCCGGTGCTGACCTACGTCGGGCCGCACTCCGACAAGCAGATCGCGGCCGCCCTTCGCCGTGAGCTGCTGCGCGACGGGCAGGCGTTCTACATCCACAACCGGGTGCGGTCGATCGACCAGGCCGCCGCTCGGCTGAAGGCGCTCGTGCCGGAGGCGCGCGTCGTCGTGGCGCACGGGCAGATGCCCGAGGAGCAGCTGGAACGCACGGTCGAGGGCTTCTGGAACCGCGAATACGACATCCTGGTCTGCACGACCATCGTCGAAACGGGTCTGGACATCTCCAACGCCAACACGTTGATCGTCGAACGCGCCGACACGTTCGGGCTGTCGCAGCTGCATCAGCTGCGCGGCAGGGTCGGCCGCAGCCGGGAGCGCGGATACGCGTATTTCATGTACCCGCCCGAGGTTCCGCTGACCGAGACCGCCTACGACCGGCTGGCCACCATCGCGCAGAACAACGAACTCGGCGCGGGCATGGCGGTTGCGATGAAGGACTTGGAGATTCGCGGCGCGGGCAACGTGCTCGGCGCCGAACAGTCAGGACATGTCGCGGGTGTCGGGTTCGACCTGTACGTGCGGCTGGTCGGCGAAGCCGTGGAAGCGTATCGAGCGGCCGCCGATGGGGAAACCGTTGCCGCCGTTGAGGAACCCAAGGATGTGCGCATCGATCTACCGGTCGACGCACATCTTCCGCCGGACTACATCGCCAGCGACCGGCTGCGGCTGGAGGGCTACCGGCGGTTGGCCTCGGCGGCCGACCAGGATGCCGTCGGCGCCGTGGTCGACGAACTCGTCGACAGGTACGGCCCGCTGCCGGAGCCGGCCCGGCGCCTTGTCTCGGTCGCGCGGCTGCGGTTGTTGGCGCGCGAGTACGGCGTTACCGAGATCAGCGCACCGTCGGAGTCGACGCTGCGACTGTCGCCGTTGACGTTGTTGGACTCCCAACAACTGCGGCTGAAGCGGATGCACCCAAGTGCGAACTACCGCGCGACGACGTCGACGGTGCAGGTGCCGATACCCCGAACGGGCAGCGGCGTCGGCGCACCGCGGATCCGCGATGTCGAACTCCTGCAGATGGTGGCCGGTTTGATATTGGCCCTCAATGGAAAACCGCAGGACGATGTTGATATAACGAACGTCGGAGGTGTTTCGGGAATGACTGAACGACAAGCGCGATGACTGTCGTTCTGGTCGACCCGCGCCGCCCCTCATTGATTCCGGTCGAGGCGGTTGAATTGCTCGCCGGCGACGTCCAGTACACCGAAGAGATGCCGGTCAAGGTGCCGTGGTCGCTTCCGTCGGCCCGGCCCGCCTACGAGGGTGAGGACGCGCCGGTGTTGTTGTCGTCGGATCCCGACCATCCCGCGGTGCAGGCGCGCTTGGCCGCAGGCGACAAGCTGATCGCCGCACCTGAACCGCAGGCGGGCGAACGACTGGTCGACGCCGTCGCGATGATGGACAAGCTGCGCACGGCCGGCCCGTGGGAGAGCGAGCAGACGCACGACTCGTTGCGCCGGTTCCTGCTGGAAGAGACCTACGAGTTGTTCGACGCGGTGCGCAGTGGCAACGCCGACGAACTTCGCGACGAACTCGGCGACGTCCTCCTGCAGGTGTTGTTCCACGCCCGCATCGCCGAGGACGCACCGCAGCACCCGTTCACCATCGACGATGTCGCCGACTCGTTGCAGCGCAAGCTCACCAACCGTGTTCCGGCGGTACTCGCGGGTGAGCCGATATCGCTGGATGACCAACTGGCACAATGGGAAGAACGCAAAGCCCTGGAGAAGAGGGCGAAGTCGCACCATTCGAGCATGGATGACGTACCAACGGGGCAGCCCGCATTGGCGTTGGCGCAGAAGGTGATTGCCCGGGTCAGGCAGTCGGGTTTGCCGGCGGACCTGTTGCCTGCCTCGATGATGAACGTGGCGGTGTCGCCGGACGGCGACGCGGAAAACGAGCTACGTAGCGAGGTTTTGGAGTTCATGGACACGGTGCGCACAGTGGAGAGGGCGATCGCCGCAGACCGTCGCGGCGAGGACGTTCCCGAGGAGCTCGACATCGCCTCGCTCGGGGTCATCACCGAGGAGGAGTGGCGGGAGTTCTGGCCATCCGCCGAAACCGAGCCTGCGCCGGACCGCATTCCCGAGCCGACACCCGCCGACGTGCCGGAGCCCGGGCCCGTCGAGGTGCCGGAGCCCGCACCCGTCAATGTGCCGGAGCCGACGCCCGAGGACCTCAGCACGAACGGTGTCGAGGTCGACGAGGAAGCCGTCGAACCGCGCTCGTAAAACCGACGTAGCGATCCACTCTGCGGCCATGGCGGGATTTCGTCGAAATTCGCGCACTCGGGGCAAGAGTCAGTCGACGAGTTGATCGCCGAGGAACCGGTCTGAACCCGTAACCCCCGGCAGTACGAAGAAGAATCCGCCGCCGACGGGCAGGATGTACTCCTCGAGCGGCTCGCCCCTCAGCCGGCTCTGCACGGCGAGAAAGCCCTTCTGCAGGCTGCGTTGGTAGGCGACGAATGCCAGGCCCTGGTCGAGCCTGCCCGCGCCGTCGAAACCGCGCGAGTAGTTGAAACCCCTTCGCAGGATCAGGTTCTGCTGGCTCTCGGTGGTGCGGGGGTTCGCCAGTCGGATGTGGGCGTCCAACGGGACCCGCTTGCCGTCGGGGTCCTCGGCGTAGTCGGGATCGGCGAACTCGTCGGTCATGCCAAGCGGGGCGCCGCTGACCTTCTTGCGGCCGATGAGCGCTTCCTGCTCCCCGAGGCGGGTACGGTCCCAGAATTCGACGAACATCCGGATGATGCGGACGGCCTGATACGAACCGCCGACCGCCCATTCCGGTTCGCCGTCTCCCGGTTGCACCCATACGTGCTGGTTCATCAGCGTGCCGTCGTCGACGTCGAGGTTCGCCGTTCCGTCCTTGAATCCCAACAGGTTTCGCGGAGTGAGGGCCTCCGATGTCTTGCCCGCGCCGATGCCGCGGGCGTACCCGTCGATCATCCACCGCAGTGTCAGGTCGCTTCGGGTGCGGCGCATCAACTGCCGCAGCGCGAACTGCACGGTGTCGTTGTGCCCCGCCTCGAGGATGATCGAGATGTCTCCGTGGGACAGTTTCGGGTCGAGCCGATCGTTGGCCAGGAACGGCATCGTTTCCAGTTCCTTGGGCCTGCGATCCGTCAGGCCGAACCGGTCGTCGAACACCGAGGCCCCGAGGCCGACGAGGACCGACAGATTGTCGGGGGGTGGTTTCTCGCCGAGGATGCCGGAATCGACTGGGGGATAAGCGGGATCCCGCGTCTCGGGGGGCTTGCCCGCCATCAGCCCGCGGATCTCCTCGGTGAGTTCCTGCAGCGTCGCCTTCAAGCCTGCGCGGTCGGTGGCGTGCAGGTTGAATGAGGCAATCAGACCCTGTTCGGGGATCGGCAGCGTGGTGATGCCCGCTTGATGCCGGCCCTCGAACCGGACGAACTCGGGCTGCGGGAGCCGCGGCGGTGCCGGCTCGGGCGACGAACACCCGGCCAGCGCTGCGCCCGCACCCACCGCGACACCGGTGCCCAACGCCCCGGTGACGAACCCGCGGCGGGATAGTCCTCGTCGTGGTGGCCGCTCGGTCACTGCAGCTTCAAGGCTCCTGCAACCTGGGACAGGTTTTCCGACAGGCCGGCCAGCTGCGCCTTGAGCGCGTCGACGACCGGCGGCGTCACGGTGACCGCCGGGCACCGCGGCGACGGGAACTCACTGTTCTGCGGGCAGAAGTTCACCCAGCCGTCGCCCTGGTGCAGCGGCCGTATGGTGTCGAAGATCTGCGAGAACCCGGCGCTGATCTTGCCCAGCAGCTCGGCGTTGGCGTCCTTGAGCGGCCCGCTCAGCTTGTCGATCGCGACCTGCGATCCCTGCAGGTTGGCGTCGAAATCGTAGAGGTCGGTCTTGGAGTACCGATCCTCCTCGCCGGTCAGCTTGCCCTGCGAGACCTCCTCGATGAGCTCGGCGGCGCCGTTGGCCACGTCGATCGGCTTCACCTTGACGCTGGGCAGCTGCTTCTGCAGGTTGGCGATGTCGGCGTCGAGCCGGTCGGCGAACTGCGCGCCGCCCTCGGTGGTGTTCTTCTCGAACAGCAGGTACTCGAGCCGGTGCCAACCGGTAAAGGCCGGATCGTCGACGTTGGCGAAATCGTCCACCCGGGAGTCGGTCTTGGCGTCGGTGTCCTCCACCAGCCCGGCGATCGGTTCGATGCGCTCCCACGGCTGGCGCGACGGCGCGAAGGCCTCCTGCGCGGCCTTCAGGTTGTTCGCGCGCACGGCGTCGGTGAACACCTTGACGACCTTGACGAGCTCGTCGGACTGGGCGACGGCGTACGCCTTGTAGTCGTCTGCGGCCTTCTGAAGCTCTGGGCTGGGCGCGGCCGCAGCAGACGTCGACGTCTCGCCGGCCGAACTCGATTCGCTGCTCTCATCGGTACTGCCTGAGTCGCTGCTGGAGCAACCGGCTAGTACCAAGGCCGCTGTCGCAATCGACACAGGCCAGGTGAGATGCAGTTTCATTGAGCCTCCTCGTAGTCGGACGCGTGAACATTACAACGCTTTGCTCAATCGAGGGTAGGCATACCTAAATATTGTTTGCCTGCCCTTACCAGCGCTCGCCAACGGCGGGTCCGGCGGAGCACTCTGCGAGCCATGGGACGATGGATTTCAACAAAGGGTTTTGAGGAGTCCGGTGTCGCCAGTGCTTTGGCTGCGGGCTGTCGCGGTGATCGGCGCGACAGCGCTGCTGATGGCCGCAAGCTGCTCATGGCAGCTCGGCACACCGATTCCCGAAGGCGTCCCGCCGCCGACGGGTGACCCGGTCCCACAGATCGACACCCACGCCAAGGGCAGGCCGGCCGACCAGCTGCACTCCTGGGCTGCCGAACGGGCGTCGGCGCTGGGCATACCCGTCGGGGCGCTGGAGGCGTACGCCTACGCGGCCAGGGTCGCCGAGGTGGAGAACCCCGATTGCCATCTGGCCTGGCCCACACTCGCGGGAATCGGCATGGTGGAGAGTCACCACGGCACCTATCGCGGCGCGACCATCGCGCCGAACGGTGATGTCACGCCGCTGATCCGCGGCGTGCGGCTGGACGGCACGATGGGCAATCTGCAGATCATCGACAGCGATTCAGGTCTGCTCGACGGCGACCCCGGTATCGACCGGGCGATGGGCCCCATGCAATTCATCCCGGAAACCTGGCGGCTCTACGGGGTCGACGCGAACAACGACGGCAAGGTCAGCCCCGACAACTTCGACGACGCGGCGCTGTCGGCGGCGGGCTATCTGTGCTGGCGCGGCAAGAATCTGTCCACGCCACGAGGCTGGATGAACGCTCTGCGGGCCTACAACTTGTCCGACCAGTACGCCCGCACCGTGAGGGACTGGGCGACGGCCTACGCCGATGGCCACGCCCTTTAATCGCACCGTCCCCATAACCACGTTCTGAGCCGGATTGTCGAGCTCTCCCCCTACGCTTCGCGTGGGAGGTACCCCCACAACGCGGCGCCCCGCCGCTTGATCGTCGCCCGACTAGGCTCATCCCCTAGGCCCCCGTCCGAACTCGACCGACCAAGGAGAAGCGCCAGTGCCCATCATCGAGCAGGTCGGAGCACGCGAAATCCTCGACTCCCGCGGTAACCCGACGGTCGAGGTCGAGTTGGCCCTGACCGACGGCACGTTCGCCAGGGCGGCGGTGCCGTCGGGCGCCTCGACCGGTGAGCACGAGGCGGTGGAGCTGCGCGACGGCGGATCGCGCTACGGCGGCAAGGGTGTGCGCAAGGCCGTCGAGGCGGTTCTCGACGAGATCGCGCCCACGGTCATCGGGTTGAGCGCCGACGACCAGCGGGTGATCGACCAGGCCCTGCTCGACCTCGACGGCACACCGGACAAGTCGCGGTTGGGCGCCAACGCGATCCTCGGTGTGTCGCTGGCGGTGGCCAAGGCCGCCGCGGAATCGGCGGGGCTGCCGCTGTTCCGCTACGTCGGCGGACCGAACGCCCATGTCCTGCCCGTGCCGATGATGAACATCCTCAACGGCGGCGCACACGCCGACACCGGCGTAGACGTTCAGGAGTTCATGGTCGCGCCGATCGGTGCGCCCAGCTTCAAGGAGTCGCTGCGCTGGGGCGCAGAGGTGTACCACTCGCTGAAGTCGGTCCTCAAGAAGCAGGGCCTGGCCACCGGACTGGGCGACGAGGGCGGATTCGCGCCCGACGTGGCGGGCACCAAAGCCGCCCTCGACCTGATCCTGTCGGCCATCGACGCGACGGGCTTCAAGCCAGGTACCGACGTGGCGCTTGCGCTGGACGTGGCGGCAACCGAATTCTACACTGAGGGAACGGGTTACAGCTTCGAGAAGCAGATCCGAAGCGCGGAGGAGATGACCGAGTTCTACGCCGGGCTGCTGGACGCGTATCCGCTCGTCTCGATCGAGGATCCGCTGTCGGAGGACGACTGGGACGGCTGGGTGGCGTTGACGACCGCGATCGGCGACCGCGTCCAGATCGTCGGCGACGATCTGTTCGTCACCAACCCCGAACGTCTCGAGGAGGGAATCGAGCGTGGTGCGGCCAACGCTCTGCTGGTCAAGGTGAACCAGATCGGCACGTTGACCGAGACGCTCGATGCCGTATCGCTCGCACACAACAGCGGCTACCGCACCATGATGAGCCATCGCAGCGGCGAAACCGAGGACACCACGATCGCCGACCTGGCGGTCGCGGTCGGCAGCGGGCAGATCAAGACCGGTGCACCCGCGCGCAGCGAGCGCGTCGCCAAGTACAACCAGTTGCTGCGCATCGAGGAGACGCTCGGCGATGCCGCGCGATTCGCAGGCGACCTCGCGTTTCCGCGGTTCGCTCCTGGCGATGAGCCGCTTGTGCGAAGCATAGACGGTGAGGCCAAATAGCCTGTGCCCGAAGCGAAACGGCCCGACCCGAAGCGGCGGTCCCCGGCGTCCCGACCGGCCAAGACGGCCAAGTCGGGGAAGGCTGGTGACACCGCGCGGGGCCGTCCGAGGGCAGCGTCTCCCGCACGACGCGAGCCGCGCAAGGCCGAGTCGCGGCCCAAGCCGCAGCCCGACGAAGAGCCGACGACCGCGGATTCGATCCGCAAGTCGATCGCCGAGGCCGCCGAGCAGCAGTCCGAACAGCGGCTGGGTTCGGCTGCGCGGCGGGCGGCGATTCTGGCCGCGGTGGTGTGTGTGCTCACGCTGACGATTGCGGGCCCCGTGCGGACGTATTTCTCCCAGCGAACCGAGATGAAGCAGCTGGCCGCGAGCGAGGAGAAGCTGCGCGGGGAGATCGCCGGCCTCGAGGAGCAGAAGGCGAAACTCGCTGACCCCGTTTACATTGCGGCACAGGCGCGTGAGCGGCTCGGCTTCGTGAAGCCCGGCGACACCCCGTACCAGGTGCAGCTGCCTCCCGGTGCGGTGGCACCCGGTGAGCCGGCCCAGCAAGCCGCCGCGGCACGGGCGGGCCAGCCGTGGTACACGTCGCTGTGGCACACGATCGCCGACGATCCGCACAACATCCCGACCACTGTGCCCTCCGTTCCACCCGCACCTCCCGCCCCGCCCGATGCTCCGCCTCCCGGTGGTTGAGCGGCCGGATCTCGATGCCGTCGCGCGGCAATTGGGCCGCGAGCCCCGCGGCGTCCTGGAGATCGCCTATCGATGCCCGAACGGGGAGCCCGGCGTCGTCAAGACGACCCCGAGATTGCCTGACGGCACGCCGTTTCCGACGCTGTACTACCTGACCCATCCGGCGCTCACGGCGGCGGGCAGCCGTCTCGAGTCCTCCGGGCTGATGCGTGAGATGACCGATCGACTGCACGACGACCCGCAACTGGCTGCCGCATACCGGCGCGCGCACGAGTCCTATCTGGCCGAGCGCGATGCGATCGAATCGCTGGGCACCACGTTTTCCGGCGGAGGCATGCCGGAACGGGTGAAGTGCCTCCACGTTTTGATCGCGCATTCGCTGGCAAAAGGTCCTGGTGTGAACCCGTTCGGCGACGAGGCGCTGGCTATGCTGGCCGTCGAGCCGGGCATGGCCGGCATTCTGGATCGCGAGGTGTGGACATGACGCCCCGAAAGCGAGCGGGAGCCGAGGCATGAGCACAGTCGCCGCAATCGACTGCGGCACCAACTCGATCAGGCTGCTGATCGCCGACTCGGTCGACGGTTCGCTTCGGGATGTCCACCGCGAGATGCGCATCGTGCGACTGGGCCAGGGCGTGGACGCCACCGGGCAGTTCGCCCCGGAGGCGATCGAGCGGACGAAAGCCGCCCTGGCCGATTACGCCGAACTGCTGAAGCGCCATGATGTTTCGAAAGTCCGGATGGTCGCGACGTCGGCGGCCCGTGACGCCGCCAACCGTGACGTGTTCTTCGCCATGACAGCCGATGTGCTGGGCGCCGCCGTACCCGGCGCTGTTGCAGAGGTGATCAGCGGCGACGAGGAAGCCAGGCTGTCCTTCAACGGCGCTGTCCACGAACTAGACGCCGCTGCAGCGCCTTACGTCGTCGTCGATCTCGGCGGCGGATCCACCGAGGTGGTGCTGGGGGAGCGGGAGGCCCAAGCCGGCTACTCCGCCGACATCGGCTGCGTCCGGTTGACCGAACGCTGCCTGCACACCGATCCACCCACGGCGGTCGAGGTGGCGGCGGCGCGTGAAGTGGTGCGCGAACGGCTGGGGGAGGCGCTGCGGGTGGTGCCCGTCGAGCGGGCACGCACGTGGGTGGGCGTCGCGGGGACCATGACCACCCTTGCGGCGCTTGCGCAACGGATGACGACGTATGACCCTGCCGCGATTCATCTGTCGCGGGTCGGGTTCGGCGCACTGCTTCCGGTGTGTGAAGAGATCATCGCGATGAGTCACGACCAGCGCGCCGCGTTGGGCCCGATGCACGAGGGCCGCGTCGACGTAATCGGCGGTGGCGCAATCATCGTCGAGGAATTGGCGGATGCGCTGGGCAGCCGGGCCGGAATCGACGAGCTGGTGGTGAGCGAGCACGACATCCTAGACGGCATCGCGCTGTCGATCGTCTAGGTCGAGACCTTTGCGCGCCGCTTCGTCGGGTCGTGCTGGCCTGCCAGCGTGAGGCCCAACAGCACCATGCCGAGCCCGAGCCCGAAGTGCAGCCAGTTGTCGGCGTTGTTCACCGGAACGAAGTTGGTCGAGCCGTCGTGGTCGATGACCAACCCGTAGACCCACAGCCCCAGGTATGCGAGGCCCCCGATGAGGAAATAGGCGCGGGCCTTGGCATAGGTGCGCGCCATCGCCAAACCGGCGGCGCCGAACGCCATGTGGACGATGTTGTGCAGGCCGGAAACCATGAAGACACCGAACAGGTGGGCGCCGGAGTGGTGGCCGAGCCACTGCAGTTGGTCGTAATGCGTCGTCACGCCGGGAATGAACCCCAGCACCCCGACGATCAGGAATGCGGCGGCGACAATCACCGCCGCGCCCTGAACGGCCATTAGTTTTGCAGTCTTCGCCATCGCCTCGCCTCCCTCCGCAGTTATTGACGGGTCAGCAGGTTAGAGGCATACCCCTGGCGTTAGCCCGCTAATCGGCGAGCCACGAGCCGAGTCAGGCCCGCCGCCGATCCCCGGGAAAGTGCACACAAACGGACGGCGACGGATCTCCGTCGCGGTTGCTCCGCTACTGAAAGAGGCTCGCGCCGCTGCGGTCAGCGCCTGACGTTGCAGTTCGGCGGGTTACCGCAGTGATGACCGCCATCGCATGCGTTGCAATGACAATTACATCCGCCGGCCTTAGTTTCTGACACTCGCATGCTGTTCAACTCCTTAGTCGCTCTGACCGCCTGTGCAGGTGGGAGCAGAGTTCGTCTCAACATATGCCGACTTCACAATAGTTCTCTTCAGCGTGGAAACACAGGAAAGCGTCGTCGTGATCTTGATGGACCCCTTCGGCAGACAACACCTTTGGCGGGCCTCGTTGACTCTGCGCACATGGCGCGCATCACTCGCAGCCACCCGCCCTCACCGCAGAGTCAACGCGACAGAATGGGCCTGAGCTTCTCGAGCACCGCCGGGTCCTCGATCGTCGAGGGCACCGGTTCGTCGCGACCGTCGGCGATACCGCGCATGGTCTTGCGGAGGATCTTGCCGGAACGGGTCTTCGGCAGCGCGGGCACGACGTCGACGGCCTTGAAAACCGCAACCGCGCCGATGTTTTCGCGTACGGCGGCGATCAGCTCCTCGGCTAAGCCATCGGCCGAAGCGCCCGCCTTGAGCACGACCAGACCGCGCGGCACCTGTCCTTTGAGTTCGTCGGCGACGCCGATGACCGCGCATTCCGCGACCGCAGGGTGGGCCGCCAGCACCGCCTCGATGGAACCCGTCGACATGCGGTGGCCCGCAACGTTGATGACGTCGTCGGTGCGTCCCATCACATACAGGTAGCCGTCCTCGTCGATGTATCCGCCGTCGCCGGTCAGGTAGTAACCGGGGAACGCCGACAGATAGGCCGCGACGTATCGGTCGTCGTCGCCCCACAGCGTCGGCAGGGTGCCCGGCGGCAACGGAAGTTTGACGCAGATCGCGCCCTCCTCGTCCGGGTCGGCCTCCGAGCCGTCGGGGCGCAGGATGCGCACCTCGTACCCGGGCATGGGCACGGTCGGTGAACCCGGCTTGATGTCCATTTGCTCTACGCCCATCGGATTGGCGGCGACCGGCCAGCCCGTCTCCGTCTGCCACCAGTGGTCGATGACCGGAACGCCCAGCCGTTCCGACGCCCAGTGGTAGGTGCCCGGGTCGAGTCGCTCGCCCGCCTGGAACAGATACTTCAGCGCCGACAGGTCGTGCTTGCCGAGATGGATGCCGTCGGGGTCCTCCTTCTTGATCGCCCGGATCGCGGTCGGAGCGGTGAACATCGCCTTGACTCCGTGCTCGGCCGCCACCCGCCAAAACGCGCCGGCATCGGGCGTACCGACCGGTTTGCCCTCGTAGAGCACCGTCGTCGCGCCCAGCATCAGCGGGCCGTAGACGATGTAGGAGTGGCCGACCACCCAGCCCACATCGGAGGCGGCCCAGTACACGTCGCCCGGTTCGGTGTCGTAGACGTGTCGCATGGTCCACAGCAGCGCGACGGCGTGTCCGCCGTTGTCGCGGACGATTCCCTTGGGACTGCCCGTCGTGCCCGATGTGTAGAGCACGTACAGCGGGTCGGTGGCGGCGACGGGCACCGGATCCACCGGCTCGGCGTCGGCGATCACCTCGTTCCAGTCGTGATCGCGGCCCGCCAGCGGCTCGCACGGCTGCTGATGCCGCTGCACGATGACGCATGCCGGCGGCGCGTATTCGGCGATGTCGAGGGCGGCGTCGATCATCGGCTTGTAGTCGACGGTGCGCGTCGGCTCGACGCCGCAGGAGGCCGTGACGATGGCGGCGGGCCGGGCGTCGTCGATGCGGGCGGCCAATTCGTGCGCCGCGAACCCGCCGAACACCACCGAGTGGACGGCGCCCAGCCGCGCGCACGCCAACATCGCGATGACGGCCTCGGGGATCATCGGCATGTAGATGACGACTCGGTCGCCCTTCTCGACGCCGAGGCCCCGCAGCGCGCCCGCGAACCGCGCCGTCAAGTCGAGCAGTTCGCGGTAGGTGTAGGTGCGCTGCGAGCCGGTCACCGGCGAGTCGTAGATCAACGCGGGCTGCTCGCCGCGGCCCGCTTCGACGTGCCTGTCCAGCGCGTTGGCGCAGGTGTTGAGCTCCCCGTCGGGGAACCACCGGTAGAACGGCGGGTTCGAGTCGTCGAGGATCTGCTTCGGCTCACGCGTCCACGTCACCGCGCGGGCGGCGTCGGCCCAGAACGCGTCGGGGTCTCGGATGCTCGCGTCGAACAGCTCTCGATATCCACCCATATCGGCACGGTAGCCGCGATGACGCCGCCATAGGGCGACATCGTCGTTTGACTCCGGTGGTCCCGGGTAGCCCGCTTCCATGACGGGCGCCAGGGGTCTCGCGTTGGTGACGGGCGCATCGAGCGGTATCGGGTTCGAGTTGGCGAAGCTGTTCAGCGAGGACGGATTCGACGTCGTGGTCGCCGCCGACGACGACGCGATCCACGCCAGCGCCGAGAAGCTCGGCTCCGGCGGGGCGGGGAAATTCGTCGAGCGAGATCTCGAGAGCGACCTCGACGTCGTGGACCTCAACGTCCGATCCACGGTGCTTCTTTCCAAACTCGTTCTGCGGGACATGGCCGCACAGGGGTCCGGCAAGGTGCTGTATACGTCATCCATCGTCGCCCAGATGCCTGATTCCCGTCAGGCGATGTACGCGGCATCCAAGTCGTTCGTGCAGTCCTTCGCCGAAGCCCTTCATGACGAGATCCGCGACACCGGCGTGACCGTCACGTCATTGATGCCGGGCCCGACCGACACCAATTTCTTCGCGCGCCTCGGTATGGCCGACACCGTCGTAGGCCGCATGCCGAAGGACGATCCTGGCGAGGTCGCCAACCAGGGGTACGACGCGATGATGCGCGGCGAGCAGAAGGTCGTCGCGGCGGTGTCTGCGCTGTCCAAGGCGATGGGACTGGCCAATCGGTTCCTGCCGGACTCGGTCAAAGCCGTTGCCCACCGATTGATTTCGCAGCGGCCGCGATGATCCGACAAACCGCCGATGCCGTGGTGATCGGCGCCGGACACAACGGCCTGGTGGCCGCGGCGATGCTCGCCGACGCCGGGTGGGATGTGTTGGTGCTCGAGGCGCAGTCCGCGCCCGGCGGCGCGGTGAAGAGCGCTGAGTTGTTCCCCGGCTTCGTCAGCGATCTGTACAGCGCGTTCTATCCGCTGTCGGTGGTCTCGCCGGCGCTGCGGGCACTGAACCTCGAAGACCACGGCTTGCAGTGGACGCATGCGCCCGGGGTGGTCGGTCATGCGCGATCGGCCGACGACGATGACGCACCGGTGATCTACCGCGACATCGACCGGACGATCGCCGACCTGAATCGACGCGATCCCGGCGACGGCGACCAGTGGGGCGAACTGTTCGAACAGTGGCAGCGGATCAGCCAGCCGCTGTTGTCGACGCTCTTCTCGCCGTTTCCGCCGTTGCGCGGACCCGTCCGGCTGCTGCGCGAGCTCGGCACCGCCGAGGCGCTGAGGTTCGCCCACCTGTTGCTGCTGCCCGCAGGGGTGATGACGGAGAAGCTGTTCACCGGCGAATCGGCGCGATTGCTGTTGCTCGGCAACGCGATGCATGCGGACGTGCCCATCGACGCGCCCGGCAGCGCGGTGATGGGTTACATGCTCATCATGATGGCCCAGGACGGCGGCTTTCCGGTACCTGTGGGCGGTGCGGGCAAGTTGGCCGAGGCGCTGGTCAACCGGGCCCGATCGGCCGGCGCGCACATCGAATGCGGACGTGAGGTCGACGCGATCGAGGTGCACGGCGGACGCGCAATCGCCGTGCACACCACCGACGGCTCGACGGTGAAGGTGCGCCGAGCCGTGGTGGCCGACACGTCGGCGCCGAGCCTGTTCTGCGACCTGCTGCCATCACATGCCGTGCCGAACGGACTGAAGCGATCGCTTCACCACTTCGTCTGGGACACACCGGTTCTCAAGATCAACTATGCGCTGGATTCGGCGATACCGTGGCAGTCCAAGAGCCTGAACGATGCGGGCACCGTGCACCTCGGCGCCGACCACGACGGCCTCGTACGGTGGATGGCGGACCTGAACACCAAGACGGTTCCGCGATGGCCGTTCATGCTGTTCGGCCAGATGACCACGGCGGACCCGACTCGCTCACCGGCGGGAACCGAAAGCGCCTGGGCTTACACCCATCTGCCGCGCGGTATGGCAGACGATGAGTCCGCGGATCGACTGTCGCAGGCTGTCGATCTGGTGCTCGAGGAGCATGCGCCGGGATTCGCCGACCGGGTGATCGGGAAGGCGATCCAGCGTCCGTCGGATCTGGAGAACAGTGATGCCAACCTGTTCGCCGGCGCCGTCAACGGCGGTACCTCGCAGCTGTACCAGCAGTTGATCTTCCGCCCCGCTCCCGGCTTCGGCAGGGCCGAAACACCGGTGGACAACGTCTATCTCGGTAGTGCCGGCGCCACACCCGGCGGCGGCGTGCACGGAGTGTGCGGACGCAATGCGGCGAACGCCGCCCTTGTCCGCGACGGGTTACGCGGCTGGCCCCGTCGGCGCATCGGCAGTGCAGTGCTGTCACTGCTCACCCGATAGCCGCCTAAAGGTCTGAAGTGGGCGACCATAGCGACCTCGATGAGGTAGCCGCGCGGGTATTCGGTTGGCAGGCACTGCGACCCGAGCAGATCGACGCGATGACCGCGATTCTCGCCGGGCGCGACGTCCTCGCAGTAATGCCGACCGGGTCGGGTAAATCGGCGATCTACCAGGTGCCGGGTGTGCTGTTGGGCGGTCCGGTGATCGTCGTATCCCCGCTGATTGCACTGCAGCACGATCAGATCGCTCAACTGGAGCGGGTCAGCGCGCCCGCTGCGGTGGCCATCAACTCGCGGCTGAAGGTGTCGTCGATCGACCGCGCCTGGTCCGCGATCGACAGCGGGGAGGCGCGCTATGTGTTCCTGGGCCCCGAGCAGCTCACCAAGGACGAGACCCTGCGCCGCCTGGCGGATGCAGCGCCTGCGCTCATCGTCGTCGACGAGGCCCACTGTGTTTCAGCGTGGGGACACGAGTTTCGTCCGACGTATCTGCGGGTGCGCGATGCCATCGACGCGCTGGGCAGGCCACCGGTCGCTGCGCTGACGGCGACTGCGTCGGCGGTGGTGCGCGGCGAAATCGTCGACGTCTTGAATCTGCGCGACCCGCTGGTGATCTCGGGTGGATTCGACCGGCCCAACATCGCACTCGAAGTGCGCGACGACTTGGATGACGACGAGAAGCGCGGTGACGTTCTCGACGTCATCGATGGGCTCGAGCGACCCGGACTGCTCTACTGCGCGACCCGCAGGGATGCGCAGTGGTACGCCGAACGAGTCGCCGAGAGAGGTATTTCGGCCGCCGCGTACCACGCGGGCTTGAGCAGATCCGACCGCGATGACGTGCACCGGCGATTCCTGGCCGACGAGGTGGACGTCGTCGCGGCGACGTCCGCATTCGGGATGGGAATCGACAAACCAAACGTCCGCTTCGCCCTGCACGCATCGGTGCCGGAGTCGGTCGACACCTACTACCAGCAAATCGGGAGGGCAGGACGCGACGGTGAGTCCGCGCGCGCCGCCTTGTTCTATCGTTCGGAAGACCTGTCGCTGGGCGACCTGTTCGCCACTCGGCACGCCGATGAGGATGCGCTGCACGCGGTATACGCGGCGCTTGGCAACGAGCCGAAACGGTTGAAGCAGCTTCGCTCTGACATCGAGATGCACGGGCGGAAGCTGACGGCGACGGTCAATCTGCTCGAGCGTGCGGGCGCCATCACGTCCGGCGCGGAGGGCTTCACGGCGACAGGCCTGGCCGCGGACGCAGCGGTGGCGAAGGCGGTGGAGATGGCCCGCCTCGGCGAACGCGTCGATCGCACGCGCGTCGAGATGATGCGGTCCTATGCCGAAACCACGCACTGCCGTCGCCAGTTCCTGTTGGCGTACTTCGGAGACTTCCTCGCCGGTCCCTGCGGGAACTGCGACCGCTGCCACGAGAAGGGCCCCGCCGCGGCCGACGGGGAGTCGGCGATCGCGCTCGGCACGCCCGTCGAACATCGCGAGTGGGGACCGGGAGTCGTCCTGCACGGTGAGCCCGATCGGGTGACGGTGCTGTTCAATTACTACGGGTATCGCACACTGTCAGTCCACGCGGCTGAGGAGAACGATCTGCTGCGGGTCGAAGATCCCGCCTGACCTATAGTCCGATGATGGCTGATCAACCGCCTCCGATCGCCGGAGCGCGCCGGTCCTTCGTCGACGCCAACGGTGTGCGCTTCCATGTCACGGAGGCGGGCCCGCCGGACGGCCGCCCGGTCCTCGCGCTGCACGGTTGGCCGCAGCACCACTGGGAGTACCGCGACCTGTTGGCCGATCCGCCGCCAGGGCTGCGGATCATCGCGCCCGACCTACCCGGTTACGGGTGGTCGGGGCCGGCGCCGCACAAGTGGGCCAAAGACGACGTCGCCACCGATGTGCTGGCGCTGCTCGACGCACTCGGACTGGACCGGGTGCTGCTGGTGGCCCACGACTGGGGCGCCGCCGTCGGCTATCTGATGGTGCTGCGCGAGCCCGAGCGGTTCGACGGCTATCTCGCGATGAACATCAACCATCCGTGGCAGTCGCCGCGTGCTGCGCTGCCGCATCTGTGGCGACTGGCATACCAGCTGCCGCTCGCCACGTTCGGTGTTGCGTTCCAACGCCACACGAATCTGGTTCATTACTTCTTGAAGGCCGGATCCAAAATCGACCCCGCAGACGCCCGCGTCTTCGCCGACCGATTCCGCGACCCGGTGTGCGCCCGCGCCGGCAGGGACACCTATCGGACGTTCCTGCTTCGCGAGTTGCCCGCTGCCGCACGCCAACCCGAAACGCGACGGGCCACCGTGCCGATACGGGTGCTCTACGGTGCCGGCGACGCCGTCGTCCGCCCCTCGATGGTGTCAGTGGAGACCGCGAACGCCGACGACTACACGCTGGAATCCGTCGACGCCACCCACTTCGTCGTCGACGAGCGCCCGGACATGGTGCGCAAGAAGCTGATCGCGCTCGCCGAGGAGACCGCTCACTAACACTGCTCGGCGGAAAAAGTCACTCCTGGAAGCGGTAGCCCATGCCGGCTTCGGTCAGCAGGTGCACGGGGCGCGACGGGTCATCCTCGAGCTTGCGCCGCAGCTGCGCAAGGTAGACCCGCAGATAGTGCGTCTCCTTGGCGTACGCGGGCCCCCATACTTCCTTGAGGAGCTCCTCGCGGCCGACCAGCTTGCCGCGGTTGCGCACCAGCATCTCCAGCATGCCCCACTCGGTCGGCGTGAGGTGGACCTCGGTGCCGTTCTTGGAGACCTTCTTCGATGCCAGATCCACTGTGAACGAGGATGTTTCGACGACGGGCTCGTCGGTTTCCGCGGCGGCGGCACCACGCCGGATCGCTGCGCGCAGACGCGCGAGGAACTCGTCCATACCGAAGGGCTTGGTGACGTAGTCGTCGGCCCCGGCGTCGAGAGCCTCCACCTTGTCGGCGGAGTCGGTGCGCGCCGACAGCACGATGATCGGCGCGGTCAGCCAACCCCGCAGGCCGCCGATGACGTCGATACCCGACATGTCGGGCAATCCGAGGTCGAGGATGACGACGTCGGGGTGGTCGTCCGCGGCGGCACGCAGTGCACCGCTGCCGCTCGCGGCGGTGACAACTTCGTAGCCACGCACGGACAGGTTGATGCGCAAGGCGCGCAGGATCTGCGGTTCGTCGTCGACAACCAAAACCCTTGTCATGTCGCCGAACTCCTTGGAGGAGCGGTGAGGTCGACGAGCACGGTCAATCCGCCGCCGGGCGTGTCGGTGGCCTGAACGGTTCCACCCATCGCCTCGACGAATCCCTTCGCGACCGAGAGGCCGAGGCCGACGCCGGTGTTGTTGTCCTGATCTCCGAGTCGCTGGAACGGCGCGAACAACTGCTCCTCGGCGCCGCGCGGTATGCCCCTGCCCTCGTCGATCACAGCGATCAGCACCCGGTCGCCCACTGTGCTCGCCGTGACCCGCACGGGGCTGTCGGGCGCGTAGCGCAGGGCGTTGTCGATCAGGTTCGCCAGCACCCGCTCGAGCAGGCCGCTGTCGGCCATCGCAACCGCGTCGTCCACCTCCACCTTCACCCGGTCGAGCGCCACACTGCGAAAACCGGTGGAGTGCTGGCTGATTCCCACCAGCGCCCGCTGCACCGTCTCTTCCAGGTACACCCGCCGCAGCGCCGGGCGGACCACTCCGGCCGCCAGTCGCGACGAGTCGAGCAGGTTGCCGACGAGCGCGGTGAGCTGGTCGATCGACTCCTCGATCGTGGCGAGCAGCTCGGAGGTGTCCTCGGCGGAGAAGTCGACGTCGTCGCTGCGCAGACTGGATACCGCTGCCTTGGCCGCCGCCAACGGTGTGCGCAGATCGTGGCTGACGGCTGACAACAGCGAGCGGCGCAGCTCGTCGGCCTGCGCGATCGCTTCCGCCTTGCCGGCCTCCTCGGTGAGCTCGCGCTGCTTGATCAGGCCGGCCGCCTGTTTCGCGACAGCCGTCAGTACGCGGCGGTCGCGGGCGGCGAGTTGCCTGCCCGCCATCAACATCCAGAATTCGTCGTCGCCGACCTCGATGGCGGTGTCGGCCGAATCCACCGACACGCACGGGTCCTTGCCGACGCACGCGACGATGCGTTCGTCGTCGTGGTTGACGCGCAGCACGCTGACGGCGCGCTGGGAGTACGTCTCGCGGACCCGCTCGAGCAGCGTGTCGAGGTCGGCGCCCCGAAGCACCGAGCCGGCGAAGAGCGCGAGCAGTTCCGCTTCGCGGGAGGCCTGCGTGGCCTCCCTGGCGCGTTTCGCGGCGCCGTCCACCAGCGCGGCGACCGCGACCGCGACGGCGAGCAGCACGACGACGGTGATGGCGCTGTCGGGCTCGGCGATGGTGAAGGTGTGACGAGGCTCGACGAGGAAGTAGTTCAGCAGTAGACCCGACAGCAGGGCCGACAGTGCGGCGGGCGCCACGCCACCAAGCAACGCGACGACGAGGACGCCGACGAAGAACAGCGCGCTTTCCCCGCCGACACCCAGGAACGGGTCGAGCAGTCCGACGATGAGCGTGCAGATCGCCGACGGGACGACCAGTGCGGCGAGCCAGGACACCGTGTGCCGCTGCCGAGGGGTCAGCGATGACCACGAGGGGCCGCGCCTGGCCTCCCCGTGGGTGACCATGTGAACGTCGATCTTGCCCGACTGTTGCACGACGGCGGCGCCGATGCCCTCGTCGAAGATCCGCGCCCACCGCGATCGCCGTGAAATGCCGACTATCAGCTGTGTGGCGTTCATTTCGCGGGCGAAATCCAGAAGTGCGGCGGGCACGTCGTCTCCGACGACGGTGTGCACGGTGGCGCCCAGACTGGTGGCCAGCTCTCGCACCTTGCCCATCTGGGGAGCGGAGACACCCGAGAGGCCGTCGCCGTGCACCACATGGACCACCATGAGCTCTGCGCTCGATTTCGATGCGATGCGAAACGCGCGTCGCACAAGCGTTTCGGACTCAGGCCCCCCGGTTACGGCGACAACAACCCGTTCGCGGGCTTCCCATGTGTCGGTGATGTGTTTGTCGGCACGGTATTTGGCCAGCGCAGCGTCCACCTGATCGGCCAGCCACAGCAGCGCCAGTTCGCGTAGCGCAGTCAGGTTGCCTTGCCGGAAGTAATTGGACAGTGCGGCATTGATGCGCTCGGATGCGTACACATTGCCGTGAGACAGTCTGCGCCGCAACGCCTCCGGCGTGATATCGACGAGTTCGATCTGATCGGCGGCGCGGACGACTTCGTCGGGCACCTTCTCCTGTTGTTCGATCCCGGTGATCTGGGTGACGACGTCGTTGAGGCTCTCGAGGTGTTGGACGTTGACCGTCGAGATCACGCTGATGCCCTCATCGAGGAGCTCGTCGACGTCCTGCCACCGTTTCGGGTTCCTGCTGCCCGGAGTGTTGGTGTGCGCGAGTTCGTCGACCAGCACGACCTGTGGGTGGCGCTTGATGACGGCGTCGACGTCGAGTTCGGCCAAGCGGGTGCCGCGATAGTCGATGTAGTTCGGCGGGATGACTTCGATGCCCTCGATCAGCTCGGCCGTCTTCTTGCGGCCGTGCGTCTCGACGACGGCCGCGACGATATCGGTGCCGCGCTCCAGTCGCCGGTGAGCCTCGCCGAGCATCGCGTACGTCTTACCGACGCCGGGAGCTGCGCCGAGGTAGATGCGCAGCTCCCCGCGTTTGGCGCCCTGCGGCGACTTACTCACATGCTCATCATCCACCGGTGCGTCAGCTCTTTGCCGGATACTTCTGGTCCAAGGCGATGTTGAGCTTCAAGACGTTGACGGTCGGTTCGCCGAAGAACCCGAGCCAGCGCCCGTTCGTGTTGTCGGCGACGGCTTGGCGAACCAGATCGGCGGCGACGCCGCGGGCCGTGGCGACCCTGTTGACCTGCAGATCCGCGTAGGCGATCGAGATGTGCGGGTCGAGGCCACTACCGCTGGCGGTAACGGCGTCGGCGGGCACCGCGGGGTCGGCCGGTGCGCTGCCGCGGATCGGCACGATCTGGCCGATGCTGTAGTCCTCGCCGTAGCGGGCGCACTCGACCCGGACGCCCTGGTAGGTGTTCAGGAACGGCGTCGGCGTGGTCTCGCACGGCTCGTTGACGCTGACGACCCGTGTCGGGTGCACCACGTCGCCGCGGGCGTCGCGGGTGCCGATCACCGACAGCACGGCGCCGACACCGTCGCCCGTGCAGAACGGCCGTGACCCGTCGACGCCGTCGAGTTCACCGGCGGCGGCGCTGCGCGAGCACACCAGGGTGAGCAGGCTGGGCTTGTAGCCGTTGTTGTCCCCGGGCAGGGACGGGTCACCGGGCGTGTCGACGATGCTCTCCGGTCCCAGGTTGCTTGCGCTGGTGGCCAGCGGATCGTAGCCGTCGCCTGCCGCCGAAGGCCTGCTCTGGAAGTACTGCGGCAGCGGGTCGCCGTCGCTGTCGGTGAACGACTGGCCGATCAGGCTGCTGCCGACCGGTTTTCCGTCGGCCTCGATGATCGAGCCGTCGGCCTTGTCGCGCAGCCCGGGCAGCTGGACGACCAGCCAGATGAAGAGGGGATAGGCCAGGCCGACGATTGCGGTGAGCACTAGCAGCGCGCGCAGCGCCGCCCAGTGTTGACGAACGAGGTTGGATAGCTTCATTTCACATTCCGGGGAGGAGTTGGACGACGAGATCGATCAGCTTGATACCGATGAACGGCGCGATGATGCCGCCGAGGCCGTAGACGTAGAGGTTGCGGCTCAACAGCTTTGAGGCACTGCTCGGCGTGTAACGTACGCCCCGCAACGACAGCGGGATGAGCGCGACGATGATGATCGCGTTGAAAATGACCGCGGACAGGATCGCCGACTGCGGGCTGTGCAGCCGCATGACGTTCAGCAGGTCCAGGCCGGGGAACAGCGCCACGAACATCGCAGGGATGATCGCGAAGTACTTGGCGATGTCGTTGGCGATCGAGAACGTCGTCAACGCACCACGCGTGATCAGCAGCTGCTTGCCGATCTCGACGATCTCGATGAGCTTCGTCGGATCGGAGTCGAGGTCGACCATGTTGCCGGCCTCTTTGGCCGCCGACGTGCCGGTGTTCATCGCGACGCCGACGTCGGCCTGAGCCAGTGCGGGGGCGTCGTTGGTGCCATCGCCGGTCATCGCGACGAGCTTGCCGCCGGCCTGCTCCTTCTTGATCAGCGCCATCTTGTCCTCGGGCGTGGCCTCGGCGAGAAAGTCGTCGACGCCCGCCTCATCGGCGATCGCCTTGGCGGTCAAGGGGTTGTCGCCGGTGATCATCACGGTGCGGATGCCCATCCGGCGCATCTCGTCGAACCGCTCCCGCATGCCCTGTTTGAC
>NZ_JAVHWR010000143.1:0-30334 GCF_032159565.1 Mycobacterium sp.
GGACCGTCGTCAATTCCCAGAACAGGTAGAGCAGCAGCATGTTGTCGCTGACCACCAACCCGAACATGGCGCCCGCGAATGCGACGAGCTCCGCAGCGAAGCTGGGCAGCCGGTTCTCCGTATGGCCGTCGTGATGATGGAAGTAGTCGGCGCAGTAGAACAGCACCAGCGCGCCGATGCCCAGCACCAGCACGCTCATGATCGCCGCGAGCGCGTCGAACCTCAGCGCGATGTTCATCGACAACTCGGGCACCCACGGCACGTCGACGCTGAGCGCCCGCCCGTGTCCCGGCCAGTTCTGCGCCACCCAGACAAGGGAGCCGAGCGGGACCAGCGCCAGCGGATAGAACGCCCGCCTGCCCCACCGGCGCACCAGCAGGGGAGCCGACGCGGTGGCGACCGCGTGGGCGATCAGGACGGCTAGCAAGGCACTCCGAATCTGGTGGGCTTGGTCGGTGATGAGCCGCCGGGCGAAGAACAGATAGCAGGGTGTCAGCCGGGTCAGGCTTTGGCTGAAGCCCAGTCTACGTGGGCGGATGCAGGTACCGTCCGGCCCGTGGATACCTCCGATGTGCTGGTGGTCGGGGCCGGCCCAACGGGTTTGATGCTGGCCGCCGAACTCGCTCTCGGCGGCGTCGGGGTTCGGTTGCTCGAAGAGCGCACCGACATGCCCAACATCACCAGGGCGTTCGCCGTCCATGCGCGCACGCTAGAACTACTGGACGCCCGCGGGCTGGCCGACGAACTGCTGAAGCGGGGCAAACTGGTTTACCAGATAGCTCCGCCGGGCGGCGCCTCGATCGACCTGCGGGCGCTGCCGAGCAGGTTCGGGGTGCTGTTGATAGCGCCGCAGAGCGGCACCGAGCATGTGCTGGCGGCCCGGGTCGACGAACTGGCGGTGCCGGTTTCGCGCGGCGCCGAGCTGGTCGGGTTGACCCAGGACGACGACGGCGTGACGGTGCAGTGCGCCGACGGCACCGCCCTGCGGGCGGCGTACGTCGTTGGGTGCGACGGCGCGCACAGCACGGTTCGGCAGTTGGTCGGCATCGGGTTCGAAGGCAAGCAGTACGCGACGCACATCCTGCTGGCCGACGTGCGGCTGACGCGGGCCCCGGAGGAGACGTTGACCGGTGTCACGAATGAGCGGGGCGTGGTGCTGATGATTCCGTTCGGCGACGGCTGGTTTCGTGCCATCGCCTGGGACCGGCTGCGTGAGCAGGCGCCGCTGAAGGAGCCGGTGACGCTGGAGGAGATTCGCGGCTCGTTCAACCGCGTCGCCGATGAAGACTTCGGCATGACCGAAATGCGTTGGAGTTCAAGGTTTTTGTCGGAGCGCAAGCAGGCCGAGCGCTACCGCGAAGGCCGGGTGTTCATCGCGGGTGACGCCGCTCATGTGCACTCGCCGCTGGGCGGACAGGGGATGAACACCGGCATCGGCGACGCGATGAACCTCGGCTGGAAGCTGTCGTCGGCCGTCCGCGGAACGGCACCGAATTGGCTGTTGGACAGTTACGAGGGTGAGCGGCATCCGGTCGGCGCGGCGGTGCTGCGACTGACCGACGCGTTCAACCAGCTGGTGCTCGGCCGTTCTCGGGTGCAGCGTCTGGTTCAGACCATCGCGGTCGGGACGATCACGCGGATACCTGCAGGCCGTCGGTTCATGGCCGGACGGCTGAGCCAGCTGGGCATCGGCTATCCGCGCCGATCCCGCGACGACCACCGCATGGTCGGCAAGCGCATGCCGGACGTCGACTGCGGCGGCAGCCGGCTGTATGAACTGCTGCGCGGGGGCCGGTTCGTGTTGGTGACGACCGATGACGTGAACATCGACCGCCCCGACGTCGTGCACGCCCTGCACCACGACACCGAACTGCCCGCGGCCGTGCTGGTGCGTCCGGACGGCTACGTCGCATGGGTGGATGACCGGCCGCCGACCACATCACACGCCGCTGCCGCGATAGCCCGTTGGTGCCTGCCCGCAGTGATGTAGCGCAGCCCCTGTCGATGCCAGTGGGCGCCCGGGCGCAAAGCGGATCGGCATGGCGTGTCCGATGACTGCGATACCCGCGCCGAGGATGGGCCAGATCGGCCAGAAGTACCAGGCACCTGCGGTCAGGCCGACGGCGAGCCATACCGTGAGCACGACGACGACCATCGCCAGGTAGCCGGCCAGGTGCATCTGCACACCGCGGCGTGCGGCGGCCCGGCGTGCCTCGCGCCGGCGTGGGTCGTGGCGCCGCAGTTGTCCCAGGTGTAGGTCGGCGACCAATTGGCGCAGCTCGGCGGTGGTGTGCGCGGCGAACGCCGACTGCAGCCGGGTCTCGTATTCGTCCATCTCGAGATAGCCCTGGGCGAGCGCGGAGCCGAGTTGGCTCGCGGTCTTCTCCCGCTCGCGATCACCGGCACGGGTCGACGTGATTGGGGCGGTCATGGTGCCTCCCTGCTCCTAGATCTTGACGGTGACTAGTTATATGTCCGACTATGCGCCTCTAACTAGTCACTGTCAAGATGTATTGCAACCCCGACAGGCGCTCAGCCTTTACGCGGCGCCGGCCATGCTCGCAAGGCCGACGGCGGCGCCCCCGAGAGCACCTCCGCCGACGAATAGAAGGACGAGGTAGCGGGCGAAGACATTCTTGATCATCTGAATTCTCCTGTGTGAGTGGTCTTTCGATGATTTGAGAATGCCGCCATGCAGGTTTGATGTATGTCGGGCGACCGGACGATCACCAGGGTGATTCACGTGTCCCCCGATCGGGGGAAGCATTGGGTCGCTGCGAAACCTGCCGTAGTTGAGCTTTAAGTGCCAATGTCCGACACCCCTCCGGCTCGGACGTCACTATGGGCCCATGGCTGTAGACGAGATTAAATTGAACGAGTTCCTCGGCAAAGCGGTGGGTGATCTCGGCGCCGCGATGAGCGCGACGTTGATTCTTGTCGGTGACCGCCTCGGGCTGTACCGCGAACTGGCCACGGGCGCCATGACCTCCACCGAGCTGGCGCAGCGCACCGGCACCGACGAACGTTACGTCCGCGAATGGCTCGGCAATCAGGGCGCGGGCGGATATGTGCAGTACGACCCGGCATCCGACCAGTGGTCGCTGAGCCCGGAGCAGGCGCTGTGCCTGACCGACCCCGACGGGCCGGTCGACATGCCCGGCGCATACAACATCGTCGAAGCGACGTTTCACGCTCTCGAGAAGACGCTCGACAACTTCAGGTCGGGTGAGGGCATGGAATGGGGCGATCACCACCCATGCCTGTTCGAGGGGACGGAACGATTCTTCCGGGCCGGGTACAACACGAATCTGATCGGCTCATGGCTGCCGGCCCTCGACGGTGTCGTCGACAAGCTGAAAACCGGAGCCAAGGTCGCCGATGTCGGGTGTGGGCACGGCGCCAGCACGATCCTGATGGCGATGACCTATCCGGATTCGGAGTTCATCGGTTACGACTATCACGACGATTCGATCAAGGTCGCAACCGAGAAGGCCGCGGCGGCAGGCGCGGCAAACGCGCGATTCGAGGTCGCCGATGCGGTCGGCTACCAGGGCAGGGACTTCGATCTCATCGCGTTCTTCGACTGCCTGCACGACATGGCGGACCCGATCAGTGTGTCGCGGCACGCGCGCGAGGCGATCAGCGACGACGGCACCGCGATGATCGTGGAGCCGTTCGCCAACGACGCGGTGGCCGACAATCTGAATCCGGTCGGCCGCGTGATGTACGGCGCGTCCACTCAGATCTGCGTGCCCGTCTCGCTGGCGCGCAATGGACCTGCACTCGGTGCGCAGGCGGGTGAGGCGCGGTTACGAGAAGTCGTCGTCGACGGTGGCGGCTTCACCCGTTTCCGGCGGGCCACCGAGACCCCGTTCAACCTCGTGCTGGAGGCGCGGCCGTAACTACTCAGCGGGCGGCCGAGAACTCGCGCAGCGACTCGACCTGCGCTGGGTCCAGCGACGGGCGCACGGTATTGCGGGCCGTGGCCACGTCGGCGCCCGTCACGTCCGCGGCGTCGATCGATCGCCGCATCGCCGTCAGGGCGGACTCGCGCAGCAGCGCAACGCAGTCGGCGGCGCTGTAGCCGTCCAGCTCCCCGGCCAGCGAGTCGAGATCGACATCGTCGGCCAGCGGGATGGATTTACCTGCGGTGCGCAGTATTTCGCGGCGGGCGTCGGCGTCGGGCGGCTCGACGAACACCAGCTTCTCCAGCCGGCCCGGCCGCAGTAGCGCGGGATCGATCAGATCCGGCCGGTTGGTCGCGCCGAGCACCACCACGTTGCGCAGCGGCTCGATGCCGTCGAGTTCCGTCAGCAGCGCGGACACCACCCTGTCGGTGACCCCGGAATCGAAGCTCTGCCCGCGCCGTGGCGCGAGCGCATCGAGTTCGTCGAGGAACACCAGCGAGGGCGCGGAATCGCGGGCGCGGCGGAAGAGATCGCGAACCGCCTTCTCCGAAGCGCCGACCCATTTGTCCATCAGCTCGGCGCCCTTGACCGCGTGCACCGACAGCCGCCCGGAGCTGGCCAGCGCCCGCACGACGAAGGTCTTGCCGCAGCCGGGCGGCCCGTACAGCAGCACGCCACGCGGCGGCTCGACGCCGAGCCGCTCGAACGTCTCGGGATGCTGCAGTGGCCACAACACCGCCTCGGTGAGCGCCTGTTTGGTTTCGGCCATGTCGCCGACGTCCTCGAGCGTGATGGAGCCGACGGCCACTTCTTCGGCGGCGGACCGCGACAGCGGACGGATGACACTCAGCGCGCCCGTCAGGTCGTCCTGGGTCAGCGTCGGAGGTTTCTCGTCCACGCTGGCCCGTGCCGCCGCCCGCAGCGCGGCCTCCCGCACCAGCGCACTGAGATCGGCCACCACGAAACCCGGTGTGCGTTCCGCGATGTCGTCGAGGTTCAGCTTGTCGGCGGGCACGTCGCGCAACAACACCTCGAGCAACTGCTTGCGCACCGATGCATCGGGCAGGCTCAGGCCGAGTTCGCGGTCGCACAGGTCAGGTGCCCGCAGTCGCGGGTCGAGGTCCTCGGGGCGTTGCGAGGTGGCGATGAAGGCGACGCCGGGGGTGGCCACCGCGTTGCGCAGTTCGGCGAGTATCAGCGTCGAGACCGGGTCGGCGACCGTCGGCAGCAGCGCGTCGATGTCGGTGATCAACAGGACGCCACCGCCGTCGCGCACGCTGGCCACCGCCGATGCGACGCTCTTGAGGCGGTCTTCCGCCCGCAGCGCGCCCACCTCCGGCCCGTCCAGTTCGACCAGTCGCCGGTCGGTGCACACGGCACGCACCAGCGCCGCCTTGCCCACGCCCGCGGGTCCGGACACCAGTACGCCGAGATTGGGCTTGGCGCCGAGGGTTTCGAGCAACTCCGGCTGGTCGAGGGCGAGCTTCAGCCATTCGGTCAGCCTGGCGGCCTGAGCGTGCGAGCCCTTCAGGTCGTCGATGTTCACCGTCGCCGACTTCTCCGGAGTCGACACCGTGTACTGGCCCGTCGATGTGGCCTGCTGCGAAGGGGCGCTGCCGTGTCCCGATGTCGCCGCCGGCGCGGTCCCGTCACCCCATTTGACGACCGAATTCGGTTGCACGCTCACGGGTCCGGCCGGGTCCACGCCCGTCACCGTCAGCAGTTCGGACGTCCAGGTGATGCCGACGGCCGACGCCAGCGCGCTGCTGGCAGCGGTCGTGGAGATGTCGGGGCCCAGCTCGCGCGGCAGCAGCGACACGGTATCGCCGACCGTCATCACCTTGCCGAGCAGGGCCTGGCGTAGCGTCGCCGACGGAATCGACCGCGTGGCCAGGTTCGAACCGCGCACCGTCACCGACCGCGCGCCGTACACCGTCACCGGTGCGACGAGCACGGTGGTGTTCTCCCGCAGCCCGGCGTTGGACAGCGTCACGTCGTCGAGCAGCGCCGTGCCCGCCGGGGTTCCGTCCGGTGCCACACCCGCGACCGCGGCGGTGGTCCGCGAACCCGTCAGCGCAACCGCATCCCATTCCCGGATGCCCAGCGCAGCAATGGCTTCGGGGTGAAGGCGGATGACACCGCGACGCGAGTCCAGCGCCGAGGTGTTCAGCCGCGCGGTGAGTGTGAGCTGCTGCCGCGGCACCGGCCGGTCCGCGACGTCGAACCCGGTCATGTCAGGGACCCGGCGGTCTGCGGAGTCCGAGCCGGGCCATCGAACGACGGTGTGTGCGCGGCTGGGCCCGGCGCACCCGGCGGACCGCCCGCCGCGCCTGACGTTGCTCCTTCGGCTTGTCTCCCCACACCTCCGGGTGTTCCGACAGCCAAGCCTCGGTCCGTACTGCGAACGGGATGTGGATCACGTAGCCGAGGATGATCAGCAGGATCACGATGTAGCCGTAGAGGATCGAGGCGGCGACCAGGATCGCCAGTGCCGCCAGCAGCGGAACCACCATGTTCTGGGAGATGGCGAAGGTGTGCACCTTGCGCATCGGGATGGTGCTGACCACCAGCAGCGAGACGCCGACCATCCAGATCACCACGGCGGGCTCCGAGGTCCACCAGCCGTCGCCGAACTGCATTTTGGCCGCCAGCGGGCCGATCGCGCCGATCGCGCCCGCCGGCGCGGGCATGCCGACGAAGAACTCCTTGGTATAGGGCGGTTGGTCCTCGGCCAGCATCGTGTTGTACCGCGCCAGCCGCAGCACGATGCACACCGCGTAGAGGAGCACGACGATCCAGCCGATGCGCGAGTGCGAGAGCAGCGTGCCGTAGACGATGAATGCCGGTGCGACACCGAAGTTCACCGCATCGGCGAGTGAGTCGATCTCCTCGCCCATCTTCGACGTGGCCTTGAGCAGCCGGGCGATGCGACCGTCGAGTGCGTCGAGGATCGCGGCCACCGCCAGAAACGCCATCGCCTCGGTCGGGCGGTTGTCCAGCGCGAATTTCACCGCCGAAAGGCCGAGGCAGATCGCCGCGACCGTCATGGCGCTCGGCAGCATGCGCAGGCTGACGTTAGGCCTCTTGACGCGGGGCTTCATCGCGGCAGCTCCGCAAGGATCGTCTCGCCGCCGACCGCCCGTTGGCCCGGCAGCACGAGGACCTCGGTGCCCTCCGGCAGGTAGGTGTCCAGCCGCGACCCGTACCTGATGAGGCCGTAGGTGTCGCCGATCATCACCTTGTCGCCGGGCTTGATGTCGCAGACGATGCGGCGCGCGACCAGACCCGCGATCTGGACGGCCACCACCTCGTGGCCCTCGGGCGTGCGGATGCGCACGCTGTTGCGTTCGTTGTCCTGGCTGGCCGCGGCGAGCTCGGCGGATTTGTACAGCCCCCGACGGTGCACGACCGACACCACCTCGCCGCTTACCGGGATGCGCTGGACGTGAGCGTCGAAGATCGACAGGAAGATGCTGATTCGAGGCAGCGGACGGTCGGGCAGGTTCAGTTCGGCGGGCGGCACCACGTCCTCGACGAGGCAGATCAGCCCGTCGGCGGGCGCGACGACCACGCCGGGGCGGGCGGGCGGCACGCGGGGCGGGTGGCGGAAGAACGCAGCGTTGGCGCCCGCGGCCAGCAGGCCCGCGTTGCGCAGCCACCGATAGCGGCGTCCTGCCGCGGCGAGCGCCAGGCCTGCGCCGACGAACGGTAGGCCTGCGGGATGCATCGGGGGAATCGTGGTTCTCGCCAGGGCCACCAGTCGCGCGGGGCCTGTTCTGAGGTCGGGGCGTCTGGCCATCGTGTGGCGATTCTACGGGTGGCTACCCGCTCGAGAGGTCCCAAACCTGGACAGGGGATCCCGCGGTCAGCTCGGCAACGTCCTCCTCGATCTCCAGCAGGCAGTTCGCCGATGCCAGCCAGCGCAGGTGATGCGACGCGGGCGGCCCGTAACTGGAGACCTCGCCCTTGTCGGCGTCCAACACACCGCGGCGGAACTGCCGCTTGCCGCGTGGTGAAGTCAGGTCCTCTTTGAGCCGCGCCGTCAGCCGCGGCCGCTGGGGCTCCGGCAGCCCCATCGCCGCGCGTAGCGGTGTTCGGATGAAGACCTCGAACGACACCAGGGCGCTCACCGGATTGCCGGGCAGCGTGATGATGGCCGTGCCTCGGCCTGATGTCGCCGGCCCGGCGGCTCCGGCGATGCGGCCCGCACCCTGCGGCATGCCGGGCTGCATGGCGACCTTGACGAATTCGACCTGATCGGCCCGGCCGGATGTCGCCGGCCCTCCGGCTCCGAGTGCGTCCTTGACGACTTCATAGGCGCCGGCGCTCACCCCGCCGGTGGTGACGATGAGGTCGGCGTTGCCGGCGTGACGGTCGAGCACCGCGCGGAACTCGTCGACGTCGTCACTGCTCATCGGCGCCGTGGTGACCTCGGCACCTGCATCCTTCGCGGCGGCCGTAAGCATGACGGCGTTCGACTCATAGATCTGCCCCGGCTCGAGCGGTGTGCCGGGTGCGACCAGCTCCGATCCGGTCGACAGGACCAGAACTCGTTGGCGCGGAACGACATCGAGCTCATCCAGACCGAGGGCCGCGGCAAGGCCGAGTACGGCCGGCGTCACCACCTGACCGGCCCGCAGCACGGTGGTGCCCGCTTCGACGTCCTCGCCGGCGCGTCGAATGTGCCGTCCGGCAGGGGCGGTCGCACGGATCGCCACGGTGTCCGTCGCACCGTCGGTGGCCTCGACGGGCACGACGGCGGTGGCGCCGGACGGGAGCGGCGCCCCCGTCATGATCCTGTGCGCGGTTCCGGGTTTCAGGATCAGCGCATCGGTGCGGCCGGCGGGGATGTCCTCGGTGACGGGCAGCAGCACCGGATGGTCGGCACTCGCGTCGGCGATGTCGTCGGCGACGACGGCGTAGCCGTCCATCGCCGAATTGTCGAAGCCGGGCAGGGAGAGCGGCGCCACCACATCGGCGGCGAGTACCAGCCCCAGCGCATCGGCGAGCGGCACCCCTGCCGGTGGGCGGGGCGTGATCAGCGCGGCCACCACGCGCCGGTGCTCGTCGACGGACCGCATCAGACGGGGTAGGTGACGCCGGTCAGCTCTTCGGACAGCGTCCACAGCCGCCGCTGGGCGTCCTCGTTGCGCGATTGTGCGCTGGAGGCAACTACTTTCGGGTTGCCCTTGATCTCTCCGATGCCGTCAGGGCCGTAGTACTGACCACCGTGTGCGTCCGGATCGGTTGCGGCGCGCAGCGTCGGCAGCGCGCCCTTGTCGGCAGGCTGGGTGACTGGTTTCCACATGAAGGCCGGAATGACGTCGGGTAGGTAGCGCATGAGCTCGGTATCGGAGAAGCCGGGATGGGCCGCGAGTGCGACGGTCGGCGCGCCTTTGCCCTTCAGGCGCCGCTGCAGGTCGTAGGTGAACATCAGGTTGGCCAGTTTGGACTGGCCATAGGCCTTGACCCGGTTGTAACCGCGTTCGAACTGCAAGTCGTCGAAGTAGATATCGGCGAGGAACCAGAATTTGTGTCCATTGCTGCTGACTGTGACCACCCGCGACCCGTCGACCGCCAGCATGTTGTCCAGCAGCAGGCCGGTCAGCGCGAAGTGGCCCAGGTGGTTGGTGCCGAACTGCATCTCGAAGCCGTCTTTGGTGGTCTCGCGCTTCGGCACGTACATCACGCCCGCGTTGTTGATCAGCAGGTCGATGCGCGGGTGCGCCGCGCGGAGGTCGTCGGCGGTCCTGCGGACGCTGTCGAGCGACGACAGATCCAGTTCCTGCACGGCTACCACGGCGTTCGGGCTGGCGGCCCTGATCCGGTGGGCGGCCTCGTTGCCCTTGTCGACATTGCGCACGGCAAGTACGACATGCGCGCCCTTGTCCGCCAGGACGGCGGCGGTGTCGTAGCCGAGACCGGAGTTGGCGCCGGTGATGATGGCGATGCGGCCGGACTGGTCGGGTACATCGGCGGAGGTCCACTTCTGGCTCATGATCAGCACATTACCCAGGGACGGTTACCGTCGTTCCCATGTCGGATCGCGCAGGGGTGACCTTGGTTGATCCCGTCAACCCGCCGAGCCGCAAAGCGCCCCTGGTGTGGGCGCTCGGGGCCGCCATCCCGTGGCTGGTGTTGGTGGTGGCCCAGGTGGTGTGGTTCGTGCTCGACGGCCGGCTCGCCTGGCTGCACATCGTCGCGGCCGCCGTCACGGTGTTGGGCATCGCGGTGTTCGTGGTCGTCGTGCCGCTGTGGCGGTACCGCGTGCACCGCTGGGACGTCAGCCCGCAGGCGGTGTACACCAGGACGGGCTGGCTGGTGCAGGAGCGCAGGATCGCGCCGATTTCCCGGGTGCAGACCGTCGACACCTATCGCGGACCGTTGGATCGGCTGCTCGGGCTGGCCAACGTCACCGTCACGACCGCGTCGTCGGCCGGTGCGGTGCGCATCGTTGCACTCGACTCCGAGGTGGCCGACCGGGTCGTCGCGCAGCTCACCGACATCGCCGCCATCGGCGCGGAGGACGCCACGTGACGGACCGGGTGTGGCACCGGCTCAGCCCGCGAATGTTGTTGGTGCACCCGGTGCATGAGGTGTTGCGGCAGATTCCGTTGTTGGTGGGCGCGGTCGTGGTGGGCTCGGCGACCGGCAACTCCTGGTGGACGGTGGCAGCGTTGGGCGTGACGATCGGTTTCGGTGTGCTGCGCTGGTTCACCACCAGCTATCGCATCGAGCCCGACGAGGTGCAGATGCGCGCCGGCGTCCTGCAGCGCAAGGTGGTTTCGGTGCCGCGCAACAGGATTCGTTCGGTGCAGACGGACGCCCGGCTCCTGCACCAGCTGCTCGGGTTGACGGTGTTGCGGGTCAGCACCGGCCAACACACCACGGGCGACGCGGCGTTCGCGTTGGACGCGGTGCGCGCCGAGGAGGTGCCGCGGCTGCGCTCGATCCTGCTGGCCGACTCGCTGGCGCCCGCCGAGGAGACCGGCGGGCAGGACCGGCCGCAGACCCGGCTGCTGGCTCGCTGGCATCCGTCCTGGCTGCGCTACAGCCCACTCAGCTTCACCGGTCTGGCGATGATCCTCGCCGGCGTGGGCGTCGTCTATCAAGCGGGTCTCGGTGCAGCGCTTGAACATTCGGATGTCGCCGAATCGGGTCGCGACGCGGCGCAGCGGTTCGGTGTGATCACCAGCGTGGCCGTCGTGGTGGCGGTCGTGCTGTTCGCCTCGGTGGCGCTTTCGGTGTTGCGGTCGCTTGTGACGTACGGGAATCTCACCCTGCGCAGAGATGCAGACGTGCTGCATCTCGAGCACGGCCTGCTTCGCAAGCGTGAGCACACCTTCGACATGCGCAGGTTGCGGGGCGGCACCTTGCGTCAGCCGCTGCTGGTGCGGCTGCTCGGCGGCGCACGGCTGGACGCGGTGATGACGGGTGTCGCCGGGGCGGGGGAGGCGTCACTGCTGCTGCCGCCGTGTCCGGCTGCGACGGCGGAGTCGGTGCTGACCGATCTGATCGACGACGTCAACGCCGTGTCCGGCCCGGTGCGCTCCCATGGCGCTGCCGCGACGCGCAGGCGCTGGACCCGCGGGCTGGTGTTTCCGGTCCTCGTAGCGGCCGGGCTGGCGGTGGCGGCGGCATTCGTGCCCGTGCCGGTGTGGGCGTGGATCCTCGTCGCAGTGTTGGCGCTGTGCTGCGCGGCACTGGCTGCCGACCGGGCACGCGCGCTGGGGCATCGGGTGGACGGGCGGTGGCTGGTCGCCCGCGCGGGCAGCCTGGACCGCCGTCGCGACTGCATCGCCGCCGAGGGCATCATCGGATGGACCGTCCGCCAGACGTTTTTCCAGCGGCGGGCGGGGGTGGCGACGCTGATCGCGGCCACCGCCGCGGGAGTCAAGAACTATCGGGTGATCGACGCACCCGCGGAGCTCAGCTGGTCCATTGCGGGGGAGGCCTCGCCGTGGGTGGCCGAGAGTCAGTGGGCGCGTCCCTAGCGAGCCGTTTACTGTCGCACCATGGCGATCGGTGGCGTGCTCTTCGACATCGACGGCGTGTTGGTGACCTCGTGGCAGCCGATCGACGGCGCCGCCGAGACCCTTGGGGTGCTGGCCGACAACCAGATTGCCCGCTCCTATCTGACGAACACGACGACGCGGACCCGCAGGCAGATCGCCGGTCTGCTGACCGATGCAGGGATGGACGTCGCCGCCGACGAGGTGATCACGGCCGCTGCGCTGACGGCGGAGTACGTCCGCGGGCAGTACCCCGACGCGCGCTGCTTCCTGGTCAACAACGGGCAGATTGCCGAAGACATGCCGGGCATCGACATCGCCTATGCAAGCGACCACGGTCCGGACGGCCCTGCGCCGGAGACCCCGGATGTGATCCTGCTCGGCGGTGCGGGCCCGGAGTACAACCACCTGACGCTCAGTCGTGTCTACGACTGGATGGCCCAGGGCGTGCCTGTTGTCGCCATGCACCGCAGCACATCGTGGAACACCACCGAGGGGTTGCGCATCGACACCGGTATGTACCTGATCGGCATGGAGGAGACGTCGGGACGCAAGGCGAGCGCCGTCGGCAAGCCGGCCCCTGCCGGATTTCTCGCCGCCGCTTCGCGTCTCGGCGTCGACCCCGACGAGATGTACATGATCGGCGACGACCTCAACAACGACGTGCTGGCCGCGCAGGTGGTCGGAATGACCGGCGTCCTGGTGCGCACCGGCAAGTTCCGTCAGGACACCCTCGACCGGTGGGTCGCCGACGAGTTCGCGATGCAGCCCAACCACGTCATCGAATCGGTCGCCGACCTGCCTGAGGTGTTGGGCCTCTAAGCGATGAGTATCCGGTGAGTCGACGGTCTGCACTGACATGACTGAAGAACACGTGAGCGTGAGCACCACGATCAACGCACCTGTCGACGCCGTGTTCGCGGTGCTGGCCGACCCGACGACGCACCAGGCGATCGACGGCACCGGCTGGGTGCGTGAGTCGCTGGACGGCAAACCCGTCACCGAAGTCGGTCAGATTTTCCGGATGGGAATGCATCACGACAACCATCCGCAGGGCTACTCCGAGATGGCCAACCGGGTCGACGTGTTCGACCCGCCGCACGCCATTGCGTGGCAGCCGGGTCAGGGACCCGACGAGCGCGGCAACCTGAGCGGCAACTCCGAGCTCATATTCGGTGGCTGGATCTGGCGCTACGACCTGCGGCCCCTCGGGGACGACCGCACCGAGGCCACGTTGACCTACGACTGGTCGGGAGTGCCGCCGCACCTTCGCGATATCCCATTCCCGCCGTTCGAGCACCAGCACCTGGACAACTCGCTGGCGCACCTGGCCGAATTGGCAACCACGCGTTAGGTGCGCAGCTCCCGCACCGCCTCGATGCGGGCCTTCAGCTGATCCGAGGTCGCCGCCGCGATCGGCGGGCCGCCGCAGATCCGGCGCAGCTCCTTGTGAATCCAGCCGTGCGGCTTTCCCGTGCGGTGGTGTGCCACCGTGACAAGCGCGTTGAGTTGACTACGCAGTTCGCGCAGCTGCCCGTGCGTCGACACCCGGACAGGATGAGACGCGGCACCCGGCCCAATGCCGCCGCCGGCGCGGCTCCGACGTGTCATCTGCTCTTCTTGCCTGCGCCGCAACAGGTCTCGCATCGCTTCGGCATCCAGCAGACCGGGTATGCCCAGATAATCTGCCTCCTCGTCGCTGCCCGCCGGTGTCGCGGTGCCGAACGACGAGCCGTCGAAGATGACCTGATCGAGTTCGGCGTCCGCGCCCAGCGACTCGAACCCGCTGTCCTCGTCGGGCTCGGACTTCTTGCTTGCTGCGTCTTCGAGCGCCTCGTCGTCGAAGCCCTGCGACTCGCGGTGCGGCTTGCCGAGCACATGGTCGCGCTGCGCCTCCATCTCGCTGGCCAGGTCGAGCAGCGTCGGCACCGACGGCAGGAAGATGCTGGCGGTCTCCCCGGGCTGTCGTGAGCGGACGTAGCGGCCGATCGCCTGCGCGAAGAACAGCGGTGTGGCCGCACTGGTGGCGTAGACGCCCACCGCCAGCCGCGGCACGTCGACTCCTTCGGAGACCATCCGGACCGCGACGAGCCAACGGCCGATCCCCGCCGAGTATTCGGAGATGCGTGCCGACGAGCCGGGGTCGTCGGAGAGCACGACGGTCGGCGTCTCACCGGTCAGCCTGGTGAGGACGGCTGCGTAGGCGCGCGCGGCCTTCTGGTCGGAGGCGATGACCATGGCGCCGGCGTCGGGCACGCCGCCGTTGCGCAGCTGCGTGAGCCGGGTGTCGGCGGCCTGCAGCACCGCCGGTATCCACTCGCCCTTCGCGTCGAGGACCGTGCGCCACGCCCGCGCCGTCTGCTCGGCGGTCAGCGGCTCGCCGAGCCGGGCCGCATGCACTACGTCTTCTTGGCCCACTCGTTCTCGCCACCGGGCCTCCCCCGAGTACGCGAGGAACACCACCGGCCGCACCACGCCGTCGGCCAGCGCCTCGGCATAGCCGTAGGTGTGGTCGGCCTGCGAGCGCATCAGCCCTTCGGCGTCGGGCGCGTAGGTGACGAACGGGATCGCGGAGTCGTCGCTGCGGAACGGTGTGCCGGTGAGCGCGAGCCGTCGGATGGCGTCGTCGAAGGCCTCGCGGATCGCGTCGCCCCAACTCTTCGCGTCACCGCCGTGGTGGATCTCGTCGAACACCACGAGCGTGCGTCGGTTCTCGGTGCGCACCCGGTGCCGGGTCGGGTGGCTGGCGACTTGGGCGTAGGTGACGACGACGCCGTGGTACTCCGACGAGGTGTGGGCCGCGGAATTGCTGAACTTGGGATCGAGCGCAAGCCCCACCCGGGCGGCGGCGAGCGCCCACTGCGTCTTGAGGTGTTCGGTGGGCACCACGACGGTGATCTGCTCGACGACGCCGTCGGCCAGCAGCTCCGCTGCCACCCGCAGGGCAAACGCCGTCTTACCCGAACCGGGAGTCGCTACGGCCAGGAAATCCCGCGGCTGCGCGGCAAGATACCGCACCAATGCCCGACGCTGCCAGCTCCGCAGAGCCTGGGCGTCGGGCGCTGAGTCAACCCGCACCCAAGACTCCTTCACTGATCGGACAGCAGCCTAATGCAACGGTTTACGGGTGTGCACCTCCGCGTGGCGCGTCGCCGGACAGACGGTGTGTCGCGGGTGGCCGACACCTGCGGTCCGCGCGCGTCGGCCACGGCCGCCAGCGGCGCGGCGGGTCCAACCGAGATCCGCAGACAGCAAACATGCTTGCCCGAGTGCGTCGCGGGTACTCTCTGCCCACCATGACGGCATCCTCGGATCGGCAGAACGACGAGATCGATCCATGCGTGCGCGTCTTCGGTAGCCGGGTACACAATTTAAGGGGAGTCGACGTCGCCGCCCCGCGCGACGCGCTGGTCGCGTTCACCGGGATTTCCGGGTCGGGCAAATCGTCGCTCGCCTTCGGCACCATCTACGCCGAGGCGCAACGCCGCTACTTCGAGTCCGTCGCCCCGTACGCGAGGCGGCTGCTGCTGCCGACCGGCGCGCCGAAGGTGGACGACATCACGGGACTGCCACCCGCTGTCGCGCTGCAGCAGCGGAGGGGGTCGGCGACATCGCGGTCGACGGTGGGCACTGTCACGACACTGTCCAATCTGCTGAGGATGCTGTTCTCGCGTGCCGGGACCTACCCGCGTGGGGCCACCGAACGACTGGACTCCGATGCGTTCTCGCCGAACACCGCGGTGGGCGCATGCCCGAAGTGCCACGGTCTCGGCCGGATCCATCAGGTGACCGAACAGACACTCGTTCCCGACCCGTCGCTTACCATCCGCGAGGGCGCCGTAGCCGCATGGCCGGGCGCCTGGCAGGGACAGAACCTGCGCGACATCCTCATCACTCTCGGCTACGACATCGACAAGCCGTGGCGGAAACTGCCTAAGCGACAACGTGATTGGATTCTGTTCACAGACGAGCAGCCGACCGTAGAGATCGATCCGAGCCAACATCCGGTCACCGCAGATTACTACTACAACGGGACCTTCTCCAGCGCCGAACGCCACGTCAGGCACACGCTGGCCAACTCGCAGAGTGCGATGATGCGCCGTCGCGTCCTGCAGTTCGTCGACAGCGTCGAATGCGACCTGTGCCACGGCTCGGGACTGCGACCCGAGGCGCTGAAGGTGACCTTCGCGGGGCGCACCATCGCCGACTACGTTGCGTTGCCGCTGGCCGAACTCGCCGACGTGCTGCGCCCGACTGCGGCGCGCAAGGATGCCGCGGCGGCCTTCGAGTCGACCGAGTCCGGTGAACTGACCGAGGTCGCCACGATGATCGCCGCCGACCTCGTCGCCCGCATCCAGGTGCTCATCGATCTTGGGCTGGGCTATCTGACGCTGAACCGCCGCACCCCGACCGTCTCGCCGGGTGAACTACAGCGGCTGCGGTTGGCCACGCAGTTGCGCGCAGGGCTGTTCGGGGTGCTCTACGTTCTGGACGAGCCATCTGCCGGCCTGCATCCCGCTGACGCCGAACCCCTGCTCGATGTTCTGGATCGCCTTCGGCGAGCCGGCAATTCGCTGTTCGTGGTCGAACACGACATGGATGTGGTGCGCCGCGCCGACTGGATCGTCGACGTCGGCCCCGGGGCAGGCGAGCTCGGAGGTCAGGTCCTCTACAGCGGGCCCGTTTCGGGTCTGAACGACATCGATGAGTCGATCACCCGCAGCTATCTTTTCAACAACGATGCAGCCGCGACGCGAACCCCGCGCCAGCCGTCGGGACGGCTGCGGCTGCGGGGCATCTGCTTTCACAACCTGCGCGACCTGGACGTCGACCTGCCGCTGGGCGTCTACACCGCGGTCACCGGTGTGTCCGGCTCGGGGAAGTCGACGCTCGTCGTCAAGGTGCTCGGTGACGTGGTGAAACGCCATCTGGGCCGCGCGACGGGTCAGACCGAAAGCGACACCGACGCAGAGGATTCCGACGTCGAGATCGTCGACCTCGATCACGACGCCAGCATCGGAGTGACGGCGGAGAACGTGGATGTGATCGACCGACTGGTCGCCGTTGACCAGCGGCCGATCGGGCGGACGCCGCGTTCGACGTTGGCCACGTATACGGGATTGTTCGACGCCGTTCGGCGGGAATTCGCCGCGACGCCTGCGGCGCGCCGACGGGGCTGGACGGCCGGCCGGTTCTCGTTCAACGTCGCCGAGGGTCGCTGCAAGACCTGTCAGGGTGAAGGCTTCGTATCGGTCGAATTGCTTTTTCTGCCCGGCACATACGCCACCTGCCCGACGTGCCACGGCGCGCGCTACAACGAGGCCACGCTGCGGGTGCGGTATCGCGACCGCACCATCGCCGACGTACTGGCTATGACAGTCGACGAGGCTTCGGAGTTTTTCGCCGATATCCCTGGCGCGGCGCGCAGCCTGACGACGCTGCAGGAGGTCGGGCTTGGCTACCTGCGGCTCGGGCAGCCCGCGACCGAATTGTCCGGCGGCGAGGCGCAGCGGATCAAGTTGGCCTCGGAACTGCAACGACCCCGCCGCGGCCACACGCTCTACGTGCTCGACGAACCCACCACCGGCTTGCATCCGGCCGATGTGGACCTCCTCGATGCGCAGCTGCATCGCCTCGTCGAGTCGGGCAACACCGTGGTGGTCGCCGAACACGACATGCGGATGGTCGCCGGGTCGGACTGGGTGATCGATCTCGGGCCTGCCGCGGGCAACGACGGCGGCCGGGTGGTCGCGGCCGGAACACCGCAGAAAGTGAGTCGGGCCAAGGGCAGCCGCACCGCGCCGTACCTGGCCGCGAGGCTGATCAGTCGATGAAGAAGTTGTCGTTGCGGATGAACCATTCCCGGCGCTCGTCGTCGGTCATGTCGCCGAGCCGGGCCAGGCCTTCGAAGTAGTGCTCCCGCGGCGCGCCGGGAGCAAACAGCATCAGGATCGACGTCGGCGCGTCGGCTTCGTTGCGGAAGCCGTGGATGCCGCCCGGCGGGACATAGAGGAAGTCGTTGGGATGCCCGTCGACCCAGTCCGTGCCGTCATACAGCTTGACTGTTCCCGACAACACGAAGAACGCCTCGGACATCGCGCGGTGAAAGTGCGGGCCGGGCCCGCCGCCGTGCGGGGCGATCTCGACGCGGTACAGCCCGTAGTCACCGTCGGTCTGCTTCTGGTTGGCGAGATAGTGGTACTGCACAAGACCGGACGAGTCGTAGTCCGGCGGATCCGTGCCGCGCCGCAGCCACGCACTGATCTCCGGCTCGTCTCTGGCGTATCGCGGCGGCGGGTAGGGCGGCACCTTCGTCGGATCCAAGAGTGACATCAACGCTCCATTGCAGTCGTAACATCGGCGGAGTGACGGTCGCGAACGAAGATCTCCGCACCGAGATGCTCCTCGATGCCCAGGATAACGCGGCGCAGTTGTTCGCCGAGATCGAGCGCACCGGCATGATCCGCGCCGGCGTCCGTGAGAAGGAGTTGTCCGACGAGATCCGCGACCTGGCGGCCGACATGTTCGGCGTGAAGCGGCACTGGCACAAGCGAATCGTGCGGGCGGGCGCGAACACCCTGCAGCCGTACCGGAACAATCCACCGGACCGGCTCATCGCCGACGACGACATCGTGTTCTGCGACTTCGGACCGATCTTCAAGCGGTGGGAGGCGGACTTCGGCCGCACGTTCGTGCTGGGGGACGACGCGGGCAAGCGCGCGCTGTGCGATGACCTGCCGCGGGTCTGGGCGAAGGGCCGGGAGTACTTCGACGCGCACAGGGACGTGACGGGCGCCGAGCTGTTCGACCATGTCGTGCAGCTCAGCCGTGAGGCGGGCTGGGAGTTCGGCGGACCTCACGCCGGCCATCTGGTCGGCGAGTTCCCGCACGAGACGATCGACGGCGACTCGATCGAGTCGTATATCGCGCCGGGGTCAGACAACCCGATGCGGCGCACCGACCGCACCGGGCGTGTCTGCCACTGGATCCTAGAAGTGCACCTGATCGATCCTCAACGACGATTCGGTGGCTTCTATGAAGAGCTGCTCGACTTGGCGTAGACCGGGAACTCGACACCGGTGAGCTGTTCGGACACCGTCCACAGTCGGCGCTGCGCTTCGATGTCGTGGGAAGCCTGGCTGGACGCGACAACTTTGGGGTAGCCGCGCTGTTCACCGAAACCGTCGGGGCCGAAGTACTGCCCGCCGATCACGCCTGGATCCGTTGCCGCGCGCAATGTCGGCAGCGCACCCATGTCCGCGCCCTGGAACAGCGGCTCCAGCAGGCCGGAAACCGCACCGACGACCCAGGGTAGGTTGCGCGTCAGCTCTGTGCGCGAGCCGCCCGGGTGTGCTGCGGCGGCGATGGTATTCGTGCCCTGCAGGCGTCGCTGCAATTCGTAGGTGAACATCAGGTTGGCCAGCTTGGCCTGCCCGTAGGCGCCGACCCGGCTGTAATCCTTCTCCCACTGCAGGTCGTCGAACCGGATCCCGTTGCGGGCGAAGCGGTGACCGACGCTGCTGACGGTGACGACGCGCGACCCCGGTACCGGCAGCAGCCGGTCGAGCAGCAGGCCGGTGAAGGCGAAGTGGCCCAAATGGTTTGTGCCGAACTGTAATTCGAAGCCGTCCTGCGTGGTTCCCTTCGGCGTCATCATCACCCCTGCGTTGTTGATCAACAGGTCGATGGTGTCGTGCCTGGAGCGCAGCTCGTCGGCTGCTTGACGGACGGAGTCGAGCGAGGTGAGGTCGAGCTTCTGCACGTCGACCGCCGCCCCTTGGTGTGCCGAGGTGATGCGGGCCGCCGCGTCCTTACCCTTGTCGGTGTTGCGGACGGCGAGTACGACGTGTGCGCCCTTGGCTGCGAGCGCGGTCGCGGTCTCATAGCCGAGGCCGGTGTTGGCTCCGGTGATGACGGCGATGCGACCGGTCTGGTCGGGAATGTCGGTAGTGGTCCACTTGTTCATGACGTCTCCTACAATCGGCTAAACGGGGCGGGCGCTCCGTTTGACTACGACTATACGGAACGCACGCCCCGCTTTCGTATTCCCGAGGTGATGCAGGTGGCTCAACCGGACCGACCGCTGCGCGCGGACGCCGCGCGCAATCGGGCCCGCGTCCTCGAGGTCGCCTATGACACCTTCGCGGCCGACGGGCTCTCCGTGCCGATCGACGAGATCGCCCGCCGGGCAGGCGTCGGCGCCGGCACCGTGTACCGGCATTTCCCGACGAAAGAGGATCTGTACCGCGCAGTGGTCGAGGACCGCATCGCAAGCCTCGTCGAAAGCGGTCGCGCGATGCTGACCTCGCAGGGGCCGGGCGGGGGGCTGTTCGCTTTCATCCGCTCCATGGTGTTGGACTGGGGCGCCGCGGATCAGGGCCTCGTCGACGCGCTTGCGGGAGTCGGCATCGATATCAACAGCGCGGCACCGGACGCCGAAGAGGCGTTTCTGGATTTGATCGGCGATCTGCTGCGGGCCGCGCAAAACGCGGGGTCCGTACGGCGAGATCTCGACGTGCCGGACATAAAGGCTCTGATGGTCGGGGGCCAGGCGATGCAGGGATACAACCGTGACGCGGCCGAGCGTCTGACGGAGGTCCTGCTGGACGGGCTTCGCCCGGCTGACTGACCTTGCACTCGCCATGCTTGAGTGCTAAAAATGCAGTTGGCACTCTCGACCAGTGAGTGCTAGGTCGGGACGGTGAGGCACGGGGCCGCACGCGCGGAGCACACCCACAGCCGTCCGTCGCGGGCACTGCACCCGACCACACAACGTGCCATCCCTAATCCGGAGGAATCACTTCGCAATGGCCAAGACAATTGCGTACGACGAAGAGGCCCGCCGCGGCCTCGAGCGGGGCCTCAACGCCCTCGCCGATGCGGTAAAGGTGACGCTGGGCCCCAAGGGTCGCAACGTCGTTCTGGAGAAGAAGTGGGGCGCCCCCACGATCACCAACGATGGGGTTTCCATCGCCAAGGAGATCGACCTCGAGGACCCCTACGAGAAGATCGGCGCTGAGCTGGTCAAGGAAGTCGCCAAGAAGACCGACGACGTCGCGGGCGACGGCACCACCACCGCCACCGTGCTGGCCCAGGCGCTCGTGCGCGAGGGCCTGCGCAACGTTGCGGCAGGGGCTAACCCGCTCGGCCTGAAGCGCGGCATCGAGAAGGCCGTCGAGAAGATCACCGAGACGCTGCTGAAGTCGGCCAAGGAGGTCGAGACCAAGGAGCAGATCGCTGCCACCGCGGGCATCTCCGCCGGCGACCCGTCCATCGGCGAGCTGATCGCCGAGGCCATGGACAAGGTCGGCAACGAGGGCGTCATCACCGTCGAGGAATCCAACACCTTCGGCCTGCAGCTGGAGCTCACCGAGGGCATGCGCTTCGACAAGGGCTACATCTCGGGTTACTTCGTTACCGACGCCGAACGTCAGGAAGCGGTCCTCGAGGATCCGTACATCCTGCTGGTGTCCTCGAAGGTCTCGACCGTCAAGGATCTGCTGCCGCTGCTGGAGAAGATCATCCAGTCCGGCAAGCCGCTGCTGATCATCGCCGAGGACGTCGAGGGCGAGGCCCTGTCGACTCTGGTGGTCAACAAGATCCGCGGCACCTTCAAGTCCGTCGCCGTCAAGGCTCCGGGCTTCGGTGATCGCCGCAAGGCGATGCTGCAGGACATCGCGATCCTCACCGGTGGCCAGGTCATCAGCGAAGAGGTCGGCCTCTCCCTGGAGACGGCAGGCGTCGAGCTGCTGGGCCGCGCCCGCAAGGTCGTCGTCACCAAGGACGAGACGACCATCATCGAGGGCGCCGGTGACAGCGAGGCCATCGCAGGCCGCGTTGCGCAGATCCGCGCCGAGATCGAGAACAGCGACTCCGACTACGACCGTGAGAAGTTGCAGGAGCGCCTGGCCAAGCTGGCAGGCGGTGTTGCGGTGATCAAGGCAGGCGCCGCCACCGAGGTGGAGCTCAAGGAGCGCAAGCACCGCATCGAGGACGCCGTCCGCAACGCGAAGGCGGCCGTCGAGGAGGGCATCGTCGCCGGCGGTGGCGTGGCCCTGCTGCAGTCCTCACCCGCGCTGGACGAGCTGAAGCTGACGGGCGACGAGGCCACCGGTGCCAACATCGTCCGCGTGGCGCTGTCGGCCCCGCTGAAGCAGATCGCCTTCAACGGTGGGCTCGAGCCCGGTGTGGTCGCCGAGAAGGTCACCAACTCGCCCGCAGGGACCGGCCTCAACGCCGCGACCGGCGAGTACGAGGACCTGCTCAAGGCGGGCGTGGCCGACCCGGTCAAGGTGACGCGTTCGGCGCTGCAGAACGCTGCGTCCATCGCGGCGCTGTTCCTGACGACCGAAGCGGTCGTCGCAGACAAGCCGGAGAAGGCCGCCGCCGCCGCAGGCGACCCGACCGGTGGCATGGGCGGCATGGACTTCTAACGCAGTCCTGGTCGACGAGAAGGCCCGGCTCCCACAAGGAGCCGGGCTTTTTCGTTGCCGCGGCCCGTCGTTGCCGCGGCCCGTCGTGGCCCGCGACTGTGCGGTTTCATCCGCGACTCGCCGGTGCGGGCGTATCGATTCGCACAGTGAGGCTGTGGATAACGCCGCTTCGGCACCCGGATCTGTCGTCGACACCTGCCACGTTGCTGCCATGCAGACCATTGAATGGCCATTTCTAGCAACTGAGGCCGTCTCAACCGGCGTGCTCACGTTTCGCGAGCTGCGCCGCTTCCATTCGGCGATCTATCCGGGTGTGTGGGCGCCGCGCGGAGCTGACTTATCGACAGGCGATCACGCCAGGGCCGCCTGGCTGTGGTCACGGCGAGGGGGCGTCGTCGCCGGCTTGACCGCGTCGGCGATGTTGGGTGCGAAATGGGTCAGACCCGATGCACCGGTTGAACTGATTCACACCAATCGCCGACGCCCGCAGAACGTCATCGTCCGCACGGAAGAATTGTGTTCCGCGGAATGGCAATTGATCGCGGAGCTGCCTGTCACCAGTCCGGCACGGACAGCGTTCGATCTGGGCAGGCACTGCAGCCTCGAGGTAGGCGTGCAGCGCATCGACGCGCTGATGAATGCGACGGACGTCAAGGTCGACGACGTCCTTGCGGTGGTCGGGCAACATCCCGGAGTCCGAGGGCTCCGACAGCTACGGCAGACACTCGCGCTGGTCGACGGCGGGGCGGAGTCGCCGCAGGAGACGCGCGTGCGGCTGCTGTTGATGAGCGGCGGAATTCCGAAGCCGGAGACGCAGCTCGAGTTCCGCGATCTACACATCCGCGTCGACATGGGCTGGCGCGAGTGGAAGGTCGCCGTCGAATACGACGGCATTCAGCACTGGGAGGACAGCCGACAGCGGTCGTGGGACATCGAACGCCTCGCGCTTCTGGAAGCGGCCGGCTGGATCGTGATCCGGCTCAGCGCCGAGATGCTCAGGCGCCCGCAGGTGATCGTCGATCGCGTCGGGCGCGCGCTGATCTCGCGCGGATGCCCGGAAACTTGAGTTGTCTTCGACGCCGTGGTGCGCGTGCCTCCTCGAGCATCGTCGATCTTGCTCCTACACTTCGGCGCATGAAGCGCTGGGCGTGTGCATTCGCGGCTATCTGCGCGGTCGCCGGACCGGCGCCCGTCGCCGCCGCGCAATCGCTTCCGGCGCCGGCGCACATCGTGATCGTCGTCGAGGAGAACAAGCCCGACAGCGCAGTCGTCGGCAGCAAGTCGGCGCCGTACCTCAACGCGCTCGCCAACGCAGGCGCGAACATGGCACAGTCGTTCGCCGAGACGCATCCGAGCGAGCCGAACTATCTGGCGCTGTTCTCCGGCAACACCTTCGGACTGACATCGGATGCGTGCCCGGTCAATGCCGGCGCGGCGCCGAATGTCGCCTCCGAGCTGTTGGCGGCGGGCTTCACGTTCGGCGGCTTCTCGGAGGACCTTCCGGCGGTCGGGTCCACCGCCTGCAGTGCGGGCAAGTACGCCCGCAAGCATGTGCCATGGGCCAACTTCACGAATGTGCCTGCGGCGAACTCGGTTCCGTTCTCGGCTTTCAACAACCGCACCGACTACGCGAGCCTGCCGACGGTGTCGTTCGTGATCCCGAACCTGGACAACGACATGCACGACGGCACCGTCTCGCAGGCCGACACCTGGCTCTACAACAACCTGTCGCGCTACGCGAACTGGGCGGTGGCCAACAACAGCCTGCTGATCATCACGTTCGACGAGGACGACGGCGGCTCGAAGAACCAGATCCCCACGATCATCTACGGTGCCCATGTCCGGCCCGGCACCTACAGCGAGCCGATCAGTCACTACAACGTGCTGTCCACCATCGAGGAGATGTACGGTCTGCCGAAGAGCGGACTGGCCGCGAACGCGCCTGCGATATCGGACATCTGGGCGTAACCGGCACGCGGACCGCGGGTAGGTTCGAGCCATGCCACTTCCGCAGCCGTCGCCGACCTCCACCGCCGTCGTCACCGGGGCCTCGTCCGGTATCGGCGCCGACATCGCCCGCGAACTGGTCGCCCGCGGCCATGGCGTGACCCTGGTCGCCCGCCGCGAGGACAAGCTTCGCGACCTCGCCGCCGAGCTCGGCACGACCGTGCGAATGGAGGTGATCGCTTGCGACGTGGCCGATCCCGACGCCCGCGCAGGCCTTTTCCACGCCGTCGCCGACCGCGGCCTGACGATCGACATCCTCGTCAACAACGCGGGCGTCGGCACCATCGGGTCGGTCACCAAGACCCCGGTCGCCGACGAGATCGCGCAGGTGCGCGTCAATGTCGAGGCCGTCATCGACCTGACCACCCGCGCGGTGCAGCTGATGGTGCCCCGCGGCCGCGGCGCCATCCTCAACGTCGGATCCACCGTCGGTTACTACCCGTTCCCCGGCCAGGCAGGTTATGCGGCCACCAAGGCGTTCGTGAAGACCTACACCGAGGGTGTGCGCGGCGAGTTGGCCGGCACCGGTGTCACCGTGGCCATGCTCGCGCCCGGCCCGGTGCGTACCGAGTTCCTTCAGGCGGCAGGCATGGACGAGGACAAGTTCGCCGCGTCGTTCCCGAAGGTCCTGTGGATGCCGTCGCGCGATGTGGCACGTATCGGCGTCCAAGCGCTGGAGAACGACAGCGGCATCGTGATCGCCGGTAAACGCAACGTGCTCAGTACCCGCTTAATGCAAGCGCTTCCGCGTCCGGTGCTCTTGTCGACGCTGCGGAAGCGGCATCCCGGGCTGCGTCGCGACCGACGCTCAGTCGGCTGAGCCCGCCTGATCGCTGCTCACGTGCGCAGCGGCCAGCGCCGCGTCCTGCGTCATACGGGTGCGGGCTGGCGGCCGCGCACCAGCCTGCCCGGCCGCGCTTCGGTGGGTACGCCGTTCTCGACGATGACCTGGCCCGAGACGATCGTCGCCACGTAGCCGTCCGCGGTCTGGTCGAGGCGGCGCCCGCCCGCGGGCAGGTCGTAGCTCACGATCGGCTTGTGCAGACGCAGCGCGTCGTGGTCGACGACGTTGACGTCGGCCTTGTAGCCGACGCCGATCCGGCCGCGGTCGGCCAGGCCCGCGACCCGGGCGGGCACCGAGGTCAGCTCGCGGACGGCCTCGGCGACAGTCAGCCGGCCCGATGCCCGGTCCCGCGCCCAGTGCGTCAGCATGTAGGTGGGAAAGCTTGCGTCGCAGATCATTCCGTAATGGGCGCCGCCGTCGCCGAGGCCGAGCACGACATCCTCGCGGCGGACCAGTTCGGCGACGGTGTCCAACGAGGCGTCGCGGAAGTTGGCCAGCGTCACGAGCAGCATCGAGTGCCCGTCGTCATCGAGCAGCCGGTCGTAGGCCTCCTCCAGCGGGCTGACCCCACGGGCCTTGGCCCTGGCGCCGATGCTGTTGGAGGGATCGGGCTCGTAGTCGGGGGGATCGCCCAGCGGGAAGATCCAGTCGAAGGCCTGCACCGCGAACATCAGCGGGTGACCGTCCGACGCCGGCTTGTCGCTCAGAATACGTTCCCGCACTTCGGGTTTGCGCATCTCGGCGACACGCTCGGCCAGCGGCAGTCCAGCGATCTCGCGGTAGCTGGGATACATCACGAACGGGTTGCCCGACAGCTCGAGTCCGATCACCAGGCCGATCGGGCGGGGGAAGATCTGTGCGGTAACAACAGGCTCGGCCGCCGCCGCATTCGAATTGGCCTTCTCCACCATGGTCATCGCGTCCTCGAAGAACGCGGGCCCCGCATTGCCTATCGCCAGCGTGAACGTGACCGGCAACCCGACGTCGGCGGCGACGTCGAAGACCGTCTGCAGCGCGGGTCCGTAGTCGCCGGCGACGAGGTCGGGAACGAACTGGATCAGGCCGCCGCCTGCGTCCGCAACGCCCCGCGCGATGGCCTCGATCTCGTCGTGGCCTGCGTCGTAGCTCGGGATCGGATGACCGCTCTCGGTCTTGTGAATGGTCAGCCGCGACGATGCGAACCCAAGCGCCCCAACGTCAACCGCTTCGGCGGCCAGCTTGCGCATCTGCGACAGGTCTTCGGCGGTGGCGGGTTCTCGGTCGACTCCGCGCCGCCCCATCACATAGACCCGCAGCGGGGAGTGCGGCAGAAACGCCGCCACATCGATATCCCGTTGTCGCGACGCCACGGCATCGAGAAACTCCGGGAACGTCTCCCATGTCCACGGCAGCCCGTCGACCATCACGACACCGGGAATGTCCTCCACGCCGGCCATCACGTCCACCAGCACCTCGTGGTCCTCGCTGCGGCACGGCGCAAAGCCCACACCGCAGTTGCCCATCACCGCGGTCGTCACACCGTGTGCCGACGACGGCGTCATGCGATCCGACCAGATGGCCTGTCCGTCGTAGTGGGTGTGCAGGTCGACGAAGCCCGGTGTGACCAGAAGGCCGGTCGCGTCGATCTCCTTGGCCGCCTGGCCCTCGACGTCGCCGACGGCCGCGATCACACCGTCGGCGATCGCGACATCTCCGGTGAAGGGTTCCCCACCGAGGCCGTCGACGATGGTGCCGTTGCGAACTATCAACTCGTAGGCCATCAGCCGAATCTACGACGCCACCGCACCGTCATGCCAGGATGGGGCGGTGATCGACCACCTGGGAATCAACTGTGCGGACTGGGAGAAGTCGAAGACCTTCTACGACGAGGTCCTCGGAGTGCTTGGCTACACGCGCCAGCTGGACTACCAAGTTGCCATCGGGTACGGCAAGGACGGCAAGCCGGACTTCTGGATCGCCGACATGAACGTCGGCGAGGCGAGCGGCCCCAACCGCGAGGTGCACGTCGCGTTCCACGCCAGGGACCACGACGCCGTGCAGGCGTTCTACGACACCGCGCTGCGGCTGGGTGCCGAGTCGCTGCACGCGCCCCGGCTCTGGCCGGAATACCACCCTGGCTACTACGGCGCCTTCGTCCGCGACCCGGACGGCAACAATGTCGAAGCGGTCTTCCACGGCGCACCACAGAGCTAGCTGCGCAAGCCTGCGCGGGTAGCGTCTGTCGCATGGCTGACTCCGACGATCAAGCGGTCCGCGAACTGCTCCGCGACTCCTTCACGCGACTGATCGAGCACGTCGACGACCTGACCGACGGTCTGACCGACGAGGTTTCGTTCTTCCGGCCGACCGCGCAGGCCAACAGCATCGCGTGGTTGCTCTGGCACAGCGCCCGTATTCAGGATCTCCAGATCTGCGATATCGCGGGCATCGAGCAGGTGTGGATCCGCGACGGCTGGAACGACCGCTTCGGCCTCGACCTCGGGGGCAACGACCACGGCTACGGTCACGACCCCGACGACGTCGGCAAGGTCCGCGCGCCTGCCGACCTGCTGGCCGGCTACTACCACGCCGTTCACAAAGTCACGCTGGAGTACATCGCGTCGGTGTCCGGAGAGGAGTTGAGCCGGGTGGTGGACACGCACTGGACGCCGCCCGTCACCGCAGGAGCGCGACTGGTGAGCATCATCGACGACTGTGCACAGCACCTCGGTCAGGCCGCCTACATCCGCGGCATCGCGACCTGACGTGCGCAACCCGGCCGGCCGCAGAGCGCTTCTGCTGTGGCCGGTGCTCGCCGTCGCGGCGATGCTCGTGCTCGGGCTCGCGGTCGGGAAGCGGTCGACGCCCTTGGACGACTGGTTCCACCGATTCCGGCACACCCCCGCGCGCGAGTTGCTGGTGTTCTCCGACCCTTATCTCCTGATCTTCGTCCTCTGTGTCGGTTTTCTCGTTGCACTGGGCCTGCGCCGGTGGCGGCTGGCGGTAGTGGTGATCTGCTCTCCCCTCGTCGGAGTCTTTCTCGCCCGAGTGCTCAAGCAACTGTTCGGACGGGAGAACGACGGCGCGCTGGCGTATCCGAGCGGACATACGACGGCGGTCGTCGTCGTCAGCGGCATGATCGCGTTGGTGGCAGGAAGTGCCATGTGGGCTGTGCTCGCGGCCATCGCTTTCAGCGTCCTGGCCATGATCGGCCAGGCCGTCACCTACCACTACTTCACCGACACAGTCGGCGCGTTGCTGCTTGGCAGTGCCGTGGTTTGGCTGGCCGCCGCCGTGGCAAAACTTGACAGGCGTCAACCCGGCTGCGATCCAGATCACACCGCTGGCTAAGCTGGGGGTCATGACCGCGACGCCAGAAGTCGATTCGTCCTCGTCTGAGACCACCATCCGCAACCCCGCGACCGGCGCCGTTGCCGGTCAGGTCCGCTGGACCGACCCCGCCGACGTGCCGCGCATCGCCACCGGGTTGCGCGAAGCCCAGCGGGAGTGGGAGGCCCGCGGCGCCAAGGACCGCGCCAAAGTGCTTGCCCGCTATGCCGTCTGGCTCGGTGAGCACCGCGACGAGATCGAGTCGTTGCTGATCAAGGAGACGGGTAAGTCGGCCGTCGATGCGGCGCAAGAGGTGCCGCTGCTGATCATGATCCTGTCGTACTACATCAAGACGATGGAGAAGGCGCTGGCCCCGGAGACACGGCCGCCATCGCTGCCCTTCCTGGCGATCAAGAAGGTCACCGTGCACTTCCGCCCGCGCCAGGTGGTCGGCATCATTGCGCCGTGGAACTACCCGGTGGCCAACGCCCTGATGGACGCCATCGGCGCGCTGGCCGCGGGCTGCTCGGTGCTGCTGAAGCCGTCCGAACGCACGCCGCTGACCGCAGAGGTGCTGCTGCGCGGCTGGCAGGACTCCGGTGCTCCCGAGGTGTTGGCGCTGGCACAGGGGGCGCGCGAGGTGTCAGAAGCCGTCATCGACAACTCCGACTTCATCCAGTTCACCGGCTCAAGTGCGACCGGCGCCAAGGTGATGGAACGGGCGGCTCGCACTCTCACGCCGGTCAGCCTCGAGCTCGGCGGCAAGGATCCGATGATCGTGCTGGACGACGCCGACATCGGCCTCGCCGCGCACGCCGCGGTGTGGGGTGCGATGTTCAACGCGGGCCAGACCTGCGTGTCGGTCGAGCGCGTGTATGTCCTCGATTCGGTTTACGACCAGTTCGTCGACGCCGTCGTGCGCGATGTGGAGAAGCTGAAGATCGGCGCGGGCCAGGGTTACGACTTCGGCGCGCTGATCGACGACGACCAGGTCGCGGTGACCGAGCGGCACGTGCGCGACGCCGTGGCCGCGGGCGCACGTGCGCTCACCGGTGGCGAGCGCACGGCAGGCCAAGGCAGCTTCTACCCGCCGACGGTGCTGGTCGACGTCGACCACTCGATGGCCTGTATGACCGAGGAGACCTTCGGCCCGACGCTGCCGATCATGAAGGTGTCGACGGTGGGGGAGGCGGTCCGGCTCGCCAACGACAGCCCCTATGGCCTGTCCGCGTCGGTCTTCTCGAAGGATATCGAACGCGCCGAAGATGTTGCGGTGCAGCTTGATTGCGGTGCGGTCAACGTCAACGACGTGATCTCCAATCTGATGTGCACCACGGCGCCGATGGGCGGCTGGAAGACGTCGGGCTTGGGCGCGCGGTTCGGTGGCGCCGAGGGACTGCGCAAGTACTGCAGGCAGGAAGCCGTCGTCGCCCCACGCACGAAGCTCGGAGCGGGCGGCAACTACTACAACAATTCGCACAAGGCGCTGACCCGGATGAACAAGCTGATGACCCGGCTCGCACTGCTGCGCCCGCGCCGCACCGCGAAATAGCCCCGCTTCACCATTCGCCAGGTCGATCAAGAAGCGCGCCCGCATCAACGCCATGCGGCACGTGCTGCGTAAGTTCGACTACGACAACAAGGACCATGAGGTGGTCGGTCGGCCAGTGCGCGCGCCCGATCCCCGTAGGAGGACAGCGTGCGGTTTCTGGCGGCGCTGCTGTTCTGGCTCATGACGACGGTTCTTCTCGCGGTCGCGGTCCCGGTGTCCTGGGCGCAGAAGAACGTGGTGAGCGAGGACGGGTACGCCGCCCTGGCGGC
>NZ_JAVHWR010000153.1:0-22364 GCF_032159565.1 Mycobacterium sp.
CCCGCCAGGAGTTGGCGTCGCGCGGGCAAGGGTCCAACGGCGGACAGCGCTGCCAAGCGATCGCATGGTTCTCCGACGGCAAGATCGATTTCACGTCGCGGGCGACGTCCAAGCCCTACGCCGACGGAATCACCCTCGACAGCCCGAGCGGTGTCGAGGACACCACCAAACGGGCCGTGGAGTCGATCTGCCGGCCTGGCGGCGTCGCCGATCAGCTGCGCAGCAGCAGCATTATCATGCTGGGAATCGGCTTGGGCGCCAACAAGACACCCGGTGACTTCGACGTGATGTCGGCGATAAGCACGGCCCGCGGACTCAACGGCATGGCCTGCGGACAGATCACTGATCCGATACCGGGTGACTTCTATCCCGTCTCCAACATCGACGACATGCTGTTCGGGTTCGACGCGCTCAACCCGGACCCGGGCACCACCGGGCAAGCCCCGGTCTGCCAGCTGCGGGTGTGCCCGGAGGCGCGGCACAACTTCACGTTGGACCGCTCGATCAAGTCGGTGGACATCCTCGGTTCCGGCGGAGTGGCCGGTGTGGTGCCCTATCTGATCTCGCCGTCGGGCAAGACATTGGAACTGCCCAAGAAAGACGGCCGCAACACCGCCGACCTCGACGGCGTGCCGGTGACGTATGAGTGGCGATCCGATTCAGCGCAGACCATTTCGCTGCAGAACACCGGGGGACCGCAATGGCCGGGTCAGTGGGCGATCGTCTACGTCGACACCACCGGTGAGCACCCCGACGCCGTATCGCGGGTCAGCATCCACATCACCACCGACATCTTTCCGGCGCTTACCAACGCCGACAAAACGCCGTGGCGCAGCGGGCAGGTGGTCAAGGGCCTGACGTTCGGTCTCGTCGACGGGTCGGGCAAGCCCATGCAGCCGACCGACCTTGCGGGGACCGCAACCATGTCGGCGGCGCTGGCGCCCGACGGCGCTGCGCCCATCCCGCTGCTGGATTCCGTGGCCAAAGCCGACATCGGCAACCCGGTAGACGCCGACCTGACGAAGGTGAATCCCGGGCAGGCGAAGCTGCGAATGTCGTTGGTGATCACCACCGCACCGGCCACCGACCCATCAGGCGCGCAGATCGCGCCCGGCACCCAGCTGTCACCCCAGGACGTCGAAGTCCCCGTGCAGATCCTGCCCAAGCTCGGCCTGCCGGTGCCGGGCGAGCGGATCGATTTCGGCACCGTGCAAGCGGCCAAGGGCGCGACCGCGTCGCTCAACATCACCGGCCCGGGCTGCGCCTGGATCGCCGACACCGATGGCGCCAAGGTGGTGGCCGCACCCGATGATATCGGCACCCCGCGGCTGTCCTCCGCCGCGAACTCCGCGCAGAACTGTGCGAAGGTGCAGGCCGGGCAGACCGGGCAGTTGTCGGTGACGCTGCGCACCGACCGCGACGGACACGGCGGGCTGACCGGAACCGTGCCGATACACGTTGCGGCGCTTGACAACCCGGGCGATGCCCAGGTCGTCGACGTTCCGTTCGTCGCGTCGCTGATCAAGCCGTTGAACACCACCAACTTCGTGCTGGTGTTCCTGGCCGCGCTCCTGCTGGGCCCGGGGATCCCGTTGGCACTGCTGTACGCGGCGAAGTGGTGGGTCAGCAAGATCCCCGACACGCCGATGCTGGCCGACCGGATCCCGGTCGAGGTTAACAACGATGTGGTACTGCGCGACGGGGAACCCTTCACGCTGGTCGAAACCGACCTGATCCGCCCGGTGCCCGGTCTGGCCGGGGGCGCTCGCAAAGTCTCGGTGCAAGGTGTCACGCTGAGCACGACCGTCGGCCGCAGCCCCTTCGGCCCCGGCTATGTGACCGTCGACGCCGACGGTCTGGTCAGTGTGGGTTCGGCGCTGCCCGCAACCGACCGCAGCGGACTGCGCGCGGTGCTGCCGCTGGCCGTGCACAACAAGTGGGTGGTCCTGCACGATCCCAGCGGACCGGCGAACGTCGCCGAGGTGCTGCTGCTGGTCGGCGGACGCACCGACACCGCGGCACGTGAGCGGCTCTACGAAGACGTGGGGCGTCGACTGCCCGAGCTGCTCAACGGGCTGCGGTTGCGGGCGGTTGACGCCGGGCTGGCTGTCTCGGACAACGAAGCGCGACAAGCAGTTTCGCCGTTCGGTGAACCTGCGAAGGGTGGGTCGGCGGCCCATGACCCAGATCCATTCGACCCGTTCAGGGAAGGAAACTGAATGCGACGATTCCTCATAGTGGGATGCGGTGGTTCCGGCGGTGCCACGCTGGCGTTCATCATGGACCAGCTGCGCTCCGAACTGCACTCCGCGGGCATCGAAACACTCCTGGGCGGTTGGCAATTCGTTCAGATCGACGTCCCAAGCGCGCCGGAGACCGGCCCTGAGGGACTGGCCAACGTTCCCGAGCAGGGCGGCACCTACATCGGCTGTGGACCGCAGGGCAGTAGCTACGCGATCCTCGACGGCGCCTTGTCGCAGCGGCTGGCCGCCGAATCGGCGTTGGACACCATCGCCACCTGGGCGCCGCGCAACCCCCAGGAGGTGTCCATCCCGATCTCGGCGGGCGCCGGCCAGTACCGGGCCATCGGGCGGATGATCACGCTGAGCAAGGCCACCGAGATCCACACCCGCCTGCAGGCCGCGTGGGATGCGCTTTTCCGGGTCGACACGATCTCGCAGATGTCCACCGCCGACGTGCCGGGCATGGGGAAATTCGACCCCAACGAACCGCCGCTGGTTCTGGTGGTGTCGTCGATGGCCGGCGGCGCGGGGGCGTCGATGGCGCTGGATGTGTGCCGGCTGCTGACCCTGGTGTCGGGTCTTGACCCGAAACTGATGGGCGTCTTCATGGTGACGCCCGACATCTTCGATTCGCTGCCGCAGAGCTCCATCGTCGGGGTGCGCGCCAATTCGCTGGCCATGCTTGGGGAGATCGTGGCCAGTCAGGCGGGCTCGGCGCGCGAACACGATGTGCGGCTGATGCGGGCGCTGGGCCACCAGCACGGCGAAGGGGAGCCGATCCCGTTCGCGCGGGTGTTCCCGGTGGGCCGCTTCATCGGCGCGGACCGCACGCTGTTCGGAGACGGTTCGCAGTGGGCCGTCTACCGGGGACTGGCACGGGGCCTGGCCGGACTGATGATGAGCGGCGCGGCCAGTGACCAGTTCGTCTCCTACGACCTGGGCAACACGGCGTCGCCCGAGGGCGACCGCGACCTGCTGGGCTGGGGCATCTCCGCTTGGGACGTATTGCCCTGGGGCACTTATGGTTTCGCCAGCTTGAGCATGGGTCGCGACCGCTACGCCGAGTACGCCGCGCAACGGCTGGCGCGCAGCTGCGTGGACAAACTGCTGTTCGGGCATCTGCAGGCCGGGAACCCGGCGTCGAGCACCGAGCAACTCGACTCGCTCCTGAGCAGCCAGTGGCAGGCACACTGCGGCGAGCTGGGGCTGCCGGCGAACCCCGGCGACGAGCAGACCCGCACGGGCATCCTCGGCCGCTGGATCGGCTCCGACGCCTTCGCCGCCGAGTCGGTGGCCGCCACCGTCAACGGGCTCATCGACCGGCAGCTGCGAGGGTATCTGCCGAACCCCGAGGGCATGACCGCAGAGCAGTGGGTTCCGATCTTCCGTCAGGCTCTTCGCAACCGGGGCAGCGAACTTCTCCGGGCATGCGACGACGCGGCCTACGCAATGGCGTTCAACTGGCACCGCGAGTTCGCCGGGCGGGTCGAACAGATGGTGGGCGGGACGATGGCGACGATGGGCCTGCCGTATGCCCGGGAACTGGTCGACCGGTTGCGCCGCCACATCGACGACGTGCTGGCCCCCGGGATGGCGCAGCTCGGGACGATGGGGCCGTCCGACATCGTCGCGGTGCCGCCGCAAGTGGACGCGGCGCTGCGCTCGATGCGCGGGGTGATGACCAACGCCGATCAGGTTCTGGCAACGGCGCTGGACGGGTTCCGCGCGGGCGTGCGACGCCAACTGTTCGCCGACGCCGCCGCGCGAATCGCAGACGTGATGCGGGTGGTGGGCGCGGAAATGTTGCGGCCACTGCGCGAAGCGCTGGGCGAAGCGATGGTGCTGCTGGAGCAGGCGCGCGCCGAACCGCCCACCGATATCGGACTTGCGCGGCTGACCACCGATCAGTACGCGGCGTGGCCGGCCGATGCCGACGAGCTGGTGCCCGCGCGGTTCGCCGAGGCCAACAACGAAGTGCTGCTGATCAGCTCGACCGCCTTCCAGGGCCGCTACGAGCTCGATCTGCCCAAGGCCGTGGCGGGCGCCAACGCAATGGTGCCGCTGCGCACCGCAATCGACGACGCGACGACCCAGGTGATCCTGGGGCAGTGGCGCACCACCGGCGGGGTGTCCGCACCCGGAGGTCTCACCGAACGCACCGCAACGTGGGTGACGCGCGCCCTGGGCACCGACCCCGAGACGAGTCGGCCCCGGGTGCCGTCGATGGCGCAGTTCGATGTGCACACCCGCCCAGCAGAGCTGCTGAGGCGGGCCCGGCTGTATGTGGGCAGGCCGGGGGAATCGTTCGACGAGTTCTGCAAGGTGTCGCTGCGCGACTTCGTGCAGGGCGCGGGCGCGGCGGAATCGGAATTGGTCACGCGCCGCCGAGACATCACCACCAAGTTCGCCGAGGCGCTGTCGCTGGCCCGCCCGCTGGCCAGTGTGAATGACGAAGCGCTGCAACGGGTGCACCCCGGCCAGCAGACGGAGTACCGCTACAAGTTCTCCGAGGTCCCCTTCGCCGGCCAGCCCGTCGCCGACGCGCTGTTCGACGTGCTGCGCACCAATCCGCGCATCGACCAGGCCACCAAGGACAACTACCGCCGGTCGCTGTCGGATGAGGACAGCGTGACACGGGTGGACATCTTCGGGTCCTACCCCAACTACTCGCCGCTGGCGTTCGACTCGGTGCTCAAGCCCGCCGCTCAGCAGTGGGCCCGGATCGCCGGGCCGGGCCGCGGGACGTTCTGGCGCTATCGCCGCGCGCGACCCTTGCCTGCGTCACTGCCGATGACCGACGACGAGCGCCGCGCCATGACGGCGGGATGGTTCCTGGGCCAGATCGTCGGGCGGATTCACATCCCGGAGCCCCCCTACACCGACCCGGTGCGCATCTACGACGCCGATGCGGGGCACTGGTTGAACTTCCCCAGTCCGCTGCTGACCCCGCCGTCGGCGTTCATCGCCACCTATGACTGGCTGCCTGCGGTGCTGGAGAGCATCCTGATCGCCATCGCCCAGTCCCACGAGCCGCCGGTGATGCACACGCTGCGGCCCTACGGCGTGCTGCGGGAACTCTACGACGCACATTCGCAGGACCCGGCCAGCGGCATCGTCGAGCTGTCTGCCAGCGACGTGCTGCGCGAGTTCCTGGTCGGCAACGCTGCGGTGCCGGGCGTGACACCGCGGATCGAGACGATCGCCGCGGCCCGAAGCCCCGAGGAGCGCGCCGCCGCCGCCCAGGAGTGGCTGACCAATGTGCGCGACGTCGCCGCGCAGTATCTGCCGGGGGACATGGCCGGTGCGGCGCCCGGCGGAGTGTTCACGTCGGTCCCGACACGGTCGACGGCGTCGAAGACGCCGATCTTCCGCGATCTCGCTCCTGACGTGTTCTGGGCGACGGAAGCCCTCACCCGGTTGTTGCAGCGCGAGGCCGCGGGGCTGGCGCGGGGCGCGGCGACCGCCGGGACCGGCTATCTCGACGACGGGCCCCTGGTGATCCCGGAGGGCGGAACGTTCTGACATGTCGATGCCGAGCACTTCGCAGGCGCTGACGGTGTTGGTCGCTCCGCACGCCCGGACAGAGGAGATCTTCGCCGTCCTGGCCGACTATTCCGCTGTCGGACTGCTCGCCGCGTTCACGTGGGTCGACGCCGCCGACATCGGTGGCGCGTCCACCCCGGCCAGCGTGCTGCGCGACGGTCGCGCCGAACCGGCGGTGTTGCAGCAGTTGCTCACCGCCAAGCGCTACCAGCGGATCCGGGTGGTGGTCCTGGTGCCCGCCGAGGCGCCGTCCACCGAGCGGGTGCCCCTGGTGGCCGAGCAGACGGTGGAGCAGATCGTGCGCAGCAGTTCGATGGGTGCGCGTATCAGCCTGCTGCGTGTCTTGCTGACCCGGGGGGACGCTGCAGCGGCGGCACCGGATTCGACGATGTTGCTGGAGGGATGGCACAACCTGCTTGTCGCCCCGGAGGATTCGGCGGGACCCGGCCTGGGTGCGGCGCCGAGCGGCCCGATCACCGATCCGCTCGATTTCGCGCAACGCACCGCACCGGTGATCGCCGGGGTCGCCGGACTGTGGGCAGGATTGGAGCGGACACCGTTCGACACGTTGGAGATCTTGCCCGGGCAGACGGTGCGTGCGGTGCGGGCGTTCTACCGCCGGCTGGACAGCAGCGAGGTCGAAGAGCGCCTGCGCGCCCAGCTGTTCGACCCTGCCGGACGCCTTCCGCTGCCCCGCGGCGGTGAGGTGCCTGTCGTCTATGTGGACGATGTTGCGGCGGCCACCCAGACCATTGCCAGGGGGCTGTGGACAAAGCACCGAGACCTGCTCCGCGGGCCTCGACTTTCTGTCAGTGATTCTGGTGCCCAAGCCATTTCAATCTGGGCAGCACTGAAGATGTTCTTGAAGTTCATGGGCGCCGCGCTGCGGCAGGCGCCCGGGGCGTGGTGGTCGGCCGTTACGGGTTCGGTGTCGTCGGTGCTGGCCAGCACGGTGCAGGGCACGGTGTTCGGCGGCAGGGATTCCGCTTTCGCTGTGGTCACCAACACCGATGTGGCCAACTGGCAGCACCTGGGTCGAAGCGCCGACGCGCTGAACACCGCGCTGGGCGGTGCGCCGCCGCAACATCTTGCACAGCGGGACCTCAGCGCGCTGTGGATGGATTTCGTCGCCGGGGCGCTGACCCTGGCCGACGGGGGCCGTCGCGCCTCGGGGTTGGATCCGGTGCCGGTGGGTTCCGGGGTCGGGGTGCTCGCCGTCGCCTCCGACGTGGTTCCCAGTGCCGCTGAATCGTTTTCGTCGATTCCCACATCGCTGTCCGCAGTCATCGGGGTCAGCTCGGTGGAACCGGCCGATGTGCTCGGTGTTGCCGACCTGCGGGAGCGGCTGCAACGCGCCTACTCAGATCCCGCGGCCGGCGTCGAGTCGCGTACTGCGGGGACCGAACTAGAAGGCTGGCAACGGTTCGTGTCGAAAAGCTATGCCTGGCAGGTGGGTTCCATCCTGGCGGACTTCTTGCACCGGGCCCGCGGCGAGGTCGCCCGACTGGTCGGCGAGATCCAGCAGGCCACCAACCGGGTGTCGGCCGACGCGCGACTGCAGGCGCGCCAGCGGGCGATCGGCGTCATCCTCAAAACGTTCTTCTGGGCACTGGTTCTGATACTCGTCGTTCTCGCCGGGATCGCCGCCGCCGGCCGGGTCCGCTGGCCGTTCGCGCTGTGGACGGGCGGTGTGATGCTCGGCCTGTACATTCTGGCGTCGCTGGCGTTGTTCCTGTTCTCGCAGCGAGATCTGTTCGCGGAGACGCACTTACGACAGTCTCAGCTGGGTGAGCTGGAGACGATGCAGGCCAATCTGCGCACGGCGCTGCAGGACGTCAGCCGGCTGTCCACCGCGTACGGACAGCTGTTGTCGTGGTGCCGGGTGCTGGGGGCGGTGCTGCGGGCGCCTTTCGGGCCCGCGCCGGCGGCGCGACCCTCATCCGGCCAGCTCTTCGACGGCCTGCCGCGCTCGACCCAACTCGGTGTCGCCGACCCGGACGCGCTGCAGGCGGGCGACGCCGCGCATGCGATTCAGCGGCGCCTGTACGCATTGGGCTGGCTGACCCAGCCGTGGCGGGACATGATCGACGAGGTGGCAGCGAAGCTACGTGAGGAACCCGAGATGCTGTTCCGGATGCCGGGCATCGGCACGCAATCCGGGCTGGATCAGTGGTCGTCTGCGGTCGCCTCGGGGCAAGTTCAGCCCACCGGTGCCGACGCGCTGTGGGGGCGAGTCGAGCAGATGTTCGCCGAGGGGCAGGGCGAAGTCGCCGATGCGCTCACCGGCACGGTGCTGATAACCGGTGAGGACCGGCATGCGCCTGCTCGGCAATTCGGCGCTGGCTTCACGGAGCAGGGCGACGGGCGGGCCGCCCCCTTCGACGCGTCGCTGTTCACCGACGCCGCCATGACAGCGGGCCGCGCGAGCGTTGCGGTCGACGAGGCCACGGTCGCGCGCGCCGGGTTGGGGTATCGCGCCGCGGTGGTGCAGGCCAGTGATGGGTTGCCGCCCTACGACTTTGCGCTGTTCGCGCCTCGCGTCGACGTGGCAGCGGAAGGCGAAGAGGACGCAACGTCGGCCACCGAGCGGGAGCGCCGCGACGTCCCGCCCCGTCAGGACATGGTGTTCTAGCGATGCCCGACCCGCAGTACATCGACGCGACCGACGATCCGCGACTGCCGGCGCTGATGGCCTGGCGCCAGCGGCTCATCGACGCCGGTGCAGTGTCGCGCACGAGCTTCAAGGAGGCCCATCTGCGTCTGGTGCTGCGCTCGGGCCGCACCGACGTCGCGCAGATCCGGGCCATGCTGCCGCCCTCGGTGGCCGAGCACGCCGAGGACATGGCCCGGCTGCTGGTCGAGCTCGAAAACCAAGGCGGCACAGGAGAATCGGCCCGCAGGGCGGCTGTCGTCGCCGCCGACGCGCCTCGGACCGATGCCATTGACGTGGAACTCCACTACCGGGCAGGCGATTTCGCGCCGTTCCGATTGGGTGAGCAGATCGGTGACCTGCACCCGATCGGGCTGCGGCGGCGGCGCGAGGAAGGCCGGTCCGGTGCCCTCGAGTTGACGTGGCCGCCGTACCCGCCCGCCGGAGATGACTCTGACACCGTCGTCATCTACCGGGTCGTCAGCGACGAGGACGACCCGCCGTACTCACCGGACCGGGCGCAGCTCGTCGACGCCACCGCCGCTACGTCGGCGCTGGACGACCGGCCGCCGCGCGGCGCGGTGCGCCACTACCAGGTGTGGGTCAACAGCGGACCCACCCGCGGCCAAGCGCTGGGGGCTCAGCCGGTCAAACACGCCGAGGCTGCGCTGGTGAGCCCGGTACGCGACTTCGCGATCCGAGAGGACAGCGGCCAGGTCATCGGCCGGTGGAACGTCGCGTCGGCGGTGAGCGAGGTGTTCATCTATCGCATACCGGCGCAGGAGGCAGGGCGCGAGGGACCGGAGCACCGCATCCTGAGGGACAGCGACACCCGCCGCGGGTTCATCGACACCGAGGCGTTGCGCGGGCAGCGCTACATCTACCGGGTGCGCTGCGCGGTCACCGTCGGCGGCGTCACGCGGTTGTCGGAGGCCAGCGAAGCCACCGTCGAAGTGTCGGCGGTGCTGGCGCCGGTGACCGATCTGTCGTTGGGCGCCCACAGCCCGGACGGGTCGCGCTTCGAGCTGACGTGGACGCCGCCGCCGACCGGCGCAGTGGTCATCTACCGCAGCCAGAACGCGCCAAGCGCCGGCGCAGAGACCGTCGAGTTGCCCGAAGCCACACTCGAGCAGATCGGGCTGGACCCGGTCCAGCGGTTGACGCAGCCGCTGTCGCTGCGCCACGACGAGCACGGCCGGCACCGTGCGGTGATGTCGGCGGTGTCGTGGCCGGAGCGCTGGAGCCGGGCCTATTTCACCCCGGTGACCCTGCTGGCCGGACGCGCGCTGCTGGGCGCCACCGTGTCCGCGGTGCGCACGGGGATCATTCGCGACGTCAATCTGGCCGAATACTGCAACAAGCAGGTGCTGACCTTCGATTGGCCCGCCGGTGCGGCGGCGGTGGTCACGCATCTGGCCCCCAAGGGCCATGATCCGCGAAACGGATTGACCGGCAAGTCGTTTGAGATCTCACTAGAGGAGTACGAGAAGTACGGCGGTATGCAGCTTTCCCGGCAGGAGTTGCCTGCCGCCGGGTGCTCGCTGCACCTGGCCCCGGTGGCCTTTTCGGCGGGGCGCCGCGTTGTCGGCGCGATTCGCAGCGTGGAGTACGCCGGGCTGCTTCGCCTGCAGTACGCGGTGCGGATCGCCCGCGACCCCGACGGCCGGCCTACCCACGCCACGGTCGCGTTGCGATCGCAGTACGAGCTTCCCGGCTCTCCGGCGTTCGTTTTGATCAACAATGCGCAACGCATCCCGCTGTCGATGCACGACGGGCAAGCCGTCGACGCGGCGCCTGTCAACGAGCACGGTCAGCTCATCGGAGAGGTGTCGAAGGAACTGCGGTGGTCGGCGCTGACAACCCACGGCGTCGGCGAGATGTGGGCGGCGAACGTGCATGGCCTGCACGGCTGGATCCGGCTGTTCGTGAACACCCCTTCGCCGGCGCGACTGCGCACGATCGCGCTGCTGGATCCGCCGGTCGAGAATCTGCGGCTCTTAGCGGTGGCGCCATGAACCCCCGCTACGGCCAGCTGGCTTACACGTCGTTCGATGCGCCCGGGTCCGCAGGCGGCTGGCAGATCAAGCAGGTCGCCGGCGCGTTGAGCGCCGGAGAAACACAAGCCCTGCTTGCGGGGATGCATACCGCGTTCGACGCCGTCGAGCCGCTGCCCGCCTACCCGACACCTGAACAGCTCGAGCGGGGTCCGCGGCGGCTCGCCTATCGACGCATCGACGCCCGCGCGGCCGGTTACTGGCATACGGTTCCCGCCGGACCGGACAGCACCGGCCGGCCCGGCAACGTGTTCGCCCACGCGATCCTGGACCGCACTGTGGAGGCGGAGCCACTGCACCGGCCGATTCAGTTGTGGCGGTCGCCGCGATGGGTGTGTCCGTACGGGGCGGCTGCGGTGGCGCGCGCCGTCTTGCCCGACGAGGTGCCCGGCCCGGCGGCGGCGGTGACCAAGGACAGTGTGCTGACGTTCGCACTGGACACCAGCACATGGCGGCTGGCCACATTGTTTGGCCTGCTCGACGCGGTCGCCGCCGCGCTCGACGGCGGCCCGCCGGTGGTGCTGGGGGTCGAGTCGGTGCACTCCGCCGCCCAGTGGATCGGCCTGGTGAGTTTCCTGATGTCGCCCGGCACGGCCGCGCGTCTGAACTTCTCCACCTTCGATCGCGCCGACCAGGTGGGGGCGGCGCTGCAGAGCAAGCAGCACCTGACCGCGGTGCCGGTCATCGACGTGACCGCGGTTCCGGCCGGGGTAGTGGCGATAGATGAGGCCGCGACCTTGTCGTTGGGCGAGCTCGGAGGAGAACCACACCGCACCTCGGCCGGGCAGCCCATTGCGGTGACGCCGTGGTCGGCGATGGCGCAGGTGGTGCTGCTCGAGCCGGGCTCGGCGCGCGCCGTGCTCGACGACATCGACCGCTACGCCGCGCAGGTGGAGGACGACGCGCTGCCACCGGCCTGGCCGATGGCGATGGCGGTGGCGAGCGCCGGGAACTACGCCGACGCCCACACCGAAGCCCGCAGCGTCATCGCCGCGCACACCCCTCGCGGGGTGGATCCCGCCTCGGCGGTCGGTGCCACCATTTCTGGAGTCATGACGCAGTTGGTCGGCACGAGGACCGCCGATGCCTGGGAGGCGGTGCAGCACGCACCTGCCGGTCTGGCGGCAGAGCATGCCGACCTGACCTACGCGTGCCGCGCCATCACAGATGACACCTGGTTGAGTCAGTTGGGCCCAATCCCATTGGGTCCAAGGCAATTTGACCGCAGCGCAGTGCCGGCCCAGCTGTCCGACGCGATCGGGCCAGCCCTGGAGCAGGCGCGTGGTGTCGGCCCCGAACAGGTGCTGCGGCTGGTCGATTTCTTGATGCGCGCCGGTGTGGACGACGAACGGCTGTCGGCGGCGCTGAGCCGCGATGTGGTGCCAGCCCTGACCGACCCGCATTCTGGTCCACGGCTGGTCCATCGGCTCGGGCAGCGCATCGGCACGCAGGCTCGGCTGGCGCTGGCCGCCGAATCGCTGAAGGGCACCCCCGGGTGCACTCAGCTGGACGAAGACGTGCTCGGCTGGCTCGCCGAGAACATCGCTGCGCCTGCTCCATCGGAGCTGGCGCAGGCCTGCCCTTGGGATGCCGCGTGGACTCGTGCGGCGCTGCGCGGCGCGCGCGCGCAATATGCGGGGGCGGCCGACGCCGCCGACCGCTGGCTGTTGCTGTGGTGGCTGCGGATCTGTGGGTCACCGCGCTTTGAGCAGATGGCCGCCGCAGAAGTGTGGGAACCGGCAGCGCTGCTGGCGGCCGCCGGTGGCGCCCCGCCCGGCCTGTCCGCGCTGCCGACCCTGATGGGCGCACCGGACTCGGAGGCACTCAGAGAGTTGGCCTCTGCAGTGACGGAGGCCAACGCGGACGATACCGCTGTGGCGTGCGCGGCGGTGCGGCTGCTCGAACCGCGAATGTGGGTGAACGAAGACCGAATTGAGACGTACTTGTCCACCTTCAGCGCGCACTGGGACGCCGCGCTTTCGGTCGCGCACGACCGGTTGCATCCGGACTTCACGGTGCGCCTGTTGACGTTGGCGGTGCTGGCGACGATCACGGGTCTGCCGTACCCGGCGGGATGTGCGGCGCTGGCCGCGGACCCGGCGCTCGGCGCGCAGGCGGTAGGGCAGGTGGTGGCGTTGACCGAGCATCACGTCGTCTTCGCACCGGCGGTGCTGGCCGCCGGTCTCGTGCGTTCCGCGGCCGATGAGCAGTCAGCGACTTCGGCCGGCGGTGTCGACGGCCTGTTGGGGCGAGCCGCCCGACAGCTCGCCGCCACAAGGGTCTTCACCGACCGGGAGATCGACGATGCTGCGATATTGATGGCGAAGATGTCGGGCGCTGAGCCGGACAGCTCATCACTGCGCCGAAACCGAAAGCTGGTGGCCAAGCTGCTGGCGCACCGCGCGCAGGCGCAGCCGTCACTGGCGGCCCGGACGACAGAGCGTCGCTGATGCCGATTTATGTTGTTGGCGAGCGCAATCAGCGTGTGAGCATTCCGAATGAGGCGCTGGCGGTGTCGATCACCGGTTCCGTTGCCGAAGCCGAATTGGATGTACGCGGCAGTGCACAACAGCTGGTGGTGCGCCCGACCGCACATCGCGCGGTGTTGCCGGAGATCGCCGGCGAGGTGACGGTCGGTGTGCGACCGGTCGGCACGGCGAGATTCGGTGCTGGGACGGTCGTTCATCTCGAGATCGCGCATGACAACCCCACCGAGGTCGATCCGGTACAGGTGCTCTTCGACCCGGTCGACGTCAGCGGCGAGTCGGGTGTGGTGTTCGCAGCGTTGCGGCCGCAGGGATCCCACGTCGAGGTGGGCGTCATCGCGGTGGCAGATGTACCGCTGAGCCCGTTGGGGTCGGCGGCGCGCAGTTCCGCGCGACAGCTCATCGGTCGCACGCCGGCGCAGTCCGACGAGTCGGTTGTTGTGGCCGTGGACGTTTCAGCGTCGATGCGGCCGTGGTTCGCCGACGGCAGCGCCGCCGCGGCCACCGACATCGTGGTCGGCGTCGCCGCGGCGGCAGGCATTCGCAATGTGTCGTCGGTGTTCGTCGGGGCGGAGGTCACGCCGGTGGTCGTCGGCGGGTCCGATGCGCGCGGCACCGACAGCGTGAGCCTGGCCGACGCGGTGCGGAAGGCGCGGCCGCGATGGTGCGCTGGTGCGCGCTGGTTGCAGCTGGCGCCTGGTCCCCGCACCATCGCCTGCGCCGACTTTCCGACTTCGGCTGTCCAGCAACGCTTTCCGATGATCATCTTGTCCAATGACCGCCGGTTCGACGCTGCCGGGGCGCGGCTGCCGGCACCCCGGCAGGGCCGCGACGCGTCGGCCGAATGGCTGGAGCACCCGCAGGTCCTGGATCGCATCACCGGCTTTCTGGTGGGGGCGCTGACGTGACGAAGTGCCCGCGGTGCTTTTCGGTGCTGACCTCCGAGCAGCACTTGTGGATGGTGCCCCCACGAGCCGGGGCCACCCGCTATCTCGACGAGGTCGGATCGGCGTTCAACGGCGCGCCCGCCGAGAGCGGGCCGTTCTACAAGTGGGACCGCCCGGCGGGCTACCGCGGGCCGCCACCGCCGGCGGCCGACGCCAGCCGGGCGCTGCAAGGCCCAGTGGTGGAGGTGTGCCCGGTGTGTCACTACCCGTTGCCGGAGGGATGGCACGATGGTCATGCGGTGTGCATCGCCATGGCGGGCGCTCGCGCCACCGGCAAGAGCCTCTACATCGCCGTGCTGGTGAAACAACTCCAGCTGCTGTGCGAAAACCTCGGCGTCTCAATGGAACCCGCGACCCGAGCCACCGCCACGGCGTATTCCACGCACTATGAGACGCCGCTGTTCGTGCAGCGCGGACTCATCCCGCCCACCCCAACCGTGCACACGCAGGCCTCGCTGCAGCGGCAGCCCCTGATTTTCAGCATCGGCATCTGGCATGACGTCCGGCGCTACCTGGTGCTGCGTGATGTGGCCGGCGAGGACCTGGAGACCGGGGACCTGAGCGCGCCGCCGTTTCGATTCTTCGTCAACGCCGACGCCGTTTTCTTCATGTTCGATCCGCTGCGGGTCAAGTCGATTCGCGACCAGCTGCAAGATCTGCTGCCCGCCCAGACGGTCAGCGGGGGCGAGCCGCGCAGTGTGCTGAACAACGTGCTGCTGGCGATCGGGCACGGCCACCCGAGGCTGGCGGTGATCCTGTCGAAATTCGACGCGCTGCGGATACTGCGTGATGTGCAGGGCTCGGAGTGGAGCCTGATCATGTCCAACGCCGGCGCGGCATATCTGCGCGACACGTCCGACTGGCCGTCCTACGACGAGGCCGGCGGGCAGCTGCTCCACGAAGAAGTCCGCAGCCTGCTGACGCGGTTGAATGCGGGGACGATGGTGGCGGCCGTCGAAAACCCGTCCACCGGAAAGCGGTTGACGCACCGGTACTTCGTGGTGTCCTCACTTGGGCAGCCGCCCAGCGGTAGCCGCCTGCACCCGCGCGGCATCGCCCCGTTCCGCTGCGCGGACCCCGTACGTTGGATCACATCGGGATTCGGGGTGTTGTGAGCTGTGTCGGCGCGTGGGAGTCGAGGAGGTCGGGAATGATGCACGGCGGTTACCGCGGGGAACCCACCGCGTCGTCGAGGGCAGATCCCTTCGGTGCTGATCCGTTTGATCCCTTCACCGGCGCTGCCACCGGTGCCGCGGAAATGCCGGCACCACAGCAGCAGGAGACCCACACATTGGCCACGTTATCGGTGGTGTTTGCGTTCGTGTTCGCTCCCGCTGGGGTGATTCTCGGCCATCTTGCGTTGTCGCAGATTCACCAGACCGGACAACGCGGGCGGGACCGGGCGCTGGTTGGGGTCACGTTGTCGTATGTGTTCATCACGGTGGCGGTGGTGGCGCTGATCGTGTCGGCCGCCGGCGTTGCCGTCCGGTAACGGGCGGTCGCCCGGCCCGGGCCGCTAATGTCGAGGTGAGGTGCGCTGCAGATGAACGACGGCGGGTATGGCGGCTCGGCTGGCCGCGACGACGATGAGTTGTTCGGCGCCGATCCCTATCCGGTGCCTCCGGTCATATCGGCCCCGCCACCGCCGCCTCGTCATGAGACGAACACATTCGCCACCCTGTCGGTGGTGTTCGCGTTCGTGTTCGCCCCAGTGGGCGCGGTGCTGGGTCATCTCGGGCTGTCGCAGATCCGGCGCACCGGGCAACGCGGCCACGACCGCGCGCTGATCGGGCTGACGCTGTCCTACGCGTTCATCGTCATCGCGATCGTTGCGGTGGTCATCTGGGCGGTGGTGCGCACAGGACCGGGGCCTTCCTCGACGGTCGCGTCGCCCCCTGCTCGTGCGACGAGTCCCGCCGCACCGGACGAGCGGCTCGTCAAGGCCGCCCAGTTGCCGCAGCTGTTGCTCAGCATCGACGAAGTCAAGCAGGCGGTCAACGCGCCCGCTCTTGCCAAGGTCGAGGAGGGGTCAGGCCTGAGCGGTGACAAGGGCATCAACGTCACGCCCCGCGAGTGCATGAGCGCGTTGTTCGGTGGGGGCGCGTCGGCATATGAGCGCAGCTCCTCTCGCGCGGCCTTCACGCGTGCGCTTTCCGGTGACGGTCAAGACGGCATGATCTTGCTGAACGAGGCCGCATCGACGTTTGAAAGTACCGCCACGGCAACCAATCTCGTGTCACGAACGGTTGGCGAGTGGCGCGGCTGCGCGGGCAAGTCGGTGACGCTGATCGTCGACGGGAATCCGCTCGTCCTCGACGTTGGCGAACCAACGCAAAACGGCACGGTCATGATGTTGCGAAACACACTGCGCGGGAGCAAATCCGGTTTCAGTACCGACCGGGCCATCACATCCGAAGCCAATGTCGTCATCGACTTGGACGCACAGGGTTTCGACCTCGATGACAGCCTGCAGACGATAGCTAACCGCATCGTGGACAGGGTGCCGAGCTGAGCGCTGGTGGGTGGACACTTACCGGGCCCACGGCGGCGGCGTGGTCACTACGTGCACGCGACGACGGTTACTCAGGGCGACGATCAGCCATATCCATCCCCAGCCACCGCAGGCCCAGAAGGTCAGCAGCGTCAGTACGGCGTGCAGTGCGTGGTTGGGTCCGGTGACCACGACGCTGGTCTGTATGGGTAACGGCGGCGGTGCGGGCGGCGCCACGGGCTGTGGCGGGGCGGCGCGATGGTGGGCCGTCCACGCGCGCCCGTCGAAGTAACGCTGTCCGGGTGCACCGCTTGGGTTGGGATACCAACCGGCAGGCGGAAGGAAACTCATGTCCGCCCCTCCTGTCACCGCAGTTTGCCTTCAGCCAACTGAATCGACTACCGCAACGCTAGCTGGACCGACCGACGAGTGAACGCCGAGTCCTTGTGCACCTTTGGCCAGCACCGCGCTTCGTTCGGCGCGGGAAACCTCGACGCGCGAACGCGGTTCTGCGATTGTCGGCACTTCGAGGGCACCGATGCCGTAGCGCTTGCCGTTGACCGTCGAAACCAGCTCATCGCCCTCCACGGCGAGTCGACTCCGGGGTGAGGTCGTAGCTCTCTTCTCGAAAACCCGTGAGTTTCCAGAACCAGTCGTGCGGCATAGTGGCATCGTCGCATCCGGGTCCGACACGACGCCGCGAGCAGAGCTCGGAGTGCTAGCACTGCGAACAGAGCTCGGCGTGCTAGCAATGGCTGACGAACGGAGCCGCCAGCAGAGAGGAATCCCAGCGATGATCAAGACACCTGCCGAAGCGGCGCAGTACGTCAAGGATGCCGGAGGCTTGAAGCTTGTCATTTTCGGAGCGGATGGCCACGAGGTCGCGGCGATGTTCGTGCAAGGGTCAGTGAGATACGACGAGGAAGAATTCACCTTCCTCGCCGTCGCGGAGGACGGCCGCACGGTCGGGGAACTATTCGTCGATGAAACGGTCGATTACGACGAGAACATAGACGCCTTTGTCATCCGTGCCGCGTACTAGCATTTTCGGCTCCGGCACACGGATGTTGTCCTCCTGCACTGCGCTAACGGAGGGCCAGTTGCCCTGGGCGTCAAGGCCGTCTTTCAGTCGTCCCACCTCTCGTGGCGTCGGTGGCGAGGCGGCGTGGCTGGCGCACCGCGCCGCGCGCGCGAACGACCTGGCCGACCAGCGGCTTTTGGCGCCCGCCGGGCCCTGCCAGCCGCCGGCTGCCGAGCAATGACGCTGGCTGGTTCACTTAGCGGATGGAGTCACTTTCCGACGAGATCGGCCAGCCAAGCGCACACCAGCTGCCGTTCTGGCGGGGTCCCGCCCCCCGCGTGCTGGGCGGCTTTGTTGTCGGGCTCGCAGCGACCGGCGTGTCTGCTTGGAGGGGGTTCGAGTGGTTCTCACTGCTGATCGGATGGGACTTTCTCGCGCTGACGTTCATGGTGTGGACGTGGGCCGTCGTCTGGCCCTACGGACCGGACCAGACCGCTTCCCACGCCGAATACGAAGAGCCAGGCCGTAAGACTGTGTTCGGTCTTATCCTCGGTGGTGCCCTGGCCAGTCTCGTCGGTGTCGGGCTGCTGCTGGCCAAGGCGCGTCCGGACCACTTCGAGCACGTGGCCCCCGCGGTGGCGGTGGCCAGCGTGGCGATCTCGTGGTTGGCCGTGCACACCATCTATGCACTCACCTACGCCAAGATCTATTTCTACGAAAAGCCGGTCGGCGGCATCGATTTCAATTTCACTAACAGTCGAGATCAGCCTCGCTACAGCGATTTCGCCTATGTCGCTTACACGGTCGGGATGAGTTTCGCGATCTCGGATACCAATCTGACGTCGTCCCGGATGCGGTCCACCGCTCTGGGTCACGGACTGCTGTCGTACGTCTTCGGCTCGGTCATCGTGGCCTCGGTGGTCAACCTCATTGCCTCGGGTCTCTGACCGCCGTCCCGGTATCCGGCGACAGCGAGAGCAGGTCGCTATAACCCGTATGGTCGTTGACGAGAGGTCTTCTACACAACTCCCCAAGGACTGACGGTCGCCGATCCTTAGCCCAGTGACAACCTCGGCAAGGCGGATACCAATCGCGATGACTCGAACGTGTTCCGTCGCGTCATCGGCGGGCACTGTCAGTTCGTCAACGGTCGTTGAGGCTTGCTGTTTGGATGCTGGGTCGATGCGGTACGAAGTCGGAACGACGACACATCCTGGAGTTTGGGGTGTCCCTTCAGTAGTGCATCCCACGGCTATCTCGGTCTCGACGAGAGCCGTGGAAGTCACATCTCCTATCGCTTGAACAGCTCGAGGGTCAGGGTGTGTACGTCGGCGGCCGAGGTCCACTTGTCCACGGCATTGCGGTGGAACAACTCGCCATCGCGCCGGTACTCCGAGCGCTCGATTCGACCGGTGAAGTCGAACACGATCTCAACCTCCAGGCCGGTGCCGAACCGGTTGGTCCGGGAGAAGATCAGCTCTCGGGTATCACCGGGGCCTGAGTCAAAGCTCAGGTCCCAGTCATGATCCGCGGCCACCAGATTGATCAAGTCGATCACGTCGAATGTCTTGGTTTGCATCGTCCCAACCCCTTACGCCGGGCCGCTGTAGCCGTTGTCGCGCGCCCATCCGACGACCGCCGCTTTGGAATTCGGGCACATGTTGTTCACCGCCGACATCAACACGATGGCCGACTCGGCTGCCGCGAAGCCGGTGTTCTGCAGCTTGCCGAGTACCACCGGCGGCGCCACTCCGCTCCGCAAGTGATGACAGAGCTCCTTGCCGATGTCCATCATGTCGACGATCGACTCGTAGTACACCCCCGTGCTGTCGAGCTGACTGATGAAGTCGTACTCGTCGGCGCGAGCCGCACCTGACAACGCCACCGCCCCGCACACGGCGAGCACGACAGCAATACCCCCACGTCCGCGCATGATCCCCCCTAGATTCGCGCTTCAAAACAGACCGTAGACGCCGCCACCGACAAGAAAGTGACGGCCGCGTCAGCCGACGTGACGAGCCCCTCGCTACCATCGACCCGACGCTCACCAGGGAGGTTCGCGATGCTGCCGTGGCTCCAAACCGAAGAGCCGACGCGCCAGTGAGCATCGCCCCGACCGATACCCCCCGACTCGCCAATCGCGCCGAGCGCCGCGTCTACCAGGCGCTGCTCGAACAACTCCAACCCAACGACCTCGTCGTCGCCGGGCAGCGCGTCACCGACCACCTCAAGGACCACGAGGTCGATTTCGTCGTCGCGATCGAAGGCGCCGGCATCGTCTGCCTCGAGGTCAAGGGCGGCGAGGTCTGGCACGACGGCCACGGCTGGCGGCAGAAACGCGGCGGCCGCGACCACTCCATCGAGCCCGTGCGGCAGGCCCGCGAAGCCTGCTACGCCCTGCGAGACTACATCGAGAAGGACCCCCGCTGGAGCCAGGGCCGGCTGCGTTGGGACCACGTCGTCGTACTGCCCAACACCGAGCTACCCGACGACTTCGCGCTGTCTGACTGCCCGCGCTGGAAAGTCATCGACCGCAACGAGTTACCGACCATGGTGGCCAAGCTGCGCGACGTGCTCGTCGGCCAGGAACTCGACCGGCCGCCGCTCACAAAGAACGGCATCGACCAAATCACGACCGCGCTCAGCGGCAGGGGATTGCCGCAACGCGACGTTGTCGCCCGGGCTCTGGCCAACGAGGACGCTGCCGACGCGCTCACCGAACACCAGGGCGTCATCCTCGACGCCATCCGACTGCTCAACCGCATCGAAGTCCGCGGCGGCGCCGGCAGCGGAAAGACGTTCCTGGCCATGGAGCAGGCGCGGCGGCTGGCGCAACGAGGACAGCGTGTCGCCCTCGTCTGCTACTCCCACGGCCTGGCGTCCTACCTGGAACGCATCACCGCCACCTGGCCGCACCGCCAGCGACCCGGCTACGTCGGCGAGTTCCACGCCCTCGGAGTGCAGTGGGGAGCGCCGCAAGGGCCGGACGAATCGCTGCGCACCGAGGAGACCGTTCAATTCTGGGAGCATGACCTACCGCGGCAAATGGCCGAGCTGGCAATGGAACTCGAACCCGGACACCGCTTCGACTCCATCGTCGTCGACGAGGCGCAGGACTTCGCCGACTCGTGGTGGGAACCCATGCTGATCGCGCTGAAGGACCCCGACGAGGGCGGCCTGTACGTGTTCACCGACGAGGGCCAGCGCGTCTTCAACCGGTACGGCTCCCCGCCGGTGCCATTGGTCCCACTGATCCTCGACCACAACCTGCGCAACACCCGCCAGATCGCCAGCGCCTTCCAGCCGCTCGTCGATCACCCCATGCGGTTCCTCGGCGGCGAGGGACCGGCCGTCTCGTTTGTCGCCTGCAGCCGCGACGACGCGCTCAGCGTCGGCGACGACCAGATCGAAGCACTCCTCGAACAGGGTTGGCGCCCTCAGGATCTCGCGCTGCTGACCACCGGCGGCCGCCATCCCGAGCAGACCGAGCGGCAGAAGGAAGGGCACACGGCGTACTGGGACACCTTCTGGGACGCCGACCAGGTGTTCTACGGCCACGTGCTCGGATTCAAAGGACTCGAACGCCGCGCCCTCGTCCTCGTCGTCAACGAGGCCAGCCAGTTCGACCGCTCCCGCGAACGCCTCTACGTCGGCTTGTCGCGAGCACGCGACCAGCTCGTGGTCTGCGGCGACCCTGACTTCATCCGTGGCGTCGGTGGTCCCGATCTGGCACGCCGGTTGAACCTGCCATCGTCGTGATCGCAAGAACTGTCGGAGTCGACCACTAGCTTCCGACTCAACCGCTCATATCGGTCGGGAGGTGTGAGCACCCGGCAGCTAACTCTCAGCCGTCCGAGATGTCATACCGCTGTGGGAGAATTGCATTGTGGCGCAAACTCCCATCGAACGGCTGTTCATCGTCGAGGCGACGAATTGGAAGCAGGCGGTCATCTCGCTACTCGAACCCGAGTCTTCGTACAGGCCTTGGCGCTGCGAAGCGGACGACGCCGAAGAGGGCGATGCCGTCGCCTTCGTGCTCAATACCGACCCGACCTCTGTGCTGACCGAGCTCGGCCACGTCGGCGCCGACGGCGAACCCACTCGGGCCGAACTCGAGTTGTCACCGATCGCCCCGCCCGGATTGGTCGACCTCGAGACAATGAGGATGATGACCGGGTTCCGATGGGACGGGGACCCGCGTCATGAATGGGTACTGCACGGCGAGATGGCGATTCGGATGACACTGGCGCTGGATGACTGCAGGTTTCGGGGTGACCAATACGCACGATTCGGCCATAACTCGATGGCCGCCGCCAGGGTCCTGCTGCATTCGCAAGGGCGCTGTGACGGCTGCGGCCGGCGGATGGATCTCCACTTCGACGACGCCGGTAAGTACGTCCACATTCACACCGTCGACGCCTATCACCGCGGCAGGCCGACCGACCAGGTCACGGCCGACTGGCCCGGCGCCCTGTGCGCACGGTGCTCAGCACGGATGCGAAAGGACGGATACGTCAGCCTCGTCGACTATCGGCTGGCGCAACATCCCGCCTGCCCGTCGTGCGGTGCTCAACAAACCCAACAGGCGCTTTACGGGATGTTGAGCAGTCATGATTATCCACCGTGGCGCGACGCCCGCGGGTGCTGCGTCACCAACGACGACTGGACGTGCGGACAGTGCCGGCGGACCTGGTGAGCGCTGCCAGGACTGGCGCTCGCGGCGCGCGCTCGCGGCGACTAGCTCGTCGCGCTACGTCGCGAACTGGAGACGCCGCAGCGACTCTCTGAACGCATGGTTGGGAATGCACCCGGCAGCACCGCCGTCACGTCCCGCACCGCCTCGTCCACGTCGACACTCCGGAGCCGCGCGCCGTACAGCGCGCCCACTGCCGGCGTGCGGCTGTACGCCGCGACGCAGTGCACCAGCAC
>NZ_JAVHWR010000160.1:0-12898 GCF_032159565.1 Mycobacterium sp.
CATGTGCGCGCTCATCAGCTGTCGCAAATCTCCGCCGGTCTCGAAAGGCGCCCTGCCGGTTAGGCATTCGTACAGCAGACACGTCAGCGAGTAGATGTCGGCTGCGGGCCCGACCTGGCCGCCCGAAAACCGTTCCGCGGCCATGTACGCACACGACCCGATGATCAACCCCGTCGACGTCACGCTCGCATCCCCGTCACCGTGGGCAATCCCGAAGTCGACGAGGTAGGTGAAGTCGTCGGGCGTGAGCAGGACGTTCTCCGGCTTGATATCGCGGTGCACCAGGCCGTCGGCGTGCGCGGCGTCCAAAGCCGCCGCCACCTGGGTGATGATCGAGGCCGCGCGCCTCGGCTCCAGCGGGCCGTTCACCCGCAACTCGTCCTTCAGGCTCGCACCGTCGACCAGCCGCATGTCGATGTAAAGCGTGCCGTCGATATCGCCGAAGTCGTGCACCGGGATGACGTGCGGTTCCTGCAGTCGCGCCGCTGCCCGCGACTCACGTCGGAAGCGCTCCTGATAGCTCTTATCCGATGCAACGTCGCCGCGCAGCACCTTGACGGCGACCATTCGTTCTTTGACGGTGTCGTAGGCGCGGTAGACCTCGCCCATGCCGCCCATGCCGATCAGAGAGTGCAGCTCGTAGGGGCCGAATCGCGCCCCCAGCCGTGAGCTGCCCTGCACGGAGGACATTGACGATCCTTTCCGTTCTTTCCCTGACATCTGATGGCGCCACAATCTGACATGCGGCGCTAGACGTGTTCCCGTTTCTCGCGCCCGCTTAACTTTTTACCCGATACAGCGATTCACTTCGTCATCGAAGTTTGCTGTTGCGCAGCATTTTAGGAGTTCCCCCCACCACGCACCGGCGATAAGTCATACGGTAGCGCCATGACAGAACAATCGCCCGCGGTAAGCATCGCGCATCCGCCTGAAGGACTCCTGAGAGCCGTCAATCCCGCGGTGAAAGTCCTGCTCGGCACCCCGTTAGGTGGTGCCCTCCGCCGCCAGATGATGGTGCTCAACTTCACCGGACGCAAAAGCGGCCGCCGATACTCGGTGCCGGTCAGCGCACACCGGCTCGATAATTCGCTTTACGCACTGGCCAGCGCCGGTTGGACCGCCAATTTCCGTGACGGCGCCGACGCCGAAGTGCTCTGGGACGGCAAGAAGACAGTCATGCGCGGCGAACTCATCCGCGACCCCGCCACCGTCGCCGAGCTGTCCCACCGAGCCGCCGAGTCCTACGGCGCAAAGAAGGCCCAGCGCATGATGGGGCTGAAATTCCGCGACGATCGCGTCCCCAGCCTCGAGGAGTTCACCGAAGCCGCGCAACGCGAGGGCATGCGCGCCGTCAAGTTCGCGCCTGCTTGACGTCTAGTACGTCGCGGCGGCCAACTCGAGGATCTCCTCGCGATCCGCCCGCACCAGGTAGCCCGCCCGGATCGCCGCATCAAGCGACTCCGTGAAGCGCTCGAGGTATTCACTCTTGCCGCCGGGATACAACCGGCTGCGGGTGGCGTCTTCGAACGGCTCACCCGAGCCGAACAGGTGCGCCAGCACGTTGTCGCTTCTGGAGATCCCCGAGGTTCGGGCGATCGGCACGTCGACCCACGGTGTGCGGACACCGCCCCTCGCAACGCCGTCCGCGTCCAGGAGCAGCGGCGGCGGATCCCCTTCGCCGATCTCCATGCGCGGCGCGCTGGGCGGCGCGGTGCCTGTGCGAACCCAGTTCTCCAGACCCGCGATCGCCGCCTGAAGCACATAGTGATGCTGCGGGGCGAAGTTGATGTAGTAGCCCAGATCCTGGCCCATCAGCATCGTGGTCGGGGCGTAGGCGGCCGCAAGTCGATCCACCGGCGCAGAACCGCCATCGATGAAGCCGACGGCGATCGTGTAGGCATCGGCGTGCGCGGTGCCGGGGATCTCCCACGTCCGCAGCCGGTCATTGTCGGGCTGCCGCGACCGGTAATAGCCCGCCAGGATTGCGCCGACCAGGTCGGTCTCGGTGATGACGTTCATCACCGGCACACGCAGCTCGGCACGGAACGGGGCGGGATCCGATGTGCCCTCCTGAAGCGCCTCCAGCGCGGACACACCGTCGAGCGGCGCCGCGACGCCGAATCGGGAATGAACCAGGAAGCCGTCATAGACACTGGCGAGCCGGTCCACCGCATTGATATACGTCGTCAGAAACATCGCTGACTGTGACTCCCCGACAGCGACAACGTGCTCGGGCTTCAGCCGTCCGAGAAGATCCTCCGGTGCCTGACGGATCAGTCGGCCGGCCTGGGAGAAAATGTCGTACGCATGCGCGTCACCGGGATGACTGAGGCGTGAATACCGTTCGGGATCCTGCTTTTTCAGCGACATGTCGATGCCGGTGATGGTTTGCCCACCATCGACGCCGACTTTCTGCGCGGAGACTCCGACATACGCATAGCCCGCACGGGCGATCTCGCGGTGAGCCATCATCCAGACAGCGGGCGTGTCGATCCCGCCGCTGACGTTGAGCCACTCGACGAGGACGGTGCCGTTGTACTTGTCGACGTCGGTCGGCGTCATCACCACGACCCGGGTCGTGTAATCCGCCTCCCCCAGCGCGCCTTCGCCCGCGTACGACGACGCGGTCCCCGAGACGAAGAACTCGTTGCTGGCGTAACCCAGGTCGGCGACGTCGTAGGCGCCAATGATCAAGTTCGGCTTGCCCGCTACGGGCGTGACGGATGGCATGGCGACGACAGTAGTCAAAAGGCGATACTGAGCCGATGCCGGATCTCAACGTGCTGGGAACACCTATGGAGCCGTGCGGCACCGAACCGCTGACCGGTTTCTACCGCGACGGCTGCTGTTCCTCGGGGCCCGAGGACGTCGGCCTGCACACCGTCTGCGTGGTCATCACCGCCGAGTTTCTCGAGCATCAGGGCTTCATCGGCAACGATCTGTCGACACCGCGACCCGAATACCGCTTCCCCGGCCTGGTGCCCGGCGATCGCTGGTGTGTGACCGCCGCCAACTGGTTGAAGGCCTACCAGGACGGACGCGCCGCACCGGTGGTGATGGCGTCGACGCACGAGCGCACACTCGACGTCGTGCCGCTCGAGGCGCTCGCCGAACACGCCGTGGATGTGCCCGACGATCCCGGCGACCTCTAGCGCAGCCCTAGGGCCGCAGCTGCAGGATCCGGTCGTCGCCGCCGCGTGGGTTTCCGCGTCCGTCGCGGTTGCTGGTCGAGAACCACAGAGTCCCGTTCGGGGCGGGCACCACCGTTCGCAGCCGGCCGTACTGTCCGGCGAACATGGCGGCGGGCTCGCCCAGCGAACCGTCGCCGCCGACGGGAATCTGATACAGCCGCTCACCGCGCAGACACGCCACCCACAGGGAGCCGCCGTAGAACGCCAGCCCTGACGGCGACGCGTCACCGGTCGCCCACTCGACAACGGGATTGACGAAGCCGGGCTCGTCGGACCGGAGGGCGAAAACGGCGACGCCAGGGGTCAGCGCGGGCCGCGGCCGGCGCGCTTAGCCACGTACCGGTCGGCGTCGCGCAGCATCTCACGCTCCCATGTCAGGTTGCGGCCATCGTTATCGTGAGGCCATTAGGGGATATCGACCGATCGCCACCGCGGTGGTGCTGACCACCTTGGCTGCCGGCATGCTCCAATGCGGGCGCACTCCACCGTCCGCACCGGTCTCGTCCACGCCGCCCGCTGCGAGTACGACGACGCCGCCGACACCTTCAGGGCCGCCGCCCTCATCGCCAACGAGCACATCGTCGGCGTTCGCACCTGCGGCCGTCCATCCCGTGACCGCCGCCGAACTCGGTGCCACCTGGCGACCCGGCTGCCCTGTCGGCCCCGAACTGCTGCGTCGGGTCGAGCTCGACTACGTCGGCTTCGACGGGCAGACACACCGCGGCGACCTCGTCGTGCACCAGGACGTGGTCGCAGATGTCATCGCGATCTTCGAGCAGCTGCAGGTGTTGCGATATCCGATCGCAAAGATGCGGACCGTCGATCATTACCCCGGCGCCGAGGATGAGCTGTCGATGGAGGACAACAACACCTCCGCCTACAACTGCCGACTGATGCCGTCAGGTCAGGCATGGGCATTGCATGCCTACGGCCGGGCGATCGACATCAACCCGCTCCTCAACCCGTTCGTCGACCGGGAAGGCACACTCGAGCCGACGACCGCAGGCCCGTACCTCGACCGCAACCGCACCGATCCGGGGCTGCTGCACGCGGGCGACCCCGTTGTTCGTGCGTTCACCGACCGCGGTTGGCGCTGGGGCGGCGACTGGCGGGCACCGAAGGACTATCAGCACTTCGAGCACAGCTGAGCCGCGATGTTTCAACCGCTTGCGAAGTGGTTCAGGCGGGCATGATGCTCACACGGATCACCCCTGCGCCATGTACAGAGGTAGTGCCCCAGCTAGTTTGTCGGGTACATCGGCTGCGGGTCGTGGAATCGGTTGATGATCGGAATGCGCTCGATGATCTTGTCGCGCAGACGCGGTTCCGGCTGCACGGCAGGAACCTGCGGTTGCGCGGGCGGAACGTAGGCCGGAACAGGCGGCGTATACGCCGGGACGGGCGGCGTCGCGGCCGGCGGCACCCAGGTGTCCGGCAAGTTTGCAGCAGGCGGATCGGCACCCGGCGCCGCCTCGGGAGCCGGCGGCGCGGCCACCATCGTCTGCACGATCGGCGGAGCTGCAGGCTCCGGCGCGGGCGGGACTGCCGCGGGTGCGGGCTTCGGCGCCGGTGCGGCCGCCGGGCGCTTCTGCAGCTTGGGCGCGGCAAGCGCGGCCTTCGCCTCCGTCGGCACGGTCGCCTCTTTCACCTGCTCGCCGGTGGCGTTTGCGTTCTTGGTCTCAGACGGCGAATCCGACGTCGCCTGCAGACCCAGCACGACCGACAGCGAGATCACCAGTGTGGCTGCCGCAGCGACGACGACGGACGTCAACACGGTCGTTCTCGACATGCCGCGCAGCCCCAGCAGCGACGTCGAGCCGCCGTCCATGGAGTTCACCGCCATGGCGGATGCCACCGCGGCGCCCCGGGCCATCGCCATATCGGCCTCGGCGGACGAGATCACCGGGGCCGCCGCGACAGCGTCCATCGCGGACACCACCGGCTGGAGATTTGCAGAGCCGACGACGAAGACGGCGTCCAGCTGTCGATCGTTGAGGTCCAGCGCGACGACGCTGCCCGCCAGCTCGACGTCGTCGGGGAGATTCTGGGGGTCGGCGCTCACTCCGTCGGCGTTCACCATGGCGACCAACGTGTAGTCGGGCTCGAAGACGCAAACCGCGACGCTTTCATAACCCGCGATGTCGGCGATGCCGCTCGCCAGCGCCTCGGCGGCCTCTACCTCCGAAACCGCGATGGCGTTCGACAGGCCACGGGACTGCAACGCCTCGAGGATCGCGCCCGCGACGGCCTCCCCAGCAGGAGTCCACGTGACACCGACGGCGTGCACACCGCTCTCCACCGCCGCCTCGTTGGCGTCCAGCAACACCGTGAGCAGGGCCTCAGCATCGAAAGTCGAAGCGTCGACGACATCGAGCACTCCGCGGTCGACGGCGTCGCCGTCGCCTGTCACCCCTTCGACGAGCACCCACCGGACGGCTGTCGAGGTCACCGACAGACCGAGCACCAGGTCCATTAGCTATCTCCCTCTGCCTGTCATCCGGGTCTGACACTACCGAAGCGGCCTGTCGATGGACATCGACGAGATAGCCAGGCCCTCGCACCCGATGGTCGATTGATCTAAATCGTGAATCAGTCGTGCCCTTATTGGTCTTGGACAAGCATCGATGTCGCTTCTACCGTTGAGCCAGATCACCACTTGCCGGACCTTCTCCACGCCGCCCTCTACGCCGAGGAAAACATGACTGCCACCATGCCCGACACCCACCTGACGGGACAGATGCTCATTGCCGGCGAACCGGTTCGCGGTTCCGGTAAGCAGATCCGCGCCTTCGATCCCACCGCAGGCCACGAACTCGAACCCGCCTACTCCTACGGTGGCGCCTCCGATGTCGACGCCGCCTGCGCGGCCGCCGCCGAGGCCTTCGCCGAGTACCGCTCCACGACATCCGAACAGCGCGCCCAGTTCCTCGAAGCGATCGCCGCCAACATCGAGACCGTCAAGGACGTTCTTGTCGAGCGCGCCGTCGCCGAAAGCGGGCTGCCGCAGGCCCGCCTCACCGGCGAGGTAGCCCGCACGACCGGACAGCTCCGCCTATTTGCCGGCGTTCTTCGCGAGGGCAGCTGGAACGCCGCCCGCGTCGACCCCGCACTGCCCGATCGAACCCCGTTGCCGCGACCCGACATTCGGCAGCGCTCCATCCCGCTCGGCCCGGTCGCCGTATTCGGCGCCAGCAACTTTCCACTGGCCTTCTCGGTCGCAGGCGGGGACACGGCGTCGGCGCTCGCCGCCGGATGCCCCGTCGTCGTCAAGGCGCACGACGCGCATCCGGGCACGTCGGAGCTCGTCGGCCGCGCCATCTCCGACGCCGTCGCCGCTGCGGGCCTGCCGGCGGGCACATTCTCGCTGCTGTATGGATTCGGCCCCGAACTCGGCGTCACCCTGGTCACCGATCCGCGAATCAAGGCCGTCGGCTTCACCGGATCCCGTTCCGCTGGACTGGCACTCGTCGCCGCCGCATCCGGCCGTCCCGAGCCGATCCCCGTCTACGCCGAGATGAGCTCGATCAATCCGGTGTTCCTGCTCGACGGAGCGCTGGCCGGCCACGGCGCCGATCTGGGTCGCGCGTTCGTCAACTCGCTGACGCTGGGCTCCGGTCAGTTCTGCACCAATCCCGGTCTGGTCGTCGCGGTCGAAGGCAAGGGGCTCGACACGTTCGTCACCGCGGCGCGTGATGCGCTCGCGCAGTCATCGGCCACACCCATGCTCACTCCCGGCATCGCCGACGCGTACGCCAACGGCGTCACGGAACTCAGCGCGGAAGCCGACCTGATCGGCCGCGGCGAAGCGGGCGACAGCCAAACCGACTGTCGAGCAGCACTGTTCGCGACCGACGTGAACAATTTCCTGAGCTCGAAGACGCTGCAGGCCGAGGTCTTCGGATCCTCCAGCCTGATCGTCCGCTGCTTGGACCCCGCCGAGATGCGGAGCGTCGCCGAGCACATCGAAGGTCAGCTCACCGCGACGGTGCACGCCGACGAGTCCGATTACGACGAGGTGCGGCAGCTTCTGCCGCTGCTGGAGCTCAAGGCAGGCCGGATCCTGTTCGACGGCTGGCCCACCGGCGTCGAGGTCTGCCACGCCATGGTGCACGGCGGCCCCTCGCCCGCGACGTCGGATTCGCGCACCACATCTGTGGGTGCGCGCGCGATCGAACGCTATCTGCGGCCCGTCTGCTACCAGGACATGCCGAAGTCGTTGCTGCCCAGCGCAATCGCTGACGGCAACCCCGATAACCTGTGGCGGCGCATCGACGGCCAGCTCCAACAGGACTGACCGGGCGATCATCCAACTCGATACCGACGCGGGTCTCACCTGGACCGGCTCCGAGCGGCCGCCGACGCCATCACCGGACTGGACGTCTTCGGGCTCAACGCGATTCGCGCCGCCATCGCTGACAGGCTGACCGGCGACTCGCGCGCCGTCGGAGCGGCGGGCATGATCACCACGGCCAGTGCCGTCGATCAGGTTCTGTCACCGTTCGAAGTCGCGTGCCTCGACGTGCAGGGCCACGCGACCGGCAGGCCGGTCTCCGATCTGCTCGGCGGCAAGGTGCGCGACGCGGTGCCGTTCAGCGCCTACCTCTTCTACAAGTGGGCGGCGCACCCAGGCGCTGAGCCCGACGCTTACGGCGAGGCGCTCGACCACGACGGCATCGTCGCGCAGGCCAAGCGCCTCGTCGACGAATACGGCTTCACGGCAATCAAACTCAAGGGCGGCGTGTTTCCGCCCGAGGAGGAGATGGCGGCGATCGAGGCACTGCACGCGGCCTTCCCGAACCACCCGCTGCGGCTGGACCCCAACGCTGCCTGGACGCCTCAGACGTCGGTCAAGGTCGCGTCCGGCTTGGCGGGCATCCTCGAGTACCTGGAGGATCCAACGCCCGGGCTGGACGGGATGGCCGAGGTCGCTGCGCAGGCTCCGATGCCGCTGGCGACCACATGTGCGTCGTCGCGTTCGACCACCTAGCTCCTGCAGTCGCCAAAGACTCGGTGCACGTGGTGCGTTCGGACCACCACTACTGGGGTGGCCTGCAGCGGTCACGCCTGCTGGCCGGCATTTGCGAGACGTTCGGCCTCGGGCTTTCGATGCACTCCAACTCCCACATGGGCATCAGCCTTGCCGCGATGGTGCACCTGGCAGGCGCCACGCCGACTCTCACCTATGCCTGCGACACCCACTGGCCGTGGAAGACCGAGGAGATCGTCAAGCCGGGCGCGCTGGAGTTCCTCGACGGCGCGGTGGCCGTGCCGTCGACACCAGGCCTCGGCGTCGAACTCGACGACGCGCTCGGCGCTCTGCACGAGCAGTACCTGCGCTGCGGTATCCGCGACCGCGACGACACCGGTTACATGCAGACGGTCGACCCCGGTTTCGAGGCGAGCAGCCCGCGCTGGTAGCGACGGGTTCGGCTACACGTCCCGCCGCCGCGCCCGCTTGGCCTCATACATCGCGAGGTCGGCGTCGCGCAGTATCTCGTCGGCCGTGCGCTTCTCGTCGCGATGCACCTCGACGACGCCGATGCTGGCGCCGATCGGTGCGCTTGTCCCACCGATCAAAGCGGGCGTGTTCAATTCGATGCGCAACCGGTTGACCATGTCGTCGAGTTCGCCTTCGGCAACGTCGCGTGCCACCAGCACGACGAACTCATCGCCGCCGAGCCGTCCGACCACATCGTCGGCCGCGACGACCCGGCGAAGACAGCCCGCGGCGACGCGGAGAAGGTCGTCGCCCGCCGTGTGCCCCAAGGTGTCGTTCGTCGACTTGAGGTCATCGATGTCCATGAACAGCACCGCGCGCAACTGATCGTCCGGCTCCGGTGCCGCGAGCGCCTTCTTGAGTCTGCGAAGGACCGAAACCCGGTTCGGCAATTCGGTCAGTGCGTCGTGCGTGGCGTAAAACAGGATTTTGTCGGCGGTCTTACGTTCGGCGGTGACGTCCACGAACGACATCAACATGTCGGACTGGCCCAGGATCTCTGGGTTGAGCAGACGGCAGCTGCACATCAGCCATGCCCGTTCACCGCCGAACTGGTCGAAGCCGAACACCTGATTGAAGAACGGCACACCGGTTCGTAGCACGGCGCGGACGGGGCGCAGAGCGGGCGGGATGTTCACGCCGTCGGCGTCGAGAAAGTGAATTTGATCCGTGATCGCGAAGAAGTCGCTACCGGCGTATTCCGGTCCCGCACCCATGATGGTGACGGCGGCCGGGTTGATCGACTTGATGCGCCCGTCCTTGCCGATGAGGATGACGCCCTCGACCATCGACGCCACGATCGCCGTGAAGTGTTGTTCCGCGCGGTGCAGAGCCGTCAGGTCGCAGCACACGAAGACGTATCCGTCGTTCATCGCGGCGGCCGAAACACGGACATCGAGCGGCGCGCCGTCGGCCGAGCGGTGGGTGCTGTGTACGACGCCACCGGAGGCCACGATCGCGGTCGGATCGAGCTCAGCGCCAACCAACTCACTCATCGGGTGGCCCTGGGCCTCGGCGAACGGCCTGCCATAGATCTGCTCCGCGGCGGGGTTCCAACTTGTCACCACACCGGTCGCCGTTGTCCCGATGATGGCATCGCTGACGTGGTTGACGAGGGCCGCTTGGTACCGGAGCGCTGACTCGGAGGCATGCCGCGCGCTGACGTCTCGTGTGATGATTTGATGGGCGGGTTCGTCGTCCCACATCGTCATCGCGATGACAATCTCGACGGCCAGCAGACTGCCGTCGACCCGGACCATCTGAGCCGGGTAGTGCGGGGTGCAGTCGCCGAGCTCACGGAGTCGGGCGACGCCGGATTGCATCGGAGGTATCGATTCGCGTGTGAGGAAGTCGGTGATGGGACGGCTGACGATCTGGTCGCTGGAATCAGCGAGCATCAACCGCACACCGGCGTCGTTGACGAAAACCACCCGTCCGTTCGCATGGACACAAATGCCGTCGGGACTGCGCTCGACCAGTCGGCGGTAGCCCTCCCCGGTCAACCCCTCAGAGAGTTGCCGATGTTCGGCGGCTACCAACGCACATCCCTTCTCGACGCTCTTAGCCAAAGTACCGCTTGGGCCATACCCGGGCTGCCCGATTCAGCTGTCACACAGGTCTAAACTGATGCACCATTCGCAACGCGAATGCGCCCAGTGATGCTAGGAGTGCATCGGTGTTATCACTCGCCAGGCTGTCCTGTTTCGTCGCAGTCGCCGAGGAGCTGCACTTCGGGAGGGCCGCAGAGCGGCTACACATGACACAGCCGCCGTTGAGTCGCCAGATCCAGCAGCTCGAAAGCGAGCTCGGTGTCCAGCTCATCGAGCGCAGCACGCGGGCGGTCACCCTGACGCCCGCCGGGCTGGCGTTCCTGCCCGACGCCCGCCGCATCCTCCAACTAGCCGAGGGCGCCGCGCAGACGGTGAAGCGGATTCCAGCCGGGGATCTCGGCACCGTCGTCATCGGATTCACGGCCGCCTCCGCGCACGTGGTGTTGCCACGGCTGCTGGCCGCGGCCCGGAAGAGGCTTCCGGACGTGAAGCTGGATCTGCGGGAGATGGTGACGGCGGTTCAGGTCGAAGGGTTGATGACCGGCGAGGTCGATCTGGGCATGGCGCGCCCGCCGATCAGGCGACCGGGCCTGGTGTCGCGTCCGCTGTTACACGAGCAATTGATCGCCGCACTGCCCGAGGCGCATCCGCTCGTCGGGCTGGGGCGGGGACTGACGTTGAACGACCTCGACGGCCAGGACGTGGTGATGTACTCCCCGGTGCAGGCACGCTATTTCAACGAGTTGCTCATCAGCACGTTCACGATCGCCGGCGCGAGGCCGCGCTACGTGCAGACCGTGACGCAGGTGCACACGATGCTGGTGCTGGTGCGTTCGGGCATCGGCATCGCGCTGGTGCCGGCATCCGCCGCGACGTTGCACCCCGAAGGCGTGGTGTTCCGTTCGATCGGGGCGTTTCGGGAGCGGCCGGTCGAGCTCGACGCGGTGTGGCGCGGCGACAGCACCAACCCCGCACTGCTGCGTCTACTGAGAGACGTTCTGCCGCAGCGGGAATGGACGACCGACGATCTCGTCGAGGATGTGCTCGGCTGAGCGCGCTCTGCGTCGACCTTGGGCGACCGCCTCTACTCTCGCACCTGGCGAGTGACGAGGCCTTTCGTGGATCGCGAGTCGATGATGCACCGGGAATCGATCTGCTCACCTCGCCGCTCGTCGCCGTAGTAGACGCGATATCCCTCGACGACGGTCGTGTCGCCGCCTGAGCCCTCGCGGACGGCGCTCGTTGTGCCGTCCGCCGTTCGGGTGACGGTGAACCACTGACCGGACTCGGGGTCTTGGATCGTGTCACCCTCTTGAATCTCGGCCAGCGGCACCTGCTCTGTTACATGTTCCGAACTCATCGCCCTCCCGGATCGTCGCGGTGGCTGGCTGCATCCAGCAGCCACCCCGACGATTCTTCTACCAACGGCGCCCGTCAATCCGCGTTTTAGCAGAGCAAGCCGACCATGGGGTCGTCGTAAAGACTTCTAACCGGACGCGGCGGCAGGCATCGGTACCGGGGTCACCAGTTCGCCCGACGAAAGGAAGCGCTCGAGGTTGCGCAGCGTGAGTGCCTCCATCGCCGCGCGCGTCTGCACCGTTCCGCTGCCCACGTGCGGCAGGACGACGACGTTGTCCATCGCCAGCAGCGCCTCCGGCACGTTCGGCTCAGCGGCGAAGACGTCCAGGCCGGCGCCCGCGAGCCGACCGCCCTCGAGTGCCTCGACCAACGCCTCCTCGTCGACGACGCTGCCCCGCGCGATGTTCACCAGATAACCGTCGGCTCCCAGCGCATCGATCACCTCGCGGTTGACCAGCTTCCGGGTTCCCGACCCGCCTGCGGCCGCGACGACCAGAACGTCGACCCGCCGGGCCAGCTTCTCCGGTGACGGCACATAGGTGTAATCGCAGTCGGCGACCCGGTGGCGATTGTGGTAGGAGATCGTACATCCAAAGGCGCTGAGCCGCTTGGCGATTGCGCCGCCGATTCGCCCGAGCCCGATGATCCCCACCCGCGTGTTACTGACCTGGCGCGTCAACGGGTACATGCCGTCGGTGGACCACTTGCCCGCCCGCACGTACCGGTCCGCCGCCGAGAACTGCCGCATCACATCGATCATCAGCCCGACGGCGGTATCGGCCACGCAGTCGGTCAGTACGTCGGGCGTGTTGCTAACGGCGACCCCTCGTTCCGCCGCAGCGTCGACATCCGTCGTGTCGTAGCCGACCCCGAAGTTCACCACCGCGCCGAGGTTCGGCAGCGCCGACATGAGGGCGGCGTCGACGCCGGAGCGCCCGGACGTCACCACTGCGGTGATGTCCCCGCCATGGGAGGACAGGAACGTGTCGCGCTCGGCCGGTTCGTCGGGCAGCACATACGCCGCGTAGTCGTCTCGAAGGGTCTGCGCGAGCGACGGCTTCAGCGGCCCGACCTGTAGGACGGTCCTGCTCTGCGGGGTGCGGGACGAAGTAGTCATGATGCGACAACGGTACGGCGACCTGCGATTACCCGTCCAACATCCAATTAGCATCGACTCAGTGTCAGGGTGAGATTGCCGCTATCGCGGTGGTTGGATCCTTTGCACCTGGTGTCTGGCTCGTAGCATCGGTGCCGCCTTCGGGTTGGCGTGCATGCGTTTTGTCGGCATCAGGTGTGAAGGA
>NZ_JAVHWR010000161.1:0-3115 GCF_032159565.1 Mycobacterium sp.
AGGTCAGCAGTCGTCGTCGAACACCGAGGGCGCTTCGTCGCCCGGACCGCCTGCCTCTGCGCGCGCCAGCAGCGCGCCCACCCCGCCGTCGAACGGCGGTGAGTACGAGACGTTTTCGTCACATCCACCACCGTCAAGCCCACCGACCAAACCGTTGACGGTCGGTCCCGTTGTCCAGGGTGCGCCACTGGTTCCGTCGACAAGCCCGCCGCAGGGCAGCGACGGGAAGCCGCCCGGCGCCGACTCGGTTGTCGACTCGCAGCCGATCGGACCGCCTCCCACACCCAACCCGTACCCGGTCACGTTGACCACCGTGCCCGGCTTCGGTGCGGTACCGATCGCGAGGCCACCGCCGGCCTCGGCCTCCACCGACCCGCCGCCGTCACGGGTGACTCGCAGAATCGCGAAGTCCGCCAACGGATCCTGGTTCTGCACCCAGCGAGGGTCGAGGTATATCGTGCCGACCCGCCAGACGGCCGCCGGGTCGGCGGAGTCCTTGAAGCCGGGGACGAACGTGGTGTCGACGCCCTCGGCGACGCAGTGCGCAGCGGTGAGGATGAGATCACCGTCCGCCGAGTCGAGGACGCCCGCGGTGCACGTGTGCAGATCGCCCGCACCGGGGAACAGCGCGCCGATCCGTGCGTCCGGCGGCACGGGAGCGGCCGACATCTTCGTCGCCGACGGCGTCTCACTCGTCGCCGTGTCCGCCGCAGGGGGCGCGGGCCGCGCGCATCCGGCCACAGCCGCCAGCAGCCCGATCACCAGCACCGCCGATACCCGCATAAGGTCTGATCTTGCCCGATCGCCGGGTCCACGGCGGCGCGGCATGAGGACTTCGAGGCCCGGGTTGGGGGCAGATGAGACACTGGAAGTGGCGGTGTCGAGGAGGCGAGCGCAATCAGCGACGAGAACGAGAAGCAGGAACAGCGGTACGAACCCGACCAGAGCGGGATGTACGAGCTGGAGTTCCCCGCGCCGCAGTTGTCGTCCACCGACGGCCGCGGCCCGGTGCTGATCCACGCCCTGGAGGGGTTCTCCGACGCCGGGCACGCCATCCGGTTGTCCGCCCAGCACCTCAAGGACTCATTGGACACCGAGCTGGTCGCGTCGTTCGCCATCGACGAACTGCTGGACTACCGGTCGCGGCGGCCCCTGATGACGTTCAAGACCGACCATTTCACCCACTACGAGGAACCTGAGCTGAGCCTCTACGCGCTGCACGACAGCGTCGGAACCCCGTTCCTTCTGCTCGCGGGCATGGAGCCGGACCTGCGCTGGGAACGGTTCATCACCGCGGTCCGGCTGCTGGCCGAACGGCTCGACGTCCGGCAGACCATTGGGCTGGGCACCATTCCGATGGCGGTGCCGCACACCCGCCCGATCACGCTGACCGCCCACGCCAACCACAAGGAGCTGATCGCCGGTCACACCCCATGGGTCGGCGAGGTGCAGGTTCCCGGCAGTGTGTCCAACCTGCTCGAGTACCGGATGGCGCAGCACGGCCACGACGTGGTGGGGTTCACCGTGCATGTGCCGCACTACCTCGCGCAGACGGACTACCCGGCGGCAGCCGAGGCGTTGCTCACCCACGTGGCCAAGTCCGGCTCGTTGCAACTGCCGCTGGGCGCCCTGGCCGAATCGGCCGCCGAAGTGCACGCGAAAGTCGAGGAACAGGTGGGCTCGAGCGCCGAAGTCGCCCAAGTGGTGGAGGCCCTTGAGCGCCAGTACGATGCGTTCATCGCAGCCCAGGAGAACCAATCGCTGCTGGCCCGCGACGAGGATCTGCCCAGCGGTGACGAGCTCGGTGCCGAGTTCGAGCGATTTCTCGCACAGCACGCGCGGGAGAAGAAGAGAAAAGAAGGCTTCCAAGACGGGGACGACGGCGATTAGGCCATCCCCCGGTCCGACGACGAGGTTGGCCACATGACAGCTCAAAAGTCCAAAAAGCCCAATCTCCGTCCGGTGCGGGAGCTGACGCCCACGCTTCAATACCGCACCATCCACGGGTACCGCCGGGCGTACCGGGTCGCCGGATCGGGTCCCGCGATACTGCTGATCCACGGGATCGGGGACAACTCCACGACGTGGAGCAGCGTGCAATCCACGCTCGCCCAGCGATTCACCGTCATCGCCCCTGACTTGCTCGGACACGGAAAGTCCGACAAACCCCGCGCCGACTACTCCGTGGCGGCGTACGCGAACGGGATGCGGGATCTGCTCAGCGTCCTCGACATCGAACGGGTCACGGTCGTTGGTCATTCGCTCGGTGGCGGCGTCGCGATGCAGTTCGCCTATCAGTTCCCGCAACTGGTGGACCGACTGATCCTGGTCGGCGCGGGCGGAGTGACCAAGGACGTGAACTTCGCGCTTCGGATCGCGTCCCTGCCGATGGGCAGTGAAGCGCTGGCGCTGCTGCGGCTGCCGCTTGTCCTTCCCACTGTGCAGGCGGTGGGGCGGGTCGCAGGCCTGGCGATCGGCAAGACCGGGGTTGGCCGCGACCTTCCCGAGATGCTTCGCATTCTCCGCGGCCTACCCGAGCCGACCGCCTCCTCGGCGTTCGCCCGCACGCTGCGGGCCGTCGTCGACTGGCGCGGGCAGGTGGTCACCATGCTGGACCGATGTTATTTGACGAAATCCGTTCCCGTTCAGTTGATTTGGGGCTCTCACGATTCGGTGATACCGGTCAGCCACGCGCGGCTGGCACACTCCGCGATGCCTGGCTCGCGGCTGGAAATCTTCGAGGGCTCCGGACATTTCCCGTTCCACGACGATCCGGACCGCTTCGTCGAGATCGTGGAGCGGTTCATCGACTCGACCGAACCGGCCACCTACGACCAGGAATTGCTGCGCGGTCTGCTGCGCGACGGCATCGGCGAGGGCACGATCACCGGATCGGTCGATACCCGTGTCGCGGTGCTCGATGCAATGGGCACCGACGAGCGCAGCGCCACCTGAGCCCGCCCCCCATCGGCACGTCGTAGCATCGGGCTCAGTGTCAGGGTGAGATTGCCGCTATCGCGGTGGTTGGATCCTTTGCACCTGGTGTCTGGCTCGTAGCATCGGTGCCGCCTTCGGGTTGGCGTGCATGCGTTTTGTCGGCATCAGGTGTGAAGGA
>NZ_JAVHWR010000162.1:0-4875 GCF_032159565.1 Mycobacterium sp.
TCGCTGAGCAACTGCTTAGCACCTTGTCGTAGCGGCCCATCGACGACGGATTGGAGCGTTTGCCATGACCGAAACCGTCGCCACAAGGTATGCGGGCACCCGGCTTCCTCGAGTAGAGGACACCCGCCTGCTCACCGGGCATGGCACGTTCGTCGACGATGTCTCGCGACCTGGCATGCTGCATGCGTGTTTCGTTCGCAGTCCTTTTGCCAGGGCTCGTATCAACGGCATCGACACCTCCGCGGCGCGGGCGCTTTCCGGCGTGCAGGCGGTGTTCGTCGCCGGGGATCTCAACCCCGACGTCGAGGAGGCATGGCACGCCGTCGCCGGCAAGGACATCGCCGACACGCCGCGCCCACCGCTGGCCGAAGGCGAGGCGAAATTCGTCGGCGATCCGGTCGCGCTGGTCATCGCCGAGTCGCGCTACGTCGCGGAGGACGCCGTCGAACTGGTCGACGTCGACTACGACCCCCTGCCCGCCGTCGCAGACTTCACCCAGGCTGTTCGGCTGGCCGCCGACTCCGAGGTCGTCGTCCACGACGCCTACCCCGACAACGTCGCGGGCGGGATGGGCGGGGCCCCGCCCGACGAGGAGACGTTCTCGTCGGCCGCCCATGTCGCATCGGCGCACGTGTACCAACAGATCCATGCGCCTGTCCCGATTGAAACGCGCGGCCTGGTCGCCGAATGGGAGGGGTCTTCGCGCGAATTGACGATGTGGGCCTCCACGCAGACGCCCCACGAACTACGTGCGTTCGCCGCGCGGCTGCTCGGCATTCCCGCCCAAAACGTGCGAGTCATCATGCGCGACACCGGTGGCGGGTTCGGCCAGAAGGTCGTCCCGATGCGCGAAGAAATGTGCGTCATGTTGGCCGCCCGCAAGGTGTCCGGCGCGCTGAAGTGGATCGAGGACCGGCGCGAGAACCTGATGTCGGCCGGCCAGGCCCGCCACGTCGACGGCGACGTGCGGATGGCGTTCGACGACGACGGCAACATCCTCGCCGCCGATATCGACTTCGTGCAGGACATCGGGGCGTATCCGACGCCGTATCCGGTGCTGACCACCGCCGCGATCGGCATGTTCTTCCCCGGCCCGTACCGGGTACCGAAGGCCAGCTTCAACTACAAGACCGTGTTCTCGAACACCGCGGGGCTCGCCGCTTACCGTGGTCCATGGCAGTACGAAACCCTCACGCGCGAGATACTTCTCGATATCGGGGCGCGCAAGATGGGCCTGGACCCGGTTGAACTGCGCAGGCGCAACATCCTGCGCGCCGACGAGATGCCCTACGCCAACCCCAACGGCATGCCCTACGAGCACGTCGCGCCTGCGGACACCTTCGAGCAGGCCGTGAAGATGCTCGACCACGAGGGCTTCCGCAGGGAGCAGAGGGACGCGCTCGCGGAGGGCCGCTACATCGGGCTCGGGTTCTCGGCCTATATCGAGCCGACCGGCGCCGCGACCGGACACCTCGGCACCGAAGGCGCGACGATCCGGATGGAGCCGACCGGCAAGATCAACGTCTACGTCAACGGCGGGTCGACCGGAAACAGCATCGAGACGACGGTGGTCCAGCTGACCGCCGACGCGCTTGGCGCGAACATCGAAGACGTCTCGACGATCCAGGGCGACACCGCCGTGACGCCGTACGGGGCCGGCACGCAGGGCAGTCGAAGCGGACCCATGACCGCGGGCGCCGTCGACGCGGCCGGCGCGATTCTGCGCAAGCAGATCGTCGCGATGGCAGCCCATCGGCTCGGAGTCGGCGAGTGCGACATCGAGCTCGCGAACTCGCGGGCAGGTGTCCGCGACGACCCGGAGAAGGGCGTCAGCTTCGCCGATCTCGCCTTCCGCTCCTACTACGAACCATCGCAGCTGCCGCCGGGGATGGCGGCCACTCTGGAGGCGACCGCGCGGTTCACCTCGCAGACGATGATCCACTGGGCCAACGCAACCCACGCGTGCACCTGCGAGATCGACGTCGAGACCGGTCACGTCAAGCTGATCCGCTACATCGTCAGCGAGGACGTCGGCCCGATGATCAACCCCAATGTCGTCGAGGGTCAGATCGCGGGCGGCACCGTGCAGGGCATCGGCGGCGCGCTGCTGGAGAACATGGTCTACGACAACAGCGGCAACCCGCTCTCGTCGACCTTCGTCGACTACCTGTTGCCCACCGCCACCGAGGTGCCTGTGATCGAGTACGGGCACGTCGAAATCCCCGGCGCCGGCGTCGGCGGATACAAGGGCTGCGGGGAAGGTGGTGCGATCGGCTCGACGCCCGCGGTCATCAACGCGATCAACGACGCGTTGGCGCCGCTGGGCGTGACCCTGACCCGGCTGCCCGCCAGCCCCGCCGCGATCGTCGAGCTCATCGAAAAGGCCAAGGCCGACACAGGCGCAGCGAGAAAGGATCACTAGAGGTGGAGCTGAACAACGAGTTCCGAGTCGCGGTGCCCGCGGCGAAGACGTGGCAGGTTCTCACAGATGTCGAACGGGTGGCGCCGTGTATCCCCGGCGCGCAACTCCTTTCGGTCGACGGCGATGATTTCACCGGTGTTGTGAAGGTGAAGGTCGGCCCGATCACGGTGTCCTACAAGGGCGATGCGTCGTTTCGGGAGAAAGACGAGGCAGCCCAGCGGGTGGTCATCAAGGCAACCGGCAAGGAGACCAGGGGCAGCGGTAACGCCGCCGCAGTCGTCACCGCCCGGCTGAAGGACGACGGCACCCACGGCACCATCGTTTCCATCACCACAGACCTGACCGTCTCCGGCAAGGCGGCGCAGTTCGGCCGCGGCGTGCTGGCCGACGTGTCCACGAACCTGATCGGCCAGTTCGCCAGGAACCTGGAGGCTGATCTGCTCGGCGACACCGCCACGTCGGCTGGGGCGTCGACACCGGTCGCCGCCGCGACGGCCGCAGTGACCGCTTCTGACGGGGTGGACTCGGTCGATCTGCTGAAAGTCGTTGCGGTGCCGATGGCCAAGCGCTACGCGCCCGCGATCGCTGCGGTTGCCGCAGGCGTGACGGTCGGCTTCCTGCTGGGCAGGCGCAAGCGCGCCCATCCCGCCGCGGACCTCGCCGATGAGCTGCAGACCGCTCTCGCTCGGCTGCTGAAGTCATGAAGGCGGCCGCCTTCGCCTACCATCGCCCCGACACCGTGGCCGAGGCCGCGCAGATGCTCGCCGAGTTCGGTGACGGCGCCAAGATCCTGGCGGGCGGGCAGAGCCTGGTGCCGATGCTGGCCATGCGGCTGACGTACTTCGAGAACCTGATCGACATCTCGCGCGTGGAGGAATTGAAGAACATCGAACTGCGTGATGACGGATTGTCGGTTGCGGCCGGGACCTCGCACGCGTTGGTGGGCATGGACGACGAGGTGGCCGAGTCGGTGCCGCTGCTGACCCTGTCGACGCCCTACATCGGTCACTTCCAGATCCGGACCAGGGGCACGCTGGGCGGGGCGATCGCGCACGCCGACCCCGCCGCCGAGTACGCGGCGGTCGCGCTCACGCTCGACGCGACGATCGAGGCGGCGTCGGCACGCGAACGACGCGAGATCCCGGCGGCGGAGTTCTTCACCGGGCTGTGGGAGACCTCCCTGGCGCCCGACGAGATCGTCACCGCCGTGCGGTTTCCGGTGTGGAGCGGACGGTGCGGCTTCTCCGTCGAGGAATTCGCCCGTCGGCACGGCGATTTCGCCATTGCGGGCGCAACGGTTGCGGTCGAGCTCGACGACGATGACCGGGTGGCGCGATGCGGCATCGGACTGCTCGGCCTCGGGTCGACGCCGCTGCGCGGCTCGGCGGCCGAGGACGCGGTCGCCGGCGCGCCCGCCGGCGCCGTCACCGCCGAGGAGGTCGGAAGGCTGGCGATGGCCGGACTGTCCGACATTCCGGCCGACCTTCAGGGTTCGGCCGACTACCGGTCCCGTGTCGGAGCCGCGATGGTGGCGCGCGCATGGGCTGTGGCCGTGCGGCAGGCACACACGTCCGAAACGGAGGCGATCCATGCATGAGCTGCCCGTCGAGCTGACCGTCAACGGCCGCACGTACCGGCACGTGGTCGAGGCCCGTCTGACGCTCGCCGACTTCCTGCGCGAGGAGTGCGGCCTCACCGGCACCCACCTCGGCTGCGAACATGGCGCCTGCGGCGCGTGCACGGTACTGCTGGACGGCCAGGCCGTCCGGGCGTGCCTGATCTTCGCCGTCCAGGTGGACGGCCAGGAGGTCACCACCGTCGAAGGCATTGCGGGCGACGACGGCGCACTGTCGCCCGTGCAGTCGGCGCTGCGCGAGTGCCACGGGCTGCAATGCGGTTTCTGCACACCGGGTTTCGTCACTTCGATCACCGCGCTGCTGCGCGACAACCCGCAACCCACCGACGAGGAGATCCGCGAAGGCCTCTCCGGCAACTTCTGCCGGTGCACCGGTTACCAGGGCATCATCAACGCGGTGCACCGCGCAGCGCAGACGTCCTAGCGGCTAGGACGTCTGGGGTGTGTACCCCAGCGTGCCCTTGATCTCGAGGTATTCCTCGAAACCGAACTCGCTCCACTCGCGACCGTTACCGCTGCGCTTGTAGCCGCCGAACGGAGTGTTCAGGTCGAAGGCGTGGTTGATGGCGACCTGGCCGGCCCGGATCCGGCGTGCCAGCGTGCGGGCGGCATCGAGGTCCGCGGCCGAAACATAGCCTGCCAGACCGTAATCCGTGTCGTTCGCGATGTCGACGGCCTGATCGAGGTCGTCGTAGGGCAGGATGCACAGCACCGGGCCGAAGATCTCTTCACGGGCGATGGTCATGTCATTGTTGACATCCGAGAACACCGTCGGCCTGACGTAGTAACCGGTGTCGAGACCGTCGGGCCGTCCCGG
>NZ_JAVHWR010000164.1:0-48046 GCF_032159565.1 Mycobacterium sp.
CGAGGCTGTAGGTGATGAGGCGCAGCTGGTGAAGCGACCACGGCGCCGTCTCCTTAACCGGCTCGTCGGACGCAAGCGCCGTCGTCAGCTCGATCAACGAACGGTCCCGCGAACACTTGACGCCAAGGTCCGTCAGTGCAACGCGGTTGTCGCGCAGTGCCGCCGCCGGAACGCCGAGCAGCCGCGGGAGGGCCCCGGGCCGAAACCGCAAGCCCGCGAACGCATCCCGATTACGCGGGCTGAGAAGTGCCGTGGTGTCCGGACCGGCGACGACGATGCGGCCCTACATTCTGATGAGGTCCATGCAGCCATCGGGCAGAACCCGGACCGGCTCAGGCGGCCCGTCCACCACCCACGCGCACTCGACGAGGTCGCGCAGATGCGATGGGGGTGGGAAGTCGCGGTAACCCACCTCGTCGACGTTACCGCCGAATCGGCCACACCGCGTCCGTGCACTCGGTGCCCTGGGCCGCGAGCCGGCGTTTGATGACCTTGAATGACTCGGTCCGCGGCAGCTCGGAGGCGATGCGCACGAATGCGGGCCACTGCTTGGGGCCCAGGTCCGGTTGCTCGGTCAGGAACTCGCGGAACGCGTCGGAGTCGAACTCGGCCCCGTCGGCAAGCAGTAGCGCCGCCATGACCTGGTCGCCGATGTCGGGAGCCGGGATCCCGTATACGGCGACTTCGATGACGTCGGGATGGCGCAGCAGCACCCGCTCGATCGGCGCGGCACCCAGGTTCTCGCCGTCGACGCGCATCCAGTCGCCCAACCGCCCTGCGAAGTACGCGTAGCCGTTCTCGTCGCGGTAGCCGAGGTCGCCGCTGTGGTACACGCCGCCACGCATGCGTTCGGCGTCGGCGCCGGGATCGTTGTAGTAGCCCTCGAAGCGTCCCGGCCCCGTGGTGTTGACGATCTCACCCGTGACGCCGGGTGGACACGGTTCACCGGTATCCACGTCGACGATGTCGGTGCCCTCGGGCAGCGGGCCCAAGGCGCCCGGCGGGGTGTCCGGCGTGCGTCCGATCGCGACTCCGCCTTCGGTGGAACCGAATCCGTCGACGACGACGGTGTCGAACCGGCGCGCGAACCGCTCGACGTCGGCGGGCGCGCCCTCGTTCCCGTACACCGCCCTTAACGGGTTGTCGGCATCATCGGGACGTTCCGGCGTCGCGAGCACATACGAAAGTGGCTTGCCGACGTAGTTGGCATAGGTCACCCCATAGTGCCGGACGTCGGGAATGAACTGCGACGCAGAGAACTTGCGCCGCAACACCATCGAGCCTCCACAGGCCAGTGACACCGACCAGCCCACCAGCACCGCGTTCGAGTGGAACAACGGCATGGACACGTAGCAGACGTCGTCGGCTCGGAGCCCGAATCGCTCCGTCATCATCAGGCCCGCGATCGCGACCTTGCCGTGGCTGCAGATCACCGCCTTGGGGTCACCGCTGGTACCCGACGTGTAGATCAGCATGAAGGTGTCGGCGGGGTCAGCGGCGCGCACCGTCACCGGCGCAGCGTGATGCGCGGCGATCTCTTCCGCCCATTGCGGAGAGTCGACGTCGATGTGGTCGATGTCGCCGACGATCGCGGCTGACGCCGAATCAGCAAGGACGGCCTGGCAATCCGCATGCCGAATATCGCGCTCCAGTGCAGCGCCGCGGCGGATCGGGTTGAGACCGACCGGCACGATCCCCGTCAGGCCCGCGGCGACGAGCAGCGTCGAGAAGAAGGGAGTGTTCTGCAGCAGCACACCCACGTGTGGCGGCCTGTCGGGATCCATTCGCGCGCGCAGTGCTGCGGCCACGGCCGCCGCCTGCTGAATGTGATCGCGCCACGAGGTGAACGATCCCTCGATGTCTGCTCTTCGCGCAAGCGGCTCATCGGCGAAGTACACGCCGCGCTCGTCGACGTCGAGAAGCGGTGTGATCAGCGAGGTTACGGTGGGAAGCTCGCTTCCGGTCGCTGGGTTCAATTGCTCCTCACGTCCGCAGGGTTCAATTGCTCTCCCCCTTCCCTTCGGGCGGGAGGTGCCCCACACGTCCGCGGGATTCAAGCCGGTGTGGAGGCGAGTTCCCGACCGATGCGCAGCAGCTGCCCCGTGGCACCGCCGACCGCGAACTCCGTCTGCTTGGCCGCGAGGAAGTACCGGTGGACGGGATGGTCGGTGTCGATGCCGACGCCCCCGTGCACGTGCACAGCGGTGTGCGCGACACGGTGTCCTGCCTCCGCCGCCCAGAACGCCGCCGTACTCACGTCGACGTCGGCGGGCAAATCCTCCGACAACCGCCACGCCGCCTGCGTCACGGTCAGGCGCAGGCCCTTGATGTCGATGTAGCCGTCGGCCAGCCGCGAGGAGACCGCCTGGAAGCTGCCGATCGGCCGATCGAACTGCTCGCGTTCGCGCGCGTATTCGGCGGTGAGCTCCAGCGCACGCTCGAGCACGCCGAGCTGAAAAGCGCTGCGGCCCAAAGCGGTGCGCGCGATCAGCCACGAGACGACATCTTCGCCACCGATGACCCGGTCGGCTCCGAGTTCGACGCCGTGGCACTGAAGGTGCCCGACGCTGCCGTGCCCTGTGGTGTTCAGCGGGGCGACCGAAACGCCTGCATCGTCCTTCGCCACCACGAAAACCTTCGTACCCGAATCGGTTTCGGCGGGAACCAGGAAGGCGTCGGCGACGGGGCCGTAGAACACCTGCGTCCTCGTTCCGGTCAACCGGTACGCGTCGCCGTTGGCCGTCCCCCGCACGGGACCCTCACCCATATCGCCGTCGAGTGCGACGGTGACGATTTTGTCTCCGTTGATCGCGGGCACCGCCCACGCCCGCTGAAGCTCCTCCGAACCGAACTCGGCCAGAGCCCCCGCCGCCAGCACCGCCGACTCGAGGTAGGGCACCGCGGCCATCTGCCTGCCGAGTGCGACGAGCACCGCAACCTGCTCGAGCGCGCCAAAACCCCCGCCGCCCACCGCCTCCGGCGCCGTGGTCGAAAGGATGTCGGCGTCTTTGAGCTTCGCCCATAGAACGCTGTCGAAGCGCTCCTCGAGGCCGTCGAGCTCCCGTTGGCGCTCCGGCGTGCACACCGATTCGGTAATGGTGCGTGCCAGACCGCCGAGATCCTCGGCGGCTTCCGTCGTCGTGAAATCCATGGCTTAAATCTCCGTCTCTACCGGTTAACCCGGGGCAGGCCGAGCGCGACCATGCCGATGATGTCGCGCTGAATCTCGTTGGTGCCGCCGCCGAACGTGAGGATCAGGCAGGACCGGTGCATCCGCTCGATGCGACCGCGCAGCAGGGCGCCGGGGGAATCCGCGCGCACCGTCGCGGCGGTGCCGAGCACCTCCATCAGCAGCCGGTAGGCCTCGGTGGCCAACTCGGTGCCGTACACCTTGGCCGCCGATGCGTCCGCAGGCGACGGCGCGGCATGTTCGGTGGAGGCCAGCTCCCAGTTGATCAGCTTGAGCACCTCGGCCTTGGCGTGCACGCGGGCCAGGTTCAGCTGCACCCACTCCGAGTCGATCAGCCGATTACCAAGCACGTCCTTGGTGTTCTGCGCCCACTCGCGAACACCGTTGAGCGCCGAGAAGATCGGCTGAGCGGATACCAGCGCGACGCGCTCGTGGTTGAGCTGGTTGGTGACCAGTTTCCAGCCCGCGTTCTCCTCGCCGACCAGGCTGGTGGTGGGCACCCGGACGTCCTGGTAGTAAGTGGCGCTGGTGTCGACCCCTGCCATCGTGTGAACCGGCGTCCACGAGAAGCCCTCGGCGGTGGTCGGCACGATCAGCATCGAGATGCCGCGATGTTTTTTGGCCTCCGGGTTGGTTCGCACCGCCAGCCAGACATAGTCGGCGTACGCAATCAGGCTGGTCCACATCTTCTGGCCGTTGATGACGTAGTCGTCGCCGTCGCGGACCGCGGAGGTGCGCAGGGCGGCCAGATCGGTGCCCGCCCCCGGCTCGGAGTAGCCGATCGAGAAGTGCAGCTCACCCAAGGCGATCTTGGGCAGGAAGAACTTCTTCTGCTCCTCGGTGCCGAACGCCATGATCGTCGGCGCAACGCTGTTGATGGTCAGGAAGGGGACCGGGACGTTGGCGATGGAGGCCTCGTCGTTGAAGATCAGGCTGTCCATCGGCGGGCGCGCCTGACCGCCGAACTCCTTGGGCCATGACAGCGTCAGCCAGCCGTCCTTGCCCATCTGCGCAACGGTCTCTCGGTAGACGTTGCCGCGACCCATCTCGCCGTCGTTGGCGGCGAGCGCCTCGGCGCGCTGCGGGGTCATCAGCTTGGTGAAGTAGGCGCGCAGCTCGCGCCGCAACTCCTCTTGCTCAGGGGTGTAGCCGATCCGCATCGCCAAGTCCTTAACGTCTCGATAAACCAGAAGAACGCCTATCTGCCAACCCGGTTGTAACACGTTCTAGTCTTGGGGTCCAGCGACGGTTCCCGCGGGTCGCTTCTCGACCTGGTCGTATTGTGGGTGCTGCCCGGGGAACAGCCGGTTGGAGCCCAGTGCTAGGAGGTTGTCGTGCGAGTTGAAGTCGATCGCGATCGGTGTGAAGGTAACGCCGTGTGCGTGGGAATCGCACCAGACCTATTCGATCTCGACGACGAGGATTACGCGGTGGTGAAGCAGGATCCGGTGGCCGCCGACCAGGAGGACCTGGCCGAGCAGTCGATCGCCGAATGCCCGCGAGCCGCGTTGCTTCGAAAGGACTAGAGGTATTCATAAGTGAGCGCACAACGAGACGACCTGAGCGATCTGTCCGGCCGAGTCGCGGTGGTCACCGGGGCGGCCGCTGGCCTGGGTAGGGCCGAGGCGATCGGCCTGGCCCGTTCGGGCGCCACGATCGTGGTCAACGACATGGCCGCGGCGCTGGACGCCTCGGATGTCTTCGACGAGATCGTCGCGGCAGGATCGAAGGCCGTCGCGGTCGAGGGTGACATCAGTGCGCGCAGCACCGCCGACGAACTCGTCGCCACCGCAGAAGGTCTTGGTGGCCTCCACATCGTCGTCAACAACGCGGGCATCACCCGCGACAAGATGCTGTTCAACATGTCCGACGAGGACTGGGACGCCGTTATCGCCGTGCACCTGCGCGGGCACTTTTTGTTGACCCGCAACGCCGCCACCTACTGGCGGGCCAAGGCCAAGGAGGGCGACGGCTCGGTTTACGGCCGGATCATCAACACGTCCTCGGAGGCGGGACTGACCGGTCCGGTCGGCCAGGCCAACTACGGCGCTGCGAAGGCCGGCATCGTTGCGCTGACGCTGAGCGCCGCCAGGGCGCTGGAGCGCTACGGCGTGCGGGCGAACGCCATCGCTCCGCGGGCACGCACCGCGATGACGGCCGATGTGTTCGGCGATGCGCCGGAACTCGCCGAGGGACAGACCGACAGCCTCTCGCCGGATCACGTCGTCTCACTTGTCCGCTTTCTGGCGTCGCCCGCATCCGACCGGGTCAGCGGCCAGGTCTTCATCGTGTACGGGCCGACGGTTACGCTCCTGGCGGCGCCGACCGCCGAGCGGCAATTCACTGCGGACGGCGACGCGTGGGTGCCCGTCGAGCTGAGCACCAAGCTGCGTAATTTCTTTGCTGACCGTGAACTCGAGCACGGATTCTCTGCCACCCACCTGATGAGAAATCCCTAAGAGCCCGCTGAGAGCCGGGCGCCCTTTCGTAGCTAGAACACGTTCCAGAATGACCTGGATCACACCCGTCCTGACCTGGACAAAAGCTGCAAATTTGTCTCAATACCGGGTCCTTTGACACTGCGAACTTGTTCTAGTTAGTATGATCCGGCTCACTGAGAGTTACGTGCGACGCAGGGGTGGAGAAGTCGCCACGGCAAGCAATTTCCAAAGCTTCGCCATGGTGAAAGCTCACGAAACCCCGCCCCGAGAACGGAGCCGAGGTTGATCGAACAGCTTGCGGCCCCGGCGCGGGCCGTGGGCGGTTTCGTCGAGATGTCCATCGACACGTTCGTCAAGATTTTTCGCCGGCCGTTCCAGTTCCGCGAATTCCTCGAGCAGACGTGGATGATCGCGCGGGTCTCGCTGATTCCGACCCTGCTCGTCGCCATTCCGTTCACCGTCCTGGTGGCCTTCACCTTGAACATCCTCCTACGGGAGATCGGTGCGGCGGACCTGTCCGGCGCCGGCACGGCGTTCGGCACCATCACCCAGCTCGGTCCCGTGGTGACGGTGCTGGTGGTCGCGGGCGCCGGCGCGACCGCGATCTGCGCCGATCTGGGCGCCCGCACCATCCGCGAGGAAATCGACGCGATGCGCGTGCTCGGCATCGACCCGATCCAGCGGCTCGTCGTCCCGCGCGTGCTGGCCTCGACCGTCGTGGCGCTTCTGCTGAACGGTCTGGTCTGCGCGATTGGGCTTGCCGGCGGCTACGTCTTCTCCGTGTTCCTCCAGGGCGTCAATCCCGGCGCGTTCATCAACGGCCTGACCGTCCTCACCGGTCTCGGCGAGCTGGTGCTCGCGGAGGTGAAGGCTTTGCTGTTCGGCGTCGTCGCAGGGCTGGTCGGTTGTTATCGCGGGCTGACCGTGCAGGGCGGCCCCAAGGGCGTCGGCACGGCGGTCAACGAAACCGTGGTCTACGCGTTCATCTGCCTGTTCGTCATCAACGTCATCATGACGGCGGTCGGCGTGAGAGTGCTGGTGCGCTGATGTGGGGGTACCGCCCGCTTGCGGGGGACGCTTGCGCGAAGAACAGAGGGCACTGATGAGCGCTTGCGCGAAGAACAGAAGGCTCTGATGAGCGCTTGCGCGAAGAACAGAAGGCTCTGATGAGCGCTTGCGCGAAGAACAGAGGGCGCTGATGAGCGCTTGCGCGAAGAACAGAGGGCGCTGATGAGCTACGACCTCACCCTGCGCTTCCGCCGGGCCTTCCGCGGCGTGCCGAAGGTCGTCGACAACATCGGCGAGCAGGCGCTGTTCTACGGCGAGACGATCCGCTACATCCCCAACGCTGTCACCCGCTACCGCAAGGAGACCATCCGCAACATCGCCGAGATGACGATGGGCACCGGCGCGCTGGTGATGATCGGCGGCACCGTCGGTGTGGCTGCGTTCCTGACCCTGGCCTCCGGCGGTGTCATCGCCGTTCAAGGCTACTCGTCGCTGGGCAACATCGGCATCGAGGCGTTGACCGGCTTCCTGTCCGCGTTCCTCAACGTGCGCATCGTCGCCCCTGTGATCGCCGGCATCGCGCTGGCGGCCACCATCGGCGCCGGTACCACGGCACAACTGGGTGCAATGCGGGTCGCCGAGGAGATCGACGCGGTCGAATCGATGGCCGTGCATTCGGTGTCATACCTGGTGTCCACCCGGTTGATGGCCGGGATGGTGGCGATCATCCCGCTGTACTCGCTGTCGGTGCTCGCCGCGTTCTTCGCCGCCCGCTTCACCACGGTCTTCATCAACAAGCAGTCGGCGGGCCTCTACGACCACTACTTCAACACGTTCCTGGTACCGACCGATCTGTTGTGGTCGTTCCTGCAGGCGATCGTCATGGCGATCGCCGTGATGCTGGTGCACACCTATTACGGGTACAACGCGTCGGGCGGTCCGGTCGGCGTCGGGATCGCGGTGGGTCAGGCCGTCCGCACCTCGCTGATCGTGGTCGTCACCATCACCCTGTTCATCTCACTTGCCGTCTACGGCTCGTCCGGCAATTTCAACCTTTCCGGATAGGTGGGCGATGTCTGACGGAGGGGCCAAGCGCAGCCACGTGCGGATCGCCGCTGCGATCCTCGCGGCGCTGGTCGCCGCCGCCATCGTCTTCACCTACCTGGCCTACACGGCCGCATTCACGTCGACCGACAAGGTCACCGTCACCTCACCTCGAGCAGGTCTGGTCATGGACCGCGACGCCAAGGTGAAGTACCGCGGTATCCAGATCGGCGAGGTCAAATCGATCGACTATGCGGGCGATCAGGCCAAGTTGACGCTTGCGATCGACAGCAACGAGATGCGGTTCATCCCGTCGAACGCGGTCGTCCGTATCGCCAGCACAACGGTTTTCGGTGCGAAGTCGGTGGAGTTCGTCCCGCCGGAACAACCTTCGGTCTCCTCGCTACGCCCTGGGTCGCAGGTCCAGGCGTCGTCGGTGCAACTCGAGGTCAACACGCTCTTCCAGACGTTGACCGACGTGCTGCACAAGATCGACCCGGTGCAGCTGAACGGGACGCTGAGCGCGCTCGCGGAGGGTCTACGCGGTCACGGCGACGACCTCGGCGCTTTGCTTACCGGCCTGAACTATTATCTGCAGCAACTGAATCCGAAGCTCCCGACGCTGCAGCAGGACTTCCAGAAGACTGCTGTGGTGGCGAACATCTACGGCGACGCCGGTCCGGACCTGACGCGCATCCTCGACAACGTGCCGGCCATCAGCAACACCATCGTCGACGAACAGGACAACCTCAACGCGACGCTGCTGGCGGCGACAGGCCTGGCCAACAACGGCGCCGACACGTTGGAGCCCGCGGAGAACGACTACATTGCCGCGGTGAACCGGTTGCGCGCGCCGCTGAAGGTGGCCGGTGACTACTCGCCGGAATTCGGGTGCATCCTCGAAGGCACCGGCTCTGTTGTCGACTTCTTCGCGCCCATCATCGGCGGCACCCGGCCGGGCCTGTTCGTGTCTTCCAACTTCCTGCCCGGTTCGCCGGCCTACACGTACCCGGAGAGCCTGCCGATCGTGAATGGGTCCGGCGGCCCCAATTGCCGTGGTTTGCCCCATGTCCCGAGCAAGCAGTTGGGCGGGTCCTGGTACCACACGCCGTTTCTCGTCACCGACAACGCGTATGTCCCATACCAGCCGAACACCGAGTTGCAGTTCGACGCGCCGTCGACGGCGCAGTTCTTGTTCAACGGCGCGTTCGCGGAGAGGGACGATTACTGATGAAGCGTAATCGGACCCTGCTCAACGTCAGCATCTTCACGGTGGCGATGCTGCTTGTGGCGGCGATGCTGGTGGTGGTGTTCGGCGAGTTCCGCTTCGCGTCCGAAAGCAAATACCACGCGACGTTCACCGACGCCGCGCGGCTGAAAGCCGGACAGGACGTGCGCATCTCCGGCGTTCCGGTGGGAACGGTCGGTTCGCTCAAACTGAATCCCGACAACACCGTCGACGTCGCCTTCGCAGTGGACAAGAAATATCAGCTTTATACGTCGACGCGCGCGGTGGTCCGCTACGAGAACCTCGTTGGCGACCGGTATCTCGAGATCACCGCGGGGCCGGGGGAATTACGAAAGATTGCGCCGGGGAGCACCATTCCGAAGGAGAACACTCAGCCCGCGCTCGACCTCGATGCACTTCTGGGCGGGCTACGTCCGGTCCTCAAGGGCCTCGACGGCGGCAAGATAAACGAGGTCAGCAGCGCCGTCATGGAGTTGCTCCAGGGTCAGGGCGGCGCGCTGTCCAACCTGTTGTCGACCACCAGCGCCTTCACCCAGAATCTTGCGGCGCGCGACCAGTTGATCGGCGATGTGGTCAACAACCTGAACACGGTGCTGGGGACGGTCGACGAGAAGGGTGTTCAGTTCGACGCCAGCGTGGATCAGCTGCAGAAGCTGCTGACCGGACTGGCAGCGGGTCGCGACCCGATCGCCGGTGCCATCCCGCCGCTGGCGTCGGCCGAGAATGACCTGACCGACATGTTGAAGCAGTCACGTCGGCCGGTCCAGGGCGTCATCGAGAACGTCCGGCCGATGGCGCAGCGGTTCGACGAACGGAAGGCGGACGTCAACAAGGTCATCGAGCCGCTGGCCGAGAATTATCTGCGACTCAACGCCCTCGGTGCATACGGGTCGTTCTTCAACATCTTCTACTGCTCCGTCCGGCTGAAAATCAACGGGCCCGCGGGCAGTGACATCCTGGTTCCGTTCGGTGGGCCGCCGGATCCGTCCAAGGGGAGGTGTTCCGAGAATGGCTAGGCCCGACGACGGAAACCCGCTTCGCACCGGAATATTCGGGATCGCCCTGGTGGCGTGCCTGGTGCTGGTGTCGTTCGGCTACACCAGCCTGCCGTTCTGGCCACAGGGCAAGCCGTACGAGGCGTACTTCACCGACGCGGGCGGCATCTCACCGGGCAACGACGTCAACGTGTCGGGTATCAACGTGGGCAAGGTCACCGGTGTGGCGCTGGCGGGTGACACGGCGAAGGTGACGTTCACCGTGAACCGTGACGTCAAGGTCGGAGACCAGTCGCTGATCGCGATCAAGACCGACACCGTGCTCGGCGAGAAGTCGCTGGCGGTCACGCCCCGTGGCACCGGGAATTCCACTGTGATCCCGCTGGGCCGGACCACGACGCCCTACACCCTCAACACCGCGCTGCAGGATCTCGGCCAGAACGCCGGCGAGCTGGACAAGCCGCGTTTCGAGCAGGCGCTGCAGACGCTCACCGACTCGCTTCGTGATGCGACGCCGCAGTTGCGCAACGCTCTTGACGGTGTCACCGCGCTGTCGCGCAGTATCAACAAGCGTGACGAGGCGCTGCAACAGCTTCTGGTACACGCCAAGAAGGTGTCGGACACGCTGGCTCAGCGGGCGGGGCAGGTGAACCAGCTGGTGCTCGACGGCAATTTGCTGTTCGCCGCGCTCGACGAGCGCCGTCAAGCGCTGAGCAACCTCATCGGCGGCATCGACGATGTCTCGCAGCAACTTTCGGGCTTCGTTGCTGACAACCGCAAGGAGTTCAAGCCCGCCCTGGAGAAGCTCAACCTGGTGCTCGACAACCTTCTCGAACGGCGCCAGCACATCGGGGAGGCGCTCAAGCGGCTGCCGCCGTACGCGACGGCGCTCGGCGAGGTGGTCGGTTCAGGACCCGGTTTCCAGATCAACCTGTACGGCTTGCCGCCCGCGGGGATCGGGGAAGTGTTGTTCGACACCTACTTCCAGCCGGGCAAGCTGCCGGACAGCCTCTCCGACATGCTCAAGGGGTACATCTCCGAGCGACTGATCATCAGGCCGAAGTCGCCATGACCTACGCGAATTCGTCCCCCATCCGCAGCCGCTGGCTGCGGATAGCGCTGGCCGCTGTGCTGGTCGCGGTGCTGGCCGTCGGCGTGTACCTGGTGTGGCCGGCGCGGACCGGCAACAAGGTCGTGGCCTACTTCACGTCCGCCGTCGGTCTGTACCCGGGTGACGATGTGCGCATCGTCGGCGTGCCGGTCGGCAAGATCGACTCGATCGAACCCCGGGCCGGCGACGTCAAGATCACCATGTCCGTCGACGACGGGGTGAAGGTGGCCGCCGATGCGAAGGCGCTCATCATCTCGCCGAACCTGGTGTCTGCGCGCTTCATTCAGCTGGGTCCCGCATACACCGGGGGCCCGGCGCTGTCCGACGGGGCGAGCATCGGGCTGGACCGCACCGCGGTGCCGGTCGAATGGGACGAGGTCAAGGAGCAGCTGACGGCACTCAGCCGCGAGCTGGGACCACAGCAGGGGTCGCTGCAAGGTCCGCTGAGCTCGTTCGTGAACCAGGCCGCCGACACCTTCGAGGGAAACGGTGACTCGTTCCGCCAGGCGCTGCGGGAGCTGTCGCAGACGGCGGGCCGGCTGGGCGACTCACGCACCGACCTGTTCGGCACCGTCCGCAACCTGCAGGTGCTCGTCAACGCCCTGTCCAACAGCAACGAACAGATCGTGCAGTTCACCAACCACGTCGCCTCTGTGTCACAGGTGCTGGCCGACAGTTCGACAGATCTCGACAACACGCTGGGCACGCTCAACCAGGCCCTCGGCGATGTCCGCGGCTTCCTCAACGACAGCAACGACGCGCTGATCAAGCAGGTCAACAAGCTGACGGACTTCACCAGCATCCTGACCGAACACAGCGACGACATCGAGCAGATCCTGCACATCACGCCCAACGGGCTTGCGAACTTCTACAACATCTACAACCCCGCGCAGGGCACCGTCGGCGGCCTGCTGACGCTGCCAAACTTCGCCAACCCGGTTCAGTTCGTCTGCGGCGGCGTGTTCGACGCGGGCACGTCCACCGACAACTACAAGCGTGCCGAACTCTGCAGGCAGCGCATGGGTCCGGTGCTGCGCCGCATCACCATGAACTTCCCGCCGCTGATGTTCCACCCGATCAACAGCATCACCGCCTACAAGGGCCAGATCATCTACGACACACCGCAGACGGAGGCCAAGGCCGAGACCCCGGTGCCCTATCTGCAATGGCAGCCCGCGCCGGGCGTGAACCCGCCGAAGACCAGCGATGCCACCGACCTCAGTTCGCTGATGGTGCCGCCCGCGCAGTCGACATCACACGCAGGCGGCCCCGAGGCGGCCCCCGGACCGGCCGACCCGAATGCCTCCGCGCCGCCGGCTGCCGAGCAGTCACCGGTCGGGCCCGCGCCCGCCGAGGGGGGTGGGTGATGCGGAACGTATCGCGCGCCAAGGCATCCCGAGCCGTCCGACGGACCGTAGCGATCGCCGCCGGTGCCACGCTGCTCGCCGGCTGCTCGTTCGGCGGGTTGAACTCGCTCAACATGCCGGGCACAGCGGGCCACGGATCGGGCGCATACAAGATCACCGTCCAACTGCCCGACGTGGCCACCCTGCCGCAGAACTCCCCGGTGATGATCGACGACGTCACCGTCGGCAGCGTCTCGGGTATCGAAGCTGTGCAGCGTTCCGACGGCACTTTTTATGCGGCCGTGCAGCTTTCCCTGGACAAGAACGTCAAGTTACCGCAGAACGCGACGGCCAAGGTGGCACAGACCTCACTGCTGGGTTCCCAGCACATCGAGCTCGCCGCGCCGGCCGACGAGAAGGGGGTCGGTCAGCTCAGGGAGGGCTCACAGATTCCGCTTGACCGCACCGGGCGGTATCCCACCACTGAAGAGGTGTTGTCGTCTCTCGGCGTCGTGGTGAACAAGGGCAATCTCGGTGCGCTGCAGGACATCACCGACGAGGCCTACAATGCGGTCGTGGGCCGCCAGGGCAGCTTCACCGATCTGGTGCCGAGATTGGCCGACCTGACGACGTCGCTCGATCAGCAGACCAACGACATCATCGCCGCCGCGGAGGGGTTGAACCGTTTCTCTGGGATCCTGGCGCGCAGCAAGGACAGCCTCGGCCGCACCCTCGACACGTTGCCGGCCGCGCTGGACGTGTTGAACAAGAACCGCGGCAACATCGTCGACGCGTTCGGCGCACTGCAGCGCTTCGCGGGAATCGCCTCGAACATCCTGCAGAAGACGAAGGACGACTTCGCGGCCGACTTCAAGGACCTGTACCCGGTCATCAAGTCGTTCAACGACAATGTCGACTACCTGATCAAGGACCTCGAGTTCCTGCCGACCTTCCCGTTCCACTACAAATATCTGCGGCGAGCTGTGCGGGGTGACTACCTGAACGTGTACGTGACCTTCGATTTGACGCTGCGTCGACTCGGCGAGTCCGTGTTCACCACAGCGTGGGGCCTCGACACGAACATGGCCCACATGAACGAGGTCATCAACCCGCCCGACTTCCTCACCGGTGCTGTTGCCAACCTTTCGGGTCAGGCCGCGGATCCATTCAAGATCCCTGCCGGTTCGGCCACCCAACACGACGGGGGGCCCTGATGCTGGACCGGCTGACTCGTATCCAACTGACGATCTTCGCGATCGTCACGGTGCTCACCGTCAGCGCCATTTCGCTGTTCTATCTGCATCTGCCCGCTGCCGTCGGCATCGGTGCGTACAAAGTGGACGCGAACTTCGTTGCCGGCGGCGGCATCTACGAGAATGCCAACGTCACCTACCGCGGCGTGACGGTCGGACGGGTTGAGTCCGTCGGGCTGACCAACGACGGCATCGTCGCGCACATGAGGCTCAACAGCGGCACACCGGTGCCCGACAACGTCACCGCGACGGTGAAGAGTGTCTCGGCTGTCGGCGAGCAGTACATCGACCTGGTGCCGCCGAAGAACACGTCGTCGGGGAAGCTGCGCAACGGTGCGAGCATCGGCAAGGACCGCACGGCGATCGGCCAGGACATCTCCGGTCTGCTCGACGAGGCGGACAGGCTGGTCGCCAGCGTCGGCGACACCAGACTGCAGGATCTGCTGCGCGAAACGTTCAAGGCCTTCAACGGATCCGGCCCCGAACTGGCCCGCTTGATCGAGTCCTCGCGGCTGCTGGTCGACGAGGCCAACAGCAACTACGGACAGACCACGCAGCTGATCGATCAGGCCGGGCCGTTCCTCGACGCGCAGATCCGCGGAGGGGACGACATCAAGTCGCTCACCGAGGGCCTGGCCCGGCTGACCGGGGAAGTAAACAACGCGGACCCCCAGCTGCGGACGACCCTGCAGACGGTGCCCGGCGCTGCCGAGGCGGCCAACGACACGTTCACCGGGATCCGGCCGTCCTTTCCTGTGCTGGCCGCCAACCTGGCGAACTTCGGCAGAATCGGCGTGATCTACAGCAAGTCGATCGAACAGGCGCTGGTGATCTTCCCGGCGCTGCTCGCAGCATTGAGCACCGTCGCCGGTGGGGTGCCCGCCGACGAAGGCGGCAAGCTCGACTTCAAGATCCATCTTCAGGATCCGCCGCCGTGCTCGACGGGATTCATCCCCCCGACGCAGATCCGCTCCCCAGCCGACACCACTCTGCGCGACATACCGCCGGGCCTTTACTGCAAGACCGCGCAGAACGATCCGTCCGTGGTGCGTGGTGCGCGCAACTATCCGTGCCAGGAGTTCCCCGGTAAGCGGGCGCCCACCATCCAGCTCTGCCGCGACCCGAAGGGCTACGTGCCGCTTGGAAGCAATCCGTGGCGGGGGCCGCCGATCCCGTACGGCAGCCAGCCGATCGATGATCCGCGAATGATCCTGCCGCAGAACAAGTTCCCGTTCATCCCGCCGCAGGTGGATCCCGACCCGGGCCCGCCGGTGGTGCAATTGCCGCCCGGTGTCGCACCGGGGCCCGGTCCGGCGCCTCACGGTCCGTTCCCGCTGCCGGTGCCGCCGAATCAGCCAGGGCCGTTGCCATCGCCGTTTCCGTTCTACGCGCCGCCCGATCAGGCGGTGCCGCCGTACGGCAGGACGCCGCCGCCTCCTCCGGAGGGTGCGCCGTTGTTGCCGCTGCCCGGCCAACCGCCTGCGGACGCGCCCCCGCCTGCGGATGCGCCGCCGCTACCCGCCGAGGCGCCTCCGATGGCCAGCGCAACCTATGACCAGAGCGGCAAGTTCGTCGACCCAGCAGGGGGAACTGGCGTGTTCGCGGGTGGAAATGACACACTGGCGCCCGCGGAAAACTGGGTTGATCTGATGATGGCTCCAAGGCAGGCGTAGATGAGTGAAGACACGGCTTCGGCGCAAGCATCGCCGAAGTCGGCGGGAAGACGTCGTGCGTCGAGGGCGGCGGGGCCGGCCAGCGGTGCGGTGGCCTCCCCCTCCCCTTCGGGGGGGAGCTACCCCCAGTCGTCGGGAGTGCCTGTCGAGGTGCCGAAGACCACCAAGGTCCGGCTGTCCAAACCCGTCGGCCCCCCACCGCGCAGGCAGTCCCATCGGGGACTGGTAGCGCTGGTGTCGCTGGTGACCGCCCTGGTCGCGGTCGTCGCGCTCGGGGTGGCCGTCTTGCTCACCGTGAGCCATCAACGCGGCGAGGAAGCGCAAAAGGCGCAGAACCAACTGTTCGTCGACACCGCATCGCAGTACGTGGTGAACATGTTCAGCTATACGCAGGACTCCATCGACGCCGATGTCGACCGGTTCATCAACAGCACCAGCGGGCCGCTGCGGGACATGATGAGCCAGGGGCAGAACGCCGACAACCTCAAGCTGCTGTTCCGCGACACCAACGCCAGCGCCGAGGCGGTCATCAACGGCGCCGCGCTGGAGAAGGTCGATGCGCTCGCCAATCGGGCCGATGTGCTGGTCGCGGTGCGCGTGACGGTCACCGACATCGACGGCAACAACCAGCCCTCCAAGCCGTACCGGCTCCGGGTAACGGTGGCAGAAGACGACAACGGCCACATGTCGTTCTACGACCTCAAATATCCCGACGGGGGCAACTGATGTCGACGCGAGTCGCCAGGTTCGTCGGCGCGTTGTCCATTCTGCTGGCGTTCGGCTTCGTCGTGCTCGCCGGCGCCGGCGGCTGGTACTACTGGACCGGGGTCGAGATTCAGGGTGAGAACGCCGCGAGCGCCATCCTGGTCGACAAGGCGAAAGAGCAGATCCCCAAGGTGTTCGGCTACGACTACCAGACTGTCGAGCGCAGCCTCAACGACATCTATCCGCTTCTGACGCCGAGCTACCGCCAGGAGTTCAAGGACCGGGCGAACAAGGACATCATCCCGCAGGCGCGTGAACGGCAACTGGTCAGCCAAGCCAACACCGTCGGAGTGGGAGTGCTGGCCGCGCAACGCAATTCAGGCTCGGTTATGGTGTATCTGAACCGCACCGTGACCGACAAGTCCAAGCAGCCGGTCTATGACGGCAGTCGGCTGAAGGTGGACTACGTCAAGGTCGACGGCCAGTGGCTGATCAACTACATCACCCCGATCTGACGTCACCTTTGCGAGTGGAGGCCAGTGCCTCCAGGAACGACCGCGCCCAGCGGTCGACGTCGTGGACGAGCACCTGCCTGCGTAGGGCGCGCATCCTGCGTCTGCCCTCTTCCGGCGACTGATTCAGCGCTTCGTCGATCGCGTCCTTCACGCCGTCGAGGTGGTGAGGGTTGACCAGGTAAGCCTGCCGGAGTTCGGCCGCCGCACCGGTGAATTCACTGAGGACCAGGGCGCCGCCCAAATCGCTGCGGCAGGCGACGTACTCCTTGGCGACCAGGTTCATGCCGTCGCGCAACGGGGTCACCAGCATGACGTCGGCCGCCACGAAGAAGGCGATCAGTTCGTCGCGGGGGACCGGCCGGTGAATGTAATGCACGATCGGATGGCCGACCTCACCGAATTCACCGTTGATGTGGCCGACCTGCCGCTCGATGTCCTCGCGCATCACTTTGTAGCTTTCCACGCGCTCACGGCTCGGCGTGGCCAGCTGCACGAGCACTGTGTCGTCGCGTTTGACGCGGTCCTCGCTGAGCAGTTCTGAAAACGCTTCCAGCCGAACGTTTATGCCCTTGGTATAGTCCAGCCGGTCGACTCCGAGCAGGATCTTGCGCGGATTTCCGAGCTCGTTGCGGATCTCGCGCGCACGCTGGCGAACGCTTCTCGCCCTGGCCTTGGCATCGAGTTCCCCCGAGTCGATCGAGATGGGGAAGGCGCCGACTTTGACTGTGCGAAAGCCGATCTGCACCTCGCCGAATCGGGACCGGACACCGACCGAGGCTCGCGACGTGTTGGCGCCCACCAGGCGTCGGGACAGGATCAGAAAGTTTTGGGCGCCGCCCGGCAGATGGAAGCCCACCAGGTCCGCACCCAGCAGGCCCTCGATGATCTCGGTGCGCCACGGCATCTGCATGAACAGCTCCACCGGCGGAAACGGAATGTGCAAGAAAAATCCGATGGTGAGATCGGGCCGCAGCATCCGCAACATCTTCGGTACCAGCTGCAGCTGGTAGTCCTGGACCCACACGGTCGCGCCCTGCGCCGCGGCGCGTGCGGTCGCCTCGGCGAAGCGCCGATTCACCTCGACGTAGCGATCCCACCACTCGCGGTGGTAGATCGGCTTGACGATGACATCGTGGTACAGCGGCCACAGCGCGGCGTTGGAGAACCCCTCGTAGTACATCTCGACGTCTTCGGCCGACAGCCGCACCGGATAGAGCCGCATGTCTTCCTCGGCGATGGGCTCCTCGTCGGCGTCCGGAACACCCGGCCAGCCGATCCAGGCGCCCTTCCGTCGGCGCAATAGCGGCTCGAGGGCCGTGACAAGGCCGCCAGGGCTGCGTTTCCAGCGCGTCGTGCCGTCAGGCAGCCGCTCCATGTCGATCGGCAGCCGGTTGGCCACGACGACGAAGTCAGAGTTGCCGGAGCCGACTTCCTCGTCGTCTCCCGAACTCACCTACGCCTCGAGCTTCGGTCCAATGCCGAGCATCGACAGAAAGACCCGGCACTCGTCTGCGTCGGTCGCATAGGCGGCGACGACGCGGCGGGCCTGGCGGGCGGTGCTGTCGGCTAGCGGTTCGACGTCGCCGAGCTCGGCGGGATCAGATTTTGTAGCCATCACACCACCATATATGCGGCCGGACGGACGAGCGCCCCGGCGGGGCTACCCGACGTTGTCTTCGACACCGGTGACTGTCGGGCTGCTGCCTATCGTCGACTCCGGTGTAACGACGGGTGCCTGCTGTTCCTCTGCCAGTCCGATGCACTGTCCGGAGTTGTGGCCGGTGCAGGGAATGGACCCGCCGCCGCCGGGCAGGTTCACTGCGGGCAGGTCGGGGTTGCCGGCGATCGTCGAATACGGCTGGCCGGCATTCGGCACCAGGTGCGGAACGCACAGCGAGGTGTAGAGGTCGGGCTCCTCGCCACCGGTACAGGCCAACGGGGCGGCCGAGGGGACGGGTGTCGCGACGAAGGCGATCGCGGGCGCTGCCGCGACCGCGACGGCGAATCCACCGGCAATGATCAGTCGTCGTGCTGAGAACTTCATGGTCGCCATCGTCACGCTTTCTGTAGAACTCCTGACGGTTATCGTCGGGGCGATTGTATGGAAACTGGGCGATATCTGCATGAGTTCGCAAAGTTTCCTGTCAATACGCTCGCGCGATTTCTGCAGGCCAACCCGAGAAACGTGGCGCACAAAGGAAAGGGCCGGACGCCAAAATGGAGTCCGGCCCTATCTGATCTGGCTGTTCTACGGGCTCGAGCTGACCGACGAATGTGGAACCGCGATCGGGCCCGCGGCGTTCTCTTCCTCGCCCAGGCCGATGCACTGGCCCGAATTGTGTCCGGTGCAGGGGATGCCGCCGATCTCCGGAAGGCCGCCGACCGGCGCGGTGCTCGAGAAGTCCGGTGAGTTCGGCACGATATCGGGCACGCAGATATTGGTGAACTGGTCCTCGGTTTCACCGCCTGCGCACGCCGAAACCGACGGCGCCGACGTGCCGTTCGGCGAAACGGCGAACATTGCGACCGCCGGTGCAGCAGCGATCGCAACAGCGAATCCCCCCGCAAGGATCAGTCGTCGAGTTGGAAGGTGGAAGGTCGCCATCGTCACGCTTTCTGTAGTTTGCTGGCCGTGTCGGTCGAGAAGCGGCTGATTGCTGTCAGCGCCCTGACCGCAGCCCTCCGGTTCCCTGCCTATGCCTCGTCCGAAGTTGTAGCAGGAGTTGGCATCTGCTAGCGCAAGCGTACCTGCGACCAACGAAAAGTACTGGCTGATAGCCGGTATCCGCGGTTTGCTCGTGGTCTAACTGTGAGGTGACTGCCAGGTTGCTGTGGTGACGCTGCGCAGACGGCTGGGGCCGCAGGTCGGCGCGCCGGACATCCCGCCGGGCGGTGGGTTGGGCAGGAGAAGTAGTGTGCCTTACATCTGAAGCGTCGAACGTAACGAGGTGTGCACCGTGGCTAGCCCGGACCTGACCAACGCCGATTCGGTTCCGCAAGAGCCGGCCCAGCAGGTGACCTACGAGACCTTGGACGAGGGCCGAATCGCCCGTATCTGGCTCAACCGGCCGGGCGCCCAGAATGCGCAATCGCGCACCCTGCTCGTGCAATTGGATGAGGCATTCGGCAGGGCCGAGGCCGATGACAACGTGCGGGTGGTGATTCTGGCCGGTCGCGGAAAGAACTTCTCCGCCGGGCACGACCTGGGCTCAGAGGAGGCCCTGCTCGAACGCAAGCCGGGACCGGAGCAGCACCCGACGTTTCGCTCGCACGGCTCGAGCATGAGCAGCATCGCCGAGAGAACGTATCTGCAGGAATGGCACTTCTTCTTCGAAAACACCCGACGCTGGCGGGATCTGCGCAAGATCACCATCGCGCAGGTGCAGGGAAATGCCATCTCCGCCGGACTGATGCTGATTTGGGCGTGTGACCTCATCGTCGCCGCCGACGATGCGAAGTTCAGCGACGTCGTGGCGGTCCGGATGGGTATGCCGGGTGTCGAGTACTACGCGCATCCATGGGAATTCGGCGCGCGCAAAGCCAAAGAGCTTCTGCTGACCGGTGATTCGATCGACGCGGACGAGGCATACCGTCTCGGCATGGTGTCCAAGGTCTTCCCGCGCGCCGAGTTGGAGGACAAGACATTGGCGTTCGCCCGTCGTATTGCCGAGCGGCCGACGATGGCGGCCCTACTTGTAAAGGATTCGGTCAACGCGGCCAGCGACGCCATGGGTTTCACCGCGGCATTGCGGCACGCGTTTCACATTCACGAGCTCGGCCACGCGCATTGGGCGGCGGCCAACGAGAACAGGTATCCCGTCGGTCTGCCGCCCGATGTTCCGGACTGGCGCACGCTGGGCGCGCCGACGCCATCGCGCCGTGACACCCCTTGACGTGCGTGGTTCCATAACGAGAACCTGTTCCAGTTTTTCGTGAGGAGTGACGGTGCAGCTGTCGTTGGCGGATAGGACGGTCCTGGTCACCGGCGGTGGCAGCGGAATAGGCAAGGGCGTCGCCAGGACGGCCGCCGAAGCCGGCGCAAAGGTCATGATCGCCGGCCGCAACGCCGACCGACTTGCCGCCGCCGTCGACGAGATCAAACCGCATGCCGCCAACGGGGGCTCGGTGCTCTACGAACCCGCCGACGTCACCAACGAAGACGAGGTCAGCCGGGTCGTCGAGGCGGCGACCGCGTGGACCGGCGTGCTGCACGGGGTCGTGCACTGTGCAGGCGGAAGCGAGACGATCGGTCCCGTCACGCAGATCGACTCCGAGCTGTGGCGGCGCACCGTCGACCTGAACATCAACGGCACCATGTACGTGCTCAAGCACGCGGCGCGGGAAATGGTCCGGGGCGGCGGCGGGTCCTTCGTCGGGATCTCGTCGATCGCAGCGAGCAATACCCATCGGTGGTTCGGCGCGTACGGCGTCTCCAAGTCCGGTATCGACCACCTGATGCAGTTGGCCGCCGACGAACTCGGCCCGTCGTGGGTCCGGGTGAACTGCATCCGCCCGGGCCTTATCAAGACCGAACTCGTTGCGCCGGTTCTGGATTCGCCCGAACTGAGTGCTGACTACGCATCGTGCACGCCGCTGCCGCGGCCTGGCGAGGTCGAGGACATCGCCAACGCCGCCGTCTTCCTCCTCAGCGACGCGTCCAGCTACGTCACCGGTCAGGTGATCAACGTCGACGGAGGCCTGATGCTGCGGCGCGGCCCGGACTACTCGTCGATGCTCGAGCCCGTCTTCGGCGCCGACGGGTTGCGTGGCGTGGTGTCGACCTAGGAACCGGTGGGACCGGAGGCACCCGCCTCCCAGGCCGGCAGAGCGCCGATTGCCGACCAGTCGAGGTCGGCGCCGCCGCGGGCCAGCAGGGTCAGGAAGCGATCGCGGATCAAGCTGGCCACCGGCATCGGCACCTGTAGGTCTTCCGCGGCGGCCAACACGAGCCGGATGTCCTTCTGCCCTAGCGTTGCGGCGAATCCGGCGGGTTGGAATCTCTCACCCGCGATCAACTCGCCGTATGTCTTGTAGATCGGGGCGCCGAACAGCGTCGAGGTGAGGATGTCGAGGTACTGGTGCTTATCGACGCCGGCCTTGCCGATCAGGGCCATCGCCTCGCCCAGCGACTCGATCACCGACGTGATGAGGAAATTGCCGCTCAGCTTCACCAGGTTGGCGGCTTTCGGCTCTTCGGAGACGATGAACGTGCGCTGGCTGAAAGCGTCGAGCACCCCCGAAATCGCTTCCAGCGTTGCGCGATCGCCTGCCGCGACGACGAAGAGCTTCGCCGCCTGCGCCGCCTCCGGCCTGCCGAATACCGGCGCGGCGACGAACTGTTGGCCCGCCTCGGCGTGGGCGGCGGTCATCCGTTCGGAGAGCGGCACGCTGATGGTCGACGACGACACGTGAGTCGCACCGCGGCCAAGCGAGGCGAGGATTCCGCCGTCCCCGAAGGTGACCGCCTCGACGGCGTCGTCGTTCGCGAGCATGGTGATCACGACGTCACCGCCGCACGCGTCGGCGATCGAGTCCGCCGGCCGTGCGCCCTCGGCGACGAGGGCGTCCACCTTGGCCCGCGACCGGTTGTATACGGTGACGTCATGGCCCGCCTTGACGAGGTTCGCGGCCATGGCCGCTCCCATGTTGCCCAGTCCGATGAAGCCGATCCGCAGTATGTCCCTGGCCATGCGCCGAGTATGCGCCCGTCACCCGGCTCTCGAATCGACTCGAGCCAAATCCGCAGGGCACAGCGAATTTTCGTCAGTTCTGTGCTATGCCGGATGCGTGAAGTTCTCGACCAAGTTCTCGACCACGATGTTCCAGGACGGCAACAACACCGGCATCGAAGTCCCGGCCGATGTGGTGGACGCTCTCGGGTCGGGTAAGCGGCCGCCCGTGGTGGTGAATGTGAACGGCTTCGAGTACCGCTCGACGGTTGCCTCCATGGGCGGCAGGTATCTGCTTCCGTTCAGCGCGGCCAGGCGGCAGGAGTCGGGGATCGGGGGAGGTGACCAGATCGACGTCGAGTTGACTCTCGACACCGCGCCGCGGACCGTCGAGGTGCCCGCGGACCTAAGTGCGGCGCTGGACGCTTCGCCTACCGCGGCGGCCGCCTGGGAGACGCTCTCGACCAGCAACCGCAGAGCGCAGGTCGAATCGGTGCTGGGCGCCAAGGCCGCCCAAACCCGCGCCCGGCGCATCGCAGCCATCGTCGCCAACCTGGGGTAGCCCCATTGCGTGCGAAATGGGTCATGGCGCCCGGACCACGGCTTACGCTCGTCGATATGTCTTCATCTCCCGACGGCGGGGACCGAGTTCCGATCGAGAACGTCCGTTGTGGTGACCCCATCTACGACGCGGATGGCGGTTGCCAGCACTACAAGGTCCTGGAGAGCAGAGCCATCGCAGGCGGCGGCGTCGTTCTCGAGCTGGAGTGCCTGCACAACAACCAGTGCCAGGTGATCGAGAAGTCATTCCCGGCGGGTTACCTCGTCGCCAGATCCACCCGCCACTTCCTCTAGGGCTCGGATCTAGCGCGCCTGTTGCAGGTAGACGGACAGGCGGCGGATCTTCGCGGCCGTGTCGAACTCGAACACGCTCAGCGAGTTCACCACGGTGATTTCTTGATCACGGAAGTGTCGCTCCTCGGCCGCGAAGTACACCAGGTCGGGCAATTCGGAGACGCGATGCACGGGCCCAGTCCTCCGGCGCTTCGACCGTAGGCGCCAGTTGCTTCATGAGCTCTTGGTACTCCAGAACATTCCGCGTCTGCGGTCCGTGTTCAGTCATGCGCCCGACCGTAGCCGGTCGGCTAGTCTCATCGGGTGGGATCAGCGCAACCGCAGGTAACCGATGAGTTGGGGACCACCGAGTACAGCGCGGCACGCACCCGCGTGCTCGACGCCGCGTTGGATCTGTTCGCCGACCACGGGGTTAGCGGGACGTCGCTGCAGATGATGGCTGACGCGATCGGCATTACCAAAGCGGCGGTGTATCACCAGTTCCGGACCAAGGCCGACATCGTCGTCGCCGTGACCGAGCGCGAACTGGGCAGGCTGGTGCCTGCGCTCGAAGAGGCCGAGGCGCATAGCCAGGGGTCACAGGCGCGCGACGCTCTACTGGTCGGCGTGATCGACATGGCGGTGCGCGACCGCAGGCTGGTGCGGACGCTGCAGTTCGATCCCATCGTGGTGCGGTTGCTCGCCGAACATGAACCGTTCCAGCGCTTCATGTCGCGGCTGTACCGGGTGTTGCTCGACGAGGCCGGCGAGGACAACCTCATCCAGGTGGCGATGTTGTCGGGCGCGATCAGCAGCGCCGTCATGCATCCGCTCGTAGGCGACATCGACGATGAAACACTCAGGTCGAAGCTCACCCATTTCAGCCGCCGCCTGATCGACCTTCGCTGAGCGGAGCCCGACGTTCGGTGAATTGCCGGCCGAGTCGGACGCGGGGCCAATAGAGTAACTGTCCGTGCTGACCTGGCTCGCCCCGATCATCGTTGTGGTCGTGGTTGCGTTGGCTGTCACCGCGAAGCTTCTCGTCCGCCGACGCGCGCCGGAAGGTGGCTGGTTCACCGACTTCCCGCGCAGCGCGGGGTCGTTGTCGGTGATCAGCACGATGTTCGCGGTGATGCTCGCGTTCGTGATCCTCTTCTCGCTGCAGAGTTTCCAGCGCGCGCGAGAGGGCGCCAGCATCGAAGCCGTTTCCGTGACCGAACTCAGTACTGTCGCAAGCCTTTTCCCGGCGCCGACCGGTGATCGCCTGCATGGGGGCTTGGTCTGCTACGGACGCGCCGTCGTCAACGACGAGTGGCCGGCCATGGAGCACGGCCAGTCCAGCGCACTGGTGGAGTCGTGGGTCGACACGCTACAAGCCGACTTCACTGCGGCCGCCCCGCAGGAGTCGCAACACGAGGCCGCCTATGCACAGTGGTTCGACGAGGTTGCCCAGCGACGCAATGGTCGGCGCGAACGGCTCGCCGAGGCAACTCCGTTTCTACCCATGCCGCTGTGGTTCGCGCTGGGGATCGGGGCGACGCTCACCCTGGCATACATGGTCGTCCAGGCCGACAAGCGCGAGAAGATGGTGATTCAGGCCATTCCGATCGGATTCGTCGCCGCACTCATTACTGCGGGAATGCTCGTGGTCGTCTTCCTCGACAACCCGTACACCGGCGGAAACGGCAGCATCAAGCCGACGGAGATGACTCGCACGCTCACGCGCATCGACGACGGCGGCCAAGTTCCGTGCGACCAGCGGGGTAACCCTACCTAGCCGTCTGAACGCTCGGGGCGGACGTGGCCGGGGTGGACGTGCTCGGCGTGCTGGGGGCCGCGGAGACCTTCTGCGCGACGAAATCCGCCGCCTGATCGGTCAGACCGTTCGCGGGATACATGTTGTGCGCATTGCTGTCTCCGCCGCCTGGCGAGCAGATCGGATCCTCCGGGATGCACAGGTCGACGGTCTTCGCCGTGTAGAGATGTCCGACGGTGATCGGCGGTGCGGTGTTGGCGATCATCTGCAGGAATCCGCTCGAGGGCTTGCCGAACAGCGCAACCGCAGCGACGTGGTCGGCGATGGCGGGCGGCATCGGCCCGGTCAGACCGGCAGGCATCTCGAAACCTGCGGGTACCGAGTCAGCGGTGAGATATCCGGTGACGGCCGCCCCTTGAGAGAAACCGCTGAGAACGATCTTGGTCTTGGGGCACTCAGCGGCGACCGCCTGAACCTTGTTGCTCGCATCGATGACACCGTCAGCGGCGGTCTCGAAGTCCAGCGACGCCGGATACTCCACCGGATACACGTCCAAGGACTTGTCGCCGAGTTTCGAGCGCAGCGAGTCGACGAATGCCTGCCCGGTCCCGCCGACACCGGGCGGCTCGAAGGTGCCGCGTGCGAAGACGAGCTCGACGTCGGGGCAAGGCGCAGCCGAAGCGGCGGGAGCAGTGAGGAAAGGAGCGAAGACCGTGGACGCGACAACTCCGGTAGCTGCGAACAAACGACTGACGACGATCAACTTGAACCCACCGCCCCTTATTGGTTCTCGACCTTAGGCGGGGCTTCATCGCACTCCGCCTTGCATGCCTACCCAACGGCTGTGTCTACAAACTTTAGTCCGTCGACGTAAGCCGCGTCATCTCGGAAGGGGTGAAACTTTCCGTCGCGCGGCACCCTGTCGCCTGCTGACCGAGCAGCGGAAGGTCGGTGACCGCATCCTGGCGCCCAGAACGGATGTGCTCGGGGCCGATTCATCCCGAGGCCGGCCATTCCCCTCCTAGAATGCTCACAGCAGGTAGATAGGCACCGAAGGAAGAGGATCGCACGCATGGTGAACTTTTCGGCCCCGGCTCGACGGCTTTTCCCCGCAGCTGTGCTGGCTTTGGCAGTCGTCGGCGCACCGGCGGTGGCGGTGATTGCGATGCCCGGTGCAGTGATCTCCACGCCGCTCGCGGCGTGCACGGGTGGTGAGGAAGAGGACGTCTACACCACATCTTGCGTGCCCTTCATGGTGCCCAACTCACCCGACGACAGCGGATTCACCACGAACGCGGCCAACCCCGACATCCCGGAGATCGACGGCGTCCCGTGCACCGGCCATGACAGCGGAGCCTGCATCGGCCTGTCGGAGGAGCAGCAGGACATGGGCCCGCAGCCGGTGCCGCGCTCGACCATCAGTTCCAGCCCGTAGCACTTCGGAGTGCGAAACCCAAAGCCCCGATGATCAGTTAGTTCTTCTCGGCGAAGAGCGCGAGGGGCGAATCGGGCCTCTAATGCGCCCGAACGACGCATTCAACAAGGTCCAACGCAGCGGAAGCCGAACCAGATCGCAGTAGGGCACTACTGCGCCCGTCCCACCGCAGGCGAGCCACGATTCCCATCGAGATACCGGGGAACGTCGCAGTTCGGGAGACCGCATGCCTCATCCGGCCACGGCCGATCCGTGTGACACATCCACGCCGAACAGGTTGAACCCTCCGCGGGTGGGCTCACCCAAGCTCCTGCAAGGCGTTCGATTCGCTTTCTTTCGACGCAAGGCGATGTGGCGTTGGATCAAGCGGCACGGCCGCATCTTCGAAATCAACGTCCCATTGTTCGGTCGATCGATCGTCGTTTCTGACCCGGCTCTGGTGAGGTCGGTGTGTACCGCGAGCGCCGACCAACTGAGCAACGTGCGGCCGAACCTCGGCAATTGGTTCGGACCCGGTTCGGTATTCGGACTTGACGCCGGTACGCATCGCGATCGGCGCCGGCTGCTCGCGCCGGCATTTCACGGTCACAGCCTCAAAAGCTACGAAGCGGTCATCGTGGGCGAGACAATTCGCGAATTCGCGAATTGGCCTGAGGGCCAAGAATTCCGGATGCTCGAACCGATGAACAGGATCACCTTGAACGTGATCTTGCGGACCATCTTCGGTGCTGATGGGCCGGAGCTCGCGAAACTACGTGCGCTCATCCCGCCATACATGAAACTCGGACAGCTGATGGCATTCTTACCGGCGCCGCCATCCTGGGCCGGACGCCCCGGTCCGTGGGGCAGGCTGGACAAGCTCCGCACGGCGTTCGACCGGATCGTCTGCACGCTGATCGCTCACGCCGATGCCGATCCGGGTCTCGGCGGGCGGACGGACGTCGTGGCGTTCTTGGTGCGCAAAGGGCACGACGACGGAGCTGGAATGTCGCGGGTGGACCTTTGCGACGAACTCCTGACCCTCATTTGTGCGGGCCACGAAACCACGGCGTCGGCATTGGCCTGGACGTTTGAGCGGCTGCGGCGCCACCCGGACGTGCTGGCCGAACTGGTCAGAGAGGTCGACGAGGGGGGCAGTGAGTTTCGTCGGGCCACAATCGTCGAGTCGCTGCGGGTGCGCACCGTCATCGATGTGGCCGGCCGCCGGGTCAGGGCGCCGAGCGCCGACCTCGGCGACTGGCGGATTCCGCGGGGTCGCACGGTGCTCGTGAGGATCTCCGATCTGCATGAGAATCCGGAAGTCTTCCCGCACCCGGAACGGTTCGATCCGCACCGCTTCCGCGGCGCCAAGGCGGTGGCACCGACCTGGCTCGCGTTCGGTGGCGGAGCGCGTCGATGCATCGGCGCCGATTTCGCGATCGCCGAGATGGATGTCGTGCTGCGAACGGTGCTGCAGAACTTCCGGATCCAGACGGATGCCGCCGCCGATGAGAAGTCGCATTTTCGGGGAATCGCCCACACTCCGAAACTCGGCGGCCGCGTAACAGTGAACCGCCGAAAGTAGGCAACCGTGTCGACCCAGCTGATCAGTCCATCGCACCCACAACGGCTCGAGATCCGGTGCAATGCGGGCGACGCCATTGTCGCGAACCTGGCGGTCCACGTTGTGTTCTTCTTCGAGCGCCATCTCGACACGACGGCGCTCGCCCGTGCGTTTGCGCAAGCGCTCACGAATATTCCGATCTTCGCGGGGCGAATGGCCACCGACGGCGGGAGGATGCGAATCCGATGTGAGGGGCAGGGTGTGCCTTTCACGACTGTGTCGTCGGACCGCACGCTCTGTGATGCGATCCGTTCGACGTCGGAGGACCGCGGACGATGGCTCGTCGACCCGGTGAACGGCGCCACGGCACGATGGGGATTGGGCCCGGTGTGCAAGGTGCGCGTCACGCATCTTGCCGACGACGCGACGGCGATCGGCTTCTCCTGGCACCACGCGATCGGCGACATGCAGACGTCGATGCACCTCATGAACGCATGGTCGGCCGCGGCCGCCGACAAGCCACTCGCTGAGCCGTTGATCGTCGAAGACCGCGCCGCCTACCTCGACGAGCATCTTCCCGCCGACGGGGCTTGTAAGCCCGGTGTGCGTTTCCTCGGCATCGCAGAGTTTGCCCGTAGCGCGCTGTACCTGGCCAAGGATGCGCGCAAGCAGCGGACCTTGATTCTCTATTTCGGAGAAGACGAAATCGCCCGCATGCGCGACGCCTACGGAGCCCGGATCCGCTTGTCTGCGAACGACGTTGTGTGCGCCCATGTTTCCGAAGCGCTCATGAAGGCGAATCCCGCGGTGGATCGTCGCACCCTTGCGATCGCGGTGAATGCGAGGAGTCGTTGTGGCCTCGAGCCGCTGCTTATCGGCAATATCATCACGACGCTGAACGTGGACCTGCGGCGTGGAGAGGCTGCCAGTTCGATTGCCGAACGCATTCGGCACAGCGTGGACCACTTTGCCGACGAACACTGCGACATGCGCATCAACCAACAGGTCCTGGACGCTGCCAGTGCATGGCGGGGCGCTCGCTGTGTAGCCACCGCCTTCGATCCGGCCCGGTGGAACCCCTTCGTCTCGAACCAGAGCGGCTTCGGCGTCTATCGCATCCACTTCGAAGACACGTTCACGTCCTACGTCACGTCGGTGGTGCAATCACCTGTTGCCGGACTCGGGGCGTTGTTGGAAGGGGCAGACGGTCGCGGACTGGTCTTCCAGATGGCATTGCCGCCCAAGGAATTCGAGGCCATGTCGAGCCCCGGGATTCGGGAATACCTACACCGGTTTCGGTGCGCATACGACGACATTCCACGATTGCACCGTCCGGTTCACGCCTGACGCGTCAACTGGCTCGCAGCACCTCGACGGTCTCCAGCCGCCGTGCATGGATCACGGGATACACCGCGGCGGCGAGGACGAGTCCGAACACGGCCGCCACTCCGGTCTGCAACGGCAGACCCAGCACACCCCATTGAATCTTGATGCCGTAGAACACTGGTGAGCCGAGCGACCAGAGGTACGTGAGGCCAATACCGCCAAGCACGGCGAGGCCGGCGACGAGAAGGCCGAGCAGGCCGGCGTTGGCGATGATGACGGCCTGTTCCTGCCCGGAGGTCACCCCGATTGCACGCAACGCGGCTCGCTCACGCTTGCGCTGCACAAGCCCCAGCAGGAACACGTTCAGCACGCTCAGGCCGGCCGCCGCCATCACTACGTACGCCGCGAAAGTGAGCGGCTGCAAGAAGCGGGTGATCCCGTTGGTGGCCACCGAACGCCACTGCTCATTGTCGTACACGAACAATCCGGCGCCGAGGTCGAGGAAATCGCTACGGTGTGCGGTCGCGTCGGCGGAGGACGGATAGGCCACCGCGACGTGGTCGCGTGCGGCAGCCCAATCGGAACGCGCCAATCTTTCCGACACCAGCACGATATCGCCCACCGCGGCGTCATTGACCATCTGTGGACGGAAGATTCCAGCCACCCGGTAGCGCTTCGGCCCTTCGACGGTGGGCAGGTCGACGCTGTCACCCGCGGCAACGCCGAGGCGGCTCGCGGCGATCTCGGTAAGGCCGACCTCGCCGTCCCGCAAACCCTGCCAGAATCTGTCACGGACGTCGTTCGGCTCATAGATGGCTTCGCTGTACCAATCGCCCGGCGTGACGCCGACCACCTCTCGCGACAACGTCCCCGACGAGATCGTCGACTGCCAATGCGACGAGACGCTCCGCCCGTCGGCGGCGCCGGTCACCATCTCGAATGTGGGGTCGGAAATCCTGCCGTCGCGCTGATCGAGCACCGATTGTGCGCTGATCAACAAGGCTGCGGGCAGTCGGTTCGCCTTCTGCGTGGCAATCTGCTCGGTGCCGAGCAGTTGCATGCCGCTCGAGCCGATGGCCAGGCTGGTGCTCTCGGCGAGTAGTGCGGCAGAGAGTCCGAACAGCAGCGTGTAGCGCCTGATGTCGGCACCCAGCAGCCGCCCGACGGCGGGCCGCACTTTTGTCAGCAACCCGCTCGACAGCCCGGCGGCACGCGGGGCGATCCACACCGTCACCGACACCACGCCGCACAGCCCCACGGTCAAGCCGTTGATGCCCATGCTCAGCGGCAGCGACCCGCGCTCGAATATCTTCAGCAGGACGACGGCGGCGGCCAGCAACGCTGCCCCGACGATCAGCGGCCACATCGGGATCTTCCTGGCGCGCTGCACTCCGCCGGCGCTCGCCATCGAAGCCAACGGCCCGTCGCGGACCAACCTGGCGGCAGGCCCGAACATCGCGAGGATTCCACACACGGTCCCGGCGGCAGCTCCCATCACGATCAAGGTGGGCGTGAAGTGCGCCGCGATGCTGCCCCCTGACCCGGCCAACATCGAACGCCCGAATCTGTCCACCAGATATGTCCCCAGCAGAAAACCACTTGGGACGCCAAACAAGCCACCGAGCAGACCCACCACGGCGCCCTCGCCAAGCATTCCGACGAACAACCCGACCGGTTTGGCGCCGATCGCGCCGATGGTCCCCATCACCGCTCGCCGATCCTCCACGGCAAGCAGCACGGTGTTCACGGCGATGAGAATGCCGACGATGATGCCGGCCAGCGCGGTGAGGTTGAGACTCTGTGTGCTGTTCGCGAATACGGCAGGCAGGTGCGGCCTGGGCGGGCCTGCCGTTGCGACGCCGGCGATGACGCGGTCGACGTCGGCCGCGATGTCGACACCTTGAGTCGGCAGGACGAACGCGGCCGTTGCGTAGCCGGGCGAGGAGAGCAGGCCCGCGGCGATGTCCACCGAAGGGGCCAACAGCACGTAGCCGTCGTTGATGCCCTTGACCGGGTCGAACTCCTGGAACGTCCAACCCACGTGTGCCGAACCGGGAGGTAGGCCCGGGATGCGTAACTCGTCGCCGAGCTGTAGGCCATGCCGCTGGGCGATGACCGCCGCGATCTGCAGTGGCACGCCGGGGCCGGCCGCGGGTTCGCCCTCGTGGGCGCGCTGTTCGCAGTTGAAATTTCCGACCAGCAGCTCGATCTGGCATGACCCGCCCAGCAGAAAGAACCCGTGACTGCCGCCGGCGATGTCCACCGGAGTCAAGGCGGCGACGATCGGGATGACCGCCTGCGCCCCTGCCACCTCGGCGTGCAGCCGGTCGACGGTCTCGATCGGCAACCGGCCGCTCACGTTCGGGGTGACCTCGACCACCCCTTTGTCGGCGGAGTGGGTGAGCGACGGGCCGAATGAGTCGAACGGGCTGGCGAGCTCGGTTTTGAGTATCAATGTCCCGAGAACCACCGTCACTCCGAGCGCGACGCCGATCACGCTGAGCATCGTCCGGCGCCAGTCGGCGATCAGCGCAGCGAGGTGGATGCGCCGGAAAGACAGCCATCCGGCGCCGAGCCTATGCATCACCGCTCCATGGCGGGCGCGTCGGCGTCTACTGCAGAAGCGCGCCCGTCGACAAGGTGCAGCTCGCGGGATCCGTAGCGCGCCGCGGCCCGGTCGTGGGTCACCATGACGACCGCCGCGCCGTCTTCGTCTGACAGGGAACGCAGGAGATTCAACACCTCCGTCGACGAATGGCTGTCCAGGTTTCCGGTCGGCTCGTCGGCGAGGACGAGGGACGGCCGGGCCACCAGCGCACGCGCCACCGCCGCCCGCTGCATCTGTCCGCCCGACAGTTCGGCCGGCCGGTACCGTGCGCGGTCGCCGAGCCCGACCCGTTCCAGCAACTCCTCAGCGCGTGCGTCGGCTGCTCGGGCAGACATACCGTCCAGAACCAGCGGCAGCGACACGTTCTCCACGGCGGTCAGCATGGGCACCAAGTTGAAGAACTGGAACACGAATCCGAGGTTGCGCCGCCGGAATGCCGCGCGGGCGCCGCTGCTCATCGACCACACGTCCTGGCCGTTCACCGCGACGTTGCCGCGCTCTGGTGCGTCCAACCCGCCGGCAATATGAAGGAGGGTCGACTTGCCTGCTCCCGATGGTCCGGTCACGACAACGAATTCGCCTGCGTTCAACGTGAAGTCGAAGTCGACGAGCACGCGCACCTGCTCGTCGCCCCTGCGGTACGTCTTGCCGACGCCTTCGAGCTGCAGTACCGGCTTCACGCTGTCGATCGTCACTCGCGTGGATTGCGATGGGCGCAGTGGCGCGCTACTGCAATCTGATCCGGGTGCAGTTTTGCCGCCCTGCTCGACCGCTCAGGTTCGATGGAGAGCTCCAAGGCCGCGATCGAGGACGGCTGGCGTGAACTCATTAACGCGCAACACCAGCAGCTTGGCGGTTGCCAGGTGACCCTTGCCCTGCTCGACGCCATCGGGCGATTCATCACCGAGATCGGCGACCAGTTGTCAGCGCTGCGCGTCGAGCAGCGGCCGGGCCACGTCATCTGCCTGATCATGACCGACGGGATGGAAGACTCTAGTCACGAATGCACTTGGCAGACAGTGGAAATGCTGGCCAAGCGGCCACAACCGGAGCAATGCGGCGCGCGCACGAGATGGTGAGCGAAACGCGCGCCGGGAGGTCCGCTGCGTTCTCGGACGAAGACCGCCAAGCGGCGATGGGAGGTCAGCTACCCCCGCGTGGGCAGAATGCAAGCGACTGGAAAGGCCTCTGAAGGGTGTCGCCTATGCCATCCTCGTGATCAAGGATCAAGGGGACACACATGATCGCGAGGTTCGTTGGGCGAGTGGGCGGCGTGCTCGCATGCGCCGTGGTTGCCGCGTGCAGCGCGTCGCAACCCGCCGCCCCCTCCAACACAGGGCCGGAGGAACTCAACTACTCCCGACAGATGCCAGCCATCACCAACGGTGACTTGGCCGCCCGCGGCACCGTGGCGAGCTCATCAGACCAGACGCCGTTCGATTTCAGCGAGCTGCCTGTCGGCTCAACGGCACACACGATGGTGTACCGATCGATATCCGGCATCACTGGATTGCCCACCGTGGTTTCCGGTGCGGTATTCACACCGCCAGGCGACCCGCCGCCCGGAGGGTGGCCTGTCATCGGCTACGCCCATGGAACCGTTGGGGTAACCCCCGACTGTGGCCCAACCGCGGATTCCCGCCTGCTCGGCGACATCACTCCGGTGGCGATACAGCTCAACCTCGGCTACGCGGTGGCCTACACCGACTATGCGGGTCTGGGCAAGCCCGACGGGTCAAGCCAGGACGCGATGACACCACATGCTTACCTAGAGCCGAAGTCGGCGGCATTCAACCTCATCGACGCGGTGCGAGCCGCCCGCACGGTGGTGCCGCAGCTGTCGTCGCGGTGGGTGGCGTTGGGATCCTCGCAGGGCGGCGAGACCGCTTGGGCGGCCGCCGAATATTCTGCGGATTACGGTCAGGGCACCGATCTGCTTGGCGCCGCGGCGCTGGTTCCCACGGCAGACATGCTCGGGCTGGTGCAGCGGGCCGAGTCATCGACGTTGACCAACGACCAGATGTTCCTGTACCCGAACGTGATCGAGGGTTTGGCATCGGTCGACAAGGCAATCGATCCGAACGACTACCTGCACGGCGTTCTACGCGACGATAAAGCGACGTTGCTTGCCTGCCGACCGCCGGCGTCCCAACGCAAGGATGCCCTGGCTGCCAAGTTCGCTCCGGCCGACGCCGAGCCGTCGTCGCCGGCCGCGGCCGACCGGCTGAGCCAGCGGCTCAGCTCCTACGCGCTGCCCCAACAGCCAACCAAAATCCCGCTGTTGGCGATCTACGGTGGATCGGATCAAACCGTTCCGCCGGAATGGACCGAGGTCGCCATGGGCCGGGCCTGCGCGTTGGGCGACACCATTCTGCGGATCCGCCTGCAAGACCAAGGGCACAAACTTGATCCCGGTGCGGCCTTGGGCCAGTGGATCGCCGATCGCTTCGCCGGCGTCCCCGCCGTCGGCAACTGCTGACCGAGATCAGCCGCGCTACCAGGACGCCAGTACGGCCTTGGCAGCAGCGGTGGTTACGGCCGAACTCGTGAGCCGCCAGTCGGGTGCATCGGGGTTGCCGTCGACCTCGAACCAGGTCAGCCCGCGGACGTCGGTGCCGGCGAGCCAGCTGACGAAATCGGAGATCCAGCGCGACTTGTCGCCGCCTTGGTCGCCGCAGCCGACCTCGTTGATCCACACCGGTTTGCCCGGCGCGAGTTGCGCGACAAGGGCCAACGTGGTGCCGAAAAGCTCAGCCGGCTGGATCCATTGATGGCCTGGCCGATCGCCGAAGTTGTAGCCGTCGACGCCGAGGATGTCGACGAAACTGTCGCCGGGATAGCACGGTGAGATCGCCTCGGCATTGCCATCGATGATGACGTTCGGGCACCACACCCACTCGACGCGCTTGGCCCCCGCGTCGTCAAAAATGCTGCGGACTCTGCGGTAGGCCGCGACGTAATCTTGCGACGAGCCGCCCGGTGATCCCACCGCCCAGGGGTACCAGTTTCCGTTCATCTCGTGTGCGAACCGGAGCCGGAACGGTTTGTCATAGGAGGCCGCCTGGTTGGCCCAGGTGCGCACATAGTTGTCGTATCGACCACCTGCGATCTGTCCGGCCGTGTAAGCCACCTGGTGCTTGCCGGCGCGGGGATCCCAGGGTTCCCACGTCAACTCCGGGGTGCAGCCGGCGGCCGCGGCGGCATCCAGAAACGTGGTGGGCAGCGACCTCTCCCAGACGAATGCCTCGTAGACGGTCAACACGTCCAAGTGCTTGCCCAATTGCTGCGCGGCGGCCTGTGACCGCTGCACCGTCGCGTCGTCGATACCGGTTGCGGCCAGCCCGAACCGGCGTGATTCGTGAGGTTGGTCTGGTTGGCGCGGTTCTGACCTTTGGCATCCGCCGGCGGCCACCACGGTGAACGCCGCCAGGGGGATCGATGCGAGCAGGCTGCGACGGGACAACCTCGCCGCGTGTCCGCTGGGCAACGACACCTCCGACCCTCATGTGTTCGGCAGAGACACACCCTACGGGACGCCCGAGCCTTCGCCCCGCCGAACGTCAGCGGCCGCTCAGATCGATTCCCTTGTCACGGACCCCGGCTTGGACCGCCGGCAGTAGCGCCTTGACCGCGGTTGCCGTCAGGTGAGAATCGTCGCGGTAGAGCAACGTGCCGTTGCGCACTGCGCGGCATTTGTTGTCCTCGCACAGGTACGCGTTGAGGTCGAGCACGGGAATGTCGAGGTTCTGGCCCCGGACCTGGTCTGTGACAATGGGTTCGGTCCGGGGGGTGTTGTTCAGGTTGAAGTCGCACGCGGACCAGTTGTCGGTGGCGCCCGAGATGCATTCCGGCATGTTCTTGTTCGGGTATGGCGTATCGCGCAAGTAGATCAACTTCGCGCCAGTCGCCCGCAGTTGGTTCAGCGTTTGATCCCAGGCGGTCTTGAACTCCTGATAGTCGGGCACGTACGTGGACAGCGAGCTGATCACGATGTACTTGGGCTTCAGCGCGACGATCGCCTTGACGCTGTCCGCACGCCAGCCGAGGCAGTCCGACTTCGTGAACGGGTCGGTGCGGCCGTCTCTGGGTTGTAGGGCGGCGACAGGGCATGCCGCCTTGGTGAATTGGTTGAGCCGCCAGTTATTTTCCTTGGCGATGACCTGAACCACCGGCAGCCACTGCTGTGCGTGGCTGTCGCCGAAGAGCACCGCAGGCACGCCGCCTGCTGGGCCATCCACGCAAGTGCTCGGCTGTTCGCGCTTGCCCAGTGGAACCAGGCACTCGTCACGGTCGGGCCGATCGTCGAAGGCCTTGAACGGGTTGGGCGTGACCGGTCCCGATTTCGCACCGGTGTCGGCGCCGAAAACGGATTGGAAGCTCACCGACGCATTGGACGAAGTCGCCCCGCTGGCCAGGTTGACCGCCAGGACGCCCAGGCTCATCGTCACAGCGGCGGCCACAATGGTGCCGGTGAAGCCGACTGACAATGAGGCCTGCAGATTGCGCTTCAGTTCGCCTGACGACATGATCGGGCGTTCCAGCAGTGCGGTGGAGGCCCATGCCAGCGCCAGTGCCGCCATGGTCACGCCCACCAACGTCGGCCAGCCGGTGTTGTGGGTGTAGCTCTTGAACAGCACCAGCGCGGGCCAGTGCCACAGATACCAGCCGTAGGAGACCTTTCCCAGCCACCGCAAGGGACGCGCCCCGAGAAACCATCCGACGGCGGGCCTGCTGCTGGTGGCCACCTGTCCGGCCACAATGATCGCGGCGGCACCGAGCGTCGGTAACAACGCGGCCACGCCCGGATAAGGCGTGGTGTGGTCGTAGGCGACTGTCGCCACCAGTACTGCCGCCAGTCCCGCCCAACCGAGCACCCACATCGCCACTCGCACGGACAATCTCGTGATCAAGCCGGTTAGCAGAGGGCCCGCAACCGCGACGACTCCGCCGATGCCGAATTGCCATGCGCGCGTGTGGGTCGCCATGTAAGACAGGGTGGGGTCGCTGGCCGTGAAGTGCAGCGATGCCAACAGGGAGGCGGCGGTGACCACGGCGATTCCCCAGCCGACGACCATACGGATGGACCACCGCATGCGCTTGGCCAGCACAGCCAGCGCGACCAACAGCACGGGCCAGATGAAGTAGAACTGTTCCTCGATGGAAAGCGACCAGAAGTGCGTGGCAACGCTGTCGTCCGACGCCCCGGCGAGGTAGTCCTTGCCCGCGGCGATGAAGCGCCAGTTGGCGATATTCATCGTTGCGGCCAGCAGATCGAGTGCCTGGCGGAAGACCGAGAGCAGCGGCATCAGGAACCAAACGGCGATCGACGTCGCGATGATGGTCACTGCCGCCGGGGGGATGATGCGGCGTGCACGCCGCGCGTAGAAGCCCCTGAAGGACACCCGCCCGTTGCGCTCGAACTCACGCAGCAGCAGGCCGGTGATCAGGAAGCCCGAAATGACGAAGAACACGTCGACGCCCACAAAGCCGCCAGCCATGTGCGGCACACCCGCATGAAACAGCACCACCAGCGCGACGGCGATGCCTCGCAGCCCTTCGACATCGTTGAAGAAGCGGTTTTCCGATTTCTTGGCTTCGGGCTTGGGCTTGGGCTCGACCTTCGCCTTGGCCGTGGACGGCTGTGTCGGGACGACGACGGTGGCCGGATGCCGGTGTACACGGTGGTGCGCCGGCGCCGGGATACTCGCGGTACGGGACGTCCGCGGCAGCTGCATCCTCGCCGTCTGGGCCGTCGCGCTGGTCGGCCCCGGGCGATACCTCACGGTCGGTTCTTCCCAGTACTTAGTCATGAGGAAATCGTCGCGTTTTCGGAGTACGGGCGTAATCGCCGGCAAGCCAGAATCGACTGCTGACAGGCAAGGGTTTTCTATCCCCCTGGTAAGGGAGGCCGGCGGTTGCTCCCGAACCTCCTGTGCCACAGATAATTCGGTTCGGCGGGCATCGGCGGTAGTCGAACTCAGGAGGTCCAGGGAATCATCAGGTCGAACCACCCGGACGCGACGGCTGCGGCCAGAACCAGCGCGAGTGTGTAGCACACCGCCTCGTAAGCGGAGATCCGATGTGGATTGCGCCGCCTTGGCTTAGGGCCGCTTTGGGTTGCTGGTGCCGAAGCGCCGTCCGTCCGGGATCCCAGGAGCTTGCCGAAGGATGGCCACAGGATCTTGATGAACTCGACAAGCAACGGCAGGGCGAGATATGTGTAGATACCCACGAACATCGCCATCAGCCAGTACTGGCGCACGCCATAGGCGTGTATGTCGTAGATGACCACGGCCCAGAACGGCACGAGCGATGCCATGATCGCAACGGCGCCCAACCGGCTGATGCTGCGGGCCAGGGGATTGGGGCGATCCATCGCGCCGGTGGGTACCCATCCCGCTGAGCGGCCCCGCAGTTTGTGCGCGATCGCGATGAGGTGGGCGTAGCTATAGGCCATCTGCAGGCGCAGGACCTCAAACCGCCAGCGGCTCTTGGACACCACCGGTATCACCACCAGATAGACCCAGAGTCCGACGAGGAAGGGCACAAACTGTGCGGGCTGGACCTGGGTCGGAAAAAACGCGGCCATGATCATGCCGGGAAGGTAGAGCGCGAGGACATTGACAGCGGTGGTGATGTAATAGAACAACCCCGCCCAGAAGCAGAGCCGTTGGCGCAAGGTCATTTTCACTCGGGAGCCGTCAAGCTTCGCGTTGTGCAGCTTCACCAGCGACCCGTTGCACCACCGGTACTGCTGGTTGAGAAAGCCGGCCATGTCGCCTGGGCACAAGCCGCGTGAGACGACGATCGGCACGTAGCGGGTCTGAAAGCCCGCCTGCATCAGATGCAGCCCCGTGTGAATGTCTTCGCTGTGCTCGATCTGCGCGAATCCGCCGGTGGCGTCGAGGGCCTTGCGTCGGTACAGCGCGCAGGTGCCGACGCAGATCGCAGCGTTGACCCGGTCCCGCGACGGCAGGATCCAGCGGTAGAACAATTCTTGGGTCGAGCCCGCCGTGCGCTGAATCCAGTTCAGGTTCTCGCCGCTGTCGAAGTATTGCGGGCTCTGTACGATGCCGACGGCCGGGTCATCCATATACGGAACGAGGTGCTGCAGGAAATCTGGCCGCGGGCAGAAATCCGCGTCCAGAATCACGATGTGGTCTCCCGACGTGCGGGAGAAGGCGTATTGAAGGTTGCCGGCTTTCTTCAGGTGCCCACGATTCGGTCGCACGACGTAGTCGAAGCCGAACTCTGCGGCCAGCTCCCCGACTTCGCCGCGATCGCCGTCGTCGAGTACGTGAACGTCGACCCTGCCCGCCCACTCCATCGCCTTGACATGCGTGTACGTGTTGCGCAGAACCGCCACGTCTTCTCCGTATGTGGGAAGAAAGACATCGATGCTCGGCGCAGGACCTGAGGGAACCCAACCCTCGACAAGCTTGCGGTGTGTCTTCGCCGACACCCGCCTGGTGTTGAAGCTGGTCAGCGACGAAAGTATGGTGCCAATCACGTTCAGCCCCAACACAATCAACATAGGCCATAAGACTGCGATCGACGCGATGGCGAAATGCAGCAGGCTCCATCCCGCGAGCACAGAGGCGGCCAGCAGTAGGATCTGCACCCACCGCATCTGCGCGCCGAAGTAGGAGTAGACCTCGTTGTCACCCGGCGGGGCGACCAGGCCTTCTGCTTCCGCTTCGACGGCCTGTTCGGTGAGCTGATAAGTGTCCAGCGCTGCCAGATCCTTGCGGACGATCCGCTCTGTGGCGGGCTCGTGCAGCGCTAGCCGCTCCGTGAGAGGCTCGTGCAGCACCTTGGTGCGGCCGGTCCACGTCCCGTCGGCGCCACGATGATCGTGCCGCCGGTCGTGTCGACGCGGGTCTGGCCGGTGCACATGGCGGCGCGGATCGGACCGGTTCAGGTCATTGCGCCCCAGTGTGCGGCTACCGGACGTGCGGGGCATCTGCGCGAGCGGCATGGCGCCGGCCGGGACCGTAGCTTCCGTCGGGCCAGGACGAAGGCTCGTCGTCTCTTCGCAGTACGTAGTCATAGAAACATCGTCGTGATCGGGGAGCGCGTCCGTAATCGCCAGGAAGCCAGAGTCCACTTCTGAAGGGGAAGGATTTCCTATCCGTCTGGTGAGCACTTGGGGTTCGACTCGGCATGGAGCCCAGCACAAAAGTCCCCGGCAGTAGCGCCGGGGACTTTGAACTGCTGTCGGGTGACGAAGGGCAGTGCTTCGCCCGGTACGCAGCGTGAGGTAGGGCTCTGGCTAGAATGCAGCGTGAGGTAGGGCTCTGGCTAGAACGCAGCAAGGGGCGTCAAGCCTTCTGGTTACTCTTGAATAAGTGCGGGAAGTCGAGCGCGTAGGCGTTGACTACAGTCGCTGCCGCCGTACCCCGCAGCCGCGCGAGTTCACCAGTCATGCTGCCGAGACGGTGATCTTGGGCAGCGATCGTCTGGGATGCGGTGCCGAGTTGGCGCTCGCGATCGGCGAGCTTGTGTTCGGCGGCCTGGCGGCGCTGCTCCGACTCGCGCAAAAGACGGCGCAGTTCATCGATTTGTGCGCCGGGTGTGAGTGGCATCATGAGGTCATCAGTTCCTTCTTGTGTCGTGGTGTCATGTTCTGGCTCGCAGGGTGATTGAGGTTCCACCGTCATTCCGTCAGCGTCACCAGCAGCTCGAAGATGAGTACGCCCACGAACGCGTGATGATGCCTCGAGGTGGAAATCGCGGTAGCGTCCGGACTGCCATGCACTGCCTCGGCCGCTCCGGTGCCGGCGTCTTCGGCTCTCTTGCATCAACTCCACGTTCATGTCGGATACTCCTTCTCCTATCGCCTGCGGTGTAGACAGTCCGCCGCTGTACCACGCTGTGCAGAGGCAGGCATATGTGGCCACAGTCGGAAACGCTTGGGGTAGAACCGGTTAGGCCGCTAAACAAGATCGGTAGCAATACCGACAGTGTGTCGTAGCCCAGTTCCTTTCATGCGTGACGACGCTCCTGCCACGTCATGGGCCACCAGTTGAGTTGCGGTTCTTTCCAGTACGTGGCCATGAGCTAAATCATGATGATCAAGTGATGATTCCGTAATCGCCAGAAAGCCAGATTCCGGTCTGGAACCGAAAGGGTTTCCTATCTGATTGGCAAGCAAGCCGGACGCGAGATCGGATGAGAGCGAGCGGTGCCGCTCTCAGTACGACTGTCCGATGGCGTATCGCTGCCGGCGGAACGCGCGACCGTTTCCGCGGTTGCGGCTCTTGTATGTCGCAAGCTGCGAGTCACAGTTCGGACAAACCAGCCGTAGGTTCTCCCGCCGATTGTTCGTCGGGTCCCCGTCGACATGGTCCAACACCAGCGCGAGGGGCAGGCCAAGCCACATGCTGCTTCCACCGCAGATAGCACAGCAGCGCGCCTGAGCGTCGGCGAGATACTCGCGGATGTAGTGGCCGCGGCGGCCGTCAATCCACGCCTCAGGATTCGAGCCACAATTTCGTGAGGGCTTTGCGTCGGAACGAACCCTGGCACGCATTGCCGCAGTAAATCTTCTGGCTTCGCTTCGAGAGCAGCTCTGAACCACAGCCGCGGCACTGCCTCATGCGTTTGACGCTACGATCGGCCACCGACATGAATTGGACGCTGGGTGGAGCCTCCTATCGGGATTGAACCGATGACATTCCGCTTACATCGTCACTTGCGTGAATTGCGGCGGGGCGCAGTAGAGCGCTACTGCATGTGGTTGGCGATGCTCAGTCCTCGTCAGCCCGCTCGGTTGCGCGTTCGCGGATGGACCGGGCTTCGCGATGGAGGGCTTCGGCTTGCTCGCGTAGTCGAGTGGACCGACGGTGGGTGTCAGCGGCCGACTTGTGGGCCCGGTCAGCTGACTCGTGTGCCCGGTGTGCGCCCGCTTCTGCGTCGTCGGCTCGATCGGCTGCCGCTGCAGCTGCGTCGTCTGCATTTCCCATTGCTGCACCTCCTTCGTGAAGGTTGATATTGCCCCGTATCTGCCGACGCAATCATCGTTTGTTCCGGGGGCCGATCGAGACAAGGCGCCGTGCCAAGGTTTGGCATATTGCGCGGCGGGCACCCTCGTGAGTAGCAGGCGCCGTCTGGCGAGAGGTGCGTACTGGTCCTGCTAGGCGGTTGGTGGATTCATCCTTGTGCGTTAAGTCGGCAGCGTTTCGTCGCTGGTCGCCGCTCAGTACGACTGGCCGTTGGCGTATCGCTGCCGACGGAAGGCGCGACCGTTGCCGCGGTTCCGGCTCTTGTATGTTGCGAGCTGCGAGTCACAGTTCGGGCAGACCAGCCGCAGGTTCTCCCGGCGATTGTTCGTCGGGTCCCCGTCGTTGTGGTCCAAGACCAACGCCAGGGCAGGTCAAGCCAAGTGACGGCTCCGCCACAGATCGCGCAGCACCCCGACTGGGCGTCAGCGAGATACTCCCGGATGTAGTGACCGCGGCGAGTCCCGACCCACGCCTCGCCGGATTCGAGCCAGCGCGTCGTATTCGATCTGCGCCGGGCTGACGCCTGACAGGCATTGCCGCAGCAGACCTTCTGGCTGCGCTTTGAGAGTTCTGAACCACAGCCGCGGCACTGCCTCATGTATGCAAGCTAGGACGGGCGACCGACAACCAGCCGTCGGCGGTCTGAGCCTCGGGTGGAGCCACCTCGGGTGGAGCCTCCTATCGGGATTGAACCGATGACCTACATATTACAAGTATGTTGCTCTACCACTGAGCTAAGGAGGCCTGCGGGCCCGAGCTTATCGGGTCACTCGTCGGCATCGATGACGCGCTGTGACGTGACGGGGCGCGCCGGGGACGACGACCGACGGGGCCTGCGGCCGGGAAATGGGATGCGATCGGCGATATTGCTCAGCGGATTGACCACCTGGCTCAGCACGATGACGGCCTCGCGTAACGCTTCGATCGTCGGCTCCAGGGCTTCGAGCCCGGGCGTCAGCCGGTTGAGTGTGTCGGCGACACCGGCCAACTGCTCGAGCGGCCCATTCCTGGCGGTCAGCTTGTCCACCAATCCGCCCTCGGCGAGCAGTCGATCGGCCAAGCCGTCCTCGGCCAGCAATCGCTCGACCAGGCCATCCTCGTTGAGCAACTGGTCGACCAGGCCGCCCGGTTCGATCGCCCTCATCAGGCCGCCGTCGTCTTGTGTCAGCCGATCCAATACCCCGCCCGGCATGGTGACCTTGTCGATCACACCGCCCGGCTGCAGAAGCCGGTCGACTGGACCGCCCGGCGTCAGCGCCCGGCCCAGCGGCTGGTCCTCGTCCATCAATCTGGCCAGCCGGTTCGCCCGCTCGACCGCCTCGTCGATGCCCAGCATGTGGGCGACCGAACCCGATCCGGACCTGGCCCTCGAATTGGCCTGCCCCAGCGTGCGCTGCGCCAGACCCAACGCGCCATTGGCGACGTCAAGGCCGGTTTCGGCGGCAGCAAGCCCGACTCGGACCGGGGCGGTGGCGAGATCGGCCAGGCTCTTCCCCAGATTCATCACCTCAGTGTATGGCTGTAGCTGCCGCCTACGGCCACGCCATAGAGAGGAGCACAATAAGACTCACAGGAAGTTGACAGCCGTCCTGCAGCTTCATTGCCAGGAAATCAGGAGACATTTGGATGATGGCCATGGCTGCACTCCCAGAATCCGTCCCAGAGGCCCGAGTTCTCGTCGTCGACGACGAGACCAACATCGTCGAGCTGCTTTCGGTGAGCCTCAAGTTCCAGGGCTTCGAGGTCCACACGGCCTCCAACGGGCCCGCCGCGCTCGACAAGGCCCGTGAAGTGCGGCCCGACGCTGTCATCCTCGACGTGATGATGCCCGGGATGGACGGCTTCGGCGTACTCCGTAGGCTGCGCGCCGACGGCATCGACTCGCCCGCGCTGTTCCTCACCGCCCGCGACACCCTCCAGGACAAGATCGCAGGCCTGACGCTCGGCGGCGACGACTACGTCACCAAGCCCTTCAGCCTGGAAGAAGTCGTCGCCCGGCTGCGGGTGATCCTGCGCCGCTCCGGCAAGGGCACCGAGGAGCCGCGAAGCGCCCGACTGACCTTCGCCGACATCGAACTCGACGAGGACACCCACGAGGTGTGGAAGGCCGGCGAGCCGGTTTCGCTGTCGCCGACCGAGTTCACGCTGCTGCGGTATTTCATCATCAACGCAGGCACGGTGCTGTCCAAGCCGAAGATCCTCGACCACGTCTGGCGCTACGACTTCGGCGGCGACGTGAACGTCGTCGAGTCCTACGTCTCCTACCTGCGCCGCAAGATCGACACCGGCGAGAAGCGCCTTCTGCACACACTGAGGGGCGTCGGCTACGTTTTGCGGGAACCGCGATGAACACTTGCCGTGAAGAGCCGAGAACTCAGCTAGATTCTGCTGAACAATAGGAGTATGGCGGGTGTGCGCGGACGAGGTGTGCCGCTGCGGGTCGGGCTGGTGGCCGCGACCCTCGTATTGGTGGCGTGCGGTTTGCTGGCGTCCGGCATCGCCGTCACCTCGATACTTCGGCACAGCCTGACAAATCGCATCGACGAGACACTGCTCGACGCCTCACGTAGCTGGGCGCAGGCGCCGCGTCGCATGCCGGTGCCTCCGATGGAGCCCAACCCGGCCCGTCCGCCGTCGGACTTCTACGTGCGGGGGGTCGATCCCGACGGCCGGATCTGGATGGCCGTCAACGATCGTGCGGCTGAACCGGCACTGCCCGCGAACAACGACGTCGGTCCGGCACCGGTGACCGTCGGCTCGATCGACAATTCGCACGTGCAGTGGCGCGCGATGTCGGTGCACGGGCCGCAGGATCAGATCACGACCGTGGCCATCGATCTGTCCGATGTCCAGTCGACGGTTCGCGCGCTGATCTGGTCGCAGGCCGGCATCGGCGCTGCCGTGCTGCTGGTGCTTGGCGTCGCCGGTTTCTGGGTGGTGCACCGCAGCCTGCGGCCGCTGACCGAAGTCGAGCAGACCGCCGCCGACATCGCCGCCGGACAGCTGGATCGCCGTATCCCACAACGTGATCCGCGTACCGAGGTGGGCCGCTTGTCGTTGGCGCTCAACGGCATGCTGGCACAGATCCAGCGTGCTGTCGCCTCATCGGAATCCTCCGCGGAACACGCCCGCAGATCCGAGGAGCGCATGCGCCGCTTCATCACCGACGCCAGCCACGAGCTGCGGACGCCGCTGACCACGATCCGGGGTTTCGCGGAGCTGTACCGCCAGGGCGCCGCCCGCGACATCGAGATGCTGATGTCGCGTATCGAGAGCGAGTCGCGCCGGATGGGGTTGCTGGTGGAGGATCTTCTGATGCTCGCCCGCCTCGACGCGCAGCGACCACTGGATCGTCACCGCGTCGATCTGCTGGCGCTGGCCACCGACTCAGTGCACGACGCGCGGTCGATCGCCCCGAAACGCAAAATCACCGTGGAGGTCATCGACGGCCCCGGCACGCCGGAGGTGCTCGGTGACGAGGCGCGGTTGCGCCAGGTACTGGGCAATCTCGTCGCCAACGCGCTGCAGCACACGCCGGAAACCGCCCGAATCACCGTGCGTGTCGGCACCGACGACGACAACGCCCTGCTCGAGGTCGCCGACGAGGGTCCCGGCATGACTCCCGAGGACGCCCACCGTGTCTTCGAGCGGTTCTACCGCACCGATGAGTCCCGCGACCGGGCAAGTGGCGGCACCGGGCTGGGGCTGTCGATCGTCGACTCGCTGGTCTACGCCCACGGCGGCTCGGTCAGCGTCACCACCGCACCGGGCAGGGGTTCCCGGTTCACCGTCAAGTTGCCGCGCATCGCGGATGCCGTCGCGCACGATGTCGCGGCGTCGGTCAGGTCAGGTCGGCCAGCGCCGCCTTGATCTTGGTCTGCGCCTCGTCGAGTGACTCCGGCGACGGATTCTGGTCGACATGCGCGAACCCGAAATCGGTGAGGTTGTAGGCCGGGAAGACATGCACGTGCAGGTGGGGAACCTCAAGCCCGGCGATGATCATGCCCGCCCGCTCGGCGCCGAATGCCTTGCACACCGCCTTGCCGATCAATTGCGAGACCTCCATGACTCTGCCGAACGCGGCCGAGTCGACGTCCTGCCACTTGTCGATCTCCGCCCGCGGGACGACGAGCGTGTGCCCCTGCGTCATCGGCTGGATCGTCAGGAACGCCGCGATGTCATCGTCTTCGTACACGAACCGGCCAGGCAAATCGCCGTTGATGATCTGGGTAAAGACGGTAGCCATGCCCACGAGCATTGCAGCAATCTCCCAGTGACGTGGCAGTGGGGTGGCAGCTCGCTCGTAGACGGTTGACGCTATGACTGATCCGGCGCATTCATGTGCGCCGGGCTATCTGCTCGACATCGTCATTCCCGTTCACAACGAGGAGCGTGGCCTTCCCGGCTGCATCCACCGCCTTCATGACTATGTCGGCACCTACGTGCCGTACTCGGCGCGGATCACGGTGGCCGACAACGCAAGTACGGACGACACACTCAACGTTGCACACAGGCTCGTCGACGAACTCCCCGACGTCGACGTCATCCATATCGATGCGAAGGGCCGTGGCGCGGCGCTGCACGCGGCGTGGGCGAAATCGCCTGCGGACGTTGTCGCCTACATGGACGTCGACCTGTCCACGGACCTGTCGGCGTTGATGCCCCTCGTCGCGCCGGTGATCTCAGGCCATTCCGAGCTGGCGATTGGCTCGCGGTTGACTTCGTCGTCGCGAGTCATCCGAAGTGCCAAGCGTGAGTTCGTTTCGCGCAGTTACAACTTGCTGCTGCGCGCAGCGCTGGGTGCACGCTTTTCCGACGCTCAGTGCGGCTTCAAGGCGGTGCGCGCCGAGGTCGCCCGCGAACTGCTTCCATTCGTCGGTGACACCGGCTGGTTCTTCGACACCGAACTGCTGGTCATCGCCGAACGCGTCGGCTTGCGGATCCACGAGGTGCCCGTCGACTGGATCGAAGACCCCGACTCACGGGTGGACATCGTGCCGACCGCGATCGGTGATCTGAAGGGCTGCTGGCGACTCTGGTGGGCACTCGTCACTCGGGCGCTGCCGATCCGCGAATTACGGCACAGACTTGGCCGCGCGCCAAAGGTGGCGGGGGCGCCTCGATGTGAAACGTCTTCGGCGCCTAAAAGGGCGGTGGCTCGTCCTTGACGGCAGACATCGCGATCGCCTCTTCCCAGCGTCGTCTGCCGAGCTCGGTCTCGCGGTGTTGTCGGTTGAGCCTGCGTTCGGCAGCGATGCGCAGTGCCCGGTTCTGCGCCCGGGTGCGACTGCGTCTGGGCATCATCGTGGCGCGGTCTGTGCATTCCCGAGATGGGGTGGCGGGCACGGGGAGTGCTCCGGTCGGTGCGCATAGCGACGGAAACAGCAGCGCGCTACCGGGTGTGGTGACATAGGTTTCGCCTGACGGGGACGTCCAGATGACAGTGCCGTCTCGCAATTGTCGGTCGCGCCAACCGCCGAACGTTTTGAGCAGATGATGAATCCTGCAGAGGCACTTCAGGTTCGACGCATGGGTGCGACCACCGTCGCCGTAGGGATTCGTGTGATCCAGATCGCAATGGATGGCGGCACGGTCACAGCCTGGGAAGCGACATGTCAGATCCCGGCAGCGCACGAAATCGCTCAATTGCCGCGATGCGGTGTAGCCGCACTCCGCGGGGGCGTCGCCGGGATGGACGAGCGGCACCAGCTTGGCCGACTCGGCCAATTCCGCGATGAGGTCAGGAGGGACAAGGTCATCCGGGTCAACGGTGTAGCCCGGGTTGTCTCCGACCCCGTCGACGGTGTCCTGGTTGGCGACTACGTACATGACGACAGCGCTTGCCGGCTTGTCGGCGGCTGCGCAATCCGCTCTGTCGCATTCGCAGGCGAGGCGGTCCGCGCCAGTCCCCAACGCGCCGAACGCATCAGCGCGCCGTTGCGCATGAGAGCGGAGATCGTTCTTGCAGACGGTGGCCGCAAGAATGTCGAGCCGCGCATCGAGCGTACGGCCGTCCATCACGCGAAGGAAGCCGCGGATCTCGCTGACGCCGTCGCCGCTGTCCCAGATATCGACCCAGCGGTCGTCTCGCTTCTTCTTCCGCCGCCGACGGGCATCGGGGTCGTGGCGAGCGACGATGCGGTCGATCCGCGCGATCATTTGGCCCCTGGTCAACGACGGCCACCGCGCCGAAGCCAGCGAGAGCGCGGCGTCGACCGCAGCCAGCCGGTCTTCGTCGATGATCAGGTCGGTGCGCGACACAAGCGCCTGAAATATCAGGTAGTCGATATCGCCGGCCAAAAAGACCTTGCCGACCTGTGGCAGCCTCTTGCCCATCGCAA
>NZ_JAVHWR010000056.1:0-11027 GCF_032159565.1 Mycobacterium sp.
CCGAATACCGCCACCACAACGGCCTACCCATCACCCCGGACTGGATGAAGTAAGTACGACATGGAAACCGTAGTTCTTATCGACGCCTCAACGGCATTGCCCGAACTTGCCGTCATCGTCCCAACAACCAAGGGTCCAGCCTCATGACGATCGTTGCGGAATCCGGAGTCATTCTGCGGAGCCGAAAGGCTCCGCCTCCCGCACCCACACAGTTGCCGCACGCGGTCGATCCACTGGCACTGGCGCTCAACGAGAGTCCCTTTGCGCCGTTGCCTGCGGTACGTACCGCCCTGATCGAGTCGGTACTGGCGGCCAACCGGTACCCGGATTTTTTGCCGGAGCGGTTGCGTCGGCTCATCGCCGGCCGAATCGGCGTGCCTGAGGAGCAGGTCAGCCTCGGCGCAGGCGCGACCGGAGTAATGATGCAGGTGATGCAGGCGATGACCGATCCCGGCGATCGGATCGTGATCACGGATCCTACTTTTGAGGGATATCCCATCATCGCGGCGATGACTCGACTGGTTACGGTCAAGGTTCCCCTCGACGAAGAGGGTCATCATGACCTGGACGCGATGGCAGAAGCTGCGTCGGATGCGCGAGTGGTGGTTATCTGCAGGCCTCACAACCCCACTGGCACAGTGGAATCCGCAGCAGATATCGAAGCGTTCCTCAAGCGGATCCCGAGCGACACGGTGGTGATCCTCGATGAGGCATATGTTGAGTTCGTAGCGCCCGGTTTCCGCCTCGATTCGGTGTCATTGATCGAGCGATTCCCCAACGTCGTAGTGATGCGCACCTTCTCGAAGGCGTACGGCCTGGCCGGCCTTCGGATTGGATACGCCTTCAGCTCTTGGGAATTGGCCGCCAAACTGTGGGCCATGCAACTACCGTTCGGCATGGGCATTACCAGCCTTGTCGGGGTGGCAGCGTCCTACCAAGCGGAAAATCAGCTGCAACAACGCATTCGGATGATCACCGCTGAGCGTCGCAATCTCCGTATGAGACTGCGGTCCATGGGTATTCACTGCACCGACGGGCACGCCAACTTCGTGTATTTGCCGGACGCCGGACGTTCGTGGAACGAAGTGTTCGACGAAGAGGCCGGTGTACGTGTCAAGCATTACGTCGACGGCGGCGTACGGATAACAGTGGGCGGACGGTCATCGACGGGCGCAGTGCTGAAGGCACTGAGGCACAAGCTATAAGTCAGGGGGAAGACACATGCGGGAACATCAGGTCGTTGTGGTCGGTGCCGGTCCATCTGGGGTAGCGACCGCGTTGAGCCTGCGGGACAGGGGACTTCGCCCCTTGCTCATGGATCGCGCCGATCATGTCGGATCGTCCTGGAAGGCACGATACGACAGGCTGAAGCTCAACACCGGGCGACGAACGTCTCACATGCCCAACCGGCCCTATCCGAAGGGGACCGGTGCCTTCCCGACTCGTGACCAAGTCGTCGAACACCTCGACAGGCACGCGCACGAAGAAGGAATCGAGCTGCTGCTCGGTACGAGCCTCAACCGCGTCGACCAGACCGCAGGCGGTTGGCAGCTGTCGACAACGGCGGGCGACATCGTCGCGAGGCAGGTCGTCATGGCAACCGGCTACGAACACACGCCGAAGCTTCCCGACTGGCCCGGTCTCGACACCTTCACCGGCGAGGTGTTGCACTCGTCGCGATATCGCAATCCCGAGCCTTTCGTGGGGAAGCGAGTTCTTGTGGTCGGCGCAGGCTCATCCGCGATGGAGATCGTGCACGACGTCGCGACTGGAGGCGCCTCCGCGGCATGGTTGGCCGTCCGCACCGCGCCACACATCGCGATTCGCGCGTTACCAGGAGGCTATCCGTCCGACTACATCGCCAATCGTCTGTTCGACTCGCCGCTTTGGTTGGCCGACAACCTTTCTCGGGTCGCCCAGCGGTTGGATGTGGGCGACTTGACCGAGTACGGCTTGCCTGCGCCGGCAGAGGGGATGTTCTCAAGAGGAAAGCGATTGGGCCGCGCGCCCGTGATCGTCGACCGGGAAGTGATCCATGCGATCCGAGCAAGGGCCTTTGCGGTGGTTCCGACCGTCGATCGGCTCTACGGCGACTCGGCGTTGCTGATAGACGGCAGGGTGCTCGAGCCTGAGGTCGTCATCTGCGCAACCGGATACGTTCGCGGCCTGGAACCGATAGTCGGCGACTTGGGCGTGTTGGACGACAGGGGTGTACCGAAGTCGATCGGCGTCGACTCTGCCGCCCCGGGCTTGCGCTTCATCGGTTTCCTCTCCCGCCCCGGGCTGATCTCGTTCGTTGCGAAACAGTCTCAGCAAGTCGCCAAGCAGATCGCCGATGAACTCGACGTTGTGCCGGTTCCGACGTCTTGATGTCACGATGCACCGCTGAGGAGCCGCCGAGGAAGGGCGAGACGTGCTTCATGGCTTGACGAGACTTGCCATATCCGCTCCGCGGCGCGTGCTCGCAATAGCGATCCTGGTGATTGTCGGCTGTGCGGTTTTCGGCGTGCCGGTGGCTAAGAGCCTGTCAGGCGGCGGGTTTCGTGACCCGACATCGGAATCGGCTCGAGCCTCAGCAGTACTGGCGGATACATTCGACCGACCCGACACACAGTTCCTTCTCATCGTCAGCTCAGAGCGCGGCGTGCGCGATCTGCAGGTTGAGGCGGTGGGCACCGACATTGTCGGACAGTTGAAGGAAACGCCACATGTCGCATTTGTGGAATCGCCGTGGAGCGTTTCGCCCGACGCCGCTGCGGACCTGATCAGCAAGGACGGCAAGTCAGCGCTGATCGCCGCCGGACTGACCGGTGACGAAAGCGACACAGCTACCTATGCAGCGGACTTGTCAGACCGCCTGGTGCACGACCATGACGGGATCACCATCAAGGCCGGCGGTTCGGCGGTCGTGAATGCCGAAATCAACAAGCAGACCGAGCGGGATCTTCTGTTGATGGAGTCGATTGCGATTCCGCTGAGTTTTCTCGTCCTCGTTTGGATTTTCGGCGGGCTAATTGCCGCGACGCTGCCGATGATGGTTGGGGCGATGGCCATTTTCGGGACCTTGACCGTGCTGCGCCTGACGACGTTCGTGACCGATGTATCCATCTTCGCGCTCAATCTCGCAACGGCCATGGGGCTGGCGCTGGCCATCGACTACACACTGCTGATCCTCTCCAGGTACCGCGACGAACTCGCTGACGGCTCCCCCCGCGAACAGGCGTTGATGCGCACCATGGCGGCTGCCGGTCGTACGGTGTTGTTCTCAGCGTTGATCGTCGGACTTTCGATGCTCCCTATGGCCTTGTTCCCGATGTACTTCCTCAAGTCGTTCGCGTACGCCGGCATCTCGGTTGTGGCTTTCGCCGCGTGCGCTGCGCTTGTCGTGACCCCGGCCGTCATTACGCTCCTGGGCGCGCGCCTCGACGCGTTGGACGTGCGGCGGCTGCTTCGGCGGGCGCTGCGCCGTCCTCAACCGGTGACCCCGCCGGTGGAGAGGACGTTCTGGTACCGCACCACCAAGTTGGTGACTCGCCGAGCTGTTCCGCTGGGGCTGGCGGTCGTGACCTTTCTGCTGCTGCTCGGCACACCATTCCTCGGAGTGCGTTGGGGGTTCCCCGATGAGCAGGTGCTGCCCACGTCGGCATCTGCACATCGTGTCGGTGACGAACTACGCGAGAACTTCGCGACCAACCCGGCGACCGCAGTCACCGCCGTCCTTACTGACATCGGGGATGTCACGCCCCAGGAGCTCGACGGCTACGGCGCCGACCTGTCCAAGGTTCCTGACGTGCCGTCCGTCTCGGGGCCGGGCGGCACCTACGTGGCCGGACAGCGGACGGGCCCACCGTCAGCGCCGACGGGGCTGGCTGACGGCAAGGCGTACTTCACCGTCGCCAGCACGACATCGGTGGCTTCCGAGGCGTCGGAGCACCAGCTGGATCAGCTACACGATGTCGCGCGGCCCGGCGGAGCGCAGGTGCAGATGTCGGGTATCGCTCAGAGCAATCGTGACATTGTCCACGCGGTGACCAGCGGACTCCCTGCGGTACTCGGTCTGATAGCCGCGACCACGTTCATCATGCTCTTCCTGTTGACGGGAAGTGTGGTCCTTCCGCTCAAGGCGCTGATACTGAACGTGTTGTCGCTCACCGCAGCATTCGGCGGGCTGGTATGGATCTTCCAGGACGGGCACTTCGGGGGCCTCGGGACCTCGATCACCGGCACGCTCGCCGTCACGATGCCCGTGCTGTTGTTCTGCATCGCATTCGGTCTGTCGATGGATTACGAGGTGTTCTTGCTCTCGCGGATCCGCGAATACTGGCTCAGCTCCAATCAGACCCGCGCGGACAACGACGAAGCGGTGGCGCTGGGTCTGGGCCATACCGGCCGAGTGGTCACTGCTGCAGCGGTGATCATGTCCATCTCCTTCGCTGCGCTGATCGCGGCCCAGGTGTCGTTCATGCGCATGTTCGGCGTCGGGCTGACCTTGGCCGTGTTGATGGACGCGACACTGGTGAGGTTGGTGCTGCTGCCTGCGTTCATGCACGTCATGGGACGGGCCAACTGGTGGGCGCCCGCGCCGCTGGTCCGATTGCACAAACGCATCGGGATCAGCGAGTCTCCCCCGCCGGGTCGACACGCTCGACCGGAAGCAGAGGTCGCAGCCAGCCGCCCTCAAGCCGACGTCGGCGAGGAGCCCGCCATCGAGCCCCCCGTCGACGTAATAAGCCCTAGTCGATGATCCGCCCGCGGGTCTGCCTGTCCAGGCCCCCGCGCCCCGTTAAACTTTCCCGATGTTCGCCATGGCCCTGCGTTGTCTGACCGCTAGAGCCGAGGCATGACTCCCCGAAGGCGACCGCGAGTGAGGATCGCCGCGCAGCGAGGACCGGAGCGAGCGGGAGCCGAGGCATGACAGAGGACGGCGCCGGCGCCGATCCGCCCGCTCAAGCGGGACTCACCGGTCGTCCGCCGCGGACGATCCCCGAACCCGCGCCCAAGAACGTGCACGGACCGGCGAAAGTCATCGCGATGTGCAATCAGAAGGGCGGCGTCGGCAAGACCACCTCGACCATCAACCTGGGCGCCAGCCTTGCCGGATACGGCCGGCGGGTGTTGCTGGTGGACCTGGACCCGCAAGGTGCGCTGTCGGCGGGGCTCGGTGTGCCGCACTACGAGCTCGACCACACCGTTCACAACCTGCTGATCGAGCCGCGCGTCTCCGTCGACGACGTCATCATCCACACGCGGGTCAAGAATATGGACCTCGTGCCCAGCAACATCGATCTGTCGGCGGCGGAGATTCAGCTGGTCAACGAGGTCGGCCGGGAGCAGTCGCTGGCACGCGCGCTGCATCCGGTGTTGGACCGCTACGACTACGTGCTGATCGACTGCCAACCGTCGCTCGGCCTGCTCACCGTGAACGGGCTGGCCTGTTCGGACGGCGTCATCATCCCGACGGAATGCGAATACTTCTCGCTGCGCGGTTTGGCGCTGCTGACCGACACCGTCGACAAGGTTCACGACCGGCTGAACCCCAAGCTGAGCATCAGTGGCATCCTGATCACTCGCTACGACCCGCGTACCGTCAACGCCCGCGAAGTGATGGCCCGCGTCATGGAGAGGTTCGGTGATCTGGTGTTCGACACTGTCGTCACCCGTACCGTGCGCTTCCCGGAAACCAGTGTTGCGGGTGAGCCCATCACCACGTGGGCGCCGAAATCCGGTGGTGCTCAGGCATATCGATCGTTGGCCCGTGAGGTCATCGACCGGTTCGGTTCGTGAACACGCAGACTCGGCCGGCGGAGGCGCAGCAAACAGGCTTCCGGGTTCGGCTGAGCAATTTCGAGGGTCCGTTCGACCTGCTGCTGCAGCTGATCTTCGCGCACCGTCTGGACGTGACCGAGGTGGCGTTGCACCAGGTGACCGACGACTTCATCGCCTACACGAAGGCGATCGGTCCCCAGCTCGAGCTCGATGAGACCACCGCCTTCCTGGTGATCGCGGCGACGCTGCTCGACCTGAAGGCCGCACGCCTGCTGCCCGCAGGCGAGATCCACGACGAGGAGGACCTGGCCCTGCTCGAGGTGCGCGACCTGCTGTTCGCGCGTCTGCTGCAGTACCGCGCGTTCAAGCACGTGGCCGAGATGTTCGCCGAGCTCGAGGCCGCCGCCCTACGCAGCTATCCGCGGGCGGTATCGCTGGAAGACCGCTATGAAGACCTGCTCCCCGAGGTGATGCTCGGCGTCGACGCGCAGCTGTTCGCCGAGATTGCCGCGAGCGCATTCACCCCGCGCCCGGTGCCGACGGTGGCCACCGAGCATCTGCACGAGGTGATCGTGTCAGTGCCCGAGCAGGCCGAACAACTGCTGGCTGAGCTGCAACGCCGCGGGTCGGGGCAGTGGGCGACCTTCTCCGAGCTGGTCGCCGACTGCCGGGAACCGATCTTGATCGTGGGTCGGTTCCTGGCGCTGCTCGAACTGTATCGAGCACGGGCGGTAGCATTTGAGCAATCAGAACCGCTTGGTGTGCTGCAGATTTCGTGGACCGGAGACCGGGCATCCAGCGAAGAGATCGAAGCCACTGAGACGGTGGAAGAGCCTAACGATGACTGACGAATATTCCGATCCGCGCAATGGCGATGCCCGCCCGGTCAACGGTGGCATCTCCGAAGGCGTCAACGGTGACATCCCGGATCTCGACCATCTGGGTATCGACGTCGCCGAGCCACCCGAATTGCAGGACGCCGAGCTCGGCGCGGTACTGGAGGCGCTGCTGCTGGTGGTGGACACGCCGGTGACCGTCGATGCGCTCGCCGCGGCGATCGAGCAGCCCGCCTACCGCGTCTCGGCCAAGCTGCAACTGATGGCCGGGGAATTCGCCAACCGCGGCAGCGGCATCGATCTGCGCGAGGCCGCCGGCGGGTGGCGCATGTACACCCGAGCGCAATACGCGCCCTATGTCGAGCGGCTGTTGCTCGACGGTACCCGCACGAAGCTGACCCGCGCGGCCTTGGAGACACTGGCCGTGGTGGCCTACCGGCAGCCGGTGACCCGCGCCAGAGTCAGCGCCGTGCGCGGTGTCAATGTGGATGCGGTGATGCGGACCCTGGTGGCCCGCGGCCTCATCACCGAAGCGGGCACCGACGGTGACAGCGGCGCCACTACCTTCGCGACGACCGAATTGTTCCTGGAGCGACTCGGCCTGTCGTCGCTGACCGATCTTCCCGACATCGCGCCGCTATTGCCCGACGTGGACGTCATCGACGATCTGACCGAAACACTTGCCGACGAACCACGTTTCATGAAGCTGGGTACGCCGACAGCAACCGGGTCGCAGCCGATGCCGTTCGACGTGGACAAAGACTGAGATGGCCGATTCCGGGAACCCCGGTCCTCCTCGCGTACGGGAAGGCGTCCGGCTGCAGAAAGTCTTGTCGCAGGCCGGTATCGCGTCGAGGCGGGTAGCGGAGAGGATGATCATCGACGGGCGCGTCGACGTCGACGGTCGAATCGTCACGGAACTCGGAACCCGGGTTGACCCCGACGTGTCGGTGATCCGCGTTGACGGAGCGCGGGTGATGCTCGACGACACCCTGGTGCATCTCGCATTGAACAAGCCCCGCGGTATGCACTCGACCATGTCCGACGACCGCGGCAGACCCTGCATCGGTGATCTGGTCGAACATCGAGTACGCGGTAACAAGAAGCTCTTTCACGTCGGGCGCCTCGATGCCGACACCGAAGGGCTGATGCTGCTCACCAACGACGGTGAGTTGGCGCACCGGCTGATGCATCCCTCCTTCGAGGTGCCCAAGACGTACCTGGCGACGGTGCAGGGAGCGGTGCCGCGCGGTCTCGGCCGTAAACTGCGCGACGGCATCGAGCTCGACGACGGGCCCGCACGTGTCGACGACTTCGCCGTCGTGGACGCCGTCCCGGGCAAGACGTTGGTGCGGGTCACCCTGCACGAAGGCCGCAAGCGCATCGTCCGCAGGATGCTCGCCGACGTCGGCTTCCCGGTACAGGAACTGGTCCGCACGGACATCGGTGCGGTCTCGCTGGGTGACCAACGGCCCGGCAGCATCCGCGTGCTGGGCCGCAACGAGGTCGGCGCGCTGTACAAGGCGGTTGGCCTGTGACCGACTCCGTGGTGATCGCGGTAGATGGCCCCGCGGGAACCGGAAAGTCTTCGGTTTCAAGAGGTCTGGCTCGGTCGCTGGGCGCGCGATACCTGGATACCGGGGCGATGTACCGAATCGTGACGCTGGCGGTGCTGCGATCGGGCACCGGCCTCGGAAACACCCCGGCCATCGAGTCGGCGGCCGCGGACGTTCCACTGTCGGTCGGCTACAACCCGGATGAGGATCGCGCTTACCTTGACGCAGAAGATGTTTCGGCCGAGATCCGTGGCGATGCGGTGACCAAGGCGGTGTCTGCGGTGTCGGCGGTGCCCGCCGTGCGGGCTCGCTTGGTGGGGCTGCAGCGTGAGCTGGCCGCGGGTCCCGGCAGCGTTGTGGTGGAGGGCCGTGACATCGGTACCGTCGTACTCCCGGACGCCGACGTGAAGATCTTTCTGACCGCATCGGCGGAGGAGCGGGCGCGGCGGCGCAACGAACAGAACGTCGCCTGTGGCTTCACCGATGACTACGAATCGGTACTGGCCGACGTCAAGCGCCGCGACCACCTCGATTCGACCCGCGCGGTGTCTCCGCTGCGGGCGGCCGACGACGCGGTGGTCGTCGACACCAGCGACATGTCGGAGTCCGAGGTGATCGCTCACCTGGTCGAACTCGTCAAGCAACGGGCGGGCGCGCCGCGATGACAGATCCCGATGGCACCTGGGCCGACGAAAGCGATTGGGAGCTGGTCGAATCAGAGCCCGGCGACGACGACTCGGGCGCTGACGCCTCCGGTCCGCCTCCAGTGGTGGCGGTCGTCGGACGACCCAACGTCGGCAAATCCACTCTCGTCAACCGCATCCTCGGCCGCCGCCAGGCGGTGGTGCAGGACATCCCCGGCGTGACGAGGGATCGTGTCTCCTACGACGCCAACTGGGTCGGGCGCCGATTCATGATCCAGGACACGGGCGGCTGGGAACCCGACGCCAAAGGTCTGCAGCAGTTGGTCGCAGAGCAGGCGTCGGTGGCGATGCGCACCGCGGACGCGATCATTCTCGTCGTCGACGCCGTGGTGGGTGCCACGACGGGTGACGAGGCGGCGGCGCGAATCCTGCGCAGGTCCGGCAAGCCCGTCTTTCTCGCGGCCAACAAGGTGGACAGCGAGCGGGGGGAGGCCGACGCCGCCGCGCTCTGGTCGCTGGGGCTGGGGGAGCCGCATGCGATCAGTGCGATGCACGGTCGCGGGGTGGCCGACCTGCTCGACCGGGTCGTCGAGTCGTTGCCTGCGGTGTCGGAGGCCGGGGTCGGCGGCGGCGGCCCTCGGCGGGTGGCTCTCGTGGGCAAGCCGAACGTCGGCAAGAGCTCGCTGCTGAACAAGCTTGCGGGCGACGAGCGGGCCGTGGTGCACGACGAGGCGGGCACCACCGTCGATCCGGTGGACTCGCTGATCGAATTGGGCGACAGGACTTGGCGTTTCGTCGACACAGCCGGGCTGCGCCGGAAAGTCGGCCAGGCCAGCGGGCATGAGTTCTACGCCTCGGTACGCACCCACGGCGCGATCGACGCCGCCGAGGTGGTCATCGTGCTGATCGATGGGTCTCAGCCGCTGACGGAACAGGATCAGCGCATCCTGTCGATGGTGATCGAAGCGGGCCGCGCGCTGGTGTTGGCCTTCAACAAATGGGATCTCGTCGATGAGGACCGCCGCTACGACCTCGTCCGTGAGATCGAACGCGAGCTGGCGCAGGTGCATTGGGCTCCGCGGGTAAACATCTCAGCCAAGACCGGCCGTGCAGTGCAGAAGCTCGTGCCCGCCTTGGAGACGGCGTTGGAGTCGTGGGACAGCCGGATCTCGACGGGCAGGCTCAACACGTTCCTCAAAGAGGTGGTGGCTGCCACGCCGCCGCCGGTTCGCGGCGGCAAGCAGCCCCGCATCCTGTTCGCGACCCAGGCCACCACACGGCCGCCGACGTTCGTGTTGTTCACCACCGGTTTCCTGGAGGCCGGGTACCGCCGATTCCTCGAGCGACGGCTGCGGGAGACATTCGGCTTCGAGGGCAGCCCGGTCCGCATCAACGTGCGGGTGCGCGAAAAGAGGGGCGCGCGCTCTCGATAGGTTGGTTCGATGCCCGTTATCGACATGATCCTCATCTTCTTGGCGGGTGTCGCAGCGGGAGCCATCAACAGCCTCGTCGGATCGGGCACACTCGTCACGTTCCCGACGCTGGTCGCGCTGGGTTATCCGCCGGTGGTTTCTACCATGTCGAATGCGATCGGGCTGGTCGCCGGGGGGCTTTCGGGAACCTGGGGTTACCGGCGAGAACTGCGAGGCCAATGGGACCGGCTGCGTTGGCAGATGCCTGCGTCGTTCGTCGGAGCGCTGCTGGGGGCGTGGCTGCTCCTGCACCTGCCGGAGACGGTGTTCATCGAAGTGGTGCCGGTGCTGCTGATCGCGGCACTGATTCTGGTGATCATCGGGCCGAAGATCCAGAACTGGGCACGCAGGCGGGCGGAGGCGGCGGGCCAGTCGGCCGAACATGTGTCGCGGGGCCGGATGGTGGCGCTGGTGATCGGCACGTTCGTCGTCGGCATCTACGGCGGATACTTCACCGCGGCGCAGGGAATTCTGCTGATGGGCGTGATGGGCGCGTTGCTGCCCGAGGACATGCAGCGGATGAACGCCGCGAAGAACCTGCTGTCGCTGATCGTGAATGTCGTTGCGGCGGTGGCGTACATCACGGTTGCGTTCGACCGGATCAGTTGGCTGGCAGCGGGACTGATCGCCCTGGGCTCGTTGATCGGCGGGTGGCTCGGCGCACACTACGGACGCCGGCTGTCGCCGAATGCGCTGCGCGCGTTCATCGTAATCGTCGGCCTGATCGGGCTGTACCGCCTGCTGACGGTCTAG
>NZ_JAVHWR010000063.1:0-14872 GCF_032159565.1 Mycobacterium sp.
AGGCACCCTCGATACCGAGGTCCTGGACCTGGCATCACGCTTATTCGACTGGGCTCGCAGCGGCGACGCAGCAATGTTGGCCGCCTACGTCGACGCGGGCGTACCGGTGAACCTCACCAACACCAACGGCGACACCCTCGCGATGCTGGCGGCCTATTACGGACACGAGTCCGCTGTCGCCACTCTGATCGCGCGTGGGGCCGAGGTGAATCGACACAACAATCGAGGACAGACCCCGTTGGCAGGCGCCGTCTTCAAAAACGACACAACGATCATCGAACTGCTGCTGTCAGCCGATGCCGATCCGCTGGCAGGCTCGCCGTCCGCACTTGAGACCGCGCGGTTCTTCGAAAGGGAGGAACTCGCGCGGCAACTGTTGCAACACATCCGGCGGCGGCGCAGCGTGAACGTCTAGCTGCAACGCGCACACGTGGCATCGGGCAGACCATTTCGCGCAGTGCGGGGAATCTAGTGCAGTCTCGCTGGGCGCACGAAATGCGGCACTCCCCTTGAGATTCAACTAACGTAAGGGCGCGCTGGAAACCCCGCACTGAGTTCGGGGCCGACATCGCCGCGACGCTTCGAACGCGGCCGTCTTGATATGGGTCGCCGCCGGCTGAGTACCGACGCTGTCGCGGCGACGATTAATTAGCCACTTACTCGTTCATCGAAGGCCAGAGGTACGGGGACTCGGACTGTGTCGTCGCTGCCGCGTGCAGTCGCCTCGATCACGATCGAATGGCCGGCGTGGCTGGCGGCAGCGAAGCGGCCGAGGTCGATTGTGTCAAACCGCGAGTAGTCGGTCGAAGAATTCTCGGTAGCGTTTGAGGGCGACCCGAAGATCTTCGGTAGAGGCTTCCTGGCCGCGACTCCATTGCTGCTCGAGTCGCGAACGTGCCTCGGCGAAGCCATTGCTGAGCTGTTCGACGACGTCGGACACCAGGCCGTCTGCTTGTTCGACGCAGCGTTTGGGGTCGTCGACAAAGCCGGCTTGGACGCTGTCCCAACCGCGCCGGAGTTCGGCAAGGTCTGTCTCGGCGAAAAGTGAGGGTTCAGTCGGTGTTTGGGCGCTGCTCCGCGGATCGTCGTCGAGATCCTCCGGCCTCGCGGCTGTTGAAATCGCTGGATCGGCCTGAGCAGGCGATGGGTTGGCGCTGGCGCGTTCGCCCCGATTCGCCGCGAACTGGTCAGCTTGCCGCTGCCAACCGGGATCGGTCGCCGCGGTGGGTGGCGTCGACGTTTCGGCGGTTGTTGGCGTGTCTGCTTGTCCTGACCCTGGACTGGTGCTCGCTATTGCCGGATCGACATGAGCGGGCGAGTTGGTTTCACCTGGGTAGTCGTGAGTGGTCATGCGCTTGCCTCCTGTGCTGAATCTGTGTCTTGTGGCCGGTCATCGTTTCTGTGTTGGTCGAGAAGCTTGTCGAAGAGCGCCCGGTAATGCACGAACGCCTGACGCTGCTTCTCAGTGCCTCCATCTCCGTTCTGATTCGACAGATGGATGGCGTGGGCGGCTCGGTAGTTCTCGACAACCGCAGGGTGGTCGACCGAGATGTCGGCTGCTCGCTGGTCGAAGTCGTCGACCGGGTAGCCGCGCTCACGCATGACCTCGGTGAGAAGGCGGTCGGCGTCATCCAACGCACTCGAGGGATTGTCGACGAACGCGGTCTGCACTTCGAGCCAGCGATCCGAGTACGCCTGTAGCGCATCGCGCGTCAACGGACGAATGTCGAGCTTCCTTCTCTTGCGCTCCCGACCGACTAGTTCTTTTTCTGCTGCCTGTTGTTCGCCGGCTTCGGCAACGGTCCGCTCATATTCGGGACCGAATTGCTGTTTGAGGCGATCGGTTCGTCTGCGACGGCCGGCCGAAAGTGCGACGACCAGTCCGGCGATGACAACCAGGGCTAGGGCTGCAATGAAAAACCATCCCCAAATAGGCATTTCTGTCTCCGTTCAATCATCGCTTCTACGTGGAGAACTGGGCGAGGTCAGTAGTAGTGGCGACGACCACCGACGGCGCGGCCGGCCGATCCCAGCACCGCCAGGATGACGCCAACAACGAGCAGAATGACCCCGATGACCAAGAGCACATGCGCGAACGCGAAGGTCGGGATCAGGGCGGGCAAGATGAGCCCAAGAACGATGAGAATGATTCCGAGAATGATCATGATGAACCCTTTCTGAAATGGCGCCACCGAGGCGCGTTAGATCTTCGGTTCGGCCGAGTGGTCCTCGACGCTGCAACCAATAGAAGACCCTTTAGGGGGGTTCCAATACACCCCTAGGGCGGTAATCTTCTCGCCGTGTCCTCATCGGCCAAAAAGGCGATCACTGTCGCGCTCGTCGACGACTACGACGTCGTGCTGATGGGCATCGCCAAAATGTTCGACAACTACCGCGACCGTGTGGTGATCGCCGAGATCGACGCCACCATGCCCCTCGACGACCCCGTAGACATCGTCTTATACGACTCCTTCGCTCAACCGGAATCTGATCACCACGAGATCGGCGAGTTGGTCGCCAACCCACGCGCACGTCGAGTTGTGGTTTATACCTGGAATTTTCACCCGGACCTCGTCGCCAGCGCCCGTCAGCACGGCGCGCACGGATACCTGTCGAAAACGTTGCCGGCCCGCGAGCTGGTCGCTGCACTGGAAGCGGTACATGCCGGCGAGGTGATAGTCAGTGAGGCCCCGCCGCGCGCCCGCAGCGCCGTCGGCCTTGATTGGCCCGGCCGCGGCGAAGGACTCAGCGACCGCGAGTCAGAGATCCTCGCCCTCATCACGCAGGGCAAGAGCAACGCCGACGTGGCAAGACTGACCTACCTGAGCCCCAACACCGTGAAATCCTATATCCGCACCATCTACCGCAAGATCGGCGTTGGCAGCCGAACGCAAGCCGTCCTATGGGGCGTTGACCACGGCTTCACCCCAGACCACAACCGCATCGACCACTGGAGAGGCGGACCATAGTGTCCACAACCGATCCGAATCACCGGCGCCCCGTTGGACCGACATCGAGATGGATTCCAATCGCGCCTGGAGTTGCTACGGCGCACACCGTTGCGAACACGGCGGAACTATTGCATCGCAACGTGATAGGAGATCTTGCAGTGACCACGAAGGGAGGTGACGGTTGACCGCCATCATCGTCATCGCGATAGCACTATTCGTCGGCGTGGGCCTGGTCATAAGTCAGCTTGCCCGCCTTCGAACTTGGCTGGGCAAGCCCCCGCCCGAGGACCCGCCCGACACAGCCCAAGGCTGAGCTATACGACCAGCCCAGTAACCCGCCGTACCCGCACATACCGAAGCGCGGGTTACAAAGTCGAGCTCGCGCCGGGCTTCAAAGTCTGCTCAAAGGGCGGCCGGCGACGATTCACGCGGCCGAGATCGACCGGGCCGACCTCGAATCCGTAGCTACGCGATTCAGGCGGATCACTGGTAATGAATTCGCAGTTTGGATCGCCGCCACGACCCGCCGTGGTCCTCGTCTGTGCTGTTTCGGACCTTCCCACGAAGCGCCGTAGTCGCGATCCGTGTGCACCGCCTGCAAACCTAAACCGCGCGACGCTGTGAGACATCTGGGAGGCGACGACAAACGCGGACGCGGCACCCATGATTGTTGTTGGCTGTGTCATGCGCTAACGGTGTCCCCCACACATTGCAATATCTGAGGAATCGAGACCAATCGATGCCTGCGAAGACTCCCGTCACGTTCGTGCACGGCATGTGGCTGCACTCCACGAGTTGGCAGGCGTGGGCCGACAGATTCGCGGCCGCCGGTTACGACCCGGTCCTGCCGGAATGGCCGGGCGTCGCCGACACGATCGCGGCCACCCGCGCTAACCCGGATGCGCAGGCAGGTAACGGGTTGGACGAGTCACCGACCACTTGGCCCAATGCGCGGCGACGCTGTCGTCCAAACCCATTCTCATCGGCCACTCTTCGGTGGGTTCCTCGTCGAGAGACTGCTCGGCGAGGACGTGGGCCGGGCGGCCATCGCCATCTCCCCAGGACAGATCAAGGGCGTGAAAGCAGTTGGGCCACACCAGGCGAAGTCTGTTTTCAATCCTCAGCCATCCGAGCAATCGCCACAAGGCCGTATCGCTGGACACCGAGCAGTTCAAGAACGGCTTCGCCAACATGCTCGACGAGGCCGAGGCCGAGGCACTGTATGACAAGTGGACCATTCCCAGCTCCGCCCGGACGCTGTTCCAATTGGCGCTCAGTGCGGTCGAGCATGATTCGCCGGCCGCGGTCAATACCAAGAACCAGACACGCGGGCCGCTGTTGTTGATGGCCGCCAAACACGATCACACCGTCGACTCGGTCCTTGTGCACTCCGCTTTCAAGCAGTACCGCAAATCGAGCGCCATCACTGAGCTGATCGACTACGACGACCGCGGTCATTCGCTGGTCGTGGACAGCGGCGCCCATCAGCTGATTGACGACTCACTGGCATGGCTCGATAAGCACGATTTACATTAGAGGCCATCCGAATCACGGACGCCGCTGGCTCTCTTGGACATCGGCGCTGATCCGTGACACCCCGCCGACAGGGTTGCTGCGCAGCGCCATAACACTCAGCGCATACGAGTGCTGCCAGCTAGCCCCATCTGGCATCAGCACCCGTATAACCGGTGAATGCTCGGCCCCAGAACGGGTGGCCAGTTGCCGCCATCAACGGCGATTCCGCGCGTCTCAGCGCTGTGAGCGTAACGACTCGTCGATGGCACCCGGGCTCAGAATCCTGTCGAGGATCAAGTTGGCGCTGCCTATCACCCCGGAGCGGTCGCCGTAGGTCGTCGGTACTACCTGCAGTACCCGCGTCGACAGTGCAGTCGCGTTGCGGTACAAGGCTTCTCGAAGTCCGGCTACCAGTATATCGTAGGCGCGGGCCATATCGCCGTCGATGACGACGATCGCCGGATTGAGCAGGTTCACCGCTCCGGCGATGACCTCACCGATGTGGCGCCCGCTCTCGCGGATGAGCCGGCGCGCCTCGGGCTCGCCGCGGTTGGCAAGGTCGACGACGTCGCGGATGTGGCCTACGGCGTGGCCCTGCTGTTGTAGCGCCCGCACCAGCGCCCAACCGCCTGCTATGGCCTCCAGGCAGCCGGTGTCCCCACACCGACAAGGCAACCCTGCTGCCGCGGGGGTCTTGTTGTGTCCGAATTCGCCTGCAGCGCCGACTGCACCGCGCTGGAGCACGCCGCCGGAGATGATCCCGGCACCGAGGCCGGTGGAGATCTTGAGGAGCAGCAAGTCATCAACACCGCGCCGCTCACCGTTGCGTTCTGCCAGCGCAATGACGTTTGCGTCGTTGTCGACCACGATCGGAGCGGTCGTCAGTTCGCGGAAGTACGGTTCCAGCGCTACGCCATCCCAGCCGCTCATGACCGGCGAGTCGAGGCTGCAACCGCGTAGCTGGTCGACAGTGCCCGGCAGGCTGAGTCCAACACCGTGCACGGAGTCGGCGTCGCGGCCCGATTCCTCGAGTAACGCCTCGAGCCTCTTGACCAGATCTGGCATCAGATCATCGGGGCCGATCCCGGTCTCCTGGTCGAGGTCGCTGATCGTTTGGACATCACCCGCGAAGTTGCACACGGCAAGCCGGGTCCGGCTGCGTCCGATCGCGGCGGACAGAACCACGCCGGCGTCGGAGTTGAAGAACAGCAGGGTCGGGGGGCGACCGCCGGTGGACAGGCCCTCCTCGCGCTCGACGACCAGTCCACGGCCGGACAGCGCCGACACCCTGGCCGCCACCGCGGTGCGCGACAGGCCGGTGAGGCGCCGCAGCTCGGAGCGCGTCGTCGCCACGCCATCGCGGATCAGCGCGAACACTTCTCCTGCAGTCGCTGGCGACTTCGGGGCCGCAAGCCTGATGACCGGCATCTTTACATTGAAACAAGCATGTCGGAGAAAGGGCAAGGTATGTAAGCCTCGTCACTTTGACCTGAAAAAGACCTAAGTCAGTTGGAACGAGTGCTCAAGTCTCGTTAGGCTCTAAACCGGCGGGGCGCTCTGCAATGCGGCAGGTGCCGACCGAGAGTTAGCGAACGGCCAGGTCACCGTCCTAATTTCGCAGACTGAAAGCTGACTTACTGTGACCACCACCGCTGCCCGTCGCTCAGTGCCATCGGCGCTCGTAGCACCGCAGCCCGCCGTACTCAAACTGGCGATCCTCGCGCTCGCCCTAGGCGGTTTCGGGATCGGGACCAACGAGTTCGTCGCGATGGGCCTGCTGCCCGACATCGCCGCAAGCCTGCACATCTCCGAACCGACCGCAGGCCACGCCATCTCCGCGTACGCACTCGGCGTCGTCATCGGCGCGCCAGTGATCGCCGCTCTCACCGCGCGGGTGCCGCGCAAGACCATCTTGTTGATACTGATGGCCGTCTTCATCCTGGGCAACGTCGCCACGGTTGTCGCGCCCAGCTATGAATCACTGATGGTGGCGCGGTTCGTCGCCGGGGTGCCCCACGGTGCGTTCTTCGGCATCGCGGCACTGGTGGCCGCCCGGCTGCTGGGTCCCGGCAACCGCGCCAGGGCCGTCGCACAGGTCATGACCGGCCTGACGGTGGCGACCGTCATCGGTGTCCCCATCGCGTCGTGGCTGGGCCAGGCACTCGGCTGGCGTAGCGCGTTCGCGCTCGTCGTGGTCATCGGGCTGGTGACGCTGAGTGCGATCTGGCTCTGGCTGCCCGATATCGGTGCCACCCACAGCACCAGCCCCCTGACGGAACTCGGCGCACTCAAGCGACCTCAAGTCTGGCTGGCGCTGGCCGTCGGCATGGTCGGGTTTGGCGGCATGTTCGCCGTCTATACCTACGTGGCCACCACGCTGACCGACGTTGCGGGTCTGGCGCGGACACTGGTGCCGTTGGCGTTGATGGTGTTCGGCGCGGGCATGGTCGTGGGCAACCTGGTCGGCGGCAAGATGGCCGACAAATCGGTGATCCGCACCCTTTACGTCGTCATCGCCACGCTGGGCGTGATGCTCGCCGTGTTCGTCGTAGCGTCGCACAACCCTTACACCGCAATGGTTCTGCTGTTCGCGATCGGTGCCAGCGGCGGGGCGATCGCACCTGCCCTGCAGACCCGGTTGATGGACGTGGCCGCCGACGCGCAGACCCTGGCCGCCGCACTGAACCACTCCGCGCTCAACATCGCAAACGCTTCGGGCGCCTGGATCGGCGGCCTGGTGATCGCCGCGGGATTCGGTTACACCGCACCCGCCGCGGCCGGCGCCGTGTTGGCCGCCGTAGGACTCCTCGTGCTGACGTTGTCGGTTCTGTTACAACACCGAACCTCGCGGCGGAATCTGCAGGCACCCACCGGAGCCATGGCGTGAACGCCACCGGAGCAGGTCGAATCATCAGGCGCCACATAGCCGAACCAACAAGCGGAATAACACGTTTGGAGCTATATCTGCCCGGCGGCCGGCACTACAAGCTGACCACGAGTGGCAGGTGGCTCAGTCTCACCTGGGCAGTTATGAGCAACAGCATACGAATCGCTCACGCTCACGAAAGGAGCTCGCTCCCATGAACAATAAGGAAAACGTCGTATACCGCTACGATCCCCGGGATCAACACGCCATCCGCTACCACGCCCTTTCCGAGCGCATGCAGGGGCAACGCAAACAACCTCGGCTCGGCACGTGCGTCCTATCGCAACGACCTAATTGAATTGCTGCAGATTGATCGGCACGATCTTCCACCCGTCATCGAGCATCTGGAGGCCGCCGTCGACGGCATGTGGGTGCGCACCAGGGTGGGTGCGGTCCACCGCGACCACCACGCGGACCGGATGTTCCTGCAGACATTGCGCGCGCCTGGCAGCGCACAGGACGCATTGCGCGCCGAGGTCGCCATCGCCACCGAAAGGGGCCTGGAACCGGTGGTCGTCATCGCCGAGCCGACGGACAATCTCGGGTCCGTCCTTGACCAGATGACGCCTCGCGACACCGTTGTGGTTGCGTACTCCGACATCGAGGCGACGGTGGGCTGGGCCGTGATCTACGGCCCGAAAGCCGATGGCCGCCAAGATATCCCGCGGGCGTCCGGTGATACCGAGCTGCGCGACATGCCGGTCTGGAATTTTGTCCACCGCTACGGCGCTGCCACCGGCAAGCATGCCGTGAGGATGGACGCTGAGCTGCTTCGACTTGCGTCCTAGGCGAAGTCCGACCTCGGAATCTGCACATGCACCGCGAACACCGCTAACCAGCGTGAAGTGACCCGCGGATACACCGAGAGGTGTTGACGACCCTTGCAGCTTTGACTCAATTGTGGCGGTAACTTCCTCAACACTCGGACATCCGCGGCCGGCACGAGCCTGCGCCGGAGCCGCGGACCTCGGCGCAGGAACCGAGGCCTGTCGCCGAATCCTCCCTCGAAGAGCGTGAACGGCGTCGGGTCTGATGCGATGTGGACAGAAAAAGCAGGCCAGGGACTGTGTCGCTGGCCTGCTTCTCCGTTGCGGAGCTCCCCGACAAGCTAGCCGCGTGCTGACTTGCGGGTGTTCATCTGGTCGAATCCGACGGCCACGAGCACGAGTGCGCCGATCGCGATCTGCAGGTAGAAGGCGTTGATGGCCAACAGGTTTCCGCCGTTGTTCAGTACGCCGATGATCAGCGCACCACAGGCAGCACCGATCGCGCTGCCGCGGGCCCCGGACAAGCTGGCTCCGCCGATAACGCAGGCAGCGATGGCCTGCAGTTCGAAGCCGGTGCCGGCGGTAGGGACACCTGCCCCGAGGCGGGACGTCAACAGCACGCCGCCGACGGCGGCGAGCACGCCGGCGATCACGTACACCGCCGTGGTGACCATGGCCACCGGGACACCGGCCAGCCGAGCCGCCTCGGGGTTGGATCCCACCGCGTACACATACCGGCCGAAGACGGTGCGGTTCAGGACAAACCACGCGATCGCGGTGATAACGACGAAGATGATTAGCAGGTTGGGAATTCCCAGGATGGTGCCGTTGGCGACGGTCTGGAAGCTGTCGGGCAGGCCCTGGATGGTGTTGGCGTCGGTGATCACCAGGACGACGCCGCGGGCGGACATTACATTCGGGTCAATTTCCTGTGTCGAATGATGCAGCAAGTGACCTTATCGTTACCAAAACAGGTCCACCGAAAGGCGGTGCTTCTACTAAAAGCGCAGTTCAGCGGATTTCTCTCCGATCGGACGTGCTGGCCTGTGGATAACTTTGGGCGGAGTTGACCGAGTCGACGGCGGCTCGGCACTACCCGATTCATCCCGCATAGCGGTAATTGGTTGTCACCGCAGCCGGCCAAGCGGCAGCGATGCTGCACCGCGGATTCCGCATGCCCGCAAAGCGCCCGGGCGAGCGCCCGCCGGGTATCGGGTCGCCACGGGACGCCACCAAACTCCTCCACGTCGCGGTCTGCGCGCTCAGTCGGCTGACAGGACAGGAGCGCAACTGAGGCTCATTTCGGGAGTACTGAAGACTGTGAGTCGCCCGGCTCGAGAAAAGGAGTGAGGTCTTCGCGGGCGACACTGGCGCTCGGGCCCGCGGTGAACATTCCGCCCGCCACGTACTTTCGGCTCCTGGCACGAATACGCCGCGCGGGAGCGGATCTTCCTCACCACATCCGGGCACGCGGAGTTCTCTTCCGCACCGATGCCCGATGTGGTGCCACAGCCCGGTCGGTTGACGCTGGGCACCGTGCGCTTCCATGACCAGTGGAACACCACCATCTACTCCGACAACGACCGATACCGCGGCCTGAAGGACCTGCGAACGGCGTTGTTCATGAACGTCGAAGACATGCGCGAGCGCGGTCTGGATGAGTTCGACCTCATCGACATCACCAGCTTCGCCCGCGACGGCAGCACTCGCTCCGTGTACGGCTACCGCGTGGTGGCCTACAACACCCCACGAGGCAGCGTGATCGGCTACATGCCCGAGTTGAACGTGCTGTGCGCCATTTCTGGTTACAGCGAGCAGAGCAAGCAGCCACTGACCATACACATCGTCGTCGAGGTCGCTCCCGCCGTGGCGGGTCCGACAACCTGATCAGTGTCGGTCATATGGCCTTTCGCAGCACGAACACGAGGGTCACACTAGGGTGCTATGGCTGAGGCGAGCCGGTCGTTCGACGACGAATTGGTAGGGCTCTTCGAGCTCTCGCACGATGCGTTCTGCATCGCCGGTTTCGATGGCTACCTGAGGCGTGCCAATCCGGCGTTCGCCCGCAGCCTGGGCTACACCCTTGAGGAGCTTTTGGCCAGGCCGTTCATGGATAACGTCTATCCCGACGATGTCGAGTCGGTGGAGACGGTTCTGGAGGCACTCGCCGCCGGTAACGACGTCGTCGGGTTCGAGTGTCGCGAAGTGTGCGTGGACGGATCGGTGCGGTGGTTCGAGTGGAGCACGAGCAGCCGGCCAGAATTGGGCGTCGTGTACGGGGTGGCCCGCGACGTCACCGACCGCCGGATGGCCAATGCCGAGTTGAGCGCTCTGCGCCGCGTGGCGACCCTGGTTGCGGAGGAAGCGGAGCCTCGTGACTTGTTCGCTCTGGTCGCCGAGGAGGTCGCCCGCGTCGTCAACCTCCCGTTCCTGATCGTTGCACGCTACGAGGTCGATGGCACGGCAACGGAGTGCGCCAGCTTCCCCCCGGATGATGCGCCGTTTCCCGCCGGGCACCGATGGTCACCGGACGGTGCGAACGTGCTTGCACGGGTGCGGACGAGCTGGGAGGCGGCCCGCATCGATGACTATTCACGGCTGGACGGTGAGCTGGCGGCCACCGCCCGTCGACTAGGGATTCGTTCGGCGGTCGGAGTCCCGATCGTCGTGGCGGGACGCGTGTGGGGCGCGATGATGGCGTTCACCAAGAATCCCGACCCGCTGCCCGTGGGCACCGAGGCGCGGCTGGCCAGTTTCACCGAGCTGCTCGCCACCGCAATCGGGAATGCCGAGTCACGCGAGGCTCTGGGACGGCTCGCGGACGTGCAGGCGGCGCTGCGGCGGGTGGCGACACTGGTCGCGCGCGGGGCCAGCCCCTCGGAGGTGTTCTCCGCCGTGGCGGCGGAGTTGGCCCGGGTTCTCGGTGTGCAGCATGCGTCGGTGTGGCGCTACGAGCCCGATGGCGCGGCCACCCTGCTTGCGGCCTCCGACGAGCCGGGTGCGAAGAAGATGCCGGTGGGCGAGCGGTTTGCGCTCGAGGGCGACAACGTCGCGGCGAGCGTGTTGCATACCGGCCGCCCCGCCCGGATGGACAGCCTCGACGAGGCGGCCGGTTCTGCCGCGGCGCGGATACGGGAGCTGGGCATCCGCGCGGCGGTGGGTGCGCCGATCATCGTCGACGGCCACCTGTGGGGGGTTGCCGCGGTCGCCTCATTGCGACCCGAGCCCCTGCCCGCGGACACCGAGGCACGTCTCGCCGATTTCGCCGATCTGGTGGCCACCGCGATCGCCAATGCCGCCGCCCGCGCGGAGTTGCAGGCCAGCCGCGATGAGCTGAGTGTGCTCGCCGAGCAGCAGGCCGCGTTGCGGCGGGTCGCAACGTTGGTAGCGCGTGGGGTCAGCCCGTCGGAGGTGTTCGAAGCGGTGGCCGACGAGTTGGCCCGCTGCGTGCATGTGAGCCATGCGACGGTATCCCATTACGACGCCGACGCATGCATCCCCGACGCCATCTGCCACGAGAACCGACTGCGGAAGCTGCCCGAGGGCCTGCGCCTGCCGTTGGCGGGCGACAACGTCGCGGCCAGGGTGTTTCGCACCGGCCGCACCGCGCGGATGGACAACCACGACAACGCTCCCGGTGACCACGCGGCACGCATTCGTGAGCTCGGCATCCGTTCGGCGGTAGGAGTCCCGATCATCGTCGACGGATCCGTGTGGGGTGCGGCGATCGTTGGCTCGTCGGCACCCGAGCCGCTGCCACCAGATACCGAGGAGCGCATAGCCGACTTTGCCGATCTGGTCGCGACCGCAATCGCCAATGCCGCCACCCGCGCGGAATTGCAGGCCAGCCGCGACGAGCTGAGTGTGCTCGCCGAGCAGCAGGCCGCGTTGCGGCGGGTGGCAACCCTGGTGGCGCGCGGGACGCCCCCCTCGGAGGTGTACTCCGCGGTCGCGGACGAGATGGCCCGCTGTCTGCACGCCGGCAACGCGTCGGTGAGCACCTTTGACGATGACATGGTGACCGTGGTCGCCGTGGCTGCCGTCGCGCCCGCGATCAAGGGCGCACCACTTGTCGGCGAACGCTATCCCGTACTGGACGGAGACAACATCGCGACGAGGGTGTTTCACTCCGGCCGGCCCGCACGCTTAGAAGGCGTCGAGTTTCAGAATGCTCCCGGCTTCGTCGCCGAAGGGCTACGGAGATTTGGCCTATGTTCCACGGTGGGAGTCCCGATCATTGTCGACGAACGGGTATGGGGGATGGTGGCGCTCGGTTGGTTACGACCTGAGCCGTTGTCACCGGACACGGAGGCGCGCATGAGCGACTTCGCCGATCTGACCGCGACCGCGATCGCGAACGCCGCCACCCGCGCCGAACTGATCGCCTCACGCGCCCGCATCGTCGCGGCCGCCGACGAAGGTCGCCGCCGCCTGGAGCGCGACCTGCACGACGGCGCACAACAACGGTTGGTCGCGCTAGGGCTGCAGGTGCGGCTGACAGAGGCGTCAGTGCCGCCAGGCCTGCAGGCACTCGGAGAGCAGCTGGGGGACATCGTGTCCGGATTAACCGGTGTCACGGCAGATCTGCAAGAGATCTCCCGCGGGATTCACCCTGCCATCCTGTCGAAGGGCGGACTCGGTCCCGCGCTCAAGACACTGGCCCGCCGATCGGCCATCCCGGTCACCCTCGACCTCACGATCGACCAACGCCTAAAGGACTCAGTTGAAGTCGGCGCGTATTACGTCGTGTCCGAAGCACTGACCAACGCCGCCAAGCACTCTCGTGCGACCCAGGTGGTCATATCCGGACACACGAAGGATCGCACGCTCTCGCTGTCGATTCACGACGACGGAATCGGGGGTGCCGACATGGGCAACGGCTCAGGGCTCCTCGGGCTCGCAGACCGGGTCGAGGCCCTCGGCGGGCGGATGCGCATCAAGAGCCCAGCCGGAAGGGGGACGTCGCTGGAGGTCACGATTCCACTCGACGGCACGTGAGCCCTGAATGTGGCGCGCGGCGACGGATGCCTCCGGGCAGCCGCGATACAGCTTCAATTGGTGTCAGCGCGCGCCTCGCGAGGCTTTCAGGGCTGAATTCGATTGTCTCGAAAGGGCTCTCGAACCGGGCTGACCAGTGGAAATCGTTTCCAGCCGTCCCGGTCAACTCTCCGAATTCGCACCTAGTGTGACACCGCCGTGACAGGGTGAGCCACGACTTACCGGACGCGAGGCCCTAAGAGCGCGGTCGTTGTCAGCGGTGGTGGAAAGCAGGGCGCCCGAGTCCCCGCCGAATGGCTGTTGGTTCTGGGCGGCCTCTTGCGCGGCTGCCCCGGGAGTAGCGGTGATTTGAGCATTTCCCGGGCTCTGCTGCACGGTAGCGTCGGCCGCGGCGATCGGTGCCAGTCCAATTGCTGCCGCGGATGCGGCGATGGCCAGTGGTGCGAGGTATCGCAGTTTCATTTTTTCCTCATTTGGGTGACATCGCCTACAGGCGATGTCGGCTGAAAGTCGGGTTGCGGCGGCTTATGCCTCAGCTGGCGCATGCGTGGGGTCAGACGGCGCCGCCGGTGTGCGTGCTGGCGACTGGCCCGGACGGCATTCCGGTATTTTCACATCGCGGGTCCGTATGAGACGAGCGGGTTCACCATCTGGGAGCAGCCGATCCGCGTCGGGCCGTAGGCAGTGGTAAGCCCCGGCGCGGTGCGGCGAGGTATCGCTAGCCGGCGGAGTGACAACAATGAACCGTGCGCCGACACCGACCGTAGCCACAGCCACCACGGCGGCCGCGGCGGCTTGCTCGTACACCCTCACTTCGGCTCCGGTGGACCGCAGCGCCAACGCCGCCGATGGCGCCACCGACGACAACCACCCGCAACGACCGCATCGCAACCTCCTGGCCTTTGGATTCGGCCTCAACGTCTTTCAATGGCAATGGGCGTTACGGCAGCAGGGTCGGCCCGGCTGCTGTCAGATCGAGGACTGCGCAGGAGCCACCCATGTCCTCGCTGCCACCCACTAATGCCCCCCGCTAGCTGGAATCGGTCCTTCCGGTCAGTAGCAGGCCCCAATTGGGGTTGGCGGTAACGACAGTCGACGTTGGAAAGCGCGAGACTGGGACTCAGTGCGCAACCACGGTAGGAGATGGCGATGATGTCAAACCGAGCGGTGACCTACCTGGGCCCCGGAAAGGTTGCCGTCCAGGAAATCCAATACCCCAAGCTGGAGGTCCAAGGCGGGCCGGGTGTCCCCCCGGCGAACATCGGCCGCCAATGCCAGCATGGTGTCATCCTGAAAGTTGTCAGCACCAACATCTGCGGCAGCGATCAGCACATGGTTCGCGGACGCACAACCGCCCCCGAGGGGCTGGTCCTTGGCCACGAGATCACCGGTGAAGTCATCGAAGTGGGCCGCGACGTTGAATTCATCTCCGTCGGCGACCTGGTGTCGGTCCCCTTCAACATCGCCTGTGGTCGCTGCGTGAACTGCAAAGAACGCAAGACCGGCATCTGTCTCAACGTCAATCCAGACCGGCCCGGATCGGCTTACGGATACGTAGACATGGGCGGCTGGGTCGGCGGCCAGGCCGAATATGTGATGGTGCCCTACGCCGACTTCAACCTGCTGAAATTCCCTGACGCCGATCAGGCCATGGAGAAGATCCTCGATCTGACGATGCTCACGGACATCTTCCCGACCGGATTCCACGGGGCCGT
>NZ_JAVHWR010000002.1:0-17573 GCF_032159565.1 Mycobacterium sp.
CGTTGGAGATGCAGGACGCTTGGTTCGGCTGACCTAGTCGCGTCGATTCCACCCGCCGCATTGCCCTGCGCTGGTGAGCAGAATGCGCAATACCTCTATATCGCTGGTTGCGCGGCTTGTGCGCACAAGCGAGTCACGCCGTCGGCAACCACATAGTTTGGCGGCAATCGATCGCCTGACCCGAGAGCAGATGATCAACCTGTCGGCCATGTCCGGCGGGGAGATCGGCTGGAACTACACCGAAATGCTTGCGGGAATTGCGGCTAATGCGGCTCCCATTAAGCGGATCACGCAACCGACTTCGCGTGGGCGTTCTCTCTCCGCAGGGCACGCTCTCTCCGCGAGGTGCACCGGCAAGCCGTGCCTGGCTCTCCATGCCGCGTAGCTCGCGACGAACTCGGGCGACGGCCAAGCCGAAAAACGAGGGTCCGCATGTGGGGAACGCCGCACATGCGGGCCGTCCTCGTTGGATGGTGGGTCATGACGCCCTTGCCACCATCCGCTGCGACGTCCTGATCACTTAGAGATAGGCGTCGCAGAATGCAGCGCAATTGTTTCATGCTGCCGGACTAATACAGAACAAATCGGCGATCGATCGGATTTCTAAACGGAGCCGAGGTCGAAGAGTACGTTAATCAACACCTCCGCATGCGGAGAGGTCCACCCGAATATCTCGAGCGGGGGAGGCCAATGGAGATTGTGCTGGGCCTGTCATTAACCGGAACCACCGCGCGTCTGGTGTTGGTCGAGGGCGAGAGAGCCGACGGCGTCACCATCGAGAGCGAGGTCTTCGACACGGCCGCGCCGGAGAGCGTTCCGAAGCCCAGCCCTACCGAACAGGTAAGCAACGCAATCCTGGCCACCCAGCAAAATGCCCTTGCAAATGGTCATCACTTGGTTGTCAGCGGTGTGACTTGGGACGGTCCGACTCAGCAGGCTGAATTGCGCGAGAGCATGATCGCACGCGGCCTAGACGATGTGGTGCTGGTGCCAGAGCAAAGCGCCGCAGGAGCGCTCGCCCAGACGATCGGCCGTGCCCTTGGCTACGACACCACTGCGGTTCTGCTGATACAGCTCGACACCGCCACGCTGTCGATCGTTAATAGCGCCGACGGGTCAATTGCCGAGGGCCTGCCCCATACCTTCTGCGGCGCGAACGTTGCAGACGTGATACCGGAAATCCTGACAAGCCTCGAACCGATCGGCGCCCAGGTCCAGGGCATAGTAATCGTGGGCTCTCGCGTCGAGACCGGTGTGGTCAAGTCCAAGCTAGAGAGCCTGCTAGCGGTGCCGGTCATCGCACCCGAGGAACCAGAATTGGGCCTTGCCCGTGGTGCGGCGTTGGCTGCAGCAAGTGCCGTCGGGCTCGAGGCGCCGACCGTTGGCCTGGCTTATTCGCAGGACCCCGACGGCAATGAAGTCAGGCTGTCCGCCGCCGACACGGTGGTGTCTCCGCCGCTGGAGGTAGACCTCGAGGACGACGACGACCTCGACTCAGTGGTCACCCGGATGGGCCGAGCAGTGCTCATTCCGATCGGCAGCTTGGTTGCGGCAGTCTGTGTGCTTGGAGTTGTCGCGCTGATGATGTCGCTGGCTTTCAGCATTGCCAGCACGACAGCCCAAAATCAGGGCTTGCCCGAGGCCGAAAAAGCCGCAGCTCCAAGCGTAGCTGTGTCGACGCCGCCGCCTGCGCAAGATCCAGCGGTAGTCCGTAGTCCGGTATCGGTTCCTCAAGCACAGGTGCTCCAGCCGCCACCTTCGTCAGCAAGCCCGGAGCCGATCCAGGTCGCGGCCGACCCTCCTGTCGCGGCGCCTGTGATCGCGCCGGCCCCGGAACCCGCTGCTCGAGCGCCCGTCGCCAAGCAACCGGCGCCGTCGCGCCTGATTACCGAACCATCGCCGGTTGTGGCCGAGGCCCCGTACACCGAGGCTCCCATCGCCGTCCAGCCACCGCCCGCGGAAGCGCAGCCAGTACTGGCTCCCGCCGCGGGGCTTCCGCCGGTTGCAGTGCCGCCGCCGCCTGTCGCAGTCGCCCCTGTCCTTCCGCCCTCGCAGACACCGGGGCTCACCTTTCCGTCGGGGCCGCCAATACTGCGGATAGGGCCTCTGCGGATCCCTCTTGGACCAACGCAACCCGCCGCTCAACTGCCGCAGCAGCAAGCGCCCCAGGCGCCGATCTGGTCACCGCCCCAGGCACCGGTTTGGTCACCGCCCCAAGCACCGGTTTGGTCACCGTCCCAGGCGCCGGCTTGGTCACCGCCCCAGGCGCCGGCTTGGTCACCGCCCCAGGCCCCGGCACCTGATCTGCGCGGCCACGGCGACCGTGAGCGCTGGTGGCCGTGGGGCTAAGTAAGCGCACGAGACCATCCAGTGTTTCTAAGCAAGTCACCGGACTTGACGGGGCGTCGGCGGTCGCATCGAACCAGGAAGCCTCGACGCCCGCACTGACGGTCCGCACCGACGGGTCAGAACGCACCTTCGCGCCGGGTCATGACGTGGTAATTGGACGTGATCTGCGAGCCGATGTTCGCCTGACCCACCCGTTAGTGTCGCGGGCACATGTGGTGCTGCGCTTCGAACACGGCCGGTGGGTGGCGATCGACAACAGCACGCTCAATGGAATGTTCGTTGACCGGCGTCAGGTGCTGTCGGTAGACGTCCGCGACGGGCAGATCATCAACGTCAGTAATCCGGACGGGCCGCGGCTGACTTTCGAGCTCGGCCGGCCCGCCGGCGCCGTCGGCAGGCCGCCGAGCGCGGCCCCTCTGGTCAGACCGCCGCGGGACGGGCAGCCGTTGTCGAGCCGGCCACCAGAGCAGGTTGGCGCAGCGGACTCGCTACCCACCTCTGCTATTCCCACCTCGATCAGGCTCTCAGCGAGGCGCGGCGGCGACGGGTCGAACCTGGCGATCAGCATTATCCGGATCCTTCGCGGGCCGTCGGCCGCGCCGCCGGGCGCCGTCACGGTCGGGCGCGCCACCGACAACGACATCGTGCTTCCCGATGTGCTGGCGTCACGTCACCACGCCACGTTGTTGCCAACCCCCGAGGGCGTCAAGATCGTAGACGCGCGCAGCATCAACGGGACATTCGTCAACGGCACCCGCATCGATCAGGCGCTGCTGGCCGAGAACGATTTGGTGACCATTGGCAACGCCGATCTGCTGTTTCGGGGTGGCACCCTGGTTCGTCGCAACGAAACCCGAGCCGCCACTCGCGCCGGCGGCCTGCAGGTGCGCGCGATAAGCCTGACGATTGAGCACGGGCAGGAGCTGCTTAACAACATCTCGTTTGGCGCAGAGCCAGGAACACTGACCGCGGTGATCGGCCCGTCCGGTGCCGGCAAGTCGACGTTGGCCAAAGTCATCGCCGGGACCGCCCGCCCTAGCCGCGGGAAGGTCTCGTTCGAGGGACACGACATCCACGGCCAATACGCCTCGTTGCGCAGTCGTATCGGGATGGTTCCCCAGGACGACGTGGTGCATAGACAGCTCACTGTCAAGCAGGCGCTCGGCTACGCCGCCGAGTTACGGTTGCCGCCGGATACCACCAAGCACGATCGGCGGGAAGTGTTGGGCCAGGTGCTCGAGGAACTGGAGCTCAACGCCCACGCCCGGACCCGGGTCGACCGGCTCTCCGGCGGTCAGCGCAAACGCGCGTCGGTGGCGATGGAACTGTTGACCGGCCCCTCCCTTTTGATACTCGACGAACCAACCTCTGGGCTGGACCCCGCACTGGACCGCCAAGTGATGACGATGCTGCGCCAACTCGCCGACGCCGGCCGCACCGTCGTTGTGGTGACACACTCCTTAACCTTCCTCGACATGTGCGATCAAGTGCTGCTGCTGGCCCCCGGAGGGAAGACCGCGTTTTGCGGGCCGCCCAGCGGGATAGGCCGGGCGTTGGGCACGACGAACTGGGCCGACATCTTCACCAACATTGGCCTCGATCCCGACGCGGCCAATCGGCGATTCCTCCAGCAGACGACCCCGCCGCCCGCGCCGCCGGACACCCACAAGCCGACCGATCTGGGCAAGCCGGTGCACACCAGCTTGCGGCGGCAATTCTCAACTATTGGACGCCGTCAACTGCGCCTCATCGTGTCCGACCGCACCTACTTCGCGTTCCTGGCACTGCTCCCGATTGTCCTGGGTGTGCTATCGCTAGCCGTGTCGGGAAACGTGGGCTTCGGTATCCCGAACCCGATGGGCGATGCGCCTGACGAGCCAGGCCAAATCCTGGTCTTGCTGACCATGGGGGCGATCTTCATGGGAACCGCGCTCACGATTCGGGACCTGATCGGCGAGCGCACGATCTTCCGCCGTGAGCAGGCAGTGGGGCTGTCGGCGACGGCGTATCTGCTGGCCAAGATCTGCGTATACACCGCGGCGGCGGTCATCCAGTCGGCGATCCTTGTGACGATCGTTGTCAACGGCAAAGGCGGTCCCACCCGAGGCGCTCTGATGCTCGGCAACCCAACCGTCGAACTTTTCGTAACCGTTGCGGGAACGTGCATCACAGGGGCGATACTCGGCCTGGCGCTGTCTGCCGTGGCCCGCTCCAACGACCAGATCATGCCGATGTTGGTGGTACTGGTCATCTCCCAGCTGGTGTTCTGCGGCGGCATGATCCCTGTGACGCACCGTCTGCCGCTCGATCAGCTGTCCTGGTTCACACCGGCCCGATGGGGCTTTGCCGCGTCGGCCTCGACGGCGGACTTGATCAAGCTGGTTCCGACACCGCAGACCAGAGACTCGTACTGGCAACATACGCCGACGACGTGGATCTTCGACATGGGCATGCTCGCCCTGCTGGGCTCCGGTTACGCCCTGCTCGCCCGCTGGAAAATTCGGCTCGACTGCGAATAGGCGGAATGTCCGCCAATCGTCGGCTTTTCTCGATTGCACCGTGCCGGCTCGTAGTCGTGATCCAAAAAAGGGCCGCATCTCTGCGGCCCTTCTGGTGGAGCTGCCGGGAATCGAACCCGGGTCCTACGGCATTCCTTCAAGGCTTCTCCGTGCGCAGTCCGCTATGCCTCTACTCGGATCTCCTGATCACGCGAACAAGTCAGGATGACGATCCCAGTCGCTGTTTGGTGTCCCCGTACATCCCGCGACCGGACGTATGGGTTTGTCCCTCTAGCTGATGCCAGGCTCCGGGCCGAGGGCGCTCCCGGTCTGACAGACACGCAGTCGCTTAGGCAGCGAGTGCGTAGTCGCGCTGATTGGAATCGGCGCTTAATTGGTTGCAACGACGCTTACGGTGGTCTCTTGCCTGCACCGGCACGCTTCCCTTGATTCGATGCGCGAAGTCGAAACCGTTCAGCCCCTCGCACACCTGCCGGATTTCGGCAGGACAATCTATGGTACGCCTGTTACAACAGAGACCTTCATGTGTTTCATCCCGTGTCCGCGGCGACGGCCGCATCACGCCGATCGCGGCGGGTACCCGGTGCCAATGACCGACCACACCATCGGACTCGTGGTCGATGGGGGGTCCCCGCCGGGGTCGCAGACACCCTGATGAAGGCGCTACCGGACTGGCAGGTGTGCTTCGCGAACGAGCCGATACCGCTGGATGGACGGCGGTATCCCGATGGTCGACCTCGCCCGGCGTTACCGGTCGGATCAGGGTTCCGACGTCGTCGTCATGATCACCGAGCTACCCATGCGGGCGGGCACCACACCCCTGGTTGCCGACTACAACATCGAAGCCCGAGTAGCACTGTTTTCACTGCCCGCATTCGGCGTCATGCGAGTGCGGCAACGATTGTGTGGTGTGGCTGTACCACTGATCACACCTTCCGGGCGCGAGGCCACATTTCCCCGGCGAATGGGGGCCCTTCGGATCCCGGTCCGGCGAATTTCCGCCGACCTGCCGGGAGACAACCAACGCCTGGCGCTGACCGGAATCAGAGGTCGCCTGCAAATGCTGGCCGGGATGGTATTCGCCAATCGGCCGTGGCGCTTGGTCCCGTCGCTGCAGAGCGCTACCGCTGCAGGCCTGACGATCTTTTACTCCTCTATCTGGCAAATGGCCATGATCCTGCACCCGTGGCGGCTGGCGTTGATCTCGGCGCTGGCCATCGCGGCCATGGTTGTCTAGTTCGTCTGTTACAACAGCCTTTGGGACCGGCCGTCTAGCGGTCGCGCCCGTGCTGAAACCGTGCTCTTCAACGCCTCCACGGTGCTCACATTGGCCATCGGACTCTCGGTGATGTACGCGGGCTCTGTGCGGTGATCATGGTCGCCGTCGTTTCGGTGGTCGACGGCCGCTACCTGCAGTCGCAAGTGGGCCATCCGGCAGGGCTGCGTGACTACGCGCAGATCGTCTGGCTGTCGTCCTCGATCGGCATCGTCGCCGGCGCCCTCGGATCCAGGTTCGACGGCGAGGACGCCGTCCTCCATGCGGCTTACAGTCGACGCGAGCGCGAGCGGCGCCGACGGGAAGAACAGCAGGACGACGAGACGGATCAGATGACGTAATTGAGGTGCTCGACGATCCGCCGCCCCACCGCCTCGTCGCCACCGTAGGTGATGGCGGTGTGGTCGACGGGCTGGCGGCCACCGGCAAGCCGGGTGAACAGCAGACCGTCCAACGTGATCGTCGTCGTCGGCTCGGCGTCGTCGAAGTCGTCGACCACTTTCGCGCGGCCGTCGACAGCCACGTTGATCGTGCGCGACAGCGGCCCTGTCAGCTGTAGCCGCACCCGCGAACCCTCGGGCGCTCCGCCCAGCTTGCCGACCACGAACCCCATGCTCGCCGCCATCTCGTCGAGGGCCAGCCGCGACGCCGGACCCATGAAGTCGTCGCGGTCAGCCGGCCGACCCACGGCGTCGCGCACATCGTGCTCATGCATCCAGCAGTCGAAGGTCCGCACCCGCATGAACCTGCCGTAGCTGTCCGGACCGGCGGGCGTCGCCGTGAGCTCATGCCACTGCGTCTCCGCCATCGACGTCAGCGCCTCGCGCCGCCCGGCCGTCGTCGCCCGGAATTTCTCCAGCAGCTCGGCGTGACTCAACTCCCGCTGCCAGCGCACCCACCGCTCGTTCAGCACGCCGATGTCATTGCGCACGTGCTTGAGCGTCGAGACGTCGACGTCGGCCTCCGGTGTGCCGACGCCCTGCAGCATCGACTCGGTGCCGATAACGTGCGCGACGACGTCATGCACGGTCCAGCCCGGCAGCGCCGTCTGCTCGCTCCACTGCTGCTCAGGCAGATCGCCGATGACCCGGTCAATCGCGTCCCAGCTGCCGAAGAGTCCGTTCAGCACGTCGGATTTGTTCAGCCGCGTCACCGGCCGCGAGGGGCTGTTCACCGGGCGACGGTACCGCTCACGAGACCGCGAGCGTGCACCAAATGCTGCTATTCACCGGCGTGTTCGGCAACAGACACGCTCGCTCGAGCGAGGGAGAGATCCGAGATGGGCGCGGCGCGCCCAAACAGGTGCCCCTGCGCCAGCCGGCATCCCCCGGCGAACACCGTGTCGGCCTGCGCCGTCGACTCGATGCCCTCGGCGATGACGTCGATACCCAACGAGTCACACAGCCGGATGACCGAGCGGTACAGCGTCTCGATCCGATCCGGCTCGGGGCCGACCGCCAGACCGCGGTCGAGCTTGATGATCTGCACGGGCAACGCGTGCAGATACGTCAGCGAGCTGTAGCCGGCGCCGTAATCGTCCAGGGCGACCTTGATGCCGATCGCCCTGAGCCGGGCGATCTGGGCGGCCGCCTCGGCAAGATCGACGACCGGCACCGTCTCGGTGATTTCCAGGACGAGCTGGTCCGGGGTCAATCCACAGCGATCCAGCGTTCGAAGGACCCGCCGCTCGAACTCCAGGCTGCCCAGCCGCGCCGCGCCGATGTTGACGTGCAAGACGTGGTCGACTCCGGAGGACTCGAACTCGCTGCACGCAAGGTCGAGCACCATGGCGTCGAGCGCTGCGCCCAGACCGGCGGCTTCGGCGGCGGCGACGAACGCGTCGGGTTGGATGTCGGTTCCGTTGGGGGCGGTCCACCGTGCCAACGCCTCGATCGCGACCGGCGACGCGTCCGGCAGTCGTACCACCGGCTGATATACGAGGCTGAAGCCGGCCGGCACGCGGCCCTCGGCCCGCCGGAGCGCGGTCGGGAAATCCGTCGATACCCCCAGCGACGGGCGGTAGATGACCGCGGTGTCCTTACCCACCCGCTTACCCGCGTACATCGAGACGTCCGCCTGCCTCAGCAGATCGTCGGATGTGGGCGGGGGGGTTTCGGCGTCCGGACGGACCAGCCCCATGCTCGCGCGCACCCTGATCGACGAGCCGTGGATCGCGAACGGATCGCGGATGGCTAATCGGATGCGGTCCGCGACCACCTCGGGTGCTTCCCGCTCCCCGCTGATCAAGATCGCGAACTCGTCACCCCCGATGCGTGCCAATGTGTCGGCGTCGCCGGTACATCGCTGCAGTCGTTCACCCACCGCACGCAGCAGTTCGTCGCCGCCGGCATGGCCGAACCGGTCGTTGACCTCTTTGAAGTCGTCGAGGTCGACGAAGATCAACACGAACGCGCCGGCGCCGATGGCCTCGTCCAGCCGCTCTGCGAACAGCACGCGGTTGGGCAACCCGGTGAGTGCGTCGTGGTGCACCTGGTGGGCGAGCCGGTGTTGGGTCTCATAGAGCCGATGCATCAAGCGCCGCTGTGCGCGCATCGCAATGACCTGTCGGGCGGTGACCAGAGTGATGATCACCATTGCCGCGTAAAGCTCGATCACATTCAGACGACGGCCGAGCGCGAGATGGAAGACATACAGCGACGTGATGCCGAGAAACCCGATGTAGGGCAGCACCAGCTGAATCCAATCCAAGGCACTTCGTCCGCGACCCGGCGCCGGCCGCGGCGCGAAGTCCAGCACCGAATAAGCGATCAGCAACTGGCCTAATACGAATCCGATGCTTCCCCAGAGGTGGCCGCCTTCATGGCCGACGGTTCGCAGGTAGATCACCATCCGATCCGAGGCGGCGATAGTGAGCACACCGCAGGCGAGAAGAAGGAAATTGGCCCGATACAAGCGGTTCGCACGATAGGCGATTGCAGTGAGCACCGCGGTGACCACCACCACGAGTTCGATCACCGCGTAGGCGACAAGCACCACAGTGTTCTCCGACCGGGGCAGCACCGCCCCGGTCCTGTCGCCGAACCCGGACATCAGCACCAGCATCCCGAACGAAATCGCCGCCACCAGTCCGTCGAGGACCGTGATGATGCGCGAAGCGCGGATTGGATCCTCTGGTTCTTCGGTGACCGGGCCACCGGCGCGCACCAGCACCACCGCGATAACCAAAGTCAGCAACGGCGGCATGAAGTACAGGGCGACGGCAAGGGGTGGTGCAGTGCCGTCGTCGGCGGCACGGAGTGCATACCAGAGGAGGTCACCGGCCCCTGAGGACAGGAACCCAGCGACCACGACCAGCCGCCAGCCCCTCGTCAAGCCGCGCTTGCGCCGGGCGACCACCAGGGCGCACGTGATTGCGCCGAGGACGATGATCGCCTGCAGTGCCATGAACACCCATCGGGCAGTCTGCTCGCCCCAGAGTGCGCACGCGTTGACGCATAACAGCGCCAACAGGGCGGCAAAGAGGCCGAGGCGCAGCTGACCGCCTCTGATTGACACCCGACCCCTACCTCTCATGTTTCCTGGCAAACACTCAACTGCCATGATGCCTTATCCGAGCAAACCCCAGTGACGGCAATCAGGCCGAGGCGATCATGGCGACCGATATCAGCGCCACCGCCATGCCGACCGCCTGCGGGCGGGTAACCCGCTCACGCAGCACGACGATCGCCAGCAACACCGTCGCCGCCGGATACAGCGACATCAGCACACCGGCCAGCGACAGCAGCGACGCGTGCAGCGCGAACAGCATCGCCACATTGGCCGCGGTGTCCAGTGCCGCGGCCAGGAACGCCAGCCGTAGTGGGGTTCCGGTCGGCGCTCGCAGGTTGGCCGTTACCCCCGCGATGACCAGTACCAAGACGCTGGCCGCCAACCGCGCGAACACCAGCGGCCAGAGCATGGCCTCGGGCGGCGCCTGCGCGATCAACACGAAGTTCAGCCCGAACGCGATTCCCGAACCCACCGTCAACCACGCGACCTTCGTCGTGAACTTGTGCGGGGTGATGTCCTCGTCGGAAGCATCTCGGCTGACCAACACCACGGCCGCCAGCGCGAGCACGACACCGACGCCTGCGATAGCGCCCGGCCGCTCCCCCGACGCGAGACCCACGCCGACGGGTATCGCCGCGACCAGAATCGCCGTCAGAGGCGACACCACCGAAATCGGCCCCGCGCCCAACGCGGCGTAGAACCACCAGACACCGAACGCCTGCGACACACCGCACAGGCCACCCCACAATATCGCGCCGTGCGAGACGTCGCCGCCGACGATCAGCGCCAGCACCAAGAGCAGCACCAAGGCCACCGGGTAGGACACCAGCACCACCCGCAACGCTGCCACCCGTCGCGATGCAATTCCGCCGACGAAATCGCTGACGCCGAATCCCAGCGCCGACGCCAGCGCGAGCGCGATCCCGATCAGGTCATACCCTTGGCGCGTCGACCCAGTTCCCGGGTCACTTCGCGCTGCGCGTCGCGGCGGGCGAGGTCCTGGCGCTTGTCGTGGGCCTGCTTGCCGCGGGCCAGCGCGAGTTCGACCTTGACCTTGCCGTCGGAGAAGTACAGCGACAGCGGCACCAGGGTCAGGTTGCCGTCGCGGATCTTGCCGACCAGCGTGTCAATCTGCTTGCGGTGCAACAACAGCTTGCGATTGCGCCGCGGTGCGTGGTTGGTCCAGCTGCCGTGGTGGTACTCGGGGATGTGCAGGTTGCGCAACCAAATCTCGCCGTCGTCAACGGTGGCGAACGCGTCGGCCAACGAGGCCGCGCCGTCGCGCAGGCTCTTCACCTCTGTGCCCATCAGCGCAACGCCCGCCTCGAACGTCTCGAGGATCGAATAGTTGTGTCGCGCCTTGCGATTGGTCGCGACTACTCGGTTGTTGCTTGACCTCGTCGGGTCGGCTTTCTTTGCCACGATCAACGTCTGACGTACAGGCGCAGGGTGGCGTAGGCGGTGGCACCGGCCATCGCGACGCCGACGAAGATCAATATCGGTGCGATGTAGAGGATGTCGGCGTAGTCCACTCTCGCAATGAGATTGGCTTCGTAGAACTGACTCAGCGCGTTATCCAGGAAAAACGCGCGCACGATGATCAAGCCGACGATCGAGATGACCACACCGATGAGGGCGGCCAGACAGGCTTCCAACAAGAACGGCAGCTGCGTATACCAGCGGCTCGCACCGACCAGACGCATGATGCCCACTTCGGTTCGACGGGTGTAAGCCGCCACTTGAACCATGTTGGCTATCAACAGAACCGCTCCAACCGCCTGCACGAGCGCCACCGCGAACGCTGCGTTGGAAAGCCCGTCGAGAACCGCGAACAGCCGGTCGATCAAATCCTTCTGGTTCAGTACGTTCAACACACCCGGCTGGCCGGCGATCGCATCGTCGAAGTCTTTGTGCTGCTCTGGATTGTCGAGCTTGACGACGAACGACGCGGGGAACGCATCCTTGCCCGCGACGTCCTTGTACTGCGGGAACTTCTTGATCGCATCGTTGTAGGCGTCGTCGCGGTTCAGAAAACGTACGGACCGCACGTCATCTCTGTCTTCGATTCTCTGCCGCAGAGACTTGCACGGGTCGGCGTCACAGGTCGGGTCATTGGCCGAGACGTCGTTGGTCAGGAACACCTGGCTCTCGACGCGATCCAGGTAGATGGCGCGCGAGTTGTCGGCGAGGCGCACCACCAGCAGACCGCCGCCGAACAAGCCGATCGAGATCGCGGTGGTCAGGATCATCGCAATCGTCATGGTGACGTTGCGACGAAGGCCGGTCAGGACCTCGTTGAGCAGGAAGCCTAAGCGCACTAGCGGTCCATTCCGTAGATGCCGCGCTGCTCGTCACGAACGAGACGGCCGAGGCTGAGCTCGACGACGCGCTGCCGCATCGAGTCGACGATGTGATGGTCGTGAGTCGCCATCAACACGGTGGTCCCCGTGCGGTTGATGCGCTCGAGCAGATCCATGATGTCCTTGCTGGTCTCGGGATCCAGGTTTCCTGTCGGCTCGTCGGCCAGCAGCAGGAGCGGGCGGTTCACGAAGGCGCGGGCGATCGCCACCCGCTGCTGCTCGCCGCCGGACAGCTCGCCGGGCAGCCGGTTCGCCTTCCCCGACAGCCCGACCATCTCGAGGACGTCGGGCACCACCCGGTTGATCACATCGCGCCGCTTGCCGATCACCTCGAGGGCAAAGGCCACGTTCTCGAAGACCGTCTTCTGCTGCAGCAGCCGGAAGTCCTGAAAGACACAGCCGATGACCTGCCGCAGGCTGGGAATGTGGCGGCCGGGGAGCTTGTTGACGTGGAACTTCGACACCCGCACGTCGCCGTTGGTCGGCGACTCCTCGGCAAGCAACAGTCGCATGAAGGTCGACTTGCCCGAACCGGATGGACCGATGAGAAAAACGAACTCACCCTTGTCGATCCGGAGCGAGACATTGTCCAGCGCAGGGCGCGCCGAGGACTTGTAATGCTTGCTTACGTGGTCGAGCGTGATCATCACGGCACGCCAGTGTAGCGGTGAGGCAAGGCAGGGTCCGTCGAGCTATCTCGGCGCCGCGGGCGTGGCGGGCACCGTTCCCGGTACGGGCGGGGCCGTCGTCGGCGCCGTCACCGTCGGTGTCTGAGTCAGCGTCTGCGGAGCGAGCGGTCCGGGTCCGTCCGGATCGACAACCGTCGTCGTCGGGCTCGGCGAGGTCTCCGTCGGCGAACTGGTCGTGGTGTCCACCGGCGATGGCGTCGTCGTCTCCGTCGTGGTGGTCGTCGGCGTCGTCGTGGTCGTGTAGTCCGGCTCCTTGGGGCGCCGAACCTGCGTGCGCGGCACCCAGGTGTAGTTCGGGTCGGGCACGAAGCCCGGCGGAACGACCGAGGAAGCAGGCGCTTCCGGGGCCGGTTCCGGCTGGAACGTCTGCTGCACCCAGAACAGCGCGATGAATGCGATCAAGAGCACCACGGTCGACACCCGGAAGCGGCCGCCGAGCTTCGCCTTGAACCAGGAGGTCACTGCTTCTGCTCCGGTGCTTGCTGGGTATCCGCTTCCTCTGCGGCAGCCGTCTCCGCGGGATGTGGAATCGCTGCGACCATCGGTGACGTGCCGTCGGTTGACGCGATGCCGGCCCGACGCAACGCCCTGACCACCAGCACGCGGATCCGCCGACCCACCTCGTACTGCTTGCCCGGCAGCGTGCGCGCCACCATGCGCAGGTTCACGGTGTCCAGCTCGATGCTTTCCACACCCATCAGCTGCGGCGCGTCGAGCAGCAGGTCCTTGAGCGCGGGGTCTTCCATCGCCTTCTCGGCCACATCGTGCAGCAGGTCGTTGACGACGTTCAGGTCGGCCGATGTCGGAACCGGAATGTCGACGACCGCGCGCGCCCAGTCCTTGGACAGGTTCAGCGTCTTGACGATCTGCCCGTTGGGAATGGTGAACATCTCACCTTCCGCGGAGCGCAGCTTGGTGACTCGAAGCGTGACGTCCTCGACTGTGCCCTCCGCCGGAGCGGCGATGCCCGCGACCGTCAGCGACACCAGATCGCCGAAGCCATATTGCTTTTCGGTGATGATGAAGAACCCGGCCAGCAGATCCTGCACGATGCGCTGGGCACCGAAGCCGAGCGCGGCACCGAGTACCGCGGCGGGCGCGACCAACGAGCCAACCGGTATAGCCATGATATCGGTGATCTCCACCGCGACTATTACGAACAGGATGGCGACCGACACCCACGAGATCACGGACGCCACAGCCTGGCGGTGCTTGGTGCTCTCGGAGCGCACCAACTGGTCGCTTTGCCGATATTGGGCATCGATGCGCCCGACCACCCTGTTGGCGGTCCAGCTGATGAACCGGGCCGCCAACAGCCCGCCGATCAACAACAGCGCGATGCGCACGCCGCGGTCGAGAACCCACAGGCCGAGGTTGCCGCGCCAAAAGCCGTTCCAGCTGTCGGCCAGATTCAATGCAAGTACGGTGCTATTCGTCATCGTTTGTGTTGCGCCAACGGATCCCGGCCTCGAGGAATCCGTCGATGTCTCCATCCAGTACCGCAGCGGGGTTTCCGACTTCGAAGTCGGTGCGCAGGTCCTTGACCATCTGGTACGGGTGCAGAACGTAGGACCGCATCTGATTGCCCCACGAGCTGCCGCCGTCGCCCTTCAGCGCATCCAGCTCAGCACGTTCTTCTAATCGCTTGCGTTCCAACAATTTTGCCTGAAGAACCCGCATTGCCGAGACCTTGTTCTGCAATTGGGACTTCTCGTTCTGGCAAGTGACCACGATACCGGTCGGGATGTGCGTGAGTCGAACCGCCGAGTCGGTCGTATTGACCGACTGCCCGCCCGGTCCGCTGGATCGGTAGACGTCGACACGAATGTCGCTCTCGGGAATGTCGATGTGGTCGGTGGTCTCGGTGACGGGCAGCACCTCGACTTCGGCGAACGACGTCTGGCGGCGGCCCTGGTTGTCGAATGGGCTGATGCGCACCAGGCGGTGGGTGCCCTGCTCCACCGACAACGTGCCGTAGGCGAACGGGGCGTGCACGGCGAACGTCGCGCTCTTGATGCCCGCCTCCTCGGCGTAGGACGTGTCGAACACCTCGACCGGGTAGTGGTGCTTCTCCGCCCATCGGATGTACATCCGCATCAGCATCTCTGCCCAGTCCGCGGCGTCGACCCCGCCTGCGCCGGACCGGATGTTGAGCAGCGCCTCGCGTTGGTCGTACTCCCCGGAGAGCAGCGTGCGGACTTCCATCGCCTCGATGTCCTCGCGCAGCTGCTTGCGCTCGGCGTCGGCCTCGGCCAGGTCGTCGCTGCCACCCTCTTCGGCGGCTAGCTCGTAGAGCACAGGGAGGTCCTCGACGCGCTGCCGCAGCTCCTCGACACGCCGGAGCTCACCCTGTCTGTGAGATAGGTCACTGGTGACCTTTTGGGCGTGCGTCTGGTCGTCCCACAGGTTGGGGTCGGAGGCCTCGGTTTCCAGCTTCTCGATGCGGCTCCGCAGGCCGTCGACATCGAGCACCCGCTCCACCGTCGTCAGGGTGGAGTCGAGGGCGGCGATGTCGGCTTGACGGTCAGGATCCACGGGAGATCAGGTTACCGGCGTGGCAGTTCTTCCTGACCAGCGGCAGCACGGCGGGTGCGCGTTCTAGCATCAGTTGGGGAAACCAGCTTGGCGATAGACGCGACAGCCCCTGCATGTCGCCGGGCAGTGACAGTAAGGCACACCTATGCCTCAGAGGCGCCCGTACCACGTGGCGATCGTCGGCTCAGGCCCGTCCGGGTACTTCGCCGCGGCTTCATTGTTGAAATTCGCAGACAAGGATGACGACGCCGACGTGCGGGTCGACATGCTCGAGATGCTGCCGACGCCCTGGGGCCTGGTGCGCTCCGGTGTGGCGCCGGACCATCCGAAGATCAAGTCGATCAGCGCCCAGTTCGAGAAGACGGCGCTCGATCCCCGCTTCCGGTTCTTCGGCAACATCGTGGTCGGCGATCACGTGCAGAGCGCCGAGCTGGCCGAGCGCTACGACGCGGTGATCTACGCCGTCGGTGCGCAGTCCGACCGCCCGCTGAACATCCCCGGCGAGGATCTCGCAGGCAGCGTCGCCGCCGTTGACTTCGTCGGCTGGTACAACGCCCACCCGCACTTCGAGGAGATGGCGCCCGACCTGTCCACCGGCCGGGCGGTGGTCGTCGGCAACGGCAACGTCGCGTTGGACGTGGCGCGCATCCTGGTCACCGATCCCGATGTGCTGGCCACCACCGACATCGCCGACCACGCGCTGCAGGTGCTGCACGACCGCGGGGTCGAGGAGGTGCTCATCATCGGCAGGCGCGGGCCGCTGCAGGCGCCGTTCACGACGCTGGAGTTGCGCGAGCTCGGCCATCTCGAAGGTCTCGGAGACGTCGACGTCATCGTCGACCCCGCCGATTTCGCCGACATCAGCGAGGAGGATTTGGATGCCGCGGGCAAGACCGTCCGCAACAACATCAAGGTGTTGCGGGGCTACGCCGAGGCGGCGCCGAAAGGGGCGACGCGGCGGATCGTGTTCCGATTCCGTACGTCGCCGATCGAGATCAAGGGTGACGGGAAGGTCGAGTCGATCGTGTTGGGCCGCAATGAACTTGTCGCCGACGACACCGGCCGGGTTTCCGCCAAGGACACCGGCGAACGCGAGGAGCTTGCCGCGCAGCTGATCGTCCGCGCGGTGGGCTACCGCGGAGTGGAGACACCCGGCCTGCCGTTCGACGAGAAGAACGGCACCATTCCGCATACCGGCGGTCGGGTGGAAGGAAGCCGCAACGAATACGTCGTCGGCTGGATCAAGCGCGGGCCGACAGGCGTGATCGGCAGCAACAAGAGCGATTCACAGGAGACCGTCGACACGTTGGTGGGCGACCTGGCCGGCGCGGAGCTCGCCGATTTCGACGACAATCATTTCGATGCGCTTGCCGAGTGGTTCGTCGAGCGGCAGCCCAAGGTCGTCACCGACGACCACTGGAAGCTCATCGACGACCACGAGCGTTCGACCGGTGGAACCGGCGGAAGGCCGCGGGTGAAGCTGACCAGTGTCGCAGAGCTGCTGCGGATCGCCCACGGCTGAGGTTGCGGCCGTCATGTTCGAGCGATTCACCGCGACTGCCCGTCGGGTGATCGTTTCATCGCAGAGCGAGGCGCAGGCGCTTCGGCAGGATCACGTCGGTTCCCACCATCTCCTGCTCGGCGTACTGACGGCTGAGGCTGCGACGGGGGGCGCCGTACTGGCGTCACTCGGTATCGAGGCGGAAGACGTGCGGCGGCGGACCGTTGCGAAGTACGGCAGCGGCGAAGAGGAGCCGGCGGAGCACATCGAGTTCTCCGACGACGCCAAGAATGCACTCGAGCACTCGCTTCGCGAGTCGTTGACCCTGGGCCATACCTACATCGGCACCGAACACATCGTTCTCGGATTGATCAGCGAACCCTCGACATGCGAGACGTTCGCAGGACTGGGTGTGCGAGCCGAAGACGTACGAGAGACCATCATGCGGCGGTTGGGCTCAGCTGCCGGTGCCGAGCCCGCCGAACCCTGAGTCAGTCGCGCGGCGAACCCGTTGAACGCAATCAATGTCAGCGGAGTGGCGTAGCGTCGCACATATGTTCGAACTGATTGATTCAGCGTCGCTGGTCGAGCGGATCGCCGAGTTGGAGCGGGTCAAGTCGGCGGCGGCGGCTGAGCAGGCGCGTGCGGCGGTGGCGCTGGAGGAGTTGCGGTGCGCCGATGAGGCGGCGGCCGGGGTGCCCAGGGCGCGGCAGGGTCGCGGGGTGGCCAGTGAGGTGGCGTTGGCGCGGCGGGATTCCCCGGCGCGCGGCGGTCGGCACCTGGGTTTGGCCAAGGCGCTGGTGTATGAGATGCCGCACACGTTGGCGGCGTTGG
>NZ_JAVHWR010000058.1:0-2604 GCF_032159565.1 Mycobacterium sp.
GTGTAGACCGCCAGTGCGCCGATCGCGAGTGGCCCGGCCAGAAGCCAGCCCGCCAGCGCGGGCGCGATGACGCCGCCACCGCCGGTGGCGCTGACGAGAGCCAGTACCACCCCGGCTGCGGCCATCACCAGCGCCACGGCGAACCACTTCAGCGGCGGCCCGGCGGTCGGCAACGTCCCCGCCGTGATCGCCCCACCGAAGGCGTCACGCTCGCCCGACTGACCGGAGGCGTCCTGGCGTCGCGCGCGCGGCTGTGTCTTCGGCTGATTGGCCCAGGGATCGAAGCCGGTGGAAAAGTCGGCACCCCGCGGCGGTGGCGAATCCGCGCCGGTACGCGGTGGCGTGGGACTCCCAGAAGGCGGGCCGAAGTCGCTGAAATCGAACGGATTGGGTTGACCCACGTCGATCACCCCGGCCTTCGCTGGTGGGTGGTCGCTTCGAGGATGTTCATCGGCATCAGTACGGGTTCAGGCACAGGGCGAAGGAGCGGTCGGGCGGCGCGGCGACGTAGACGGAACGGCATTCGTAGCTGGCGGGGACCCGCGCGGTGACGGTGTACACCCCTTCCTTGTGCGCGCAGTCGACCTTGAAAAGATCCAATGCGTCGTTGCCTTCGTCGTTGCGCAGCTGGATCTCCACGCAGGTGCCGATCGGCACCGTGGCGAGGTCGAGCTTGATCCGCGGAACGGTGGGCGGCGGGGCCACCGAGGTCACCGTCGAGGGTCGCGGCGGAGCCGGCGGCACCTGATAGGGGGCGCTCGACGAGGGTGAGGCGGTCTTGTCGCGGGAGTCCGAATCACTCGTCAACCACCAGATGAGGGCCGCGATCAGCACCAGGCACATCAGATAGCCGATCACGAGTCCGGCGATGGCAGCGTTGCGTCCCCGCTCACCGGAGCGCCGGATCTGCGGCAAAGCCAGGTGCCCCAGCACCACCCCGGCCGGCGGTACCACCACCGCGAAAATCGGCGACAGCACCGCGAAGGTGTTGTAGTCGGCCGACGGCGGTGCTCCATAGGGCGCACCGATCCGAGCGCCGTGCCCGAACGGAGCTGCGCTCGGTGGCGCGGACGCGCCTTCATACGGTGTCCCGAACGGATCCACCGACTGCGGCTCGAACGGATTACCGCTGGGCTGCATCAGAGCCCCCCGTCGGCGGCGGCCTTGGCCGACCCCGAGCTGCAGGCCGGCGACCCGCGAGCATGCGCCCGCGGTAATCGCGACTAAGGCCAGTCAGTGAACACAACCTCATCATCATCAGCCTCGGAAATCCGAGATGCATGCAAATACCGTTTCTTGCTTGTTGAACAGTGTCTGCCCAGGGCATGCACTGGTCGACAAGATCTGGTCTACCCGGAATACACCGTCGCGGACCTCGCAGCGCACCGGAAAAATGAGGATGACGTTCGTTTCGGGCCCTCTGGTGGGGTCCGGCTGCGTCTGCTGGACCTCGACGCAGTCGCCTACCCGCAGCTGCTCCACGGTGACCGTCGGCCGCTGGGCCGGTGGCGGCGTGAAGACCGTGGTGCGCGGAGGTGGCGGGAAAGCGCGTGGTGTCGTCATCGGCGTCGCCGTCGTCTTACCGGGCGATGAGGGGGACTTGGAGGCGTTGGCGGTCAGAAGCCAGAACACCAGCGCAATCACCGCCAGCACGATGATCACGTAGGAGATGGTTAGGCCCACTATCGCTCGTTCACGACCGCGTTGCCCGCTCCGTTTGATCTGTGAGAGTGCGACGTGGCCCAGTGCCGCGCCGACGGGGGCGAACACGAACGCGAACACGATCGACAAGGTCGCGAACGTGTTGACTTCACCGCGTGGCCGACCCGACGGCGGGAAGACCCGCCCTGTCGTAGGTGGTGAGCCGGGGATGAGCGGCGGCACGTACCCCCGAGTACTCGGCGGACCACCGAAGGGGTCCGAACCGAACGGGTCGGGCTGACCGCCCCCGTACCCGCCATGCGTCATCTGGTCATCCCGCCCTGCTCTGACGTCCTCTAGTCACCGATTCCATCACCATCAGCGGTGCGATATCCCCAGAACGGCGGTGCGAAATGTGATCGTGATGCTCGCGGATGGGAAGCAAAGAAACGTACGACGACATGCCCCACGTCGAGGTGAGGCTGATCGACCGCACCAGCCACGACGAGAACCCGCACCCTTCGTGCTGCTGGATACGGTGCGGCTGATCGAGCAGTTGCGGGACGAGGGACGCACGGTGCTGGTGCACTGCGTCGCGGCGTACAGCCGGACGCCGGCAGTGGGCGCGCTGTACGGCGCGCGGCTCCGGAGTGTCGACGTGGACGAGGCGGTGCGGGACGTGACGGCGGTGCTGCCGGGTGCTTCTCCGAACCACGCATTCGCTGAGGCGCTGCGGCGTCTCCAGTTCGCGACGTAGCGCGACGAGCTACTCGCCACGCATTTCGCTCCGCGGATCATGACTGGGACCTGAGCTTTGACTCAGGCCCCGGTGATACCCGAGAGCTGATCTTCTCCCGGACCAACCGGTTCGGCACCGGCCTGGAGGTTGAGATCGTGTTCGACTTCACCGGGCGAATCGAGCGCTCGGAGTACCGGCGCGATGGCGAGTTGTTCCACCGCAAT
>NZ_JAVHWR010000065.1:0-5743 GCF_032159565.1 Mycobacterium sp.
TGGGCTGCAGGACGTCGGCCACCGCAACCAGCACAACATCTGCTATCTGTTGGCCGGTTTTCAGAGGGCCGCCCAACCAGGGCACGGCGGAGGCGATATTCCACGGCGCGGAGTCGGTGCGGGCCCGTGCTGAGTCCGCGTTGGACCGCGCCTGCTTCGCCCAGTTCGCGGCCTGCTCAACATCTCCCTTGAAGAGTGCATCTTTTGACTTCTGGACGTTTTGACGCGCTTCCTCGAGGTCCGACTTCGCTTGAGTCGCCTGATAGCCGAGCCAGGCCACGAACGCGACGGCAAGCAACAGGAAGCCCGCGGCGGTGGCGAGGCGCCAGTGCCGACGTAGAGTCGACCGCCGCTCGTCGTCTTCGAGAGAATCCTCGTCGATGCCATACGCTTCAGGCCGCGCAGAACGGCGGTTTCCTGGATCTGAGTCATGTCGAAAGGGATTGCGCGAGAAGATTGGCACCCGGAAAGCGTCCTCTGTTCACGAAAAAGGGCCCTTCGTGACTGGAATCGACGCCAGCCACGAAAGGCCAAGTTTTCTACTTATTGGGATTGCTGATCACCTCAACAGAAGTGATTACGCGTTGCGGGTGCCGTAGGGTCCGAAAATGACCCGGATGATGCGGATGATGAAGCGCAGGAACTGGATAATGAATTTCCCGGGGAACCATCCGCTCGTAGTTCTCTGAGCCGCCATCAAATCACGCGAGCCACCCGGTCCGTCGAATAGCCACCAACCAGTCTGCGTCGGTGCGCCGCCGAATCCGAGCAGGGCTGGGCTGCTCGGCGCTGGTAGAACGGCTGGACTGGCCGGCAGAGGCACTATCGCTGGGCTGGCCGGCGATGGTGCGATGAGAGGTGCCGCCTGTGCCGGCGGAATGGATATGAGGCTCGTAGCGGTTGCGACTGCGCACCCTGCGACCCCCACGCGAACTTTTGTACCGAAAGTTGTCATGTCCGGGTCCCCTCCCTAAAAGCAATATGCGATTTACCCTACACCGCTCACAGGTAATCAACAACAGATAGAAATGTAAAATATCAGTTTGCAAGGATTGGAGTTGCTGCAGCCGTCGGCGCAATATCGTTTCCGTCGCTAACGAGACAATCGCACTCGTCTGCCCTGTTGAGGCATTGATTGGTACAACGAAGGGCAACGTTTGAAGCATTAGTCACACAAGCAACACGACGTTGCTGGTTGACTACTATTCAACGTGTGAAGCGCGAAAGAATAAGGCGGAAGCTCAGAGCCCACGATCTGCGACGTCCGCTCGTTGATCAGGGGCAGCTGTGGCGCAGAATCGACGTCGTCGACGAGACCGGCTCCACCAACGCCGACATGCTGGCCCGGGCCGCAGATGGCGAAGACATCGACGGTGTGGTCCTGCTCGCCGAATACCAGAGCGCAGGGCGCGGAAGGCGCGGCAGAAGGTGGTCGGCGCCGGCTCAGTCGCAGATCTCACTGTCGGTTGGTGTGGGCGTAGGCACGGTGCCCACTGATGCGTGGGGCTGGCTGCCCCTGCTCACCGGCGTCGCGGTGGTCGACGCGGTCGCCGAGATCACCGGCGTGACGGCAGGCCTGAAGTGGCCCAACGACGTCCTCGTGGACACCGGCAAGCTGGCGGGCATCCTCGCCGAGGTCGCGGCACCAGGACCGGTGGTCGTGGTGGGACTCGGCCTGAACGTCACGATGACCACCGACGAAGCACCGGATCCGGCCGCCACGTCGTTGGCGATGCTGGGGGCCGGCAACCTGGACCGAACCGCGTTGGCCGAAGCGGTGCTGCGCCACCTCGCGACCCGAATCGGCGGCTGGCGGGCCGCCCGGGGCGCCGACGTGGCGCTGGCCGCCGACTACCGCGCCCGCAGCGTGACGATCGGCAACCGGGTCCGGGCCAGCCTGCCTGGCGACCGCATGATTGAAGGCGTCGCGGCCGACGTCGACGAGCTGGGCCGGTTGCGCATCAACAGCGACGATGGGGTGGTCACGGTGTCCGCCGGCGATATCACGCATTTGCGGCCCGCTAACCCATAGAGTTTTCGATCGTGGGTTACCCGGATAACGTGCTGGCCGCCGACGAACAGGTGGTGCTGCACCGCCACCCGCACTGGAAGCGGCTCATCGGGCCGGTGCTGCTGCTGATCGTCAGCTCGGCGGTGGCGGCCTTCGCCGCCGCGATCGTCGACAAGCAGAACTGGGGCACCGCCAAAACGGTCGTGCTGGTGGTGATCCTGGTGGTGTGGCTACTTATTGTCGGCTGGCTGACCCTGTGGCCGTTCCTGAACTGGCTGACGATGCACTTCGTCATCACCGACCGGCGGGTGATGTTCCGGCACGGCGTGCTCACCCGTGCGGGCATCGACATTCCGCTGGCGCGGATCAACAGCGTGGAGTTCCGGCACGGGCTCATCGATCGGATGGTGCGCACCGGCACGCTGATCATCGAGTCGGCGTCACAGGATCCGCTGGAGTTCCACGACATTCCGCAAGTGGAGCGCGTCCACTCGCTGCTGTATCACGAGGTCTTCGACACGCTCGGTGGCGAGGAGTCCGACAGCCGGTCCTCCGGCAGGCGCTGACGCCGCCGCGCACGCTGCAGCGGGGTGACATTGGACGACTCGTGCTCGTGCACTTGCTCCATCGCCTCGGCGATGCCGCCCGCGGTGAAGGTGGACTCGATGGCCTTGTCCGGTTCGCGGCCGAATTCGTCGGGGAACACCCAGCGGCGAAACGCCCAGAACCGGAACCCCATCTGCAGCAGGTTGCCGAATATGTAGGCGGAGATGAAATCGGCGATGTTCTCGACGGTCAGTGTCACCTCAGGCACGCGCAGGTGCAGAACGTAGCTGGAGAAGTACAGCGGGAGCATCGACAGCAGCACGCCGACGGCGCTGAACGCGAAGAACAGCAACGCCTCGTGGTGACGTTCGCGGCCGCCCCGATTCTGGAAGCTCCACTCGCGATTGAGGATGTACGAGGCGATCACCGCGACGATGCCCGCGATGATCTTCGCGGTGACGGGCTTGGGCTCCAGCACCGTCAGCTTCAGCGTGTAGAAGACCGCCGAGTCGATGACGAACGTGGTCGCGCCGACGATGGCAAACTTGATGAGTTCGTGGTGCCGTTCGAAGTACGGCCGGATCGGGCGCGGCAGCCGCGCGATCGTGGCGTCGGTGAAGGACACGACAGAGCAGTCTACGGAAACAATGCACACGGCGCGCACCCGTGCAGGTCAGACCCCGCGGACCATGACACCATAAAGGCTGTGCCGACCCCCAAAGTGACCATGATCGGCGGCGGGCAGCTGGCCAGGATGACGCATCAGTCCGCTATCGCTCTCGGCCAGACGCTGCGTGTGCTTGCCGTCACACCCGACGACCCGGCGGCACAGGTCACGCCCGACGTGGTGATCGGCTCGCACACCGACCTCGACGCCCTTCGCCGCGCCGCGAAGGGTGCCCAGGCGTTCACCTTCGACCACGAACACGTGCCGACCGAGATGCTCGAGAAGCTGGTCGCCGAGGGGGTCAACGTGGCGCCGCCGCCGGAGGCGCTGATCCACGCGCAGGACAAGCTGGTGATGCGCAGGCGGCTGCAGGCCCTCGGTGCGCCGATCCCGCGCTACGCCGAGGTGACCGACGTCGCCGAGCTGGAGGCGTTCGCCCAAGGCCAACCGATCGTGCTCAAGACCGCCCGCGGCGGCTACGACGGCCGAGGCGTGCTGCTGGCCCGCGATCTCGACGACGCCCGCGAGTTCGCAGCCTGCAACCTCGCGGAGGGAATCCCGGTGCTCGTCGAGGAACGCGTTTCGATGCGACGGGAGCTGGCCGCGCTGGTGGCCCGGTCGCCGTTCGGTCAGGGCGCCGCATGGCCGGTGGTCGAGACCGTCCAACGCAACGGCATCTGCATCGAGGTGATCGCACCCGCACCGGATCTCCACCGTGAGACGGCGAGTGCGGCCGGGCAGCTGGCGCTGCGGTTGGCCGACGAACTGGGCGTGGTCGGCTTGCTCGCGGTCGAGCTGTTCGAGACCGTCGACGGCGCGCTGTTGGTCAACGAACTGGCGATGCGGCCACACAACTCCGGCCACTGGACGATGGACGGTGCGCGCACGAGTCAATTCGAACAGCATCTGCGCGCAGTTCTGGACTACCCGCTCGGTGATACCGCTCCCGTCGCACCGGTGACGGTGATGGCCAATGTGCTTGGCGCAGCGCAGAAGCCCGAGATGGGGATGGACGAACGGGTGCATCACCTGTTCGGCCGGATCCCCGATGCCAAGTTGCACCTGTACGGCAAGGAGGAGCGCCCCGGCCGCAAGATCGGGCACGTCAACATCGTCGGCGAAGACGTGACGAAGTTGCGTGAACGGGCCACCAGGGCGGCACACTGGTTGTCACACGCGCAGTGGACGGACGGATGGGACGCACATGGCTGACGACGAGCGCTCGCGCGTGGAGAGTCTCCCCGGTGCTCGGGTCGGGCTGATCATGGGCAGCGACAGCGACTGGCCCGTGATGGAAGCGGCCGCGAATGCTTTGGCGGAGTTCGACATTCCGTTCGAGGTCGGCGTGGTGTCGGCCCATCGCACACCCGAACGCATGCTCGACTACGCGCGCACGGCGGCCGACCGGGGGATCGAGGTGATCATCGCCGGTGCCGGGGGAGCCGCCCACCTGCCCGGAATGGTCGCGTCCGCCACCCCACTGCCGGTCATCGGAGTGCCCGTGCCGCTGCAGCGCCTGGACGGGCTCGATTCGTTGCTGTCAATCGTGCAGATGCCGGCGGGAGTGCCCGTGGCGACGGTCTCCATCGGCGGCGCCAGGAATGCCGGGCTGCTGGCCGTGCGGATTCTCGGCGCAGCAGATGCCACGCTTCGGGCGCGCATGATCGAGTTTCAGGCGAACCTCGAAAAGCTGGTACTGGAGAAGGACGATGCGCTGCGTCAGCGGCTACTGGGTCGTCCCGAGTAGGCCGAGAGCCGGTGGTTGATTACGACGCTTCGAGAACGACAACCGGCGACACGTCGCTCACGAGCAGAACCTCCGGCTTGGGAGCATGCCCGGCCTGATGCGCATGGATTCCCGCCTCAACGAGCGCCGACCCGCGAAACCAGTGCTTCGTGCCGCTCCAGCCACACTCACACGCAGCTATACGACGGAACGGACGACCAGTTACGGACAAATGCATGGCTTTGAAAGTACCCCCGGACCATGTGTGCCAACAGTCCGCACCCTGAATCTCTTCTGAGAATTTGACCGATTACACAGAGGCGGCACGCCCGACAAGACCCGTTACCTAAGTTCGGTGGGAGAGTGGTCCCGAGGTAAAGTTACCGGTGAGTAGCAAGGAGTCGACCATGGCTAGTTGGGCCGGGAATCCGTCGTTTGATCTGTTCGAGTTGCCCGAGGAACACCAGGAGCTGCGGGCCGCTATTCGTGCCCTCTCCGAGAAGGAAATCGCGCCGCACGCCGCCGACGTCGACGAAAACTCACGTTTCCCAGATGAGGCACTGGCGGCGCTGAACGCGTCGGGATTCAACGCCGTGCATGTACCCGAGGAGTTCGGCGGCCAGGGAGCCGATTCGGTGGCCGCATGCATCGTCATCGAGGAGGTCGCCCGGGTCGATGCCTCGGCGTCGCTCATCCCAGCGGTGAACAAGCTCGGCACGATGGGGTTGATCCTGCGCGGCGCCGACGAACTGAAGAAGCAAGTGCTGCCGTCGATCGCCTCCGGTGAGGCGAT
>NZ_JAVHWR010000093.1:0-6218 GCF_032159565.1 Mycobacterium sp.
TCGGGTCGACCCGAACCACCTCGGCGCCGAGCTGCCCCAGCGTCATACCCGCCAACGGCACGGCGACGAAACTGGAGATCTCGACGATCCGGACCCCGGCCAGTGGACGGATCGCGTGGCTGGTCACGCGGCCAAGTGTAAGCAGTCGCTAACTGGCCAGTTTGACGGCCGCAGCTTCGATCGTCTCCTCACTCAGCAGCACCTCGAGCGCCGCGTCGCCGAGCGGGATGAAGCTGTCGGCGCTCGCTACCAGCTCGATGACGCCGGTGTAGCCGTGTTCGAGCAGTGCGGCCAGCACGCCCTCGCCCACTCCCCCGGTTCGCCGGGTCTCGTCGACGATGAGCGTCTTGCCGCTGACAGCCGCCTCGCGCAGCATGTCCTCGACGGGAAGCGGCGCCAGCCACCGCAGGTCGACGACGCGGGCGTCGATACCCTTGGCCTCGAGCCTGCGGGCGACGCGCAGGCTCATCCGCAGCCCGTTGGCGAAGGTGATGATGGTCAAATCCGTTCCCTCGCCGTAAGTTCGGGCCCTGCCGACAGGAACGCCCGCGGTGGGATAGGTCGCCAGCCACTGCTCGTCGCCGTCCTCGTGGAGGTCGCGGGTGTGATACAGGGCGATGGGCTCGAGGAAGATGCACACCGCACCCGACGTCTTCGCCGCCGCGGCGCAGGTGTGCAACATCGCCGCGGCGTCGTCGGGACGGGCGGGTGAGGCGACGACCACGCCGGGGATGTCCCGGATCGCGGCGATCGAGTTGTCGTTGTGGAAGTGCCCGCCGAAGCCCTTCTGATAGCCGTAGCCCGCGACCCGCACGACCATCGGATTGCGGTACTGCCGATTGGAGAAGAACCCCAGCGTCGCGCCCTCACCGCGAATCTGGTCCGCAGCGTTGTGCAGGTAGGCGAGGTACTGAATCTCCGGTATGGGAAGCAGCCCCGACACACCGGCGCCCAGCGCCAGCCCGAGGATAGACTGTTCGTCGAGCAGCGTGTCGAAGACCCGCGCGGAACTGGTCCGGTTGAGCAGTCCGCGGGTCACCCCGTAGACGCCGCCTTTGCGCGCGACGTCCTCGCCGAAGACGATGGCTTCCGGATAGCGGTCGAGGATGTCGTGCAGCGCGCGGTTGATTCCGAGCGCGACGGTCATCGGCGCGTCCGGGTCGCTGGACCTGACCGACGCGGCCAGCGAGGCGGGGGCGGCGGCGGTCGCGTCCGCCATGCCGAGCGTCAGGGGCGCCATCACCGCCTGCGCACTGTCGAGCTGCTTGGCCTCGGCGACTTCGTCCGCCAGCTCCATCACCTCGGCGCGCTTGCCCTCGTAGCGGTCCAGCACCTCCTCCGGCGTCAGCACGCCCTCGGTGACCAACAGTTTCGCGGTGCGCAACAAGGGATCCCGGTCATAATCGGCGGCTATTTCGTCGGGCTTGCGGTAGGCCGGTTCGTAGTCGGACCCGGCGTGCGCCATGAGGCGAACCGTTCGCAGGTGCAAAAACGCAGGGCGCCGACGGGTGCGCACCCAGGCCGCGGCCGCCACCGCGGCGTCGAACGTCGCGGGCAGGTCGCAGCCGTCGGCTCCGAAATACGCCAGCCCGTCGCGGTTTCCGTAGGTCTGCTCGATCCAACCGCCGGGTGTCTTGACGCTGATGCCGATTCCGTTGTCCTCGCAGACGAAGAGCAACGGCATCGGCACGCCCTGGTACGCCGAGTGCAGCGCGGTGTTGATAGCGCCGACCGCCGTCGAATGGTTGACCGACGCGTCACCAAAGCTGCACACCGTGACGGCATCCTCCGGCCATGCGCATGAGACCCCGAGCTTCTTTGCGCGCGCGATCGAGAACGCGACGCCGACCGCACGCGGCAGATGCGATGCGATGGTCGAGGTCTGCGGAATGATGCGAAGGTCGTGACGGCCGAACACCTTGTGCCGACCGCCGGAGATCGGCTCGTCCGTCGACGCCACCAGACCGAGGAGCACATCGCGCAGCGGCTCCCTGCCGTCGACAAGGGCGCCGCGGGCAAGGAAGAAGGCACCCGACCGGTAGTGCAGGAGCGCCGGGTCGGTGGGACGCAGTGCGGCCGCAACAGCCGCATTGCCCTCGTGCCCGGAGGATCCGATCGTGTAAAAGCCCCTGCCCTGCGAGCGCAGCCAGCGTGCAGCCAAGTCGAGATGACGGCTGCCGAGCTGAACATCGAACAGTGCCAGGCACACTCGCACCGTCAGCGAAGATCCCTGCCGTACCGGTTCGTCGCCGGAACGGCCGCGCTCGGCGGATGAGTCCATCGCCGCGACGGTGGCGGTGAAGTACTCGTCGATGGGTTCGGCCACGGGTCTCCTGCGCTAGCGACTGATCGTGGGGCGCGCCACTACGTTACGGATGAACGCCACGATGTCCGCAGCGCCGGTCCGATTCGGGTCCTGGTCCGGATCGTAGATCGCGATGCTGCCCCCGATGCACGACGCCGGTGTGGTGAACAAGGCCATCACCATGTCGGTGAGCTGGTTCCAGGTCAGACCGCCGGGCTCATCGGGGAAGTCGGGCAGACCCTGCGCCGGAAACACCGCCGGATCCAGCACGTCGAGATCGATGTGCAGCCACCATCGGTCGACCCGTTCGGCCAACTGCTCGATGGCACGGCGTCCGGCGCCTGCCGGATCGTCGGCCACTTCGGCCAGCGGCGCCAACCACACTCCGTTGTCGGCGAGCGTGCCGACGTTGAACCGCTGCCGCCACGCGTCGTCGCGCGGACCCAGCACCACGAGCCGGTCGCGTCGCAGCGCCGGGAGCCGGTCGCCGAGTTCACCCGCCAGGGTGCGTCCGGTCAGCCCGAGCAGCAGCCCGAGTTCGGCGTTGGCCGCTTCGCCGTCTTCGGACACGTCGAGCGGCATGCTGTCCTCGTGGCCGTCGATGAACACCAGCCCGACTTCGCCGACGTGATCGCGCAGCCCGGTGACGATGCCGAGAAGCGTCGAGCAGTCGCCGCCGTAAACGATAGGCAGCCTGCCCGTTCTCACCGCCGATCCGACCCGCTCGTTGAGTGCGCGCGTCATCGCAAGCAGCGCCCGTTCGTTGATCAGGCTCGTCTGCCCGCGCCGCGAGTCCCCTGCCGGCAGGTCGAGATCGACGTGGCCTGCGACATGGTGGTGTTCGAAGGCGTCGAGCAGCCCGGCATCGCGCAGCGCGGCTGCCGCCCGCGCCTGGTTGCCCGGCCGCCCATAGCCGTCGAACGGAACTCCGATCAGCTCGATCTCGGCGATTTTCGCGCTCCTCGTGTGCCCACCACAACCCCGAACATAAGCGTCGCCCCGCCGAAAAACGCCCACTTGACCGGGTCTGGACCGGACTACGGGAGGCGCCAAGTCGGTTAGGTAACCTAAGATCGGTGAGCTTCACCCATGGTTGCCTCACCGAAGCGGTTGAGTTGGGTCCGCGCCTGCGCCGAATCGTCGTGCAGATCGATGACCCCGCCGCCCTCGACGTGAAGCCGGCCGCCGACTCGGCCGTCGGCGTCTACTTTCCGGTTGCCTCACCCGACGGGACGAGCCACATCGACCCCGATGCCGAGGGCCGCAACTACTCCGTACGACACCACGCAGGCGACCTCATCACGCTCGACGTCTTCCTGCACGCGTACGGCGTCGGAACATCGTGGGCGGCGGCGGCCCGGCCCGGCGACCGGATCGGTCTCGACCACGCCCGGTCCTGGTACCGGCCGCCGCGGGCCACCGATTGGCTGCTGTTGGTCACCGACCTGTCGGGATTGCCCGCCACCGCGCGCATCGTCGAGGAGTCGTCGTCCTCGCACATCCCGGTGACCGCGATCGTCGAGGTCGCCGACAGCGGCGACCTGGCTTACCTGCCGCCGCATACCGGTATGGCCGTCATCCCCACCGTGGGCACCGGCAACGGTCACGCCCCGAGCCGACTCGCGGAGTTGGTCCGCGAGCATCGGCTGCCCGCCGGCCGCGGCTATTGCTGGTTCGCGGGCGAGGCCGCCGAATCGCGGGTCGTGCGCAAGTACTTCCGCGGCCTCGGCTGGACCATCGACCAGCTCGATATCATCGGCTACTGGCGCTTCGACTCCGAAACGTGGGACGCGAGATTCGCCACGGTCGAAGACGAGGTCGTTGCGGTCTACGCGCAGGCCATCGCCGACGGCAAGGGCGACAAGGTGGCTTCCGAGGAGTTCGACGAAGCTCTGGAACGAGTCGGCCTCTAGGCACCGTGACCGCGTTCGTCGCCCGGATCGCCGCGAGGACCTCAGTCGCCGGGTCGACGAGAATCACACCAGCTCAATGGCTTCGGCGATGCTCGGCAACACGCGGCTGGGCCGGAACGGGTAGCGCTCGACCTCATCGCTGGTGGTCGACCCGGTCAGCACCAGGATGGTCTCCAGCCCCGCCTCGATACCGGCGACGACGTCGGTGTCCATCCGGTCGCCGACCATGCAGGTGTTCTCCGAATGCGCCTCGATTCGGTTCAGCGCACTGCGGAACATCATCGGGTTCGGCTTGCCGACGAAGTACGGCTCCCGTCCGGTGGCCTTGGTGATCATGGCCGCGACCGATCCGGTTGCGGGCAGCGGTCCCTCCGCCGACGGCCCGGTCACGTCCGGATTGGTCGCGATGAACCGCGCGCCCCCAAGGATCAGCCGAACCGCCTTGGTGATCGCTTCGAACGAATAGGTGCGTGTTTCGCCGAGCACGACGAAATCCGGATCGACATCGGTCAGCGTGTATCCCGCTTCGTGCAGCGCGGTGGTCAGGCCCGCTTCGCCGATGACGTAGGCCGATCCTCCCGGCAACTGATCGGCGAGAAATGCCGACGTCGCCAACGCGGACGTCCAGATCGCCGCCTCCGGCACCGAGAGGCCCGTTCGCGACAACCTCGCCGACAGGTCGCGCGGGGTGAAGATCGAGTTGTTGGTCAGGACGAGAAACGGCCGTTGCTTCTCGACGAGCCGGTGCAGGAACTCGGCGGCGCCCGGAAGGGCGTGCTCCTCGCGGACCAGCACGCCGTCCATGTCGGTCAACCAGCACCGGGGCGTCGATCGCACGCGCTCAGTCTTCCAGTTTTATCCGCGGGTTCTCGGCCTTTACGACGATTCTGGATACCCGGTCGTGAAAGGACACGGTCGGCGCCCGGTTTGCGGACGCGCTCATCGCTGGCTACGCGGAGTGGCTGACAGGCGGCGGCCACTACAGTCGTCGCCATGGCTCTCGGAGGCGACACCGGACGCGTGCCGCCGGGCGTGACCCTGGACAACTGGCAGTCGGCGGCCCAGCTGCATTGGACGTTTCAGCACATCGCCGAGTTCCTCCCGACGGCTGTGATCTCGCGCGGTACCGGACCCGTCGCCGAGCTGCCGTCGGCTCCGGTCGATCTGGTGGACATCCCGCTGTACGACCAGACGAACGCCAGGCGCACCACCGTCGGCGAGGTGATGGCCGCGACCGACACCGACGGCTGGATCGTCACCCGGCACGGCAAGGTGCTCGGCGAGTTCTATTACGGCGGAATGCACGCCGACTCGTCGCACATCCTGATGTCGGTGAGCAAGTCGTTGGTCGCCATGGTGCTCGGTGCGCTCGTCAGCAACGGCGCGGTGAACCCCGACGCCGAACTGACTTACTACGTGCCCGCATTGGCCAACTCCGGCTACGCGGGCGCGACTGTGCGACACCTGCTCGACATGCGTTCGGGCATAAAGTTTTCCGAGGAGTATCTCGATCCGCTGGCAGAAGTGCGGTTGATCGAGCAGGCCATCGGGTGGGCGCCTCGCACGGTGCCGGGCCTTCCGGAGACGATGTACGACTTCCTGGTGACCCTTCAGCAGAAATCGCCGCACGGCGGGCCGTTCGAGTACCGGTCCTGCGAGACCGATGTGCTCGGCTGGATCTGCGAGGCGGCCAGCGGGCTCCGGATGCCGGAGCTGATGTCGCAGGTGCTGTGGGCCAGGCTGGGTGCGCGCAACGACGCGACCATCGGCGTCGACTCGGTTGGCACGGGCTTCTTCGACGGCGGCATCAACGCGGGCCTGCCGGATCTGGTGAGGTTCGGTTCGCTGTTCCTCAACGGCGGAACGTCGCCGACGGGTGAGCGGGTGGTGTCGCTGTCATGGATCGCCGACACCTTCGCGGGCGGGCTGGACTCGCGGGGCGCCTTCGCCGCGAGCCCCGGTGACAGCGGCATGCCGGGGGGCATGTACCGCAACCAGGT
>NZ_JAVHWR010000142.1:0-91442 GCF_032159565.1 Mycobacterium sp.
GCGGCTCCTGCACCTGGCCCACACCGACCTGCCCTGGAGCACCACCATCGCCGACCCCACACCCACAACCTGCCGCGGCGCGGCCACCCCGACCGCACCCGACCTCGAACCGGTTATCGGTCAGGCAGCCCGGCTACACACCGACGTGCTCACCGACCACCTGCGCGACGCTCTCACCCGTCGGAGTGCCCTCCTGCGCGAGCATCAACGCGCAAATGACACGCACCGCGCGGCCAGCTGGATGCGCAGCCGCGAACGCTCCGCCGCCGACAACCTTCCCCCCGACCATGATCTGGGTCTGTAAATCCGCTACCACTAGGCCTGATTTTGGCCTGGTGGCAACAGAATTCAGGCGGGCTTGGAAGTCGGCGCTAGTCACCTATAGATGCCAATGATCGACTTCATGCACAGCTATGGGCAGGTGCGCCATGTTCGTGCCGGTACCACACAGGCGCATGCGAGCGCAGGGCCCCGCAGTGATTCACGATGAATCACCCGACGGAGTATCGCGTCTGAGATGTCGCGACGGGTATCGCAGCCAATGCTGCGGCTGATATTGCAGCCAGCGTCGCGGCAGACAGCACAGCGCGCTAACCCGCGAGCTGCACGAGGAGACCGGCCTGGTGATCACCGCCGCCCATGCGCCGCTGCTATTGGGTCCAGACGGTCGCTTTCCCCAGTACGCAGGAGCACGGCTATGCGGAGCTCGGCTGGAAAGTACTCGCTAAGCTGGTGGCATCAGAGCTGGCGACAAAGACCGACTCGGACGTGATCCAAGTGATCGCTGAACATGCCGCTCTGGGCGAACAAGCCACTGATGAGGGAGGGCCGAGCGTTGGCTCAGAAGGCGACGCCTGAACCAAAGGGATGGGCCGACGTTCGCAAGGCGGCTGCGCAAGCAGCAGTAAAGGCGAGCGAGAAGACCGGACGTCCGGTCGATGAACGTGTGAAGAAGCTCGCCGAGAGCTGACCGAATCCAGCCCCAAGTCAACTGACCGGATGCGCCTCCGTGATGGAGCCCTCGGTTGCAGCCGGGGGCTTCGCTCTTTGGTGAGCCCGGAATCAAACGCTGATCTGTGGCCGGTGCCTGGTCGGTGGATCCGCGACACGCCGTGGTTTCGGGTGGTTGCCGAATGGCGTCATATCACCAGTTCAGAGCCCCTTTCGGGATTACGACTAGGAAGGCTTGCTGGCTCTCCTAAAGCCTCATTAGAGGAGCTAGAGGCAACGCCGGCGAGGAAGCTGTAGCTGTTTGGCCGGGTATCGGCGGCTCGTTCCAGTCGTCGTTCAATCGTCCAAAATGGTCGGGAATCGACAGGAATCAACGGGCCTTACCGAGCACGACGAGACGCTGAGTTCGCGTGCCGTTCACGCGAGTACAGCATGTAACAGGATCTCCTGAGGCTCGTAGGCTGCTACTCCCTAGGTCTACCGGGGCCCGAACGATATGACGCGAACTACACGTTGGATTCAACACGGCCGGCCGAAAAGGGTTGAATTTGGCCTTATTTGATGAATCTGTCGTCGAATCTCGGTGCTGTTGTAGACGGTTCGAATCGGTCGGTCCTACCGTGACAAACGTGGAACACCGTACGACAGAGCATCACAGGGCGGCCGGCCGCGCGATGCCTTCCACCACACCGCAAGCATGAGTCGGAAAGCCCTCATCGAAGAAAGGTAAATCAATTGGAAACCAACGTCTTTGACCAACTGCCGCTACTGCTTGCAGTCCCCCGCGCTGCAGCCATCCTGGGCATCAGCCGCGCAGCAGCGTATCGACTCGCAGCGGCGGGCGAATTGCCGGTGCGCAGGCTCGGCGGCCGTGTCTACGTCGTCACCGCCGAGCTTCGAGAGCTGGTCGCATAATGAAACGATCGGTCTATCTGAGTGGCACCCATTATCGGCAGTTGGCCGGTGGCGAGGAATCGGCTCGATTTCGTACGTCCCAGCACTGTCGCCGGGCAGATCGCAGTAGTCAGTGTCGTGGTGGGCAAGATGGACACGCGGATTCGGGACGGCCCTGACGGCACGCCCGTCCGCGAGACCGTTCCCGGCATCGGCAGGCGGATCACGCTGTCGGGCCACCCGTTCGTCTATGGCGTACGGGCAATCAGGACCGCCGATGGCCCCAGGTCGTGGAGCTGCAAATCGACTCGCTGGAGCACGATGTTCCGCTGACCCCTGACGCCCTCCGCAAGCTTGCGCGGTATCTCGACCGGCTCGCGTACGCCGCCGCCGAAACGCCGGGGCGGCGTGGGCACTAGGACAGCGTCTACGCCGACATAGCCGAGTTCGCCAAGCAAGCCCACCGTGACCGCCATATAGGACCGTCCTGAGTGTTCGTGCAGCGATCGCAGCGAAACACAACGTCACACCTCAGGTTGCGAACAATTGGCGCGCCCGCGCACGTAGGACCGGCCACCTTCAAGCAGGAGACTCGGCAGCAAGCCGAAACCACGTAAGGACACAACGAGATGATCACTCCCACAGGGGAAGCGCCAAAGCGACGCGGCGAGCGCACCGACAACTCAGTCAAGAAGCTGCCCAACAGCAAGGGGTGGCGCGCCCGGCCAACGCTCGGCACCGATCCGGTGACCGGAAAGCAAGTCCGGCCAACCAAGGTGTTCGCGATCAAGAAGGCAGCTCAGGATTGGGTCACCGAGCAGCGCAGCCAGTGGAGTACGGCGGCATGGACACCCAAGTCCACGCGCACGTTCGATGACGTCGCCGATCACTGGCTAACGCTGCGCGCGGCCGATCCGTCAGTCGGGCCGAACACGGTGCGCGCGGACCGCGAGTCGCTGGCTTATGCCCGCAGGGCATTCGGAGCGGTGCCGGTGCAGAAACTCACGCCCGCCGCCTTGGCCGAGTGGTCGGCCAAGCTGACCGGCAAGGACGGCAAGGTGCTGGCACCGGCCACGAAACGCCGCGCGATCGTTCGGGTCAAGTCGGTCATGGTCCATGCGCGCAAGATGCGCTGGCTGACCTATGACCCCGCGGCTGATCTTGACTCGCCCGAACAGAGGGCGGTCACCGCGACCGCGGCCGACGACATATGGACACCCGCGCAGATGGCCAAGTTCCTCGATCACGTCACCACCCACCGCCTCGGCGGGTGCTTCGCGTTGACGCTGCTGGGGTTGCGCCGTGAAGAGGTCGGTGGACTGCGCTGGTCGGACATCGAACTAGACACCGGCGCGCTGCACATCCGTCGGGCCCGCGTCGACGTGAACGGCCGCGACACCATCGTGCCCACCAAGACTGAGCGCAGTGCCCGCGGTCTCCCGGTGCCGCCGCGAGAGCTGGCGATGCTCAAGGCGATGCGCTCGGTACACCTGCGCGAGCGCCTGACGGTGGGCAGACCACTCACCGACGCCGACCTATTGCTGTCACGCGTCGATGGAACGTGGCTACCCGTGCGCGATACTCGCGCGAGTTTGCAACCCAACGCACCGCGGCCGGGCTCGAGCCGATCACGCTCGGCAAGCTGCGGCACAGCAACATCTCACGGATGCGCGCGGCAGGCATCGCCGCCGATGTGGTTGCGGCCTGGCACGGCCATACCGAGCGCATGACCCAGGCCGTCTATGGGCGTGTGACCGACGACCGCCTGACCGCAGCCGCGGACGTCTTCTCCTCAGCCGTAGGACAGATTTAGGACACAAGGCGTCCTGCGGCTCGATCCGGCTAACAAGTAAAACCCGCCCCGACACTGGTCAGAACCGGGTTCTCAACGTGGAGCTAAGGGGACTCGAACCCCTGACCCCCACACTGCCAGTGTGGTGCGCTACCAGCTGCGCCATAGCCCCGTGATGTTGTGCCCATCGAAGCTACACCACCTGTAGGAAGCGTTCAAAACCGCTGGTCACGGCACTTCGCCGCCGGCCTCCGGGCCGATCGCACGCATGGGCGTCGGGTGAACGGGCGGTAGCCCCCGGGTCTCCGGCGCGAACACCCACCCGACCGCGGCCGCTAGCAGGATGGCGCCGCTGACCAGGAACGCCGACGCGAATGACGCGTGTTCGGCCACCTGACCGACGGCCAGCGATCCGACGATCGAGCCCAGATCGGCCATCATCTGGAACGTCGCCACCGCCGTGCCGCCGCGGGCCTTGTTGCCGACGATGTCGGCCACCGCGGCCTGCTGCGGAGAGACGAAGACCCCGGTGGCGGCGCCCGTCACTAGGGCAGCCGCCAGGAATACCGTCAGCGACGACGTGTACCCGACGAGAACTGTGGAAATCGCCGACACCGTCAGACCGACGATGAGCAGTTTGCGGCGCCCGACCCGGTCGGACAGATACCCGCTGGGGATGACTGCCAAGATGTTGCCGATCGCGAAGGTCGCCAGTGCCAATCCCGCGAAGCCCGCCCCGTAACCCAGTCCTTCGACGACGAACAGCGGCACGAGCGCGATTCGCAGGCCGAACGCCGCCCAGCCCGTAGCGAAGTTGGAGAACAGTGCAGCGCGATATGCGCTGTGACGCAACACCGTCCGCACCGAGACAGCGGGCTCCGTCGTCGCTTCCGGCAGCGCCACAGCGGAATTGCACAGGCTCACGAACACCACCGTCGCGGCGACAAGCAGTGCCGCCCCATAGATCAAGAACGGGACGGCCAGGCCAAATCCCGCGGTCAGGCTGCCCAGCACCGGCCCTCCGACAGACCCGATGAGGAACCCCGACGAGAACATGCCCGCGACGCGGCCACGCGCGTCCGGCGGCGAAATCCGGATCATCAGACCGAGCGACGACACGGTGAACATCGCCGACCCGAGGCCGCCGAGCGAACGGAAAAGCAGCAGCTGCCAATATGTTTGGGCGAAGGCACATGCACCAGTCGATAGCGCCACGATCACCAGACCGCTGACGTAAACCCGCCTCTCCCCCACCCGTTGCACCAGTAATCCGGCGGGCGGGGCGGCAACCAGTCGCATCAGCGCGAACGCGGTGACGACGAACGTCGCCGCGCTGATGCTGACACCGAAGTGCCGCGCGTACTGCGGAAGCACCGGGGCGACCACCCCGTAGCCCAACGCAACGACGACGTTCGCCGCGATCAGCAGCCAGACTTCACGCGGCAGCGGCTCCTTGGCTTCAGTTGTCGGACTAGAACAGTCGCCCTCCGTCACGAGATGACCTTGTTCACCACTTCGCGTGCCGCTTCCTGTACCTCGGCAAGGTGCTCGGGTCCCTTGAACGACTCGGCGTAGATTTTGTAGACGTCCTCGGTGCCCGACGGCCGCGCCGCGAACCACGCGTTCTCCGTCGTCACCTTCAAGCCGCCGAGGGGTGCGCCATTGCCGGGGGCCGTCGTCAACTTGGCGGTGATCTCCTCGCCGGCCAATTCGGTGGCCGTCACCTGCTCCGGCGACAGTTTGGCCAGCCGCGCCTTCTGCTCGCGGTCAGCAGGCGCATCGACACGCGCATAGGTTGGCGCACCGTACTTTTCGGCCAGCGCTTCGTAGCGTTGCGACGGTGAAGACCCCGTGACGGCGAGAATCTCCGATGCCAGCAGCGCCAGGATGATGCCGTCCTTGTCGGTGGTCCACGTAGATCCGTCGCGGCGCAGGAACGACGCCCCCGCACTCTCCTCACCGCCGAAACCGATGGTGCCGCTGATCAATCCGTCGACGAACCACTTGAATCCGACGGGCACCTCGAGCAGCTTGCGGCCCAGACCGGCGACGACCCGGTCGATGATCGACGAGCTGACCGCGGTCTTGCCGACGGCCGTCGACGAGGGCCACTCCGGACGGTTGGTGTAGAGGTATTCGATCGCCACCGCCAGATAGTGGTTCGGATTCAGCAGGCCGCCGTCGGGCGTGACGATGCCGTGCCGGTCAGAGTCGGCGTCGTTGCCGGTCCCGATCTGGTACGACTCGCGGTTGGCGATCAACGAGGCCATCGCATTGGGCGAACTGCAGTCCATCCGGATCTTGCCGTCGGTGTCCAGCGTCATGAACCGCCACGTCGCGTCCACGAGCGGGTTGACCACCGTCAGCTCGAGGTTGTGCCGTTCGGCGATCGCACCCCAGTAGTCGACGCTGGCCCCACCCAATGGATCGGCGCCGATGCGGATCTTCTCGGCGCTGATGGCGTGCACGTCGACCACGTTCGGCAGGTCGGCAACGTAGGCGTCCATGTAGTCGTGGCGCTGAGCGGTCTGCAGGGCGCGAGCCAACGGCACGCGCTTTACCGCCTTGAGCCCGTCGCGCAGGATTTCGTTCGCCCGCTTGGCGATCACGCCCGTCGCGTCGGTGTCGGCGGGCCCGCCGTTGGGCGGGTTGTATTTAAATCCCCCGTCGCGCGGCGGGTTGTGCGACGGGGTGACGACGATGCCGTCGGCCAGATCACCGTCGCGGTCTCTGTTGAACGACAGAATCGCGTGGCTGACGGCGGGCGTCGGCGTGAAGCGGTCGGCCGAGTCGATCATCGCCACGACGTCATTGGCCGCCAACACCTCGAGCGCCGACACCCACGCCGGTTCGGACAGCGCGTGGGTGTCGCGGCCGATGAACAGCGGACCGGATGTCCCCTGCGCCTTCCGGTACTCCGCGATGGCCTGCGTGGTGGCCAGGATGTGCGCCTCGTTGAATGCGGCGTCCAGGCTTGACCCGCGATGTCCGGAGGTACCGAAGGCCACCTGTTGGTCGATGTTGTCCGGGTCGGGTTCGACGGTGTAGTACGCGGTGACCACCTGGGCCACGTCGATGAGATCTTCGGGTTGCGCCGGCTTGCCGGCGCGGGGATTGGCGGCCATGCTCTGTGATTCTGCTCCTCCGTATTTCGTGCCGTACGCGGGTCCGAAAGCTTGACGGCGTTACTTTGGCTTGTGTTCAGTTTCGATGGACGTGAGTTGGCCGCGGTTTTCGTCGGCGGAGCGATCGGCACACTGGGCCGGGCCGGGCTGGAGACGGTTGCCGCGCCCGACCCTGGCCGCTGGCCGTGGCCCACGTTCATCGTCAACATCGTGGGCGCATTCCTGTTGGGGTATTTCGTCACCCGGCTGCTGGAGCGTTTGCCGACGTCAAGTTATCGACGCCCGCTCCTTGGCACCGGCCTGTGCGGAGGCCTGACGACGTTTTCCACCATGCAGGTGGAGACCATCAAGATGCTCGAGCACCGCCACTACGGTCTCGCCGTCGGCTACACCCTCGCCAGCATCACGGCCGGCCTGCTCGCTGTCTACCTCGCGACCGCCATGACGCGACGTGTCAGGGTGCGCCGATGACCGTCGCCGTCTGGATCGGCGTGATGCTGCTCGGCGGGGTCGGCGCGGTGGCGCGGTTCCAGCTCGACCGTGCGGTGTCCAAGCGGGTCGGCAGGCCGTTTCCGTTCGGCACCCTCGTGGTCAACCTCAGTGGCGCGCTGCTGCTCGGCTTCTTCGCCGGGCTCGCGCTCAGCCCGCACGTGGCGCTGCTGGCCGGTACCGCATTCGTCGGCTCGTACACGACCTTCTCGACGTGGATGCTGGAAACGCAGCGGCTCGCAGAGGAGCGCCAGGTCGTTGCGGCGTTCGCCAACATCGCGGTCAGTGTGGTGCTCGGCCTTGCCGCAGCGTGGCTGGGTCAGTCGATCGGAGCCGCGCTGTGACCGACTACCTGAAGCTCACCTCCTATTTCGCCGAACGGCTGCGGCACGGCGATCGCTTCCTCTCCGACGCCCTGCTCGATCTCTATGGCGACCAGGCGGTTGCCACCAGCGTCGTGCTGCGCGGAATCGCCAGCTTCGGCCCGCACCACGAAATGCGAAGCGACGAGTCCCTCAGCCTGTCGGAGGACTCGCCGATTGCAATCGCGGCGGTGGACGTGGCCGACAAGATGACCGGGCTAGCCGACCGGGTCTGCGCGATGATGTCGCGCGGCCTCGTCACACTCGAACGCGCGCACTTCGGCGGTTCAGCGACGCCACCGGATGCGGCCAAGCTCACCATCTACGTCGGCCGCCAGGATCGCGCCGACGGACGGCCCGCGTACCGGGCGGTTTGCCAGGTGTTGCACCGCTTCGGATTCGCCGGTGCGTCAGTCTTTCTCGGTGTCGACGGCACGACGCGCGGTGACCGGAAGCGGGCCACCTTCTTCAGCCGCAATACCGGTGTGCCGGTGATGATCATCGCGGTCGGTACCGGCAGCCAGGTCGCCGACGCGCTGCCGGAACTCGAAACCCTCTTGCGGGAACCGCTTTTCACGATCGAACGGGTCCAGCTGTGCAAACGCGAAGGCGAGCTCATCACCCGTCCGGCGGCGCTGCCTGCGACCGACGACCAGGGTCGACCGCTGTGGCAGAAGCTGATGGTGTACACCTCCGAGGCAGCGCTACACGACGGCGTGCCGATCCACCGTGCGATCGTCCGCCGCCTGTTCGACTCACGGTCGGCCAGTGGCGCTACGGTGCTGCGCAGCATCTGGGGATTCCGCGGCGACCACGCACCGCACGGCGACAAGTGGCTCCAGCTCGCCCGCCGAGTGCCGGTGATCACCGTCGTCGTCGATGCCCCCGACCGCATCGCGGCGAGCTTCGAGATCATCGACGAACTCACCCGCGAGCACGGCTTGGTGACCAGCGAGCTAGTTCCGGCCATGGTGTCGATCGACGACGGTAGGCGCGTCGGAGGCACCGGGCTGGCCGAATTTCTGTACTGACCCACGTTTCGGGCTGCACCGATTCGGAAAACCTCAATATCATGCATGAGCTGCTCGAACGCGAAGACAAATGGGAGGTCGACGACCATTTCGTCTTGCCGCGCCTGCACGACCTGGTCGACGGCGGCGACATCGATCGCAGCACCGTGCACCTGGAAAGCGTGTACTACGACACTGCCGATCGTGACCTGCAGTCTCACGGGATCGTCCTTCGACGACGAGATGGTGACGACGACATTGGCTGGCAGCTCAAGGTTCCCGACGTCGATGGCCGTATCGAGATCCGCACCCCTCTGGCAGAGATGAGCCACCGTCTGAACTGAAGGACTTGCTGACGGGGCTGCGGCTGGGTAAGCCGCTGGTCAGCGTTGCTACCCTGCGCACCGAACGCACCCGGTCCCGCATCCGGCAGGACGAGCGTCTGTGTGCAGAGCTCGCCGATGACCACGTGCACGCATCGGTCGATCACCGCCTGCTGGCCTGGCGAGAGATCGAGGTCGAGTACGAATCGGACGGCCAGAGGCTGTCTCGCCCCTTGGCCCATCGGCTCAGCAAGGCGGCCGCGCGCCCGTCGCGGTACAGGTCGAAGCTGGACCACGCGCTGGGCGCCGCTGACCCGCCTGCCATCGACAACGCCGCGCTGCTCGCGCTCACCATTTACGTCGCCGATCAGATCGACGCCCTCTTCGAAGGCGATCTGCAGCTGCGGCGGGCACAGGATCCGATTCACGACACCAGGGTCGCGATCCGTCGGCTGCGCAGCACGATTCGGGTGTTCGGCAAGCTGCTCGACCGGCCGGCCACCGAACACCTCGACGAGGAGCTCAAGTGGTTCGCCGGACTGCTCGGTGAAGTTCGCGACCGCCAAGTGCAGCGCAACCGCTTCCGCGAGGTTCTCGACGACTGGCCACCCGAGTTGGTGCTGGGACCCGTCGCCAATCGAATAAACACCGACCTGCATTCCGAGCAGCTGAAGGCACGAACGGCAGTTTCCGAAGCCATGGACTCGCAGCGCTATCTTGATGTCCTGGCGACGCTGCAGCGCTGGCGGGCGGACCCTCCCCTCGCGACCCGGCCCACCGCCAAGAAGTTGCACAAGCGAGCGGCGAAGGCCGAGCGCAAGGCCGACCGACGACTCTCCGCGGCGATTGACAACGATGATGGCGCGCTGCTGCATCGCGCCCGCAAGGCGGCCAAGCGGGCACGCTATGCGGCGGAACTACGGCGGCCGCTCGAGAAGTCAGGTGCCGTCAAGAAAGCGCAGAAACACTACAAGCGAATCCAGCGGGTGCTGGGCGATCATCAAGACAGCGTCGTCGCGTCGGATGCATTGCGTCGGTTCGCATTGACGGCGGGAACGACGCCGGGCGAGAACGGATTCACGTACGGCCTGCTGTATGCCCGGGAGCAGCAGATCGCCGAAGCCGCGCGTGCTCAGGCGCGTGACCTCCTGGGGTAACCCAGGGTCGTCATCCAATGATCGGCCAGCCCGCTCACCCAATCGGCGGCGACGCTCGCATCCTCAGGTGGGCCCTCGACCAGCACGAGTTCGTCAACACCCGATGCGGCAAGCGGTGCGACGTCATCGGGCGTGAGGTCGCGAAGCGCCACGGCAATCCGTAGCTCCGCGGGATCCCGGTCCTGCTCTTCGCACAATCCGCGGAGGAAGGCCACCCGCTCGGCCACCGCGTCGACGCTTTCCACGTTGAAGCCGTACCAACCGTCGCCCCACGCCGCCACCCGGCGCAGGGCTCCGTCGCTGTTTCCGCCGAGGACTATCGGAATGCGCCGGTCGTGCACTGGTTTCGGATTCACGCGCACCGCGTCGAAGTGGACGAATTCGCCGTCGAACGCCGCCACGTCGTCGCGCCACAACGTGCGGATCGCCTCGACATACTCCTTGGTGCGCGCACCCCGACGCTCGAACGGCACACCGAGCGCGTCGAATTCCTCACGTGACCAGCCGGTGCCGATGCCGAGCGTCAACCTGCCGCCGCTGAGCGAGTCCAGCGTCGCGGCTTGCTTGGCCACCAGAACCGGATTGTGCTCGGGCAGCAGCAGCACGCCCGTCGCGATCCGAATTGTCGAGGTGGCGGCCGCTGCGAAACTCAACCCGATCAACGGGTCGATCCAGTCGGCCTCCGCGGGTACGGCGATCCGGCCGTCGTCGGAGTACGGATAGCGCGACGCCGACTCATCGACCATCACCACGTGTTCGCCCGACCACAGCGTCGCGAACCCCGCAGAATCGGCAGCGGCTGCTACCGCGTCGATTACAGCGCGGTCGGCGCCGTTGCCGATGCCAAGCGCATGCAATCCCAACCGCATCGGGCGATGGTCTCACGCCATGAGCAGCAGAACGCCCGCGATGAGCAGACCCGCGACCTTGACGAATTCGAAGCCGACGTACACCCAGTGCGCGTGCGAGCGCCGTCCGTCGCCGCCCGCCAGTACCGCATCGGATCGCCTGGCCAGCTTCGGCCGCACGAGCAGCACCTGTGCAAGAAGTGCGACGACGGCGACACCCGCTGACACTGCCGCCCAGACGGTCGGCGGCTGGACGACGAAGGCGACCACCAACACTGCGGCAAGTACAAGTTCGCAGCCGTTGAGCGCACGGAAGACGACGCGGCCGATGCCGAGACCGATCTGCATGGTGACCCCGGGTGCACGGAATTTCAGCGGAGCCTCGAGGAAAGAAATCGCCAGCACCATACCCAGCCACACGAAGATCGCCGCAACAGCGGCGGCCGGTGCCGGGCTCCCACTCATCGAAGTGGAATCGTAGAAGCATGGGCAGCGATCGGGTCGCAGAACTCCAACGCTGGGAGGACTCCGGCGCCATCTGGACGGTGGTCATCCGGAAACATGACCAGGTGACGGTCGCGCTGTTGCGATGCGACGGCGGCGAGGAAGTGGACCGGTTCACCTCTGATGACCCGCGGCTGCTCGAATACATCGGTGAGCGGTTCAGCAGCACGGAGGGATAGGCGTGGACAAGGTGGAGCTCGGAATGCTGACGTTCGTACCCGTCGGTGAGGCGATGGGCCTGGTCGGCGATCCCGTCCGCCGCTACATCGAACAGGCCGGCGCCGACGGGCTGTGGGTCACCGAGATCGACCCGGACCTCGCCGATACCGCGGCCTTCTGCGAGCACTACGGCATCGGTCTCGATGCCTCGGCGAACTGCGTCGTCGTGGAGGCCAAGCGCGCCGACCGGGTGTGGCACGCGGCGTGCATGGTGCTGGCGACCACCCGCGCCGACGTCAACGGCATCGTGCGCAGTCACGTTGATGCGCGCAAGATTTCGTTCGCCTCCATGGACACCGCGGTATCGTTGACCGGGATGGCGTATGGAGGCATCACCCCGGTCGGGCTGCCTGCCGACTGGCCGATCCTGGTCGATCAGAATGTGGCGGACCAGCCGCAGGTCATCATCGGAAGCGGCATCCGTGGCTCGAAACTGCTTGCCGCAACGTCGGTAGTCGCCGCGCTGCCTGCGGCCGAGGTGCTGGCCATCACCAAGGTCCCCTAGTCGGCGGTCACTACGAGCGCCGCCTCGTTGTACGGGTGCAGGCGATACAGCAGCTTCCCGGAAGTCACCAACGGTTCGCCCTCGGCCTTGCTCACCATGCGGGGGTTGCCGACCTGCACCGTCTTCCCGTGCTTGTGAACCGTGGCCGAGCCACCGGCCAGGACGTTCTTGACCCAATGAGATCCGGTTCCGTATCCGATCAGGATGACGTAGCCGTCGTCGGTGTCGAAGATGTTCAGCGGCGTTCGGTACCGCTTACCCGACTTGCGCCCGACATGCTCGAGTGTGCCGATCGTGGGCGCCCAGCCGGCAAGCGCGAGCGCCATGGGATTGGTGATCCGGCGATTGAATCTCGCCACCGCTCGAGGGACACGCACGACTGACCTCCCCTGGTCACGGTAAGCCCGACTTCTGCATGAGGGCTGTTGTCTTCGCCAATCTACGACCCTAGTGCAGAAATGGCGCTTCGTTTCGATCCTCAAGGCGGGCGCCCGCCGACACGACGTCAGACCCATGCGCAGACTCAGCGCGTCGCTGACCTGAACGCCGCCACCAGCTCCGAGAGCTGTTCGCTCGCCTGGTGCAGGTCCTTTGGTAGCGAGCCACTGAAGCGGATGTCGGTGGCGCCTGCCGCCACCTGCTTCGCCACCGGGGCGAGGGATGCGCCCACGTCGATTGCGCCGTCGGCATCCCTCTTCAACACGGTGGCGCCCTGCACAGCCAGATCGGTCGGGTCGCCCCCCACGTCGGCGATCGCCTTCTTCATCGCGGGGATGGACTCCTCGAGGTTGCTGATCGCCGGACCCCAAGGGATCCAGCGCGTCCCGAAGTTGCTCAACCGGCGCGCCACCCTCTTGTTGACGGTGCCACTGATCCAGATGGGTATGCCGCCCGGCTGCAACGGTTTCGGCATCTGGTGGATGCCGTCGAACGACAGTTCCGGTGAGTCGTAACGGGCGCGCTGTTCGGTCCACAGGAGTCGGCAGACCTCCAGGGTGTGGTCAAGCAGGCGTCCTCGATCCTCGAACGCCAAGCCGACCGCGTTGTACTCTTCGCGTTGCCAGCCGACTCCGACACCGAGGTCGACGCGACCGCCGGACAGGACGTCCATCGTCGCCAACTGCTTGGCCAGCACTGCCGGACGCCTGAGAGCCGCGAGCAGCACCGCGGTTCCCAGCCGGATATGGGTGGTCTTGGCTGCCACCGCCGTCAAGAAGACAAGCGGCTCAAGCCAATTGCCGTCAGGACCTGTCGGCTGCCGCCCACCCGCGGTGCCACCGACTGCGGGATTGCCGTAAGCATCCAGGTTCTCTCCGAAGACCAGGTGATCCGAGACGACCACGCGATCCACCCCGGCGGCATCCATGGCGCATGCCATCTCCACGGTTGCGTTCCAGTCCTGGTTCGCATCGTCGCTGAAAGTGCGCAGCATCAGCGAGATCTCGGGCTTAGGCGTCATGGCTGGCCGGTTTGGCCGCTGGGGCGATGCGGGACATGCCACGAAGTATCCATGGTGTCCTCTTGGCCATCACCGCCACCGCGCGGTCCGAGCGTCGCATCGTGGAGCGGGCGCCAGGCGTTGGCGCGGAGGCCAGCTTCGCCTCGGCCGAGCCGGCTTGCGCACCATCGCGATCGACCGTAAGCAACTCCCATTCACCTGGCACTCCACGCAACTCGACGACCCCCCGTTCCTCGAAGCCGGTTTGATATGCCAGGCTGAGATCGCCGCAGGGTGCGTACGACGTTTCTGGCACGTCGTTGAGCGTAATTGACGCATGTGCGACAGTTCGGGAGATGACAGGACGCGTTGCCGTGATCGGGGCGGGACCCGGAGGTCTCGTCGCGGCGCGGTGGCTGCTGTCGCAAGGGTTCGAGCCGACGATCTTCGAGCAGAGTCATACGCTGGGCGGGCAGTGGACGGGGTTAGAGGGCATCAGCGGCGTGTGGCCGACCATGCACACGAACACCAGTCGGATACTGACGTCCTTCAGCGACTTGGAGCACGCGAGCGGTCATGTCTTCCCGTCGAACCGCGACATCCTCGCCTACCTGCACCGTTATGCCAAGACATTCGCCCTGGCGTCTCGCATTCGGTTCGGCACCCGGGTCGAGAACCTGAGCCGAGGCGAAGGCGGCTGGGTCATCGGGCATTCCGGCAGGACCGAGACGTTCGAGCGAGTGGTGGTGGCCAGTGGGCGATTCGAATCGCCATGCATCCCTTCGGCTCCGGGACTGGACACGTTCACGGGATCGGCCGGCGCGATGTCCACTTATCGATACCGAAACTCGACGGCCTACCTCGGAAGACGTGTCCTCGTCGCCGGCGGCGCCATCAGCGCGCTCGAAATCGCCTCGGAACTCGCCCAACTCGGCGCGGCCGTCACGGTCACCCAGCGACGTCAGCGGTACGTGCTGCCGAAATTCGCTGCAGGCGTCCCGTCCGACTCCCGCATCTTCACCCGCTACGGAACTCTGGCGAACGAGTCTCTCACCGCGCAAGAAGTTGACCGGCAGCTCAAGGAGATCGTCGTCGAGGCCGGTGGCAGCCCTGAGCAATACGGGGCCCCAGCACCCGATGCGTCTCTCTTCACCGCGGGCGTCACGCTGGCCCAGCAGTACCTGCCGCTGGTGGCGGAGGGCCGAATCACGGTGCGACCGTGGATGATCTCGGTCGACCGGAGAACCGTGACCTTCGCCGACGGATCGACTGAAGCCTTCGACGGAATTCTGTTCGGCACGGGATTTCAACTCGATCTGCCGTACCTGAGCGACGAGATCAGCGCAATCCTCGGCCTCGACGCCGTGCATCTGAACGCCGACCGCTTCACCTTCCATCCCGATCTACCCGGCCTGGCGTTCGTCGGCATGTGGGACCAGTCCGGCGGGTATTTCGTGCCGCTGGAACTTCAGGCCCGGTGGATCGCCTACACCTGGGGTGGCGTGGTTCCGCAGGCCAGCGAAGCCGAGCAGCGGGCGGCGATCGACGCCTACCGCGCGCGTCGCGGATTGCCTCAGAAAAGCCGCATGAACCTGGTTGCACTGGCGTTCGCCAGGGCTGCGGGTGTCGAGCCGAATCCCGACCAATGGCCGCATCTGCGCCGCGCCCTGTTATTCGGCCCGTTGGCGCCGAGTTGCTTTCGCCTGCAGGGCCCAGACGCCTTGCCCGACGCATCGATTCGCTTCGTACGGGATGCGGCCGCCTTCGGCGCGATCACATCCAACGAGCTGACCGATCGGGAAGAGAACTATTGGTCGATGGTGGAGTCCGCACGAGCTAGGCGTTGAGCGCGGTTTCGCCGATGACCCGGCTTGCGCGCAGTTCGTCGATTTCGTCGTCCGTCAAGCCGAGTCCGTGCAGGATCTCCGCGTTGTGCTGCCCCAGCGTCGGCGGCGGCAACCGGTGATGCCGGCGGGGTCCCGGCGTCACCGTGAACGGCCAGCCCGGATACCGGTGCGGCCCGGTGACCGGGTGCTCAACCTCTTGGTAGAAATTCCGCGCATCCAGCTGGGGCAGGTCGTACATTCGCTCGACGGTCAGCACCTGCTCTGCCGGAATCTGATGTGCCCTCAACGAATCGACGGCTTCTGCGGCGGTTCGCGTCCGCGCCCACTCGGCTACAGCGGCGTCGAACTCATCGTGGGCCATCCCCCACTTCAGATCGGGGCGTGACAGGACCGCACCGAGCCCGGTCAGATCGGTGTCGTCGCGAACCGAAACCGCAACCCAGTCATCCTCGGCGGCGGTCGAATACACGCCCTGCAGGCACCCGCGGGTGTGATTGCCTTCCCGTCCTGGCACGACCGAATTCATCGAATACTCGATCACCGGTTCCGCGGCGAGACATGCCGCCACCTCGATTTGGGCCACCTCGATCAGTTGGCCTTCGCCGGTCCTGCGCCGGTGCTCGAGCGCGGCGAGCAGTGCCGTGCCCGCATGCACCCCGACGATCGGATCGGCCGGTCCCTGAATGTTGCACGGCGGCCCGTCGGGATATCCGGTCACCGCCGACATGCCCGACGTCTGTTCGATGTTGAGTGCCCAGCCGACGTAGTCGCGCCACGGACCCTGCAGACCGAATCCAGGCATCCGCACGCAGATCACATCGGGCTTGATGGCCTTCAGCGATTCGTAGTCCAGTCCGAACTGCTCGATCACCCGCGGCGAAAAGTTCTCGACGACGACGTCGGCCTCGCGGGCGAGCAGTCGGACGAGTTCACGCCCGCGGTCCGACGTCAGGTCGAGAGTGATGTCGCGCTTGTTGAGGTTGGTGCCCTGCCAGATGCCGCTGCGCTCATACCAACGGTCCCCCTCATAGGACCAGGCGCCGGAATAGCGATGACCGTCGGGCCGCTGGATCGACTCGACCTTCATGATGTCGCCGCCGAAAGCCCCCAGATAGCACGTCAGGTAGGCGCCGGCCCAGAACGTGCTCAGGTCGAGGACTCTGATGCCGGCGAACGGCGTGGACGGATCACATGCCCCCTCGAACTCTCGGCGCGTGGTTGTGGTTGTGGGTGCGGACGCCGCCGCACCCAGGCGTGGTGCACGGCGGGGTGGCCGAACCGGTGTGCGGGACAGCCGAAACGGCGCACCCGGGCGAAGGATTGCGTCGCCGCCGCCGGCCACGAAGAATCCGCGTTCGGCGTATTGAGGACAGTGCGGTGCGGTCGCGCCGTCATTCACCGGGGCGGCGGGAATCCGCATCGCCTGGCTCAACTCGAGGATCTCGGCAACGGTGCGCTCGTCGAGCCACGGTTGCGCCCTTGCGAAGAACTCGCCGCGTTCGGGGCCGCCGAGCATGATTGCGATCTGGGCGTCGCCGTACTCGGGCAGCCCGAGCATCGCGCAGACGTCGAGCCAGTGCTGACCCGTGAGACAGTTGATTCCGATCCATCCGTCGGCGGCACGGACGATGCCCATCATCGGTGCCGCACGAGTGTTGGTGGGCAGGCCGAGATTTCGCATCCTCTCGGCCATCAGCATCGGATACGGAAGCGTGCACAGCAGCGACTCCAGCACCGACACGTCCACCTCGACAACTCCCGAATCGGCGGATGCGTTCCGCAGAGCGGTCAGCGCGCCAAGGGCGGCGTACCCACCGGCGACGTACTCGGATATCCGCGCGCCTGCCTGCACAGGAGGCCGACCGGGTTCCCTGACGTTGGTCCAGCCGGACGCCGCCTGCATCGTGAACGGTGTGGCGACGCGGTCTCGCAGCGGTCCGTGTTGACCGAAGTCGGAGATGCGGACGACGACGAGGCCGGGGCTGAGCTCTGCCAACGCCTTCCCATCGAACCCGTAGCCGTCGAGCTTTCCCGGCGGCAGCGCCTCGACCAGCACATGTGCGCCCGCGAACAGCCGCCGCGCACAGTCGACACCATGCTCGGCCGTCAGATCGATTGTCGCTCCGCGTTTCCCGGCGTTGAGATACTCGAACAGGCCGGATCGTTCCGGGTCTGCCTTCCCCTCGGGGAACGGTCCCCAATGACGGAGTGGGTCACCGGCCGGCGGCTCGACCTTGGTGACGTCGGCACCGAGATCGACAAGAAGCTTGGTGCAGTACGGGCCTGCGATGTCACCGGCGATCTCGACGACACGCAAACCGGCGAGCGCGTCGGTCATGTGGGTATTCCGATGGCCTTCGGCTCCATGTACTGGTGAAGTCCACGCAGGCCGCCGCCCTCGCGTCCCAACCCGCTCTGGTTGAACCCGCCGAACGGCGCGTCGCCCGGGATGCAGCCGTTCACGGCGATCTGTCCGGTTCGGACACGGCGTGCGACCGCAACGGCGCGGTCGACGTCGGCGCCCCACACCGCGCCGGACAAGCCGTACTGCGAGTTGTTGGCGATCGCGACCGCGTCGTCATCGTCGCGGTGGCGCAGGACTGTCAGCACGGGCCCGAACACCTCCTCCTGCGCGATTCGGGAATCTGGGCGGACGTCGGTCAGTATGGTCGGCTCGTAGTAGAAGCCGCCGTTCAGGCCGATTGGCCGTCGGCCACCGGCAGCCAGGGACGCCCCGTCATCGAGCGCGGCAGCCACGTGTGCTTCGACGCGGTCTCGCTGCTCGGAGCTGATGAGCGGGCCCATCTGCACGTCCGGCCCCGTCGGATCGCCCACCTTTATGCGCTGCGCCGCGTCGACGAGCCGGTCCACGATGTCGTCGTGCAGCCGCTCCGGGAGAAGGAGGCGGCTCTGCAGTATGCACGCCTGCCCGGCGTGCAGGGAGCAACCGTCGAACAGGATCTGTTGCAGCAGTTCGTCGGTCACTTTTACATCGTCGAGGAAGATCGCCGCCGACTTGCCACCGCACTCGAGCAGGATGCGCTTCATTGTCGCTGCCGCTGCGGCCATGACTTCCCTGCCGACCGCCGAGCTTCCGGTGAAGCTGACCATGTCGATTCGCGGGTCGGTGGTCAGCAGCTTGCCGGCGTCGAGACCTCTCGGAGTCACCACGTTGACCACTCCAGCGGGAATGTCGGTGTACTGGTCGATGATTCGGCCAAGTGCCAGCCCGGCGAGTGGCGTCAGCGGCGATGGCTTGAGGACGACGGTGTTACCCGCGGCCAGCGCTCTGGTCACCTTCATCACGTTGAGGCTGTGCGGGAAATTCCACGGCGTGAGCACCGAAACGACGCCGAGGGGCTCGTGGCGAAGCAGCGTGGTCCCCGCCGCCCCGTAGGCATCGATCGGTTCGTCGCTCAGCTGAGCGGCCAGTTCGCCGGCGCGCAGCGCCATGAAGGCCGGCCCGTCGACCTGCATCAGCCGCTCGTTGGCAATGCATCCCCATTCGGCCTGGGACAGCGCGAAGAAGTCGTCGGCGTGCTCCAACAGCGCGTTGCCCAGTTGACCGAGGCACCGTGCGCGCTCATCGGCAGCGGCGGCACCCCACGGCCCGTCGTCGAAGGCCTGTCGCGCTGCGCCTATCGCGGCGTCGACGTCGGCAAGGTCTGCGTCGGGAGCCTGGGCGATGGTCTTTCCGGAGGACGGCGATACGTCGTCGTAGCGCCCGCTGCGTGGCTCGACCCATTCGCCGCCGATGTACAGCGAGTAGTCGTCAACCAGACGATGCGGGTCGGCCATACCGGCTCCTCACTGAGCTCAGTGGATCAACACTTGGTGTACACTTGTCGGACCGCGATCGTCAATCGTCGAAGCCAACCCGGTTGTCAAGCAACAGATCGCCCGCTATTGACACCGTAGAGACGCGCGAGTAGACACAAACGTAATCGAACAGATCTGCCTAGTCTGTCCGACAACGGTGTCGAGGGAGGCCGTAGTGCCTACAACGTTCCCGCTGCATTCCCCCGACTTCTTCATCGGCGATCCGTACCCCGCCTATAAGGAACTGCGGGCCACTGCACCTGTGTGCTGGAACGACGTCACCGAATTCTGGGCGCTGCTCAAGTACGAGGACATCCGGTACGTGTCGACCAATCCGAACACGTTCTCGTCCACGAAGGGCATCACCATTCCTGATCCGGTGTTGCCGAACCCGGTACAAGAGGGCAACCTCATCTTCACGGATCCGCCGCGGCACCGGCAGCTGCGCAAGCTCATCAACACCGGATTCACCCGACGGCAGGTGGCCATCCTCGAGCCGAAAGTGCGCGAGATCGTTTACGGCATTCTCGATGACGTCAGGTCCGGCTCCACCCACGAGTTCGCCGAAGAACTCGCCGCGCCGCTGCCGACCCGGATGATCGCCGAGCTGCTCGGAGCGCCGCCCGACGACTGGGAACAGTTCCGCCGCTGGTCCGACGCGTGCACAGGCAACGCCGATCCCGAGATCGTGATGGATTCGATGGTCGCCATCGGTGAACTGTTCGGCTACTTCCAGCAGCTGATCGCCGCACGTCGTGCCGAGCCGCGAAGCGACATGCTGTCGGTGCTGACCACCGCCGAGGTCGACGGAGCCAAGCTGACCGACGACGACCTGCTGAACTTCGCGTTCCTCCTTCTCGTCGCGGGTAACGAGACCACCCGTAACCTGATCGCGCTCGGCACGTTGGCGCTCATCGACCATCCCGGGCAGTGCCGTCGGCTCGTCGAAGATCCATCGCTGATTCCTGCCGCAGTGGAGGAAATGCTGCGCTGGACGACGCCGGTGACGCACATGGCGCGGGTGGCAACGGTCGACGTCGAGATTCGCAGACAGCGCATTCGCGAGGGCGACGTCGTGGTCATGCTCTACGGTTCCGCGAACCGGGACGAGGAGATATTCGGTTCCGACGCCGAGGATTTCAGGATCGACCGACATCCCAACCCTCACATCGCATTCGGCTGCGGCGAACATTCGTGCATCGGAGCCCAGCTGGCCCGGCTGGAAGCGCGCGTCTTCTTCGAGGTGTTGCTTGGGCGGTACCCCGAAATCGAGCTTGTCGGCGACGTCGACCGGATGAGGGCCACCATGGTGCCTGGCGTCAAGCGGATGCCCGTGCGACTCGGATCGGGGGGCTGAACAGTGCACCTGGACTTCACACCGGAACAGAAGCGGCTGCGCAGCGAAATCCGAGCCTCGCTGGAGGCGGTGATGACGCCTGAGCGCATCGCCGCGGTCGCAGGACGCATGGAGGACGCGGACGTGAGGAGCACCGGCGAGGGTGGCGACGCCGTCAAGGAGTGCGTTCGAGCGCTCGGCGCCGCCAACCTGCTCGGCGTCGGCTGGCCCAAAGAGTATGGCGGCCATGGGTTTACCGCCCTCGAGCAGTTCATCTTCTTCGAAGAGGCACAGCGGGTGAATGCACCCATACCGCTGGTCACCCTCAACACCGTCGGGCCGACGCTCGCGCACTCTGGTACCGAGGAGCAGAAGCAGAAGTTTCTGCCGTCGATTCTGGACGGCACGGTCGAGTTTGCGATCGGCTACTCCGAGCCGTCCGCAGGAAGCGATCTGGCTTCGCTGCGCACCGCGGCCGTGCGCGACGGCGACGACTACATCATCAACGGCCAGAAGATGTTCACCAGTGGCGCGGCTTACGCCGACTACATCTGGCTGGCGGTGCGCACGGATTCCACGGTCAAGAAGCACAAGGGCATCTCGATCTTCATCGTCCCGACCTCGTCGCCCGGGTTCTCGTGGAAGCCGCTGCACACCATGCCCGGTGTATCCACGTTCTACACGTTCTACGACGATGTTCGGGTTCCTGCGTCCTCCATTGTCGGTGGCGAGAACGGGGGTTGGCGGCTGATCACGACGCAGCTGAACTTCGAACGCGCCGCGCTGGGAAACATGGGCGCGTTGGAGCCGCTGTTCGAGAAGACGTTGAACTGGGCCAAGAGCACCGAACTCGACGGCGGCGCTGTGATCGACCAGCCATGGGTGCAGCAGGCGCTGGCCCGAGTCGAGGCGCAGGTCGCCGCCTACAAGATCATGAACCTGCGCGTCAACGCGGCGATGACGAAAGGCGCGCTCGGGATGGGCGAGGCGTCGGCGGTGAAGGTGTTCGGTACCGAGCTGACGCAACAGGTGGCCCGTGAGCTTCTCGAGGTGTTGGATCGCGGCGGCGTCCGGAAGGGCGAGGACGCGCCGCTGCGCGGCGCACTCGAATCGGCGTACCGGGTCGCGGTCATCAACACATTCGGTGGTGGCGCCAACGAACTTCAACGCGACATCATCGCGATGGCAGGGCTTTTCATGCCTCGCGCGCCACGTGACCTTCGAGCAACGCAGAATGGGGATGCGAAGTGACACAGACGTCCGACAAGAGTCAGTTTCGCGAGAAGTTGGACGCGCTGATCGGCAAGCCGACCGGCGGATCCGGTAAGCCGACCGTAGCCCCGGACCCGGTGAACCAGCCGATGATTCGGCACTGGGCCCATGCGCTCAGCGACATGAACCCGGTCTATCTCGATCCCGAGTTCGCCGAGAAGTCGAGGTTCGGCGGCATCGTCTCTCCACCGGTGATGCTGCAGGCCTGGACCATGCCCGCGCCCAAGATCGAGGGAATCGCCGAACGGGGCGGGGTGCCGATCGAGATGGGCCGCAATCCCGCATCGCTCATCGAAGAGGCCGGTTACACGGGCATCGTCGCAACCAACTCCGAATTCGAGATCGAGCGCTATCCGCGTCTCGGCGACGTCATCTCGGTGACACAGGAGTTCGAGCACATCTCCGACGAGAAGAAGACCTCCTTGGGCACCGGCTATTTCGTCACCTGGCTCTCGACCTACACCGACCAGCACGGCGGAGTCCTCGGCAGGCAACGGTTCCGCGTGTTCCGATTCAAGGCGAGCAGTTGATGGCGACGCGGCTGGCGCCGACGGTCAGCCCGGACAGTGAGTTCTTCTGGAACGGATTGCGCGAGAATAGACTGCTGATCCAACGGTGCGCAGGGTGCCGGGCGCTGCGCCAGCCAGCGCGGCCGATGTGCCCGGCGTGCAATTCGCTGGAATGGGACACCGTCGAGTCCACCGGTCGCGGCACCGTGTACAGCTACGTGATGCCGCAACATCCTCCGATGCCGTTGATGGAGTATCCCTACATCGTCGCGCTGGTCGAACTCGACGAAGGAGTGCGGTTGGTGTCCAATCTGCGCGAAATCGCCTCTGCCGACGTCGAAGTCGGTATGCCCGTCGAGGTCTTCTACGAGACGTTCGACACCATCGACGGGAAAGACATCGTGCTGCACCAGTTCCGGCCGGTCCGATAATGGACTTCACCTTCACCGAAGACCAGGAGACGATCGGCAAGGTTGCGCGTCAGCTCTTCGAGCACCGCGCCACCCCCGAACACCTCACCGAGCTCGAAGGCGGCCAGGTGCGTCACGACGCCGACCTGTGGCGCGAACTGGCGACGGCCGACCTGCTCGGAATATCGTTGCCGGAGAACGTAGGCGGCAGTGGCCGGGGCTTTGTCGAATTGGCACTGCTTCTCACAGAGGTGGGTTGGAGCGTCGCGCCGGTGCCGGCCTACGCCACCCTGCTTCTCGGCGCCGACACCATCGCCCGCTACGGCGATGACGCACAGCGGGAGCGGTACCTTCCCGCCGTCATCGACGGCTCATGGCTACTCACAGCCGGATTGGCGGAGCCCGGCCGTTCCGACCCGACCCGACCGGCGACGACGGCGCGACGCGACGGCGGCTGCCGGCGCCTCGACGGCACCAAGGAGCTGGTACCCGCGGCCCAGCTGGCCCGCACCATCCTCATCCCAGCCTCGCTCGGCGACGGCGACATCGGCGTCTTCCTCGTCGACGCGGACTCCGACGGTGTCGAGATTCGCAACGTCGTGACGACCAACGGCGAACCGCACGCCGACGTCGTCCTCGATGGTGCGGCCACAACCGACCGACTTGCCGGCGACGGCCGTGAGATCCTCGAATCACTCTATGCGCGTGCACTTGTCGGGCTGTGCGCGATCCAACTCGGCGTGACGGAGCGCGCGCTCCGGATGGCCGCGTCCTACACCACCGAACGCGAACAGTTCGGAAGGCCCATCGGCAGCTTCCAGGCCGTGCAACAACGGATGGCCGACGCGTTCATCGACGTCCAGGCCATCCGGTGGACCATGTGGCAGGCCGCCTGGCTCCTCGAGCAGGGTGGGCCACCGGGCCGCCAAGCAGCCATCGCGAAATTCTGGGCGGCCGAGGCCGGCTCGCGCGTCGCGGCGACCGCCCAGCAGGTGCACGGGGGAATCGGCATCGATATCACCTATCCCCTGTTCCGCTACTTCCTGTGGGCCAAACACAACGAGCTGGCGCTCGGCTCGTCACCGGCGCAACTTGCACGCCTCGGCGCGACATACGTAGGAGGAAACCTGTGACGACCACGAAGTTCCGCACCACCACACTGGACTGGCACGACATCAACGTCGGCGACGAGGTGGCTCCGCTCGAAATACCCGTGACCGCAACGGTCATCGTCGCGGGAGCCATCGCGTCGCGCGACTTCATGCCAGTGCACCATGATCCGGAGTTCGCGAAGAAGCAGGGCTCGCCCAACATGTTCATGAACATCCTCACCACCAACGGGCTTTGCGTGCGGTTCCTGACCGACTGGGCCGGTCCGGAAGCGATGGTGAAGCGGCTGGCGATCCGGTTGGGTGTACCCGCGTTCCCCAACGATCCGCTGCGGTTCGCCGGCGCCGTCACCGGCAAGACCGATGGCGCTGACGGCGAGGGGCTCATCGACGTCGAGTTCAGAGGCAGCAACAGTCTCGGCGATCACGTGTCGGGAACGGCGACCGTCAGCCTTTTGGATGACCGGGCCGACGCGTGAGCCCCCTCTCGGGAGTGACCGCCATCGCCGGCATCGGCCAGACCGAATTCTCCAAGGAGTCCGGCCGAAGCGAACTCCAACTCGCCTGCGAGGCGGTCAAAGCCGCGATCGACGACGCCGGCCTGCAGCCGAGCGACATCGACGGCATGGTCACCTTCACGATGGACTCGAGCGACGAGATCGAGATCGCGCGAAACGTCGGCATCGGCGACCTGACGTTCTTCAGCCGCGTGCACCACGGCGGTGGGGCTGCGGCGGGCACGGTGGTGCAGGCCGCCATGGCGGTGGCGACGGGTACGGCCGACGCCGTGGTGTGCTACCGCGCATTCAACGAGCGATCCGGGTTCCGGTTCGGCGGTTCGGGGGCGCGCCCGACGGGTGAAACCCCGTTGTTCATGGCGAACTACGCGCCATTCGGGCTGTTGACGCCGGCAGCGTGGGTCGCCCTGCACGCTCAGCGGTACATGTCGACCTACGGCGTCTCCAATGAGGACTTCGGAAGAATATCCGTCGTCGACCGCGCGCACGCGGCCCGCAATCCCGACGCCTGGTTCTACGAACGGCCGATCACGCTCGAGGACCATCAGAACTCGCGGTGGGTCATCGAACCCGTGCTGCGCCTGCTCGACTGCTGTCAGGAGAGCGACGGCGGCGTCGCCATCGTCGTCACCAGCACCGAGCGTGCCCGCGATCTCGCCCAGTCCCCCGCGGTCATCACCGCCGCGGTCCAGGGCGCGGCCGCTGACGGCGAGATGATGACGAGCTATTACCGTGACGACATCACGGGCCTACCGGAAATGGGTGTGGTCGCGGAAAAGCTCTGGCGCGATTCGGGACTCAAGCCCACCGATATTCAGACCGCCTTCCTGTATGACCACTTCACCCCCTTCGTGTTCGCACAGTTGGAGGAACTCGGGTTCTGCGGTCGCGGTGAGGCCAAGGACTTCGCGACGATCGAAAGGCTTTCCCTCGGCGGGGAACTGCCGATCAATACGAACGGCGGTCTGCTCGGCGAGGCCTATATCCACGGCATGAACGGCATCACCGAGGGAGTTCGGCAGGTGCGAGGCACCTCCTACAACCAGGTCGACGCCGTCGAGCACGTCCTGGTCACATCCGGAACGGGTGTGCCGACGAGCGCGCTGATCCTCGCGGCGGACTGACAGCGCCGCCATGACTTCGGCATCGACCGCGACAGATACCCGCGAGCTCATCATCGAGTCCGCGTTCGACTGCTTCCGTCGGCACGGCCTGGACAAGACGACCATCGTCGACATCGCACGGGCCGCCGATGTCTCGCGCAGCACGGTGTACGAGTACTTCCGCGACAAGGCTCAGATCGTCGAGGCCTGCGCGGAGGGCGCTTCGCAGAAGTTCTATCGAGAGATGGCCTCGGCGATGCGTAAAGGCGAGACGCTGGAGGACCAACTGGTCCTGGCGGGAGTGTTCGTGACAAGGGCGCGACGCGTGATCGAGCCGGAAGACTACTTCGACGAAGACGAGGTGAGCCTGCTGCTCACCAAGAATGCCGCCGTGCTGCTGCGCGAGTGCACGCAGTTTCTCGCTCCCTATCTCGCCGCGGCGAAGCTCACCGGCGAGGTGCGAAAAGATCTCGACGCGGTTGCCGCAGGCGAGTGGTATGCGCGGATATTGTTCTCGTTGTTCAGCACCCCGTCGGCGTCGTTGGACATGGACGACGCGCGCGTCGTTGCCGAATTCGTACGCGCGCATGCCGTGCGCGGGTTCGCGCCGGACCGGCCGGCCCGCGGCCGTCTTGTTCCCTAGAAAACGAGCAGAAGCGCAGAAGTCATGACCATGACGGCGGCGGTGAGGCCATGGACTCCCCAGGCGATTGACTTCGGGCCGCCGTTGCCGAGCACGATGGCCGCGTCGGCGAGCGGAATGATCGTGGCGGCCAGTATCACCCAGCCGAGCAACTGCGTGGCGCCGGCCGCCATCAGGATGAGGACGAACAGTCCCGACGCGATGTCGCGGACGCCCTTGACGCTCAAGTACGCGCCGGCGGATCGCTGACCAAGATCTGGTTGCACACCGTAGCCGGCCGCGGCGGCGCGCGGCGCGACGATAAACCGTGCACCGACGAAGATAATGCCCGCGGCTATGAGTCCGGCGAGCGTGTAGGCGACGGTCGTGGCGGTCATGTCGAACACTCCTGGGTTGTCAGCGGATCGGTGAGAATGATGTCGGGTCAAGCAGCACCGACTGAACGTCGACGATCTCGTTGACATCGAAGCCGGCCATGTCGGCGGCGAATTCCGGGCTGGTCATGATCTGCCGCGTATGTTGTTCGGGGTCGGCGCTCGGTGGGTAGCTGATCAGCGCGACGAGCCGATTCGCGCCGCCGCTTCGCTCGGTCCACACACCGTGGACGGTGACGCCGAATGTCTTGAAGGTTGCCGAGTGGCGATCCCAATGAACCGTCGCGTACTGCTGCAGAGCCTCGCATGATCGCAGGGTGTAGATCCTCAGCTGAAACATCAGATCGCCAGCACCACGCACAGGGCGGCCAGTGCCAGACCTTGCAGCACGGCGCGAGCGTCGATGATTCGGTCCCACTTCGTCTGCAGCGCATGCCCATTCGGCAGCGGCTGGCCGGCGTCAGCAGCTGCTGTCAGCTGTCGATTGATTGGTGCGCTCACCCGTGCGTAGAGCGCGACCCAGACCAACAGCAGGACCACGGCGGCGGCCGCGGCGATCGCTTGTGCCCAGTGTGCGGCCACCGCGGCCAGCACTGCGCTTGTCGCGGTGGCCAGAACCCCGAGCACCCCCGGCACAGGCATTCGCCGGTCTCCGTATCGATGCACGCTTCCCATGACCTCGACCAGAGCACGCTCGTCGACCACCGCCAATGCCGGTCGCAGCACGATCGCGGAGAACACGTCGGTGCCGTAGACCACCGCGGTACCCAGCACCGCGATCAGCGCGGCGGCACGTGAAATGAGGTCCAACGCCATGTCGTGGCTCCCTTCGGGCGAAACTGCTAGCAACGCTAACCCCCGGATCGACATGCGTCAATAGCAGTGCTAGAACTCGTAGCGGTGCTATCATCCAGTGTGGCCATCCAAGATCGCCGCGGGCGTGAGCGAGCCGCCCGCCGACAGCTGATCGTCGCGACGACCCGCAAGCTGGCCGAGGCCGAAGGCTGGGACGCCGTCACCACCCGTCGGCTGTCCACCGAGATCGAATACAGCCAGCCTGTCTTGTACAAACACTTCGCGGGCATGGAGCAAATCGCTGAAGCCGTCGCAATCGACGGGTTCGGCGAGCTCGCCGATGTGATCCGGGCCGCCCGCTCCGACACCGACACGGCCGGCGACGCCCTGACCCGGGTCGCACACGCCTACCTCGACTTCGCCCGCGACAACCCGGCGGTTTACGACGCGATGTTCACCAACGCGACCACCTTGCGCTTCGCCGCCCTGGACACACCGCCTCAGCTGACGGCGGCCTTCGCCGAGTTACGCCAAGCGGTCGGCCTCGTCGCCGACGAGCAGGACGCGGACGCGCTCACCGAGGTGTTCTGGGCTGCAGTGCACGGACTGGTCACCCTCAGCCGTACTGGCCGCCTACGCCCTGGCTATGAGTCCGAACGTCTCCAACTGCTCGTCGATCAGTTCACCAGTTAGACCGACCCGTGCAGCTCGGCCAGTGCGTGGGTCTGCTCGAGGTAGTGCTCGAGCGAGTGGTGGATGAACCTGGCGGAGATGATCGTCGTCCCCGCGGCTTCCATGGCCGCCAGCGTCTCCATCGTCGCCTCGGGTTCTTTGATGGGGTCAAGCGGTTGGTCGGCGGGCAGTACCACCTCGAACCCGGGCGGAAGTTCCCGCGCGCCCAGCCACTCCGCGGCGGTGTCGAGCGAAATACCGAACGGACACCATCCGTCGGCCAGGGTGACCGCGCGGCGCAACGATCGCTTGGTGCGCCCACCGATCCAGATCGGCATGTGGGGCTGTAACGCGCACGGATCGACGGTGAGTCCGCCGAACTCGTAGTACTTGCCTGCATAGACCGGTTCGCTACTCGCAAGCGCGGCACGCAGAGCCCGAAGCGCGTCGTCGGCGCGTTCACCGCGGTCCTCGAACGGTGCGCCGAGGAGGTCGAACTCCTCTTTGAGCGTGCCCACCCCGACGCCGAGGATCACCCTGCCACCGCTGACGTGATCCAGTGTGCCGTAGCGCTTCACGATCGCGAGTGGGTGATGGTAGCCGAGCACCAAAGTCAGCGTGAGGAGCCGGATCTGTTCGGTGCGTGCCGACACATAGCCGAACGTGGCAAGAGGGTCCCAGTACCGTGAGCCGCGCCGCCCCGCTTCGGTGGCAGGGATGCCGATGTGCTCGCTGCACGTGAGGTGGTGGTAGCCGAGTTGATCCGCCGCCTCGGCCACGCGCCCGATCTCCTCGATCGACGCGTCTCTCTCCCATGTCAGTGGCGCCCCGGCGACGTTGGTGACGACCGGCGTGGCGATGGCAAGTTTCACTGCAGCGGCTCTTCGCCCGCGAGAATCGTGCGGTGCATCAGGCGGCCGCTGTCGACGGAATACTCCAGCACCCGGTGCATGGTGCCGGTGTTGTCCCAGATGAGTAGGTCGCCGGGTTGCCACTCGTGCCGGTAGACGTACTGCGGCTGCGTGGCCCAGTCACGAAGGCGGGCAAGCAGAGCGCGGCTCTCCTCGACGGGCATCCCGACCACGTAATCCGCTGTCGCGCCGAGCAGCAGCGATTTGCGCCCCGACTGGTGCGTCCACACCATCGGGCACGCCTTCGTCGGCGACTTCTGCCAGAACGTGATCTCGTCGTAGCTCATCTCCGGGCGGACGTAGTACTGCGACCGCTCCGCGCTGTGGACGACGCGCAGGTCGGCGATGTAGTCCTTGTCCGACTGGGGCAGATCGTCGTATGCCGCGTAGGTGTTGCAGAACTCGGTGTCACCGCCGGTATCCGACAGCGTGATGGCCCGCAACAGCGTCGCGAGATTCGGGTAGGGCTGCAAAGAGCCGTCGAAGTGCCAGAACATCGAGCCTTTCAGATACTCGGCTCGCTGGTTGACGCTCTTGTCGAGGGAGACCTTGTAAATGCCGCCCTGGCCCTCGTTTTCGGGGATCGCACCGAGGGTGTTGGCGATCGCGACCTGTTGTTCGTCGTCGATCTCCATGCCACGAAAGAAGACCACGCCGCGCTGCTCGAGCGTCGCCCGGATGTTCTCGGCTTCTCGCCCACTCACAAGGGTCTCGAGGTCGGTCCTGATCTCACTGCCGATCCGCGGGGTGAGATCGACGATGTCCAGCCGTGCGGAGGTCAGTCCCATGACGTCAGCTCACTCTCGTGAGAATCGTGGTGGCCGAATGCTTCACGCGCGGCTGATTCCACAGTTCGACCGCCAGTGAAACGGTAATCAGCGAGTAGAGCAGGTTGCGCAGATTCGCCACGTCGTCGGGAAGCGGTTCGGAATAGTCGAACTTGTCGATGTAGGCGACCGCTTCCTCCGCGACAGGAAAGACTTCGTCGTAGAACGCCTTGATCTCGTCCATGGAGCTGTTGACCCGCTTCACGTAGCGCTCATGGCCGTCTTCGATCGCCCACTCTTCGACCAAGTGATCGAGGTGCGAGAACTCAGGCGGCAGAGTCGCATTCATCGTCCCGCCTCCCCCGCCTCGACATAGTCGGCCACCGTCTTATGCAGATGGCGCAGCAGGATCTCCTCGTCGTTCATGGTGAAATGCGTGAGGGCTCCGCTGTTCAGCATCGCCTGCAAACCTTCGGACGGGCTGGCGTCCTCCAGGATGATGTCGTTGAGGAATGTCATCGTCAGCTCCTGGCCCAATCGCTCCTTGTGGGTCGTGGGTGGCTGGTAATACGCCTCGGTTTCGAAGATGTGCGAATGCGGTCCGGTCGGCCAGTGCGTGTGCACCGTGAAGCCGGACGCACCGAAGATCAGCACGAAATTGGGGAAGAACTGATAGGAGTCGAAGCCGTACTTGTCGGACCGGGTGGGGTTGAGCCCGGCAGGCATCGGCCCGCGCTCGACCTTCTTGTTCCAAGGGCCGGCCGCGCTGGCCTCGAATACGCACTCGATCGGTTTCGAGTACGGCGTTTTTCGAGACGGCTCGCCGGAGAATGAGAACATCCGGTGCGGACCCTTGAGCTGATATGCAAGCGCGTCGGTGAATGGGTTCGGTTGATCGAACGCCTCTCTTGCCTCGGCTGTCAGGGCGCCGAATGAGGACGCGTGCAGGTACGGCCCGTGGTAGCTCTCCGCGAAGCCGTCTAGGAAGATCTTCCAGTTGCACTGCAATTCGGCCTTGAACCGGTAGACCTGGTGCGGACCCTGGAAGGGATAGCCCTCAATGCCGTGCGCCAACTCACCGAGGAACGACCGCAACGGTTCGGTGTTGGCCGGGTTGAGGTTGATGAAGATGAAGCCCTCCCACACCTCGCACTGGATGGCAGGCACCCGGCAGCTGTCGGCGTCGAAGTCGAGCAGTAGATCCTTGCGGGTGGCGGAGTGCAGGGAGCCGTCCAGCTTGTAGCGCCAGCCGTGGAAACGGCAGTAAAGCAGCGGCGCGCGGCCCTGTACCTCCTCGAACGGGTCGTCCTCCCAGAGCATCTTGTTGCCGCGGTGAGGACAGATGTTGTGGAAGGCGCGAATCACGTCGTCCTTGCCCCGCACGATGATGATCGAGGTGTTGAGAAACCTCAGCTCGCGGGTGAAGTAGCTGCCCGACTTCGGCACCCGCTCGACCCGACCCATGTAGAGCCAGGTCTTCTTGAAGACGTGTTCGCGTTCCTTTACGTAGAAATCCTCGGAAACACAGTCTTCGAGCGACACCGGGCCGCGGCCGAGTTCGGGATATGCGTCGGTCCAATGTCCGCTTGCAGGTTTGGTCACCAGGCTGTTGTGACTCATGAGGCCCACCTCCTGGCCGAACGTAACAGCTGGTGATTTGCTCGAAACAGATGCAAAACTTCAACACCCTGTTGCATATTTGGAACGATGCCGGCGGACGCGAGGAGCAAAACAGCCCAGTGGAACAGAACCTGCCCTTCGACCTGGACGCCCTGCTGGTATTCGGCAAGGTGGTGGAGAATCGCAGCCTGTCGAAGGCGGCCGCGCTGCTCGGGATGCCCAAGTCGACGGTCAGCCGAAAGCTGACGAAGCTGGAATCCGACCTCGGCATCAAGCTGCTGCGCAAGAACACACACCAGCTGACCGTCACCGACCTCGGTGAGCAGATCTACGCCCACGCGGTGAACATCCTGACCGAGGCCAACGGTGTGCGCGCTCTGGTCGAGGGCAGCAGGCAGGAGCCGCAGGGTGAGCTGAAGGTCGCGATACCGGTCTTCGTCGGTGTCGACTATGCGTCGAGGGTCGGCGCCACCTTCCTTCAGCGCTATCCCCACTCACGCCTCGACATCCGGCTGGTCGACACCATGGTCGACCCCATCAGAGACGGATTCGACGTGGTTTTCGGAACCGGGCCGCTGCAGGACTCGACGCTGATCGCCCGCAAGGTCTTCGATCTGGAGCTGTTTCTCTGCGCGTCATCGGACTTCGTGCGGGACCTGGACGAGCCGATCACTGTTCCGACACAGCTGAATACGTTGCCCTTCATCGACTTCGGCTTCGCAGGGCCACGCAGGCTGACGGTGTCCAAGCAGAAGCGCCAACACGAGCTTGCACCCATTGTGCGGGCGCGCGCCAACAACTTTCAGGTCTGCAAGCAATACATCCTTGGCGGCCTCGGCATCGGCGCCATGCCCACGCAGATCATCTGCACCGAAGAACTGCGTGACGGCAGCCTCGTGCCGGTGCTGCCGGAGTGGAAACTCGAACCGCTCGAGGTACACATGATCTACCCCTTCGAGCTGTCCTTCTCGACGCTCATCAGCGCGTTCTACGAGGCGGCGCGAGAAATCATCGTCGAGAACATCGCCCGCGCCTAGTTCCCTCACCGCGGCGATTTCGGCGCGCTAATCGACGCTCCGCGCACGAAAGCGCGCCGAAATCGCAATACGGCCATACCCGTCATGATCTCCCAAACGACGATCGAGTACACCGAACCGCGCTCCACCACTCCGACGGGAAGAAGCCGAGACCCGTTCAGGCCGTCGATGATCAGTACAAGAAGGCACGCGATCCCGACCACGCCGATGAGGACACTCGCGCGACGATAACTTCGTGGTGCACCGAACCGGCGACTGACGATTCCGACGATGATCACCGCGATGTTCCCGCCGATGATCGCCATCCCGGCACCGATCACGTGCCAGTTGATGTGCGAGGTTGCTCCGGCAGCACCGCTTCGGAACGTGCCGACCAGGATGTTGCCGATCGCGTTCGCTGCCGCCGCAAGCACGAAACCCCAACCGGCCCAGCCCAGAGTCGGGCACGCACGTGCGATGACAACGGCGCCTGCGAGAAACAACGAGCCGTGCAGCATGAACGCCCCGATGTTCATGATCGCCACGGACCCGAGGTCGCTGATGTAGTCGGCGACGTAGCTGTAACCGGGAACGCTCGCGGCTGCGATGGCCTCGCTGATCAGGTACACAGCCGCGCCCGCCAACCAGATACCAGCAGCTGTGCGCGCCGCGCTCACGCCACCCACAACCCCCGCCGCATCACGCCCGTCACGGTAAGTTGCGCGTCGAGCACCACCAAGTCGGCGCCGGCGCCTGGCGTCAATCCCGAAGACGAAAAGCCCAGCGCCCGTGCGGGATTGATCGAGACCTGACGCACCGCAGCCATCAACGCGTCGTCGCGCGGTAATCCAGCATGCTGCACGGCGAACCGGAACTGGTGGTCCATCGTCGCGGTGCTGCCCGCGATGGTCTCCGTGCCCGCGACCCGCGCCACCCCGCCGACGACGTCGACGGCCAGCGGACCAAGCCGGTATCGACCGTCGGACATGCCCGCGGCCGCCATCGAATCGGTCACCAACGACACCCGATCCGGTCCGGCGCTACGGCAGACATGGCGATACAGAGCCGGGTCGACATGGACACCGTCGGTGATCAGTTCGACCGTCACCCTCGGGTCTTCCAGTAACGCGATGACCGGGCCCGGTTCGCGGGTGTTGATCGGACGCATCGCGTTGAACAGATGCGTGGCCACCGTCGCGCCCGCGTCGATCGCCGCGCGGGTCTGGTCATAGGTCGCCTCGGTGTGGCCGACGGCGGCCACGACGCCCGCATCGACGATCTGCCGGGTCGCGGCAACGGCGCCGTCCCGTTCGGGCGCCAACGTGATCATGCGGATCGCGCCGCCGCCCGCCCGAAGGACGCGATCGATCTCGGCTGGGTCGGCATCCCGCATCAGGGACGGCTGGTGCGCACCGCACCGCAGCGTGGAAAGCCACGGGCCTTCCAGGTGGATTCCGTCGAGCAGGCCGGAGCGGACGTCGTCGGCCAATGCCTCGACCTGACGCAGCAGGTCATCCGGACCGGCAGTCACCAGGGACGCGACCAGCGTCGTGGTGCCGTGGCTGCGATGGAAGTCCACGGCGGTGGCCGTGTCGGTGTGCACCGCGGTTGAGAAGTTCGCGCCTCCCCCGCCGTGCAGATGGGTGTCGACGAAACCCGGCACCACCGCCACCGCGCCCAGCTCCCGGTCCGCGGTACGGGGTGCCGGACCCGCCCCTGTCGCAGCCACCAGACCGTCGGAGACCTCGATCCACGCGGGCCGCAACAGCTCTCGGCCTGTCAGCAGAGTGTCGATGGTGATCAGCATGACAATGTCTCAGATGCCCTGCCATTTCGGCTTCGAGAGGTAGGTCTCGCGGTAATAGTCCACGAGCTGAAGCCGGCGGCCGGCGGCGTCGTCGAGCAGCACGGTGACATGCGGGTGATGCTGCAGGATGGTGGCAGGCCACAGCGCGCTCACCGCGCCCTCCACCAAATGGTGCACCGCCTCGGCCTTGCTGCGACCGGTTGCCACCAGGATCAGATGGCCGGCCTCCATGATGGTCGCCAGCCCCTGGGTCAGGCAGTGGGTGGGCACCGCGTCCAGGTCACCGTCGAAGAAGCGGGCGTTGTCGACCCGCGTCTGCCGGGTCAGCGTCTTGATCCGGGTCCGTGACGCCAACGAGGATCCCGGCTCGTTGAAGGCGATGTGACCGTCGGTGCCGATCCCGAGAATCTGCAGGTCGACGCCGCCCGCCGCCTGTATCGCGTGCTCGTATGCCGTGCAGGCAGCCGGGATGTCGGTGGCCGAGCCGTCCGGGCCCTCGACCGCTCCGCGCGCGAAGTCGACCCGCGACACGAAAACGTCCTCGATGACGGTCCGGTACCGCTGCGGGTGGTCGACGGGCAGCCCGACGTACTCGTCGAGGGTGAACCCGCGCGCCTGCCGAAACGAGATCGTGCCCGCGTCGCAGCGCGCCGCCAGCTCGTCGTAGATCGCCAACGGCGACGACCCCGTGGCCAGCCCCAGCACGGCGTCGGGTTTGCGGTCGAGCAGAGCGGTGATCGCGTCCGCGGCCACGCCGCCGATCTCCTTGGCGTCGGGCAGGATGATGACTTCCATTACTTGTTCGCAGTGAAAAGGTCTGCGCCCGAAGCAATGTCCGCGCCCTCGGCGACGGCTTCCGATGGGACCACGTTGTCGGATTCGCGTTCGTCCATGACCACGACGGGGACGATCGGATTGAGCCCCTTGGCTTGGACAGCGGGCACATCGTAGGTGATGATGAGCTGTCCCGCGGTCACCTCGTCGCCCTGGGTGGCGTGGGTGGTGAAGCCCTCACCCTTCAGCGCGACGGTGTCCAGACCGAGGTGAACCAGAACACCGACGTTGTCGGGTGTCATGACGATGTAGGCGTGCGGCATCAGCTTCAGCAACTTGCCGCTGACCGGCGCGACCGCCTCGACCACACCGCGCGGAGGGTCCACCGCGGCGCCGTACCCGACCATGCCCTGGGAGAACACCGGGTCGGGAACGTCCTCGAGCCGAACTGCGCGCCCTGCGACAGGGGCCTGAACCAGCATCTTGCTCACCCTCCAAACAATACGAGTGTGCCCGCAACACGGTCCAAACTTCGCCTGTTCTCGTCTAAGCTTCCGCTCAGCTTCAGCGGCAGTGAATGTTTGCGGCAGAGAAGGGTGACCGGCAATGAGTGACGCGGCGAAACCTCAAGCGGTTCAGCGAAAGTCGGGTAGGCACCTTCCCGGGTTCGCCCAGCTGCAGCGGCTTGGCAAGAGCCTCATGCTGCCAATCGCGGTGCTGCCGGCGGCCGGAATCCTGCTGCGGCTCGGCCAACCCGACCTGCTGGGCAGGATCGAGGCGCCCGTCATCGGGCCGTTCTTCAAGGCGATGAGCGCCGCAGGCGATGCGCTGTTCACCAATCTGCCGCTGCTGTTCGCCGTCGGCGTCGCGATCGGTTTCGCCAGGAAGGCCGACGGTTCCACCGCGCTCTCCGCTGTCGTCGGCTACCTGGTGGTGCAGGCGGTGTTCAAGACGATGTCACCTATCGTCCTCGCGGGCGAGGTCGACAAGGCGGGCGAGCAGGCCCAGATCAACTACAGCGTGTTCGCGGGCATTGTGGTCGGCCTGGTCACCGCGTGGCTCTTCGACCGCTACCACACCATCCAACTGCCGTCCTATCTCGGATTCTTCGGCGGCAGGCGGTTCGTCCCGATCGTGGTGTCGCTGGCGTGCCTGTTCCTCGCCTTCGCGATGAGCTACTTCTATCCGATCTTCGACGCCGGCCTGACGGCGCTGGGCGAGTTCATCGGCGGCGCAGGTGCTCTCGGCGCGTTCGTCTACGGGTTCGCCAACCGCATGCTGATTCCGCTCGGGTTGCACCACATCCCGAACTCCTACATCTGGTTCCTCTACGGCGACTACCAACCGCCCGGCGGCGCGCCCGTGACCGGTGAACTCACCCGGTTCGCCGCGGGCGACCCCACCGCGGGCATCCTGACGTCGGGCTTCTATCCGATCCTGATGTTCGGGCTGCCCGCAGCCGCGCTTGCCATGATCCACGTGGCGAACAAGAAGCAGCGCAAGGTGGCTGTCGGCATCCTTGCGGCGGCGGGTCTGACCGCATTCCTGACCGGGGTGACCGAACCGCTGGAGTTCGCGTTCATGTTCGTGGCGTTCCCCCTGTATCTCATTCACGCTGTGCTGACGGGACTGTCGCTGGCAATCGCGTACTTGCTCGACATTCACCTGGGCTTCTCGTTCTCGGCGGGCCTCATCGACCTGCTGCTCTACGGCACGGCCCCGGCGGCGAAAAACATCCCGCTGCTGATCGCCATGGGTGTGGTGTTCTTCGCCGTCTACTACCTGCTGTTCCGGTTCGCGATCACACGGTGGAACCTGCGGACGCCGGGCCGTGAACCGGAGGACGAGTTCGAGGCCGAGGAGGAGGCCAACCTCGGCGAGGGCGCCGACTCCGCCACCACCGTGAGCCCAGCCCGGTCGGGCGCGGCCACCGCGACGGTGGTCGCGCCGGTCGCAGCCGACAGCAAGGCAGAACAGGTGATCTCGGCGTTCGGCGGCCGGGACAACCTTGTGAACGTGGACGCCTGCATCACCCGGCTTCGCGTCGAGGTCAACGACAAGGACAAGGTCGATCAGGCGCGGCTGAAGCGCCTCGGGGCGGCCGGTGTGATCGAGGTCGGCAACAGCGTGCAGGCGGTGTTCGGAACCGACGCCGAAGCTTTGAAGAGCGACATCAACGACATTCTCTAGGACTCTGAGCCCGATTAAACGACCGCGAAAAGCTCCAACTGGATGTTGTCAGGGTCGCGGAAAACCAGTGTCGCATAGGGAAATGGCTCGTCGCCGGTCCTGATGCCGGAGTGCTCGATGTCGAGTTCGCCGAGCCACGCAGCCCACCGCTCCAACTCCTCGCGACCATCCACGTTGAAACCCACATGGTCGAGCCCCGTTCGAGCCTCGTCGAACTGAGCGCCGTCGTTGCCGGTGTTCGTGTGCAGCCCGATCGCCAGGCCGGAGCCCGGCTCGAGGAGCAACACCCCGTAACCGGTGTCCTCGCGTTCGTAATGCGGAAACGTCATCGGCACCCGTTGCGCGCGAAACACCCGCTGATACCAAGCCGCGCTGGTTTCGATGTCGCAGACGGTCACGGAGAAATGATGGATCCCAGTAATCGCTGGGGCGGTTCCCTCGGTCACGTGCAAGATGGTGCCATGAGCAATGACTCGGCGGCGGCCATCAGACAAGAGCGCCGCAACTGGATGGCCAAACACCGCGACATCTACCTGCAATCGGGTGGCACGCAGGGCCACATCATGGACATCTCCGAGGTCGGCGGCCATGCCTTCACCACCCACTGCCTGATCAGGGTTGCGGGGCGCAAGTCGGGAAAGACGCGCATCGTTCCACTCATCTACGGTGACATCGGCGGCGAGGTGGTGATCGTCGCGTCGAAGGGCGGCGCCGACACGCACCCGGATTGGTACCTGAACCTCCGCGACAGCGAGCACATCGACGTGCAGATCGCCACCCAGGCATTCCGGGCGACGTGGCGTGAGCCCGAAGACGTTGAGCGACACAGGATCTGGGACTTCATGGTCTCGGTTTACCCGCCGTATCTGACATACCAGAGGTCGACGACACGGCACATTCCCGTCGTCGCGCTCGAGCCTGTCGAAGCCATCGAGATCTTCCGGGAGTCAGACATCCAGTCCCCGTAAACCAGTTCGGCGCATCTCGCCGCCTGGCCCCATCGGCGAGTCGTACTCCACCACCGAGCACACCGGGTTGCTGTGCCCGGCCTATGCCGGGCCACACGATGCGCCGGGGCGGGTTCCGGACACCAGGAAGCCGGTGTACGAGGTGAAGAACCGGCCTGCCGCGTCGACGGCCCGCAATTCGTTTTTCCAGCGCTCGACGTCGTCTGCGCCGATGGTTGCGGCGTCGACGAGGCCGTCGGCGGTCGCGAAGAAGCTGAACACCCGGTCGGCGACGTCGAGGTCGCTGCATACCAGTGTCTTCGGATGGGTCTCGACGTCCTCGAGGCCTGCTTCGAGGAACAGCGCGACCATCCGGCGGCCGATCGATCCCGAAGGGAATCGGTCGCACCAGGCATTCAGTACTGTGCGCGTCAGCGCCTTGTCCGCCGAGTCGACCGTCAGCGTCTCCCAGTCATTGTCGAACGCGACCAGGACACCGCCGGGACGCAACACCCGAGCCATTTCGCGGATCGCCGCTGGGGGATCGGGTACATGCTGCAGCACCCGGTCGATGCGGCAGCCGTCGAACGTCTCATCGACGAAGGGCAACTGCGCGGCGTCGGCGATGTCGAACGACAGGCCCGCGATGTCGCTGTGGCGCCTGCGGGCCGCGTCTACCATCGCCTGGCTGCCGTCGACAGCGACCACCGAACCGCCGGGCGCGACGCGCCTCGCCAGCGCCGCCGCGTCGTCCCCGAGCCCGCATCCGACCTCCAGGATGCTGCTACCCGGCCGGGCGGCGAGCAGGTCATAGCTTTCGCGCTTGCACTCCGCGAAGAACGGCAGCGAGTCGATCAGCGTCAGGCAATCCCCTAGCAAGCTGTGGGCCCAGGCGAACACCTCGAAATCGGAAGCGCGATCGACACTCTGGAATCCCGCGGCGAGATCATCGGCCATCGTCGTCCAATAACCTGTGCACCACGTCGGCGGTGGCCGGATACAACTGGCGCCGTGTCCGGTAAAGGTCGTCGCAGCGAGCCTGGTAGGCCGGCTCGGACGCATGTCGATGCCGAGCAGAAGCTCCACGACGCAACGATAACGCTTAGGGTGCCGGATCGGTGAGATAGTGCGTGAGAACGGGTTTGAGCCAGCCGGCGAGCGTCTTGTCGTCCATGTCGACAAGCGGTGGAATTCCGATGATGTAGCGGGCGACCGCGATTCCGAGCAGCTGGGCACCGATGAGAGCGGCCCGTTCGGCAGGCCGGTCGATCGCCACGTCGGCCAGCGCGGGCGCGACCTGCCGGGCGAACACGTCGAGCAGCGCGTCGGCCGCCGCTTGGCTCGACGCCGCCGCCCGCAGCAGCGGAAGGAACGGCCCGTCGGGTCCCCACACCTCGACAAACAGCGGCAGCATGACGTCGGCGACGTCCCCCGGCGCGATCCCGGACAGGTCCGGAGGCGAGATGTCGAGGCGCGACACCTCACCGAAGAGGCCGTCCTTGTTACCGAAGTAATGCATCACCAAGGCCGGATCGACACCCGCCGCGGTCGCGACCGACCGGATCGTCGTCTTCTCGAATCCGCTCTGGCCGAACTGCATCCTCGCCGCGGCCAGGATGGCGGCCTTGGTGGCGGCTGGGTTCCGTGTCCTCGAAGCCATGCCGCCAGTGTATTCAACAGTTGTTGACAAGTCTGCATCCGCGGCCTAACGTCAGTTCAACAAGCGTTGAACTGAAGGAGTGCGACATGACTGTCACCGCTATCCAGATTGGGCTGCACCCCGACGCCGTCGACTACGAGTCGGCCGACTTCTCCCAGTTCAAGGGGCTGTCCCGGAAGGGACTGAGCAGGGCCAACACCGACAACGTCGCCGGGTTGCGCTCGGCGGGCTACGAGGTGGACAACTGCCTGATCGGCACCGGCGAGGCGGGTGCCGAGAAGGCCCGCGCATGGCTGTCCGCGAAGCGATACGACGCCGTCCTCATCGGCGCAGGCGTCCGACTCGTCGCCAGCAACACCCTGCTGTTCGAGGCGATCGTGAACGCGGCGCACGCCGCCAACCCGGGATGCCGGTTCGTGTTCAACTACTCGGCGACGTCGACACCCGACGACATCCGCCGGTGGTACCCCAACCCGGCCAACGTGACTCCGGCGGTGTGATCGTGGATGCCTCCGGCGTGGACGTCCTCGTCGTCGGTGCCGGCCCCGCCGGGTTGACCGCGGCGGGTGACCTGGCCCGGCGCGGTCGGTCGGTGGCAGTGCTCGAACGCCGGCCGAAGATGTACCCGGCCAGCCGCGCATTCGCCACGATGGCCAGGACCCTGGAGGTCCTCGACGCCCGCGGGTTGGCCGATGACGTTCTCGCACAGGCTCACCGGGCACCCGGTGTTGCTATCTTCGCCGGGGCGCGAATAGATCTGACACATCTGCGTTCGGCATACCCATTCGTCGCGATCACCCCGCAGACCAACGTCGACAGAGCGCTTGCGGAATACGCCGCGATGCAAGGAGCGGAAATCCGTCGCGGCTTCGAAGTCGTTGCGCTCGAACAGGATGCCGATGGCGTGACGGTCACGGCGCGACCGAAGGACGACGACGATCCGCAGCACCGACAGACATGGCGTGCGAAATACGTGATCGGCGCCGATGGCGCACACAGCACTGTGCGGGATCTCGTCGGCGCGGAGTTTCCGGGTAAGACGATCCTGTCGTCGGTGGTGCTGGCCGACGTGAAGCTGGCCGAGGGGCCGACCGGCGGCGAGCTGAACCTCGGCTGCACCCGCGACGTGATCGGATTTCTCGCACCGTACGACCGCCGCGACGAGGACGGCAGGTGGTACCGGGTGATGGTGTGGGACCGCGCGCATCAGGTTCCCGATTCCGACCCCGTTTCACCCACCGAGGTGATCGACGTGCTCACCCGGGCGATGGGACGCGACCTCGGAGCGCGCGAAGTCGGCTGGTTGTCGCGGTTCCACTGCGACGAGCGCCAGGTCGCCCACTACCGGCACGGCCGTGTCCTTCTCGCAGGCGACGCCGCCCACGTGCACTCGCCGATGGGCGGCCAGGGCATGAATACCGGCATACAGGATGCCGTGAACCTGGCATGGAAGCTCGACGCGGTTCTCGGCGGCGCTCCGGACGAGGTGCTCGACACTTACCAGAGCGAGCGCCATCCCATCGGTCGGCGGGTTCTGCTGCAGTCGGGCTTGATGGCCCGCGGTGTCACCTTGCACCCGCGAATCGCCCGCGCGATGCGAAACCTGCTGGCGCCGAGGCTGCTTCGCGTTCCACGGGTCCGCGACGCCGTCGCGGGCAGTTTCGCGGGCACCGAGCTGAGGTATCCGCATCGGCGTGGCGAACATCGGCTAGTCGGCACCAGGGCAACGGAGATCCCACTTCGCGAGGACCGGTTGACGCACGTGCAGCGCTACGCCGGGTTTGTACTCATCCGTGAGCATAAGGCGGTGGCGGTCGACGTCCCCGGCGTCGTCGAAGTGGAGCGCACCGACACCGGGCCCGCGGTTCTGGTTCGGCCGGACGGCTACATCGCCTGGGCCGGCGCCTCTTCGGATCGCGGAGCGCTGACAGCGGCTCTGAACCGCTGGATCGGGTCTAGTTCTCGGGAAGGAACACTGCAGCTGCGACCGCTGCGATGACGGTCAGCGCCAGGATGGTCCCCGCCACGGCGGGCCAGCCGTGCCCGTCGTAGGCCACGCCGCCGAACCAACCGAACACGCTCGAACCGCCGTAATAGAAAAGGTTGTACAACGACGATGCCTGCGCCTTGCCCGCCGGTGCCGACTGGCCGGTCCAGCCCGCGGCGATCGAATGCGCCCCGAAGAAGCCTGCGGTGCCGATCAGCAGGCCGGCGAGGACGACGAACACGTTGGTGCTCAGTGTGATTGCGACGCCGGCGGCCATGATCGCGACGGACACCAGCAGCACCGGTTTGCGGCCGAACCGGGTGGCTTCGGCGCCGGCGCGCGACGACGCCCAGGTCCCGGCGAGGTATGCCACGAACACCAGGCTGACAACGAACTGCGGCAGGAAAAAGGGCGCAGCGGTCAACCGGAATCCCAGGAAGTTGTAGAGCGCGACGAAGCCGCCCATGAGCAGGAATCCCTGCGCAAAGAGGGCGAGCTGGCGCGGTGAGTGCAGGTTGACGACCAGGCGGTGGGCAAGGCTCCCTTCGGGATTGGCGCCCGACTGGTTCGACGGAACGAAGCCCTGCGGTTGGGGGGCGAGTTTGACAAAGCTCACGGCGGCGAGGCCGCACAGCACCGCGACGGTGAACACGCCGATGCGCCATCCCGCGATCTCCGCGACGGGACTGGACACCAGCCGACCCAGCAGGCCGCCGATGGTGGTGCCCGCGACGAATGTGCCCGCCGCCCTCGCCGCGTGTGCGGGGTCGATCTCCTCGGTGAGGTAGGCGATCGCGATCGCCGGTACGCCGCCGATCACCAGCCCTTCGACGAACCGCCCCGCGAGCAACAGCTGATAGGTGGGCGCGAAGGGCACGAGCAGCCCGACCGCCGTTGCGACGGTGACCGACAGCGATATCGCCCTGACCCGACCGATGCGGTCGGCCAGCGTGGACCAGGGGATCACACCGATGGCGAGGCCCACGGTGGAGGCCGAGATCGTCAGCGCGGCGGCGGCCGCGCCGATGTGAAGGTCGGCCGAGATCAGCGGGAGAACGGCCTGCGGCGAGTAGAGCTGAGCGAAGGTCGCCACCCCCGCGCAGAAGAGCGCGACGAGCAGTCGGCCGTACGCGGTCGACCCGCGGGTATGCCCAGCCCACACCGGTGGGGCCGACTGTTCGATGGTCACTACACCGAAGCTAGGTTGCGCCTCTTAATGTGTCCAATGCATCGATATCGACATACTCATGTCTATATCGCATCACTGCTGAGAAAGTCCGCGAACCGCTTCGCCGGTTGCGGCAATTGCCGATTCCGGTCCCACGCCAAGCCCACATCCCGCTTGGCTCCCGCGTTGGTCAGCGGCACGTGGACGATCCGCGACTTGCCGCCATCGCGCGGAACTGGCACGACGGCGACCCCGAACCCGGCCGCGACCAGTCCTTCCACCGTGGGGATCTCGGTGGCTTCGAAGACGATGTCGGGCTTGACGTCATCTTCTGCGAGGAGTTGATCGGTGAGTTGTCGCAGACCCGCCTGGTCACCGAGTGCGATGAAGGGCTCGCCCGCGGCGTCCGACAGCCTTACCCTGGCGCGGTTCGCGAGCCGGTGTTCGTGCGGAACGGCGAGACACAGTTGATCGACATACAGTCGGCGCCAGGCCAGGCCGGGTGCATCGGGACGTGGCGCGGTGATCGCGATGTCGGCCTGTCCGTCGAGCACCCGCTGGGTGATCTCGTGCGCAGGTCCCTGAAGCAGATCGAAACCGATCGCGGGGGCCGACTCGCGAAAGCGCCGTAGTTGTTCGGGCACATACCAATTCGCCAGTGAATGCAGGAAGCCGAGCCGAACCCGGCCGGTGTCCGGATCGCGAAGCGCCGCGATGCGGTCGGTGGCAGACCTCATCTCGGCGATGCTGCGCCTGGCGTGCTCGAGCATGATCTGGCCATACGGGTTCAATCGGAGCCTGCGGTTGACCCGGTCGAACAGCGGTGTGCCCGCGTCACGCTCGAGTCGCGCCAAGGCCCGTGACAGCGTCGGCTGGCTGACGGCCAACTCGGCAGCGGCGTCGGTGACGTGTTCCGTCTCGGCGAGCACCACGAACCACCGCAGTTCCTCCAGGTTCACCGTTCGACCATAACGAAAATGCATGATGCGAAGAGATCACTTGCGATTCATGCATGACCGGTGCCGATTCCCTGCGTCGCTACACTGCCTGCATCCAACGTCGGGCGTGAATCAACGACGGTGTCCGAAAGCGGAGGGCTCAGTGACCGAGAACGACGAAAATCTCAAGCGCGCGATCCTGCGCGCGCTCGACGGCCTGCTCAGCTCACTGCAGCCGGAAGCGCTGGGCGGCGACCGCTTTCGCGTTCACAGCGAGGCGAACCGGTTCGGGCGCGTCTTCGGCGGCCAGATGGTCGCCCAGGCCATGCACGCCGCCGCCACCACGGTCGGTGAGAAGCCGCCGCATTCCCTGCACGCCTACTTCGTGAAGTCGGGCGATCCCGACCACCCGCTCGAAATAGCGGTCGAGCGGATACGCGACGGCCGGTCGATGGCTGCCCGCCGCGTCACCGTCACACAGGCCGGCGAACCGCTGTTGATCGCGATGGTGTCGTTCCACGACAACCCGAGCGAGCCGGGGTTCGCCGAACCCGCTCCGGCGGGGCCGACGCCCGAAGGCCTGCCGCGGCTGCAGGACTGGGTGAAGACCGCGCCGCCTGAACTCCAGGAGAGAGCGCGGACCTGGATCAGCAGGCCACCGCCTGCAGAGATCCGCATCGCCGAGCCGACCTACTTTTTCGGCGGATCCCGCGCGACCGGTTCGCGTTCGCATTGGATGCGGTTGCCGCGCGATGTCGGCGACGACCCGGTGCTGCACAGCGTTCTGCTCGCGTACGCCAGCGACTACCTCCTTCTCGACATCGCGCTGCGTTCGCATCCCGATCCTGTCAGCGTCGAGTCGTCGACGGCGTTCAGCCTCGATCACTCGCTGTGGCTGCACCGGCCGGTACGTTTCGACCGATGGCACAGCCACACCGCGGAACTGGTATCGGTCTCGGGTCATCGCGGGCTGGTGCGCGGCGCGATCCACGACATCGACGGGCATCTCGTCGCCAGCACCACGCAGGAGGTGCTCATCCGGGCCAACCGCTGAACCTCACCGCGGAACGCTCGAAGACGCGGGGACTGTGCGGATTTGGAGGTTTCGCGGCCGCATTGTCTCCAGAATCGCACAGTCGACGGCTATCGCACGCCGTAGCCTGCCATGTGCAGTGCCGCCCGGTGGCTGAACAACAGCGAGGCGCCGATCGGGTTCCCGCCACCCGGGTACGTCGTACCCGACACCGCGGCCATGGTGTTGCCGGCCGCATACAGACCGGGGATCGGCCTGTCGTCGACGTCCAGCACACGCGCGTCGACGTCGGTGCGCAGACCACCCTTGGTACCGAGATCGGATACCCCGAACGCCGCAGCGCGGTAGGGCGGGGTGTCGATCGGCACCAGCGGCGACCCGCCGCCGGTGAATGTCCGGTCGAACGATTCGCGGCCCCGACCGAAGTCCTCGTCGTCGTCGCGCTGTGCGAGTTCGTTGAAGCGATGCACCGTGGCGATGAGATTGTCTGCGGGAACTCCGATTTGGTTCGCGAGTTCGGCCACCGAGTCGGCCTGTAGCCACAGCCCGGCGGAGACGTACTCACTCGTCGGTGAGAACGGCACGTTGGGCGCCATGACGGGCGGTTGGTCACCCGCTCGGCTGTCGTAGATCATCCAGTACCGCGACCCGACGGTGCCGTCGTCCATGGCGCGAATGATTTCGCGGCCCGCTCTGTCGTAGGCGGCGGACTCGTTGACGAACCGGCGTCCCGCCTTGTCGACGAAGATCCCGCCGGTGAAGCACAGCGCGAACGCCGCTCGGCCGTCGGGATGGACCAGACCCGGCGACCACCACGCTTGGTCCATCAGGTCGGTGCTTGCCCCGACAGCGATCCCCGCACGGTGCGCCAAACCGACATTGCCGGGCGCGCCCATGGTGTCCGATGCGGCTCCCGGAACGCCGTATCGGTCCCGCATCGCGTCGTCGTGTTCGAATCCGCCCGCGGCGAGCAGCACGCCTCGACGCGTCCTGATCGCGCGCATCCGACCGTCGCACTCGACTCCAGCACCGACGACGTGGCCATCATGGACGATCAGCTCGACGAGGCTGGTGTTCAGATGTGCGGTCACCGCGGGACTGTGGGCCATCGCGGAGAGGAAGCGGCCGACCAGCGCACGGCCGCCGGTGAGCAGATCCGGCTGCGGTACACCGAGTCGCTGGTGATCCAGCGGCCCACCGACCAATCCCTGGAACCGGCCGAGGCGGTTGTCTGGCACCGCCCTCGAGACGATGTGGCGCATTCCGTCGTTGCGTGCGCCGACCGTCGAGCTGTAGTAGTCGGGCCACGGCAGGACCTTGAACGCGAAGTGCTCATCGGCCTCCAGGTATTCGATGAGCGCCGCGCCGCCGCGCACATAGGTCTCCTGGAGCGCGGCGGGGGTGCGCTCTCCGACGACGTCGCGGTAATACCGCAGTGCCTCGTCCATGGTGTCGTCGCTGCCCGCCCGAACGAGCACCGGATTGCAGGGGAACCACATACCACCCCCGCCGGAATAGGCGAACGTACCGCCGAACTGATCGCCCGCCTCGACGAGGGCAACCGAAAGCCCCTCGCGCGCCGCGGTATAGGCACCGGCGATACCTCCGCCAGAGCCTGCGACGAGTACATCGACCGTCTCGTCCGGCGGTGAGAAGCGCCAGCCGCCGCCAGCTTTCGTGCCGCGGTCGGCTGGCGGGCCAGACAGTGTTTCCGGGTCGTCACCGGTCATAGCGACGGACCCTACGCGGCGTGCGGAAGAATCGCGTCTGACATGACCGACGACGACGGCTTCCCCGCCACCTTTCGACGACGCCACATCGTGCGGCTCGCCCTCTTCGCGGCGTTGCTGCTCGGGCTCTTCTATCTGGTCGCCGTCACTCGGGTGATCGACCTGGAAACCGTCCGACGCACCGTCGCCGCGACGGGTCCGGCCGCGCCACTCACCTATGTCGCGGTGTCGTCGGTTCTCGGCGCGATCTTCGTGCCGGGTCCGATCCTGGCGGCGGGCAGTGGGGTGTTGTTCGGACCTGTCCTCGGATTGTTCGTGACGCTCGGGGCCACCGTCGGGACGGCGGTCATCACCGGCTTGATCGGCAGGCGCGCAGGCAGGCAGAGCGCGCGGGCGCTGTTGGGAGCCGAGCGCGCCGAGCGCGTGGACCGGCTGATCCGGCGGCGCGGGCTGTGGGCGGTGGTCGGTCAACGGTTCATCCCCGGGATTTCGGATGCGCTCGCCTCGTATGCCTTCGGCGCGTTCGGCGTCCCGTTGTGGCAGATGGCCGTCGGGGCGTTCATCGGGTCAGTGCCGCGGGCGTTCGTCTACACCGCTCTCGGCGCGTCAGTCGGCGATCCGTCGTCGCCGCTGACCTACGCGGCCATCGCGATCTGGTGCGTGACCGCGATCATCGGCGCGTTCGCCACCCACCGCGGCTACCGGCATTGGCGTGGGCGTCATCGTCAGCCGACCGACGGACCAGGTACTGTCCCACCAACGAAGGGTGACCTAACACCCGAGAGGGAAGGGCAGTGACAATGGACGGTCGACGGACGGACGCCGCAGGCCTTCGCCTTCTCGTGGTCGGCGCCTCGTCCGGCATCGGCCATGCGGTCGCCGAAAGCGCCGCCGGACTCGGCGCCAAGGTGGCGGTGGCGGCGCGGCGGATGGACCTGCTGAGCAAGCTGGCCGACTCCGTCGGAGGCACCGCGTTCGAACTTGACGTGGAGGACGCGTCGGCGATCAACACCGTCGTCGGTGACGCTGCCGAAGCGCTCGGCGGCCTCGATGCCGTGGTGTTCACCAGCACCGTCGTGCCGTTCGCCCACATCGAGGACACCGACGTGACGACGTGGGTGCACGCGTTCGCCGTCAATGCGGTCGGCGCCAACAACGTGCTGCGGGCCGCGCTGCCCCATCTGTCCGACAACGGTGTGGTGCTGATCGCGTCGAGCCACGACGTCGGCCGCCCCAGGGCCGGGGTGTCCGCGTACAGCGCGAGCAAGGCCGCGTTGGACGAGATCCTGCACTCGTGGCGCAGCGAGCACCCCGAACTGTCGATCGTGCGCGTCGGCATCGGCCCGACGGCCGACACCGAGATCCTCCGCGGCGCGGACCGGGATCTGCTGTCGCTGCTCTTCCGGTCGTGGGTCGAGCACGGCCAGCTTCCCGCGCAGATGTCGGCCCTCACCGACGTCGCCAACACGTTGGTGTCCCTGGTCGTCACGGCTCATGCGAATCCGAGCGTGGTGCCCGAGATCGTGCAGTTGTCGCCGCGCACCAGGCCGACTACCTGAGTTCAGTCCACAAAACCCAGGAATACACCCCGCCGAACGTTCGTTACCCGTCGAAGATCTGCAGGATTTTCGATCGGTACGGAACGTTCGCGGGAGGTTTGATGACCACCACTGCCATCGAGAGGCCGTTTCGAGGGGTGCGGCTGCGATACGACAGCGCCAAGAGCTACCACGAACTGGTCACCGCGCTACTCGCCGACATCGGTGACGAACCCGTGCCGATCAACGACGTCGCGGCCGGATCCGACAGCTGGGAGTCATACGAGCGAGAGGTGCAATCCCACGCCGGACCCAGCGGCTTCATGCTCTTCGCCTTGATCGACCACGGCTCATGGCTCGAGAAAGCCGGCATCGACAGGAAGGTGCTCCGTGTCCTGCTCGGCAACCCGCTGATCGCGGTCACGATGCTGCGACACGATGTGACCGCGGGACTCTTTGCGCCCGTTGAACTCCTGATCACCGACGAAGAGGACGGCACGAGCGGCCTGTCCTATGTGGTGCCGTCGTCGCTGATGGTCGTCGAACCCAACGAACCGCTTCGCACTGCGGCACTGAATCTGGACGCCAAACTCGCGGCGCTGGCCGCGTCGGTGACGGGCTAGTCGGCGCGTTCGACAGTTGCCACGTCGGCGAGACCACTGATCGTCAGCACCGGCAACAGGATTGGGTTGGCGATCAGGCGCATGCCCTCTGCGTGGGCGAACAACACGTTGATGGCGCCGCTGTCCAGATACTCCACACCGCTGAGGTCGACCGTCGTCGCCTCGCCGTCGGTCTTCACCGTCGACAGGGCTCCGGCGAACGAATCGACGTTGCTCATATCGATCTCCCCCGTCGCGGTCACCACGACCGTCCCGTCGTCGCGGCGGTCGGTCGCGATGCTCAGCGGCGTGGCCATCACGCGATCCGGGTGTGCATGTGCACCGTGGTGCCCGTGGCGCGCTGCTGGATGGTGACGTCCTGCATGAGGGCCCGCATGAGCGCGATGCCACGGCCGCGGTGGGCGGCGGCCACCGGCGGCTTCCACGAGCCGGCGTCGACGACGGTGACATGCACCCGATCGGCGAGCGCGATCGCACGCAGGCTGATGTTGCCCTCGGTGGGTAGGCGGTGCCCGTGCTCGATCGCGTTGGCGAGCGCCTCCCCGGTGGCGATCAGCACCTTCAGCGTTTGATCGTCATCCATGCCGGTTCGGGTCAGCCATCCTTTGAGCGCAGCTCTGGTGGGGGCGAGATGGCTTGCTTCGGCGGGAAAATCCACCTCGAGAGGGGCGGGCTGGCGGTACAGCAGCAGGGCGACGTCGTCCTGATAGCCACCGCCGGGTGCCAGCCGCGTCATCACCTGCATGGCGAGGTCGTCCAGCGCGCTTGCGCGATTCTCCGCAACGAGGTCCACGGCGCGGGCGATACCGGTGTCCAGCGACTCCCTGCGCCGCTCGACCAGACCGTCGGTGTAGAGCATCAGCGTCGCCCGCGGCGGCACGGTTTCGCGTTGTTCGGGCCGAGACCGGTCGAAGGACAGCCCGAGCGGCGTGGCGCGCGCACCGTCGAGAAATCGCGTGGTTCCGTCGGCCAGCACCATGATGGGGGGCGGATGGCCTGCGCTGGAGTACACCAGCTCACCGGTGTCGGGGCTGAGCACCGCGCAGAATGCGGTGGTGCATCGCGCGCCCGGCAGCCGTGCGGCGAACTGGTCCATCGCCGCCAGTGCGGCGCTCGGGCTGGCATTCTCCAAAAGCAATGCGCGACAAGCACTTCGCAGCTGTCCCATGACAGTCGCCGCGGCCAGGCCGTGCCCGACGCAGTCGCCGACGATGAGCGCGATGCGGCCGTCGTCGAGGTCGACGACGTCGTACCAGTCACCGCCGACCTGAAGCGGACGGGTGGCTGGTTGGTAGCGCACGGCGAATCCGGTGGGCAGGTTCGCCGGACCGAGGATTGCGTTCTGCAGCGCCAGTGCCGTCTCCCGCTGCTGGTCGAGTTGATGCACCCGCTGCAGTCCCTGGCCGAGTCGGCCCGCGAGCACCGTGAGCAGCGTGTGGTCTTCGGACGTGAAGAGTCGTCGTTCGGCCAACTCGATGTGCAGCACGAGGACACCGCGGGGATGTTGTAGCGCGACGCCTGCCATTCCAGGCTGCGATGTGTCGGGTGTGAGCAGATCACCATCGGCCAGCGACCTGACCATCTGTTGCGTACGCGGCGGCAGATAAGACCACTGCGTCGGCTCACCGACGCACATGAACTGCGGCGCACCGGTTTCGGCGCTGTCGGGCGACAAGGTGACGGCCGAGACGCGGTGGGCGCGCCACACGTTTCGCAGTTCTTCGGCTGCCGCACGCACAGCGTCGTCGAGGGTGTCGGCCTGGGCGAGGTGCTGGTTGAGCGAGGCCAGCGCGCTCTCGCGTTGCACGGTGTAGTGCTCGGCGGTGACGTCGCGGAACGTGCCGACCGTGAGGCGGCGTCCGGTATCCGGATCGTCGGCGTGGTTGAAGTTGACCGTCACCCAGAGCCGGTGTCCGTCGCGGTGGTTGACCGGAACCGTGAATGTGCCGTGCTCGTCGTTCACCAGTTGGGCGAACGCCGCTTCGATCTGCCTGCGCGCCTCTGGATCCGCGTCGGCCGACGGCCACCACGGGAAGGGAGGCCGGTAAGGCAGCGGATCCGAGCCGTACCCCATGATGTCGCTGAACGCGGCGTTGATCTCGATCACCGCGCCCTGCTCATCAGTGACGAAGAACGCCTCTTGCAACGAGTCGACGAGAGCCGTGCGCCAACGTGCGTGGTGATTGCGCAACCGCGCCAGTTCGATGATCCCACGCACGCGGGCCAGCAGTTCGGCGGCTGCGAACGGCTTGACGAGGTAGTCGTCGGCGCCGGCCTGCAGCCCTTCGATCGACGCCTCCTCCCCGGCGCGCGCGGACAGCAGCAGCACGGGCACCGCCGCGGTGCGCGGATCGGACCGCAGCGCGGCCACCAGCTCCAGCCCGTCCAGCCGGGGCATCATCACGTCGCTGACGACCAGGTCGGGCATGTCGGCGCGGACTGCCTCCAACGCATGCCGGCCGTCGGTGACCGCTTCGACGCGGTAGCCTTCGCCGGTCAGCAGGCGTCCCAGGTATTCGCGCATATCGGCGTTGTCGTCGGCGATCAGCACGTGAGCCGTCGGCGCGGCCTCCGGGGCATGAACGACGGTGGTGTCTGGAAGCAGTTCGACCACGACTTGGGTGTTCTCGGCGGCGGCATCGCCGGGCATCCACCGCAGCGCCTCCTGGACGTACGGTTCGGCGAGCCCGGAACCCGCCCGCGTTCCTGTGGTCGAGGTGACGGCGTCGGCTGGCAGGTGGTCGGCGCCGAAACGCAGACGGATCTCAAATGTGGTGCCTGCATCCTCGGTGCTCTCCGCCGTGATGGTGCCGCCGTGCAGATTGACCAACTCCTGCACCAACGCCAGACCGATACCGCTGCCTTCATCGGAACGCGCGTGCGCGGACTCGATGCGATGAAATCGTTCGAATAGCCGAGGCATCTCCTCGGCGGCCACACCGATTCCGGTGTCGGCCACGGCGACGACGGCGTCGCTGCCCTCGCGGTACACCCGCACGGAGATGGACCCGTCGAAGGTGAACTTCAGCGCGTTGGACAACAGGTTGAGGACGACCTTTTCCCACATGTCGCGATCGACGTAGACGGGTTCGTCGAGCGCAGGACAGTCGATGGTGAACCGCAGCCCGGCGCGATCGACAGCAGACCGGAAGATGCTGGCCAACTCGGCTGTGACGGCCGCGAGATCCACCGGCTCGTAGTGCGCCTGGGTGCGGCCCGCCTCGATGCGGGAAAAATCCAGCAACGTGTTCACCAGCTTGGTGAGCCGTAACCCGTTGCGCCAGACGATGTCCAGGTCCTCGCGCGTCTGGTCGTCCAAACCGCTGGACCGGCCGCGCAGCTCGGCAATGGGATCGAGAATCAATGTCAGCGGGGTGCGGAACTCGTGGCTGATATTGGAAAAAAAGGTCGTCTTGGCGCGATCGAGCTCGGTGAGCTCCTCGGCCCGTCGCTGCTGCGTTCGGTAGCTGCGGGCGCTGCCGATTCCCGCGGAGATGTGCGCCGCGGCGAGCCTCACGAAGCCCGTGTTCTTCTCGTTCAGGGGGCGATACCGGTTCAGCGCGGCTACCAGGAACCCGCGAGATGCGCCGCCCTGCTCCATCAACGGAACAACCATTGCCTTCAGCGGTGGCTCGGACCAATCTCCGGTCGGCAGGTCCGAATAGGGAGCACCATCGAGTTCGATCAGCACCGATTCGCCGCGGGCGGCCTGCTGCACCGGCCAGATGGCGTTGCCGTCGGCTGGTAGCACAGTGGGAGCAGCCGGATGCCCTGCGGCGATCCCGCTCGTTCCGGCCAGACGCGCGTCACCTCCCTCGTCGAAGAGGTAGGTCAGCGTGAACGGAAGGTCGCGCAGATTCTTGTCGAGCTGACGGTGGTGAAAGCCCAGGCTTTCTTCTTCCGTGCGCAGCACGGAAGGGTCTGAACCCAGAAGCCGCAGTGTCGCCATCCGTCGCTCACCGATGACCTGGTGCGTGTCCTCACTGACGACGCACAGCATGCCGACGACCTGTCCGTGATCGTCGCGCAGCGGGCTGTAGGAAAACGTGTGGTATGTCTCCTCCGGGTAACCGGAGCGCTCGAGGAACAGCAGCAGCCCCACATCCCAGGTGGCCTGTTCGGTCGACAGCACGCGATCGATCCGTGGACCGATGTCGTCCCAGATCTCCGACCACACCTCAGTGGCCGGTCGGCCCAGCGCCCACGGGTATTTGCGGCCCAGGGTGTCGCGGCGGTAGGCGGCGTTGCAGAAGAAGGTCAGCTCCGGACCCCATGCCATCCACATCGGGAACCGGGACGACAACAGGATGCTGACCGCGGTCTGCAGGCTCTGCGGCCAGTCCGATGGCGATCCGAGCGGCGTAACCGCCCAATCGACCTGGGCGAGGTCGCGGCCGACATCGGGGTCCGCACCGAAAACTGCTGACGGTAAACCGCTTTCAGCGTCCCCCGTCATCGCTGTCCGTCAGTGCTGCCGAGCGCCTCGGTGACGGTTCGGTAAGGCTTGAGAACGCTGTCCAGCTTGGTGACCTCGATCGGCATCATCACTTCGGCGTTGCTGGCCACCAGGCGAACCGAGATACCATCGGCCAGACCACGCTCGAAGCAGCCGAGGACGGCGTTGAGCCCTGCACTACCGAAGTACGTCACATCGCCCATCTCGAGCACGAGCACTCTGGATGGATGCTCCGAGGCAGCCTCGAGGGCGGCATCGAGGTGAGTGGTGAGCGTGTCGACGGTGCCGGAATCGATCTCGCCGCCGGCGGAGACGATGACAGCCGCGTCGCGAACGTCTTGCTTAACTTCCAATAGCGGCACCCGTTCGATCACCTCCGTTCGCCGGTCGGCGCATCCTCCGAACGCAACCTCAGATTCCACATTAAGCCTTATGACCGGCGCAGGCGTGGCCGAAACCTGCATGTTTGTCGCGCATTGGCTAAGAACTCGCCGCACCGCTAGCGGTCGCGGGAATGCCCGACGCGGTCGTGCACGGTCAGCAGCAGGTGGTCGAACTCGCGTCGCAGACCGTCCGGCTGATACCGCAGGGTGTCGAGTTCGGCGACCACCTGACTGGCCAGCGCGCGCAGCTTGGTGTTGGTCTGCTGGGAGCGCCACAGCAGGATCTCGAACGCGGCGTCGGCGTTGATGCGGTAGACGAGCATCAGCGCGCCTTTGGCCTGTTCGATTGCTGCCCGTGCCTCGAACAGCTCGGGCAGCGAGTCGTCCAGTACTTGCCTTCGGGCTTGACTGAACGTGTCGGTGAGGTCGATGTAATAGCCCTCGCTGCCCACCACGGCACCGCTGTCGTCGAGCATTCGGTCGGCGAGCACGATGACGGTGTGCTCGCCGCCCGAGGTGTCGATGAACCGGTGCCTGCTCGAGAAGGACCCGCCGAAATGCAGCAAATGATCGAGGAGGTCCTGCACGTGCTGTCGGTCGTCGGGATGTTTATGGGACAGCAGCAGCTCGGTGGTGGGCACGACGGAGCCCGGTTCGTAGCCGTGCATCCGGGCCACTTCGTCGGACCATTCCCATCGTTGTCCGACGAACCAGAAGCGGAAACTGCCCACGTTCAGGTGAGAACCGGCGGCGGACAGCTCGAGCTCTGCACGTCGGGCCGGATCCGGCTTCGTCATGAGTGGGATTGTTCCATCAGCTCGGTTGCCGCGAGCGTCCTTTGACGCGCTGCGCCAAGAGCACGACCCCGACGACGACGGCCCCGATGGCCAAGCCGATCACTGCAGAAACCGCGGTGTTGACCGACCAGGCCAGCACACCCCCCACGCCGCCGATGTGGGCGACGGCTTCCTCCCAGCGGTGAACGACACTGTACGGCGCGTGCCAGCCGAGATCGTCGGTTCCCACGAGGAGGATGTGGCCGCCGACCCACAGCATCGCCAGCGTGCCGATCGTCGAAAGTGCCGAGAGCAGTTTCGGCATCCCGGCCACCAGCCCGCGGCCGACGCGTTGCGCGAGCGCCGACCCGCGTTGGGTCAGGCTCAGCCCGAGGTCGTCCATCTTCACGATGCCTGCGACCACGCCATACACGACCGCGGTGATGACCACGGCGACGATGACAAGGATGATCAGCCGCGGAAGCAACGCCTGGTCGGCCACTTCGTTGAGGGCGATCACCATGATCTCGGCCGACAGGATGAAATCCGTCCGGATCGCGCCGGTCACCATGTATTTCTCGGCATCTTTGCCCTGCTCGGCGACCGGCACGGCGTGCGCCTCGTGGCCTCGTCTATTGAGAAGCGCCCCCAGTACCTTCTCGGCGCCTTCGTAGCACAGGTAGGTCGCGCCGAGCATGAGGATCGGTGTGAGCGACCACGGCAGGAACTGACTGAGCAGCAGCGCAGCGGGCAGGATGAAGAGCAGTTTGTTGCGCAGGGACCCGATGGCGATCCGTTTGATGATCGGCAGCTCACGCTCGGCGGCGATGCCGTGGACGTATTGCGGCGTGACCGCCGTGTCGTCGATCACGACACCCGCGGCCTTGGCCGTCGCACGTCCTGCCGCGGCTCCGATGTCATCGACCGAGGCGGCCGCCATCCTCGCGATCGCGGCAACGTCGTCAAGGAGCCCGAACAGACCGGCGCTCATCGCGTCTCCGTCATTGCGTTGCAGGTTACCGTGCGCACTACCGGCCGTGGGCGGCGAAAAACTGAGCGCTGTCGTGCGACGCATCACCTGGCCAAACATGCCGACCACCGTCTATCCGGACAAGAACGACTTCGGTGCCGTCAGCGCAACCCCGCGACGTGAAGCGATGCATCCCGCCGCCGACATCCTCGACGGGTGCACCGGGGCAGCCATCCACGTTCCGCCACCCGCTCACCATGGTTTCTGCAGGCTCGATGTCGCTCGGTCCCCCACGACCGACCATTCCGCCACCGGCATACGGCACTACGGGATCCGAGGTGCCGTGGATTTCAAGCACCGAAACCGGACGAGAGGGAGTGCATCGCGTTCCCGCGCCCAACGTGCCGGAGACAGGAGCGATCGCGGCGACGACATCGGCGCGATCACACGCCAGCCGATTGGCCATGAAGGCGCCCGCCGACATCCCGGTCACGAAGACTCGGCCTGGCGGCACGCCGTAGTCACGCGACAGCCGGTCGATGAGCGTGACGAGAAAGCCGACATCGTCCACACCCTGACGGTCCGGCACCGATGCGCCTCTTCCGTCGGCCCAGCTCATGTCGACGCCGTCCGGGTAGGCCACCACGAATCCGTATTGGTCCGCCACGGCGTTGTAGTTCGTCGCCGCGGCTTGCGTCGCTCCGGTCGCGCCGGCGCCGTGCAGGTTGATCACCAGGCCGGCCGGATGGTCCACGCCGCCCGGCACGTGCAGCTGATAGGTGCGGTCCAGCCCCCCGAACGCCAGCATGCCCGCGGTGTCGGCACCGAGAACCGCGGACGCGCGGGCGCCGTCGTAGAAACCGCAACACAGAAGCCCGGCAAACACAGCCACCAGCAGGCGCACGGGCGTCAGCTTCAGGGGGCCAGCTGGCCAAAGCGTGAACGGCAGGTGCCCAACTTCACAGTCCCGCATGTCGGTTCGGCGCATAAGAGTCCACCCACCTGGGAATCATTCGCTACACGAAGTAGCTCATTCCAGATGTACTCCCAGGGAGACCAGATGTCGAAGTACCTGTATGCGGTCGGCGGCTTCAGCTTCTGCCGTCGTTGGCTGGTGCTCGGTACGTGGCTGGCGATCCTCGTCGGTGTCGGGACCGCCGGCCTCGGTTTGGGCGGGGAACCGAGCGACGACTTCAGCATTCCCGGCACCGAGTCGCAGCGGGCCGTCGAGGTGCTTCAGCAGAAGCTGCCCGCGTTCAGCGGCGCGCAGACGCAGATCACCTTCGCCGCCGGGGGCGGCGCCAGGCTGACCGATCCCGCCGTCTCGTCCGGCATCGACCGGTCCATCGCGAATCTGAGATCGATCCCCCAGGTCGCCGTCGCCGCGGGACCGGCGCAGACCCGGCTGGTGTCCTCCGATGGGCAGGTGGGCCTTGGCACGGTGCAGTGGAAGGCTCAACCCGGCGAGGTCGACGACCCGGCACTTCAGGCGGTCGAGGCCGCCATGCGGCCCGCTCAGGCGGCCGGTGTCCAGGTGGAGTACTCGGGCAGCGTGTTTCCCGGCTACAAGGTGAGCGTCCCCGAACTACCCGAGATCATCGGCATCATCGTCGCCTTCGGCATACTGCTGGTCACCTTCGGCTCTGTGGTCGCCGCCGGGCTTCCGATCGTCACGGCGTGCATCGGCGTCGGAATCGGCGCACTCGGCATCTTCGCGGTCGCGGCGCTCGTCGACATGCCGTCGGCTGCGCTGTCCCTCGCGTTGATGCTCGGCCTGTCGTGCGGCATCGACTATGCGCTGTTCATCTTGAACCGGTACCGGAACAATCTGCTTCTGCTGAACCCCAAGGAGGAGTCGGCCGCGCTGGCGGTCGGGACCGCAGGCGGCGCGGTGGTCTTCGCCGCGTTGACGGTGATCATCGCCCTATGCGGGCTGTCCATCGTCGGCATACCGTTTCTCACCTACATGGGCGTGGCGGCCGCGGCGTCGGTCCTGATCGCCTTGCTGATCGCGGTGACACTCCTACCTGCGCTGCTCGGCTTCGCCGGAAATCGCGTCGCGAAGTTCATCCCGACGCCGTTCGACCGGGCGAAGGAGACCGCGCAGGTTGCGGCCTTCACGCCGCACCGGACGATGGGGGCCCGGTGGGGACGCTTCGTCGTGAGCATGCGGAAGCCGCTGCTGCTCGCGGGTACCGCCGCACTGTTTGTGCTCGGGCTGCCCGCCTTCAGCATGCACCTCGGATTGCCCAGCGGCGCTTCGCAACCGGAGTCCAACACGTCGCGCAGGGCCTACGACCTGACATCGCAGCACCTGGGCCCGGGCTTCAACGGTCCGCTTCTCGTGGTCGCCGACCTCGTCAGGGCCAACGACCCTAATGCCGTCGCGGAGATCGCTTCGCGTCTACAGCACGAGCCAGGCGTGGTTACCGCGATACCGGCCGCGAGCCAGAACGGCAGCGCGATCATTCAGGTGATTCCCACGACCGGGCCGAACGACCCGGCCACCGCAGATCTGGTCAACCGCATCCGCGGCGACCGCGCTGCCATCGAAGGCAACAGCGGCGCAACGATTCTCGTCGGCGGGACGACCGCGTCCAATATCGACACCTCCGACAAGCTGGCAGCGGCGCTACCTGTATTTCTGATTGTGGTCGTCGGACTGGCGTTCGTGCTGCTGACCGTCGCGTTCCGCGCCGCACTGGTGCCGATCACCTCCATCGTGGGTTTCCTGCTATCGGTTTTCGCCGCGTTGGGGGTTCAGGTCGCCATCTTCCAATGGGGTTGGGGCGCAGCCCTTCTGGGTGTCACCCCCGGTGAGACGATCAGCTTTCTGCCCATCATCGTGCTGGCGATCATCTTCGGCCTGTCCAGTGACTACCAGGTCTTCGTCGTCTCGCGGATGAAAGAGGAGCTCACCAAGACCGACGACGCACTCGACGCGGTGCGCAGCGGTGTCGGGCTGTCCGCGCGAGTCGTCACCGCCGCGGCGCTGATCATGTTCGGTGTCTTCGTTGCATTCCTTGCCGGCGGCGATCCCATCATCAAATCGGTCGGGCTGACCCTGGCCGTCGGCGTGTTCCTCGACGCCTTCGTCGTCCGGCTCACGTTGATCCCGGCGATCATGAGCGTCCTGGGCCGCAGGGTGTGGGCGCACTCGAAATGGTTCGCGAAGTATGTTCCCGACGTCGACATCGAGGGCACTAAACTGGAATCCCGGGACGATCAGCTATCGGCTTTGAGGTAGCGGGCACATAGCCGGGGCAGCGCGTACCGCATCAGTCCGCTGGCGGCGGCGCGTTGCACGACGACGATGCGCATCAGACCGCGGCGGCGGGACGGCTCTCTGCATGACGAGTCCGTACCTCGTCGAGGAAGCGGGTCACCTCGACCGCGCATCGCCGCGCGTGCGAGGTGTCGACGAGATCGAAGCCGTGACCCGCCCGCGGGATCTCGGAGTACACAACGGGATTGCGCGACGTCGCTTCGAGCGCCTGGCGGAAGTGACGCGCCTCGCGCACCGGGATGATGGTGTCCTGATCGCCGTGAATGAGCAAGAACGGCGGCGCGTCTTCGTGGATGCGCGCCATCGGCGATGCCGCGGCGTACACCTCGGGATGGCGAGACTGCTTGCGCCCCACCACGACACGTTCCAGGAAGCCCTGGAAGTTCCTGCGTGTTGCCGTCGACCGGTCCTCCCAGTCGTAGCGCCCGTAGATGCTGACGACGGCGTCCACCGAGGTGTCGGCGTCGGCCCCGAGTTCACCGCGAAACCTTTCGTCACCGGGTGTCAGGCCTGCGAGCGAAGCCAGGTGGCCGCCCGCCGAGCAGCCGGCGACCGCGACGAAGTCGGGATCCCCGCCGTACTGACCGATGTTGGCGCGCGCCCATGCGATCGCGGCATTGACGTCTGCGATATGGCGTGGCCACCGGTGCACCGGCGACACCCGATAGGCCATGGTCAGACACACCCACCCGTGCTTCACCAGATGGGACAACAAGGTGTGGCCCTGCAGGACGCGGGTGCCCTGCACCCAGGCTCCGCCTGGCACGAACAACAGCACCGGCGCACCGGGCGCCAGGTCGGGCCGACGCCAGACGTCGAGAAGCTGGGCCGGGTGATCGCCGTAGCGGACCGAACTGCTGTGCAGGCAGCGTCGCCGCTGCGCGCTTGCCCGTACGAACGGAGGAATTCGGCTGCCTGCCGTCGCCACCGGTGCGGCCTCAACCGCAGGCTCTGCGTCATCGGACGGGAGGCCCCAGCCGGTGCGGCGCCTGACGGCGGCGCGCACGGCTGCGGGCGCGTAGTGACCGCCATAGAGGGCCATCGCCGTCAGCCCTGCAAACGGTTCGAGGTGCTTACCGATCACGGGAAGCGACGAACAGAGCCTGGTAGAGGCCAGTACGACATTGGTCGGGTGGATCGACATCGGCTTTCCTTCGCAAAGGGGATCGTGTCCGCCGACTGTCTGCAGCGCTGCCTGCATTTACCCGACGCTTCGCCGACCGAAACCACCCACCGGCCGTCCCGTTAACCAGGGTGGCCGGGGGTGGGAGTCGTCGGTGAGCACGCGAACACATCAACTGACGCCGGACTTCGCCGTCGCGCCTGCGCCGATGTGGGCACGGTAGCCAATAGCCCGGTTACATCATCACAACTATGTATGCAATTTTAGGCCCCGTTGCAGTGGGCTATCGCGGTGCCGCCGACGACCTCGAATGTCGGCTGTCCGACTGCTGTCAGCTGTAGAGTTGCTGTAGAGACCGATGACTCCCGCCCCTGCGGATAATGACCGCCGAGGCTAAGAGGTTTCTCCCGATTGCAAGTACATACGTCACATGATATTAATCCGATGTGGCTCACGCTCCAGTCGACGAACAGCGGTGTGACCGCATCGGGGAGACGCTCGATCAGGCTTCAGATCTCGCAATCCGGTATCTCAGCGACCGGTCGGGCCTGAGCCTGGCGGCCGGGTTCGTTCTCAACAGACTGCACCGGGAAGGCCCTTCGCGCCTCACCGCGCTCGCGGCGAAGGAAGGCGTCAGCCAGCCTTCGATGACCCAACTGATCCAGCGGATGGAGCGCCACGGGTTGGTCACCCGGCTGACCGATCCCGAGGACGGCCGGGTGGCGCTTGTCGCCATCACCGAAGCAGGCACGACGACTCTGGAGGACCGCAGGCAGGTTCGGCGCGAGCGCCTCGCCGAACTGCTGACGACACTCACCCCTGACGAAGCGCGCGCGCTGACGCTCGCCGCCGAGGTCGCCTTGCCGATCATGCGGCGGCTGACGTGGAACGCAGATCTCGATCTGCAGGTGGATTGAGAGGCGACGAGGTGCGAGGCATTCCGGTTGGCCGCTGGCTGAAGCGCGTGTGGATTCCTGTAGTGCTCATCGTCGTTCTGGCCGTATCAGGTCTGGTCGTCTCGCGTCTGCACAGGATGTTCGCTTCCGAGGACCTCAATGCCAATTCCGGAAAGGGTATCGAGATCGTGCAGTTCAACCCCAAGGTCCTGGTGTACGACGTGTACGGGGCCGCCGGAACGACCGCCCAGATCAGTTATTTCGACCCGGAGGCGAACGTGCACCTGGTCACCGCGCCGTTGCCTTGGTCGATCTCGCTCTCGACGACCTTGCCGACGGTCAGCGCGAATCTCATGGCGCGCAGCGACAGTGACGAGATCGGTTGTCGCGTAACCGTCAACGGAGTAGTCCGCGAGGAGAAGTCAGCCAATGGGGTCAACGCCCAGACGTTCTGCCTGGTGAAGTCTGCATGACCGATACCGCTACCCGGCATCACAGACGGCCCGTCTTCGCCCACAGCCTCCGGATCTTCGCGATCCCGATCGTCTTGATCTGGATTGCCATCGCCGTCGTCCTGAACGCGATCGCCCCGCAACTCGAGGTGGTCGGTGAACTGCATGCGGCGCCGATGGCCCCCGAAGACGCGCCCTCGATGATCGCCATGAAGAGGATGGGCGCCAACTTCAAGGAGTTCGACTCCAACAGCACGGTGATGGTCGTCGTGGAAGGCCAGCAGCCGCTGGGCCCCGACGCACACAAGTACTACGACGAGATCATCCGCAAGCTGCGCCAGGACCCCGAACACATACAGCACATCCAGGACTTCTGGGGCGATACGCTGACTGCCGCCGGAGCTCAGAGCCCGGACGGCAAAGCCTCGTACGTGATGCTGAATCTCGCGGGCGAACAAGGCCAGACCCTCGCCAACGAAGGGGTCCAGGCCGTCCGCAAGGTGATCGAAGACACCAAAGCGCCGCCGGGAGTGCAGGCCTACGTCGCGGGGCCCGCCGCGCTCACCGACGATCTGCATGTCATCGGCAACGCCAGCCTGGCGCAGATCACCTTGATCACCCTGATCGCGATCTCGGTCATGTTGCTGGTCGTCTATCGCTCGATCATCACCACGCTGGTCCAGCTGTTCCTGACCGGGATCGGATTGCTGACGTCGCGCGGCATGGTCTCGACGCTTGCCCTGCACGACGCGTTCGGGCTGACGACGTTCGCCGGAAACATCCTGACGATGCTGGCGATCGCCGCCGCCACCGACTACGGCATCTTCATCTTCGGTCGCTACCGCGAAGCGCGTGGGTCCGGCCTGGATCGGGATGACGCCTACTACACCACTTTTCGGTCCGTAGCGCCCGTCATCATCGGGTCCGGCCTGACGATCGCGGGCGCCACGTACTGCCTGAGCTTCGCGCGGCTGCCTTACTTTTCCACCATGGGCGCACCGGTTGCGATCGGCATGATCGTCGTGGTGGCGTCGGCCGTCACGCTGGGACCGGCCGTCCTGTTCCTCGGTAGTCGCATCGGGCTCTTCCAATCGAAGAGGCCTCCGACAAGCAGGTTCTGGCGACGCGTTGGTGTCGCCGTGGTGCGTTGGCCCGCACCGATTTTCGTGGCGAGCTTGTTCGTCGTGCTGATCGGCATCGTGGCGATTCCCGGTTACCAGCCGGCCTACAACGACCGCTACTACCTGCCGGACGACGCCCCGGTCAACATCGGTTTCGCCGCCGCAGACCGGCATTTCACGCAGGCCAGGATGAACCCCGACATCTTGATGATCGAGGCCGATCACGATATGCGCAATCCGGCGGACATGCTTGTGCTGAACAAGGTTTCAGGCAATGTCATGCATACCGAGGGCATCGCGATGGTGCAGAACATCACGAGGCCGCTGGGCATCCCGATCCAGCACAGCTCGATTCCGTTCCAGACGAGTGTTCAGGGGCAGACCAGCAACTTGAACCTGCCGTTCCAGCGGGATCAGTTGGCCAACCAGCTCAAGACGGTCGATGCGATGAACGCCTCGATCAACATCATGGAGAAGCAGTACGCACTCTCGCTTTTGCAGAGCCGGCTCACGCAGGACTCGGCGGCCAAGTCCCGGGACCTACTCGCCAAAACCGAAGAACTGCGCGATGACATCGCGAACTTCGATGACCAGTTCCGGCCCCTGCGCAACTACTTCTACTGGGAACCGCACTGCTTCGACATACCCCTGTGCGCTGCGGCGAGGTCCGTCTTCGATGCCCTCGACGGGATCGACGAAGTGACCGACAGGACGGGAGCGGTGCAAGCCAACACCGACAAGCTGGCGGACCTCGCGCCGCAGCTGACGGCACTCATGCCACAGACGATCGCGACGATGAAGACCAGCCGGGACCTGGCGCTGGCGTCGTACAACTCGCAGAAGGCCCTGATCGATCAGATGGAGGCCTCCAACGACACCGCGCTCGCGATGGGTCAGAGTTTCGACACGGCGAAGAACGATGACCTCTTCTATCTGCCTCCGGAAGCGTTCGACAATCCCGACTTCAAACGCGGCCTGGTGATGTTCCTATCTCCGGACGGCAAGTCCGCGCGCATGTTCATCACTCACGAAAGTGACCCGGCGACCCCCGAGGGCATCGCTCGGGTCGACGCGGAGAGGAAGGCCGCGCAGGAAGCACTGAAAATGTCGTCGCTGTCGAACGCGAAGGTGTACCTTGGCGGCGTCGCGGCGACCTACAAGGATATGTCCGACGGCGCCAAATACGACCTGCTGATCGCCGTGGTCTCGTCGCTGACGCTGATCTTCATGATCATGCTGATCCTCACTCGCAGTGCGGTAGCGGCGCTCACCATCGTCGCGACCGCAGGCAGTTCGATCGCCGCATCGTTCGGCATCTCCGTGCTGATCTGGCAGAACCTGCTGGGCATCCACGTGCAATGGCTGGTCATGTTGATGTCGGTGATCATCCTGTTGGCGGTGGGATCGGACTACAACCTGCTGCTGGTCTCCCGATTCAGGGATGAGATCCACGCGGGTTTGAAGACCGGAATCATCCGGTCGATGGCCGGGACGGGTGGCGTGGTGACGGCAGCGGGGCTGGTGTTCGCCGCGACCATGGCGGCGATGTGCTTTTCCAAGCTGACTGTGCTGGCTCAGATGGGCTCCACGATCGCCATCGGCCTGCTGGTGGACACGCTCATCGTGCGCTCGCTGCTGATGCCGTCGATCGCGACGATGCTGGGCCGGTGGTTCTGGTGGCCACAGGTGGTGCGCCCCCGCGGCGACAACCATCTGCGGCGGCGGCCGCACAGCGATGACGCAGACACCGAAGCGCTGCCCGTCAACGCGTAGATGTCAAACGGCGGCGGGCGCTGTCCAGTGCACCACCTTCACGGCCGTCATCTCGTCGAGCAGTTCGGGCCCGAAGCCGAATCCGCTGCCGCTGGCCTTCCGCGGCTCCGAGGCGCCGCCTGGCGCCCCACCGAACACCGCGTTGATCTTGACCGTTCCGACCGGAAGCGTGCGCCACGCCTGCTGTGCGTGGCCCATATCCCGCGTGAGCACCGTCGCCGCAAGACCGTAGCGGTCCTGTGCGGCTTCGGTCAGCGCGGTCTCGAAGTCCGCGACGACGCGCACGGCCGCAACAGGTCCGAAAGTCTCCTCGCTGAACACCAACATGGCCGGATGGCAGTCCGTCAGCACTGTCGGCGGATAGAACGAGCCCGGTCCCGAATCGGGTTGGCCGCCTGCCAGGACCGCGGCTCCCTTGGAGACTGCCTCATCGACGTGCCGGTGTACCTCCTCGCGGTGACGTTGGTCGACCAGCGGTCCGATTCGACCGCCCCACTCACCGGCCTCACGCACCAGCGCGTCGACGAACTGACCGGCGATCGACTCCACCACGTAGATGCGCTCGACGGAGACGCAGATCTGTCCGGCGTTGGCGAAGGCGCCGGTGGCGGCCTGCCCGGCGGCCCACCGGGGGTCGACGCCCGCGTCGACGATGAGGGCGTCGTTGCCGCCGTTCTCCAGGATCGCTTTGGCGCCACGGGCCGCACATGCTGCGGCGATGTCGCGACCGGTAGCGGTGCTGCCGACGTGGGCGACGACATCGACGTCATCGGCTGCCGCCAGCGTTGCACCGACGGTCCCGTCGCCGTCGACGATCTCGAGGACGCCGTCGGGCAGATGCGCGGCGATCAACTCCGCGAACCGCCTGCCCGCGGAGGGACACCGTTCGCTCGGCTTGTGCACGATGGTGTTACCAACGACCAAGGCGGCACCGATGAGGCCTGCGGCGACCGCCACCGGGTCATTCCACGGTGTCAGCACCGCCACCACGCCCCGAGGTTCGGCGATCATGAAATCCGTTGCGGCCCAGTCTCCTTGTAGGCTGCGGCCCCCGTGAAGCGGGCCGAGTTCGGCGTACTGCCTCAACGTGTCGACACCCGCCTGTACGCCGCCGACGGCGTCGTCGACCGGCTTGCCGGTCTCGCGTTCGATGAGTTCGGCGAGCTCCTTTGCTGCGGCCTCGACGCTTGCGGCGGCATCCCGGACATGAGTCGCCCGCTCCCCCGCCGCGGTGCGCATCCAGTCGTCCCACGCCACCCGGGCGCGTGCGACAGCGTGCTCACATGCCTGTGCGTCGGCAATCGGCACATGGGCGACGGTCTCGCCGGTACGCGGATCCAGGATTGTCAGTTCGGTGGTTTTCGACACGCCTGTGTCTTACCCAGGCTGCAGCGGGTGAATCATCGACGCCGCTCAGCAGCGCAGCTTCTCCGGAGCCACCCGCGAAAGGTTCTGCAGGTCCGGCGAAATCACACCCCATTGAAGTAGCTGTACCGCGTCGTCGACGGAGTCCGCGACCGGCAGATGCCGTCCGACGTCGATCACTCCCAGGAGCCTGCGAAGTATCCGGCAGGGCACAAGAGCCCACGCCGCACCGTCTCGCCGGCATTGGCGATCGAAATCGATCAGCACTCGAACACCCTGCGTGCCAATGAAATCGACACTGCTCAAGTCGACGACAACTCGATCGTTCCTGCTGGCGAAACCGCTGAGGACGGTGGTCATGAAGTCGCTGTTCGATGCGTCGATATCACCGCTCACGGCGATGACGGTCGTCGGCCCCTGCGATTCGACGGAAACAGAAGTGCCGCGGCAATCGATGTTCTGGCGCGACTGCTGCTGTTCCAAGACGTTGTCGATGGTCATGTTCTCCTTGCCTGCTTTGTGGTGCAGGCTGTGAACTCAACCGCTTGGCCAAGGTTACCGTACTTCTGCCGTCAATCACGCCGCTGCGATTCAACCGTCCGCCGACGGCGGTCGGAGTTTTCGCTTCCCGTACCGGAATGTACTGTGCATCTTCGTCAATTGGCTCGGGCACATGCCGTTTGGCGCCCATGAGGCCCGCGGTACCAAGCGCGGGTCATGAGCGCGGAGCGAACACCGGCATGAAGACGTTGTCCCCGTCCACGTCTTGGCGTTCGAAGCGCACCTCGACCGGAAGCCCGATGCAGACCGAATCCGGTTCACACTCGACGATGTTGGTCGCGATCCGCAGGTCGGTCTGCTCCTCCAGCTCGACGATCGCGATCACGTAGGGCACCGGCACGGCAGGGTTGAACGGTTGGTAGTTGACCGTGTACGTGAAGACGGTCCCCCTGCCGGAGACCGGCAGGGGGACGAGCGCGCCGCGGCAGACGGGACACTCCCCGGCCGGCGGTTGAACCCACAACTCACAGTGGGCGCACCAGGTGACCAACAGTCGACCGTCACCACCTCCGGTCCAGAACGCCCGGTTGTGCTCGTCGAGCCCGGGCAACATCCGGGCCGGAATCTCGGGTGGCGCCTCGTCTGCCATAACGAGCAAAGTACAGTCCAACCGACTGTCCTTACAAAAATAGAGTTTCGAGGAGCCCGATGAGCTACTTCGAGAAGGACGCGATCATCAGCGGCCTCGGCATCTCGCGAATCGGGCGCCGCACCGGCATCCCCAGCCGCGAGTTGACGCTCGAGTCCGTACGCGCGGCGATCGAGGATGCCGGTCTGACCGCGTCGGACATCGACGGTATCGCCACATTCGGGGATACGCCGCCTGCCGAAGTGCTTGAGGCTCTGGACATTCAGGCGCAGGACCGGAGCACGGGCTTCGACACCGGCGGAGTACTCATACCCGTCATGTCGGCCTTCCGCGCCGTATCGGAACGGCGTTCGCGGCATGTGCTGGTGTATCGGACCGTCGCGATGCTGGGCGGGTCGATGAACCAGGAGGCATCGCCGCTGCTCAACCCGCTGGCCTCCCCGCCCGTCGAACCGCACGCTCCCGGAACTCGGAGAAAGCTCAAACCGTTCGAGGACATCGACGAATTGGTTGCCGCGCACTCGTATTCGGCCGCGAACTGGCTGGCCATGCACTGCAGGCGGCACATGGAGCTCTACGGAACGACCAAGGAGCAGCTGGGTTGGCTGGCCGTCAACAGCAGGCGCAATGCCGGGCTCAACCCGCGCGCGGCCTATCGCGAGCCGATGACGATGGACGACTACCTGTCGTCGCGTCCGGTGTCCACCCCGTTCGGGCTGTTCGACTGCGACGTTCCAATCGACGGATCCATCGCGCTGGTCGTCTCGCATGCCGACTACGCCGCCGACAGTCCGAAGCCCGCGGTGGCGGTGGAGGCGATCGGTGGCACATACGGTTCAGGAGGGTGGTTTCACCGCGACGACTTCCCGAAGATGGCTTCGGTGGAAGCGGCCGCCGAAATGTGGTCACGCACGGACCTCACCGCATCCGATGTGGACGTCGCCGAACTCTACGACGGTTTCACGTTCCTGACGTTCGCGTGGTTGGAGGCGTTGGGCTTCTGCTCCGACGGCGAGGCGGGCCCGTTCGTCGACGGGGCGACGCGGATCGCGCTCGACGGCGCCCTGCCGCTGAACACCTATGGCGGGCAGCTGTCGGCGGGGCGCATGCACGGCTATTGGCTGCTGCACGAGGCATGCCTGCAGCTGCGGGGCGAGGCAGGCGAACGGCAACTGGCGAAGCGACCCGAAGTCGCCGTCGCAGCGGCGGGCGGCGGGCCGATCGCCGGATGCATGCTGCTGACCCGCTGAAGACTTGCCCGAAGCCACGCATTGACAACGGCCTGCCTGGCTGTGATAGTTATGACCCCTTAAACGAAAACAGTGTTTTCATTTAAGCCCCGAAACACTCACATAGGCGGAGATCACGTGGGCGCTGAACACGGGCCGTCGGCCTGGCTGCCGCACTCCATCTCGCAGGCCGCACTCGACGGCGCTCAGGGTGGCGAGGACGTCGACATGGCCTCCGCCTGGTCGCACTTGCTCCGCAAGCTCGAGGACGCGGCGCATACCGTCGACTCGGAACCAGCGAACCGGAACCGGCTTGATCGAGCGGCGGGGATACGGCATCTGCTTGTGCTGCTTGCAGCGGGCCTCGACGAGGCACTGCGCTTCGATCCGGATCCAATTCTGCGTGTCCAGCGCACCAGCACCGACGACGTCGTGACGTGGGGAATGGAGTGCCCGGACTGCCTGTACACCCGCGCCGTCATGCGCGGCGGTGAGAGCTATCGGCTCTTCGGCAATCGCGGCAGCGCACGGTACGTCGGACTTCAGACGATGAACGGAATAGCCTCGACCGCAAATTGTTTGGTCGATGAACTCGAGATGGACACCAACGGTGACTTCGAAGTCGTGTTGTCTGCCGAGCAGCGCGAGGGCAACTGGATGCGGATCGAAGGCGCGCATCCGATCCTGACGGTGCGGCACTTCTTCTACGACTGGGACACCGAGGTGCCGTCGTCGCTTCACATCGAACGACTCGGCGATCCGGTCGAAGCCGCAGTTCCGGCAGTCGATGCCGACGTCGCGGTGTCGCGCCAACTGCTCGCACTCGGCGAATTCGTCAACGACAACCTCGAGTTCTTCCTCCAGTTCGGCGCGGCAGCACCGGCCAACGGCTTCCTGCCCCCGATAGACCGGACCGCGATGGGCGCTGCCGCCGAGAACAAGCCGGTCATCGGACGCTGGGAGCTGGACCCCGACGAGGCCCTGATCCTCGAAGTCGAGCCGCCCGACGGCGTCTACTGGAGTTTTTCGCTCGGCAATCCGTGGTGGGAGACCATCCATTACGGCCGGCACCAATCCAGCCTGAACGCGCACCAGGTCGCCATGGACGTCGATGGCCTTGTACGGGTAGTCGTGTGCGGGCGTGATCCCGGGGTCGCCAACTGGCTCGACACCGCAGGTCACAGCAACGGCGCGATGATCCTGCGATGTGTGCGCACCGCGACGGCGCCGACACCGCGCGCTCGGCTGGTGCCCTTCGACGACATTGCATCGACGCTGCCCGCAGACACCATGCGGGTCACGGCCGACGAACGCGCAGCCACCATCGACCGACGGCGGCGTGCAGTGCTCGAGAGGTTCGGACTGTGACGTTCTCCGCCGACGAACTCGAGGACGGCGCCCGCCTGGCGACCGGACTGCAGGACTTCGGGCCGCCCTACTACCGCGAGGGCCTCGAGCGCACCGTGGAGGCGTTGAACACCGAAGCCGACCTCTCCGATCTGGGGGCAGTCATTCAGCACGCCACCATCAGCAACGCCTTGATCCAGCGGCTGAAAATCGAGGACACCTACGTGCAACACCCCGAGATCGACGACGAAATCGTCGGCGGCCCCGTCTTCGTCATCGGCCTGCCCCGAACAGGAACCACTGCGCTGAGCCAGCTGGTGGCGGCCGACCCTCAGTTCCGTTCATTGCGGATGTGGGAGTCGCAAGCGCCGACTCCACCGCCGGAGGCGGCCAGCCAGCACACCGACCCGCGCATCGCGCAAGCCGAGGCAGGCCTGCAGATGCTGAACGACATGTTCCCCTTGATGAAGACGCTCTACAACTCGGAAGCCGCAGCGCCCACCGAGTGCCAGGACTTGATGGGGATGAGCTTTCGTACCTTCCACTTCGATGGTGTCGTGCGCGTCCCTGGTTACCTGGCTTGGCTGATGGAGTGCGACATGCGTGAGACGTACACCTTCCACCGTCGGGTGCTCAAACTCCTTCAGTGGCACTGCCCACCGACCCTCTGGCATCTCAAGACGCCGGTGCACGTGTTCGCACTCGATGCGCTCGTCGAGGCGTATCCGAATGCGAAGTTCATGTGGAGTCATCGCGACCCCGCGAAGGTCATGGGCTCGGTGTGCAGCCTGATTCGCTACGTACGTAGCTGGAGCAGCGATCGAGACGACCCCGAAGAACTAGGTTCAGAACAGCTGCAGAGCTGGTCCGAAGGAATCCGCCGGGCAATGGAATTCCGTCACCGTGTCGGCGACGACCGTTTCGCCGACATCGCCTTCACCGACTTGCAGACCGACCCCGTGAGCACCCTGGCGGCCGGCTACCAGTCTCTCGGACTCGACTTCACCGACACCACCGCGCACATGGTCAAGCAATGGGCCCACGAGCACAAACCGGGCTCCCGCGGACCACATGACTACGATCTCGCCGACTATGGCCTGACCCCTGAGTCGGTTCGTGAACGGTTCGCCGACTACCTTCGCGCCTACGACGCGACAGCATGACCCGGCCAACCACGCGGCGTCGGGACAAACTCGCACCGGACCCGGGCGTCCGCCGGGTCATCCTCGCCGCCGCATCCGAGTCCCTTCGCGAGCAGGGAATCCGAGGTCTCAGCGTCGCCGCGGTGCTCGATCGCGCACAGCTGAGCACGCGCGCGTTCTACCGGCACTTCGAATCCAGAGACCAGCTGGTCGCTGCCGTGTTTCTCGACATGGCGTATGCCGAGACGCGAAGGCTCCGAAAGAGAATGGCCAAGACAGCCGACCCGGTAGAAGCCGTCGCCACTTGGGTTGACGCGAGGCTGGACCTGGCCTTCGACGAGGGCGTCAAGTCGGACCTGCGTCATCTGTCCCTAGAGGCGCAGTCTGCGATCTTCGCCTCGCCCGAACTGATCCAACCGGCGTACACCGCGATGCTCGAACCGCTCGTCGAACAGCTTCAGCGCGGCCTTGCGCAGGGTCTGTTCACCGACGTCGATCCGCTGACCGAGGCGCAGTCGATTCAGGGCGTTGTCTGGGCGAGCACCGAACGGCAGTGGGCGACAGGCGATTTAGGGGGTGCCGCCGTCCGGGAACATGTGCTCCGGTTCTGTCTGCGCGGACTGGGCGTCGCGCCGGAAGCGACCGCAAGAATCGCCGGACAGGCCCGGCTTGGAGACTGACAACCTGAGGAGACTCGATGGACCTTGGATACGCCGGATCGAAAGCCGTTGTCACCGGGGGCAGCAAGGGTATGGGCCTGGCCATCGCCGAAGCGTTGGCCGCGGAGGGGGCCAGCGTTGCCGTCATGGCCAGGAATAGGGCTGCGCTCGACGATGCAGTGCACGCCATCCGCGAGGCGGGCGCCCCCGACGCGTTCGGCATCAGCGTCGACATGGCAGACGCAATCTCCATCGAGAGTGCCTTCACCGCGGTCTCCGAGCGCTGGGGACAGCTCAACGCCCTCGTCCACACCATCGGACCGGTCGACGGATATTTCGAGGAGATGGACGATGCGGAATGGGAGGCCGCTTTCACACTGGGCACCATGTCCGGCGTTCGTTGCATCCGCGCCTCGCTTCCACTTCTGCGCGCTGCCGGCTGGGCGCGCATCGTGACGCTCTCCGCGCATTCCATTCAGCGGCAGAACCCGCGCATAGTCGCCTACACGGCATCGAAGGCAGCCCTGTCCAGCGTGACCAAGAACCTGTCGAAGAGCCTCGCCAAAGACGGCATCCTGGTGAACTGCGTATGCCCCGGCACCATCGTGACGGCGAGCTTCACCGAGAACCTGAAGGATATTCTCGCTGCCGACGGGCTCGACGCCACCGACCCACGCGACGTCATGACCTGGATCGACAACAACTTTCATCAGCCGTGCGACCTCGGCCGCGCCGGCCTGCCCGAGGAAATCGCCTCGATCACGGCCTATCTGGCGTCCAAGCGCAACGGCTACGTCACGGGAGCAACAGTGAATGTCGACGGTGGCTCGGATTTCGTCTAGACGCTCTTGACGGTGACGTGGCTCACAGTATTATGACCAGTGGTCATCGACTGCTGGGAGGTCACGATGCCGACCGTGACATGGGCTCGCGTCGATCCGGGCCGCCGGGCCGCCGTGGTCGAAGCCGCGGAAGCCGAGTTCGGTGCGCACGGTTTTTCGCAGGGCAGCCTGAACGTCATCGCGCGGCGGGCCGGAGTCGCCAAGGGCAGTTTGTTCCAGTATTTCGCGGACAAGCGCGACCTCTACGCGTACATCGCCGACATCGGCAGCCAGCGCGTGCGCTCGTTCATGGAAGACCGCATTCGTGAGCTCGACCCGAGTCGGCCGTTCTTCGAATTCCTGACCGACCTTCTCGACACCTGGGTCGCCTACTTCGCCGACCATCCGCAGGACCGTGCGCTGCACGCCGCGTCGAGCTTTGAAGTCGACACCGAGGCCCGCGTCAGCGTGCGGACTGTCATCAACCGCCACTATCTGGAGGTTCTGCGACCGCTCGTGCGCGATGCCCACATCCGTGGCGATCTGCGCGCGGACTGCGATACCGACGCGCTGCTGTCACTGCTGCTGATGATCTTCCCGCACATGGCCTTGGCGCCGTACGTGCGCGGCGTTGACCCGATTCTGGGCCTCGACGACCCGACACCCGAACAGCCGGCACTCGCGGTGCGCAGACTCGTCGCCGTGCTCGCGGACGCATTCTCTTCCACCAGCCCAGCCCAATTGATCAAGGAGGTCACACAATGACACTGACACGGACACGCTCGGCTTCACTCGCCGCAGGCGGCCTCAAGTGGGATAGCTTGCCGCTCAAGCTTTTCGCCGGCGGCAACGCCAAGTTCTGGAACCCCGCGGATATGGATTTCTCGCGTGACCGGGCCGACTGGGAGGCGCTCACAGAGCTGGAGCGCGAATGGGCGACTCGGCTGTGCGCGCAGTTCATTGCCGGCGAGGAGGCCGTCACTCAGGACATCCAGCCGTTCATGGCGGCGATGCGGGAGGAAGGGCGACTCGGCGACGAGATGTACCTGACCCAGTTCGCCTTCGAGGAGGCCAAGCACACCCAGGTGTTCCGCCTGTGGCTCGACGCCGTTGGCGTAACCGACGACATGCAGGTCTTCCTCGACGACCTGCCCACCTACCGGAAGATCTTCTACGAAGAGCTGCCGGAATCCCTCGACACGTTGGCCACCGACCCCTCCCCGGCGGCGCAGGTGCGCGCCTCCGTGACCTACAACCACGTCATCGAAGGCATGATGGCCTTGACAGGATACTATGCGTGGCACCGCATTTGCGTCGACAACAACATTCTGCCGGGCATGCAGGAACTGGTGCGGCGCATCGGCGACGACGAGCGCCGCCACATGGCCTGGGGCACCTTCACCTGCCGGCGTCATGTCGCCGCAGACGACTCCAACTGGGCGGTGTTCGAGGAGCGGATGAACCAGCTGATTCCGATGGCGTTGCAAAACACCGACGATGCCTATGACCTCTACGAGGAGATTCCGTTCGGCCTCGAGAAGGAAGAGTTCCAGCAGTATGCCGCCGACAAAGGCATGCGGCGATTCGGCACGATCAGCAGCGCAAGGGGTCGGCCCCTCGAGGAGATCGACGTCGACTATTCACCGCTGCAACTCGAGGACACGTTCGCCGACGAGGACGCCAAGGCGCTGGCGGCCACCGCTTAGACAGACTCGTCGGCCGGCGACGCTGCGCGACTCCCACGTCGCGTCGCGGCGCGGGCCAACACGTAGAGCACCCCGCCGAGCACCAGCAGCACGCCGGCGAACAGCCACACCTTGGCGGACTGTTGGGTCAGCAGCAGCACGCAGGACACCACCCCGAGTACCGGGACCGCGGTCCACACCCGGAAGTGCTGATGCTCGACCGTGTCACGGCGCAGCACCAGCACAGCCAAGTTCGTCGAGATGAACACGAACAGCAACAGCAACACCACGGTTTCCGCGAGTGTCGACAGGTCGCCCACCAGAGTGAGCAGCATCGCCACCGCCGTGGTCGCCACGATCGCCACCCATGGTGTCCGCCGTTCCGGGAGGACCTTGCCGAGAACTGCGGGCAGCAAGCCGTGCTCGGCCATGCCGTAGGTCAGCCTGCTCGCCATGATCATGGTGAGCAGTGCGCCGTTGGCGACGGCGACGAGCGCGACGGCGCTGAACAACCAGTCGGGGACGCCGACGCCCGATGCGGCGACGACGGACAGCAGCGGGCCGGAGGACTTGGAGAGCTCGTCGGGCGCCAGCGCCGTCGCGCTGGCGATGCCGACCAGCGCGTAGAGGACGCCTGCTGTGATCAGCGCGCCGAAAAGCGCTGTGGGATAGACCTTGCTGGGATTACGAATCTCTTCGACGACGTTCGCCGACGTCTCGAAACCGACGAACGAGTAGTACGCGACGATCGCGCCGCCGAGGATCGCCAACGCCGGGGTTGCGCCGTCGGGAAACTGTGCGATGCGGCTGACGTCACCGCGTCCGCCGCCGACCATGAGCGACACCGCGATGATGACGATCAGCAAGCCGCTGAGCTCGATGACGGTCATGACGACGTTGCTCTTGACCGACTCGCTGATACCGCGTGCGTTGAGGCATGCCACCAACGCCAGAAACCCAATGGCCGCCGGGATGGTCGGGATGTCGACGAAGGTCGCGAGGTAGTCGCCTGCGAAGGCCAGCGCAAGACCTGCGGCGCTCGTCACCCCGGCCGCCAGCATGCAGAACCCGACCAGGAACGACACCACGGGCTGGCGGTAGGCGCGTTCGGCGAAGACCGCCGCGCCACCTGCCTTCGGGTACTTGGTAACCAGTTCGGCGTAGGACCCGGCTGTCAGCAGCGCCAGCAGCAACGCCGTCACCAGCGGCGCCCAGAGCACGCCTCCGACATCCTCGGACAGAACCCCCATCAGTGCGTAGATGCCGGCGCCGAGCACGTCTCCAAGGATGAAGAGGAACAACAGCGGACCGGTGATATTTCGTTTGAGCTTTCCGTCCTCAGCCGATGTCATGCACCCCTGATACCCAGTGAGGGGATGGAAGTATTCCCGGCGGCGAAATCCGCCCCTCGTGCGGCACGGTGTTCGTCCGGGTTATCGGGTCGACGCTCGACTGTCGTTGGAAGCGAAACGTCTTCGCGCGGACGTCCTCTTGGTCGCGCAGAACTCTCGCACGATGGCATGCAACCGACGCGGCGTGAACCAGATCGTTGGCGGTAAATCGAACCAGCTCAGAGACGATGCACTCGTCCTCTATCGCTGAGATGAGTTGGTCGGACTTAGCGACAATCAGGCGCCGAGTCGATGTCAATCGCCCGATGCTCCTCCCGGGAGGCGGCGAACAAGCTCAGCGACGCTGTTGATCTCAACGTACTCCGGCTACCCGACCTTGCACGCCTTCAACGGGATGCAATGCAGCCTCTCCCAGCCCGTCGCGACTCGAACGCTACCTAAAGACTCGACACTCAGCCGCAAACGACTGAATACTTCGCAAACTGACAGACCTGTCCACGAATTGCTTCGTTCTGTGGCCTGTGCCGAATGGCGGAAGTGAATTCGGCCCCAATCCTGCGGGCCAGACGCCGAGCCGGAATGCCCGGACGTCACCAGCGTTGACCCTCTATGCGGTCGCGGGGCTGTCACACCTCCGCTTCCGTCGAGCGCGGGAGCGAGGGAACGACTTTCGACGCGTCGTACTACACCGACCCACTGGCGTTGGAGCACCTGACCGGCTCGCTCTCGGCGACGATCGCCCATGTCGGCACACACGAGTGGAGGGCGCCGGTCGGGCTGCGATTCACCACCAAGTTCGACGGTGTGGCACCACTATTGGGTCTGCCGCATGAGGGCCGTACGCGGGTGCGCGTGTCGGTCAACGCACCGAAGATCGCCGCCCGCTTCGAGGGTGGGACGGCACGTCTTCCGCGGCGCGTCGCTGCGCTGCGCTGCTGGCTTTGGCCGGCTACCGGGCGGGCCTGACCATCGCTCCCATCATGCCGATACCGCAGTGGCGCGATGGCTACCGCAACCTGCTGCAGGACGTCGCCGCCGCGTTGTCCGATGTGCCCGACGTCGACCTGACCGTCGAATGCATCACCCACCGCTTCACCGCGGGCAGTAAGGATGTACTGCTCGGCTGGTACCCCCGCACCAAGCTGGAGATGGACGAGTCGGCACGGACCCGGAAGTTCGGCAAGTACGGCTCCGCCAAGTACGTCTACCCGAAAGGGACCATGGCCGAGTTGCGCACCTGGTTCGAAAACGAGCTGGCGGCAACGCTTCCCGCTGCCCGCACGCTTTACTGGACGTAGTGTTCAGACCCCGATGAGTCCGTGCTGTCCGTTCACCGCGTCGATATAGACACCGGTTACCTGTCCGTCGTTCTTGATGCGGGTCAGCTGAGATCCTCGCGCGCCAGCGACATCCACAGCGCTGAATGCGCCCGCTGAGTACAGGAAGCCGTGCGTGTTACTGGCGGCATCGCTGTAGAAGCCGGCGACTTCGCCCGTGTCATTGATCCCGAATGCGGTCGAGTTGGTGCTGAGCGGGTAGTCGATGGAGGTGAGCGCTCCCCCGATCCGGGTAAACCCGTGCTGCGCCCCCGTCGAATCCGACCATGAACCCGCGACATCACCCGAGGAGTTGATCCCGGTCACCATCGTCCTGGTGGCTCCCGGGAAGTCTATCACCGTGAAAGCACCTGCGTCATAGACGAATCCATGCTCGACGATCGCAGCGTCGGCGAAGCTGCCGACGACCTGGCCGGTGTCGTTGATACCGATGGCCTGGGTCCAGCTGGCACCGGGAACGTCGATGTCGTCAAAGGTGCCGCCGGCGTTGATGAAGCCGTGCATAGTCCCAGCCAAGTCGCCGTATACGCCGACGATCGCACTCGAACCGTTGATCCCCGTAGCGATGCTCGTGGTCGAGCCCGGCACGTTGAATATCTGGTAGGCACCGAGGGTAAAAGTGAATGCGGTCGCGCGTGAGGTGGTGCTGCCTGGGTCGAAAATGAAGGCACCGACTGCCGTCACACCGTCGCCGTCAAAGACGACTGATGTCGCAGCGCCCGGATAGTCGACGCTCGCGAACCCGTACGTCTTCGCTGCCTTCCGAATCACGGCCTCGTCAAGAACTTCTAGTACGCGGTCGATCGCAATCCTCGGACGAAACTCCAGAAGGCCGTGCAGAATTGCCCGCTCCGGTCGGCTCGTGAGCGCATCCGTGTGGACTGTCCGGCTGCGTGCGTGTGCTTTTGTCATGAGCGTTGTCCTTTCATTAGCCGATGACCGACCGAACGTAAGCTCGGTGGGCTGAGTGGGACACGCGTAGTCGGCTACCTCTGTTGCACCTGTTCGAGTAGAAGACCGGTACTGCGGGGACCGAGAAATCCGACGTCCAGACACAACAACACGATGAGGACCGCAGAGCCGGAGAACACCGCCACCGGTCCAAGCGCCGCCAGCGCGGGCACTGCCACGAACGGCATCACGGTCGACGTCGCACGAGACAACGAATAGCAGATTCCGCTGGCTGTGCTGCGGATCGCGGTCGGGAAGATCTCGGCCTGATAGATGTGAAAGCCGTTGGAGAAGACGTTCGACACGGCGGTCAGCAGGAAGCCCGCGACTACGATCACCGCGACGTTCGTCGAGGCCGCAAAAACGATGCCGCACACGCCGATTCCCACCGCGGAGGCGATGATCAGATGCTTGCGCTCGAACCGTTCGACCAGCGGAACCGACAGCAACGAGCCGATCGGGTAGCCGGCGAAGGCCAGCGCCGCATAGCCAAGCGATTCGGTCACGTCGAAGCCCTTGCCCACCAACACCAGCGGGGCCAGCGTGCCGAAGCCGTAATAGGCGACCGTCTGCAGAATCTGGAAGATCACCAGCATCACGGTGCGCTTGCGGTAGTCGCGGAAAGCGATCCGCAGCACCTCAGCGACGCTCAGGGCGTCGTCCCCGGAAGCCGAGGGGCCGTCGGGCACGGCCGATTCGGCCACCGGCGTATCCGGTGCAACCTTCGCGACCACCGACTCGACGACGCTGCGGGCCTCCTCGTGACGCCCGCGGCTCTCCAGCCACCGTGGTGACTCCGGCAGCATGGTGCGGACAGCCATGATGAACACTGCTCCGAGGCCGCCGAACAGCAGCAACCACCGCCACCCGTCGATGCCGAGCAGTTCTTGTCGTGCGACCAGTCTGCCGCCGAGAAGGGCGGCGAGCGGCACCCCGAGAAAGCCGATCGTGTAGGCCCACGCCGTCATCCGCCCGCGGTACTTGGCCGGGATGAACTCGGCCAGATAGGTGTCGACGAGAACCAGTTCCGCGCCCAGCCCGATACCGGCGAGGACGCGCAGCACGAGGAACGTCTCGATGTTCGGCGAGAAGGCGGCGGCGAATGAAAACACCGAGTACACAAGCAGATTGAGGATGAACACCCGCCGGCGTCCGAGTCGATCGGCGGCGACGGACAGCACGTTGGCGCCGATGAACATGCCTGCGAAACCGGCGGCGATCACCATCGACTTGCCCAGGGTGCCAAGGCCCCATTCCTTAGCCAGTACCGGTGCCAGCACGCCGCCGAGGAACACCTCGTACAGGTCGAAGAACGTGCCGATGCCGACCAGGACCACCAGACGCCAGTGCCAGCGGCTGACGGGGAGGCGCTCCAAGACCGACGATGCCGCGCTAACCGATGCTGGACTCCCCATGTCGCCTCCTGTGGCCGGTGTCAGGCATTTGCGAACTTACTCGCCGCTCGGCCACCTCCCTTTCAAGCCATGCACCCACGCACCGCAGACACGCTCACCCGGTCATTGGGTGTCGCGAGCCTGACGCTCGGGTTGACCGAGTTGCTGGCGGCCGACGCCGCCCCGTCGACGGCCCATTGCGGCGCTAGACCCGTAGCGGTTCTTGGGATCGGTAGCCACTGCGACCGGATGTACTTCTCGCCATGACGACGCCAACCCGGCGGCGCATGACGAAAAGGAACCCAGCGATGAGCATCATCCCCACCCGCGTTCAGGTCCAGGTCAACCGCGTCGACCGCACGCGCAGCCTCTGGATCGGGATCTCCGCAGGCGTCACCGCGCTGTGGTCCCTCTACCGGCTCTTCTGGTTGTTCTACGCGGCCACGGCGCTGTCCAGCGTCGGCTACACCGGGATCTCGCTGATCTTCCCGCTCGTGCTGTGGGGCGCCATCGCCGTCGTCGCGGGCTTCGTGTCCGTCACGTTCCTGCTCCGCTACTCCAAGCAAGCCTGACCACCCCGAGGACGGCGTCGAGCGGCCGAACTTGAGGCGGATGCCCCATGTGACGCGATGGTCGCAGGGGCCACCCTTTCTGCATGCACATTTCTGGCATCGCCTGCCAAGCCGCTTCCCCGACACCGTGTCGGACCATTGGCCCGCGGGCGAAATGATTGGGAGGCAACCATGTTCACCATCGACGAGATCGCGACGATTCCGCTCTTCTCGACGCTGGAGGACAAAGAGCTGAGGTACCTTGCCGGCGAAGTGGAGGACATCCACGTGGGGCCAGGGGAGTATGTGGCTCACGAGGGTGATGGCCGTGCTCTGGCGGTCGTCGTCGAGGGCAAAGCCGAGCTGACCAAGCTGGTGAACGGTGTCGAGCGGGTGATCGGCGTCCGGCTTCCCGGAGAGCTGGGCGGCGAAGTTCCGATGACGCTCGGCACGCCCTTGCCCGCCAGCATGCGTGCCGTCGGTCCGTCGCGCGTGCTGAAGCTGAGCGGCGAGGTGTTCCACACGCTCGTAGCCATGGCGCCTCAGGTCTCCGCCGAGATCAGCGCAGCAGCGTCGGAGCGCATGGGGATGCTCGAGAGCGCCACCGCGCAACCTCCCGAAGCCAAGATGTTCGTTGTCGGTCCACGCCTAGACCCGGGGGTCCACAGCTGCGACAACTTCCTTCACCGCAATCAGATCCCCTACGAGCGCCTCGATCCGGACGATCCTCGCGCGGTCGCACGCGCGCGAGGAGACGGCCCGGTGACGGGCCCCTATCCGGTGGTGTTGCTCGGCGACGGAACGCAGATGACCGCACCGTCGATGCGCACCGTCGCGACGGTCTCCGGCCTCACGGTGTCACCAGGCCGGCCACACTATGACGTCGTGATCGTGGGCGGCGGTCCGGCAGGTCTGACAGCTGCCGTCAACGGCGCCTCCGAAGGCTTGGACACCGGGATGATCGAGTCCTTCGCCCCCGGCGGTCAGGCCGGCACCTCGACCCGGATCGAGAACTACACCGGATTCCCATACGGCATCTCCGGCGACGAACTCGCGAGCCGGGCGCTGCAACAGGCGAAGCGGCTGGGCGCAGAGATCGTCGTGACCCGACGGGTCGAAAGCATCGACCCGGAAGACATGACCGTGACGCTGGACGGTGGAGAGGTCCTGCGGACCAGGTCGGTAATCCTCGCGATGGGCGTGGAGTGGCGGCGTCTGGCGATCGAGTCGGTCGACCGATTCGTCGGCTCCGGTGTCTACTACGGCGCGGCACGCAGCGACGCCGGCCTGGCACAGGGAATCGATGTGTACCTGGTCGGAGCCGGCAACTCGGCGGGTCAGGCCGCCATCTTCTTCTCCAACTACGCGCGGTCGGTGACGTTGCTCGTGCGGGGCGAAGCGCTGGCGGAAACCATGTCCACCTACCTGGTCGAGCAGATCGCATCGAAGGCAAACATCCGGGTGGAAACGAAATCCGAAATCGTCGCGGCGCACGGAGCCGAACAGCTCGAGTCGATCGAGGTCATCGACCGCAGGACCGGCACGGTATCTCAGCGCGAGGCGCGAACGCTCTTCGTTCTCATCGGAGCCCAGGCCGCGACGGACTGGCTTCCTCTGGAGATCTCGCGCGACAGGAACGGCTTCGTCCTGACAGGAGCCGAGGCGATGACGACAGGACAGTGGAAGACAGATCGCGAGCCGTTCACTCTCGAAACAAGCGCCCCCGGAATCTTCGCAGTCGGCGACATCCGCTCCGGCTCGGTGAAGCGGGTAGCAGCGTCTGTCGGTGAGGGCGGTGTGGCGATCGCCCTCGTGCACCGCTACTTCCAGCTCTCCTCGTAGAAGTCGTTGGTCACGCAGACGACGTCAACCGGGCGGCCTCAGCGACGAACGCATCGACATCGTCGGGTTGGGTGTCGAAACTGCACACCCAGCGCACCTCACCCCTCGACGTGTCCCAGTCATAGAAGCGGAAGCTCTCGCGCAGCCGGTCGGCGACGCCCGGCGGCAACGTGGCGAATACCGCGTTCGCCTGCGTCGCCTGCGTGAACTCGACGCCGTGGACGCTGCCGTCGGCGATACCCGCCTCCATCTGCGAACGCAGCCGCGCAGCCATCGCGTTCGCGTGCCGGGCGTTTCGCAGGTAGAGGTCGTCGTCGAGCAGCGCCAGCAGCTGCGCCGAGACGAATCGCATCTTCGACGCGAGCTGCATCTGCGTTTTGCGCAGATAGACCATGCCCTCGCAGGCGTCGGCATCGAGCACCACGATCGCCTCTGCGCCGAGCCCGCCGTTCTTGGTGCCGCCGAAGGTCACGACGTCGACGCCGGCGTCGGTGGTGAACGCGCGCAGCGGCACGTCGAGGGTCGCGGCGGCGTTCGACAGACGCGCGCCGTCCATGAAGACGCGCATTCCGCGTTCGTGCGCATAGCCGGTGATCGCCCGTACCTCATCGGGCGTGTAAACGGTCCCGAGCTCGCTCGACTGCGTGATGTAGACAACGAGCGGTTGCGCCCGGTGCTCGTCGCCCCAGCCCCACGCTTCCTCGGCGATGAGGTCGGGCGTCAGCTTGCCGTCGGCCGCGGCGATCGGCAGCAGCTTGATCCCTGCGGCCTTCTCCGGCGCCCCGCCCTCGTCGGCGTGGATGTGCGCCGTCTTCGCGCAGATGACCGCTCCCCACCGCGGCAGCATCGACAGCAGCCCGACCACATTGGCACCGGTGCCGTTGAACACCGGAAAGGTGTCGACGCCCGCACCGAAGTGGCGCGCACACACCTCCCGCAGGCGGGCGGTGTACAGGTCCTCGCCGTAAGAGACCTGGTGTCCGTCGTTGGCGGCGGCGATGGCGGCCAGCACCTCGGGGTGCACACCCGAGTAGTTGTCGGAAGCGAAGCCGCGAACGGTGGTGTCATGCAAAGTGGTCACGGTTGCTAAATCTAGGACCAGTGCCGGTGGGTTCTGTGAGGGCGAGATCATCGGTGGCCGTCGAAAATGTAGGGAAACACCCGATTCCTCCGCGCGGATTTCTCCCTAATGTGCTCACCGGAGTCCAAACGGTCCGCGACTCTACAGTTCAGCAGAGAGCTGTAGTCGGCCCGCCACCTACACCGTGGCGGGCCGGCCCATCTCTGCGCGCAACCCGAGACTGAGGTCGGGGCATCGACGAACTTTCTGCGGCTAGCCTGACTTCGTGAGCAGCCAGCGAGTCCCCGGCGGAGTGGTGCATGAATTGCCCCAAGACCTGCGAGACGCACTGATCGGCAACTCCCCCGCCCTCGTCGCATGGCACGACATCACGCCGTTGGCGCGCAACGAGTTCATCTGTTGGGTCGAGGACGCCAAACAGGAGAAGACGCGCGAGCGCCGTATCCGGCGGACCCAGGAGGAGCTGGAGGAAGGCAAGCGGCGGCCATGCTGCTGGCCGGGCTGCAAGCACCGCGAGCGCACCGGCAAGCCCGCATAGTTGCCAATCCGGCCCACAGCGGGTGGGCCGGAGATACCGTCACTAGTCGCGACCGAGCTGAGGAGGCGACGTGGACGGGTATCGGACTGTGGTGGTCGGGACCGACGGCTCGGAGTCGTCAATGCGCGCGGTAACGCGCGCCGGAGAAGTCGCTGCACAGGACAACGCGAAGCTGATCATCGCCAGCGCGCACATCGAGACCGTCGAGAAAGGCGGTTGGTCACGAGCGCCGTCGCACGATCATGTGTCCGACACACGCGCCGCGGACTCCCTCGGCGGCGAAGGCTACATACTGCACGGCAACGCTCCCGTATACGGCATCCTTCGGGAGGCGCACGACAAGGCGACGGCTGCAGGCGCTCGGCACGTCGAGGAGCGGGCGATAGACGGTGCGCCGGTGCCGGCACTGGTGAAATTGGTCAAAGAGGTGAACGCGGATCTGCTCGTCGTCGGAGACGTGGGCCTCGATTCCGTCGCGGGCCGGCTACTGGGCTCGGTGCCCGCCGAAGTCGCCCGCAGGGCGAGAATCGACATCTTGATCGTCCACACCGCCGACTAGGGCGGTCTATCGTGAGCCGGTGAACGGCGCCGGTGACCGGCTGGGGGTTCGCGGCGGATGACCCCGCCACCACCGCCCATGATCACCGTCTGCTCCGGCGACGTCCGACGCACCTACCGGGCCGGCCGCGACATCATCGTCGGGCGGGACGTCCGCGCTGATCTCCGTATCCCGCACCCGGCGATCTCCAGGGCGCACATGATCCTGCGATGCCTCGACGGGCAGTGGACCGCGATCGACAACGACAGCCTCAACGGCATGTTCGTCGGCACGGAGCGGGTGCGGTGTCTGCCCGTGCTCGATCGCACCGCCATCACCCTCGGCGACCCCGAAGGTCCGCGGCTGATGTTCGAACTCGGTCCTGCGCCCGACGAACCGCCGACCGTCGATAGCAAGCGGCCCGCGCTGCAATCGATCACGATCGGGCGTGCCGCCGACAACGACATCGGTGTTTCCGACATGATGGCGTCGCGGCATCACGCCACGTTGGTGGCGACGCCGTCGGGCCCGCAAATCCACGACGCGCACAGCGACAACGGCACGTTCGTCAACGGCGAGCGGATCAAGCGCAAGGCGCTGCAGGAGAACGACGTTGTCACGATCGGCAATGTCGACTTCGTATTCGTCGACGGCGATCTCGTCCGCCGCACGGAACCCGCCTCCACGACCGGCGGGTTAGAGGTAGACGACGTGGGGTTGACGCTCGGCGACGGCGACGTGACGCTGCTGGATCGGGTGTCCCTCACTGTCCGGCCCGGTGCGCTGACGGCGGTGATCGGCCCCTCGGGCTCGGGTAAGTCCACGTTGTTGAAAATGATAGTCGGGGTTTGGCAGCCGACGAGTGGCACGGTGAGGTTCGACGGACGCGACCTCCATGCCGAGTACGAATCGCTGCGCAGCCGCATCGGCATGGTGCCGCGGGAGGACATCGTTCACCGGACGCTCACCGTTGCCCAGGCGCTGAACACCGGGTTGCGACTGCGAATGCCAGCCGATATCACCAAAGACGAACGCCGACAGGTTGTTTCGCGAGTGCTTCAGGAACTGGAGATGACCGAGCACGCTGATACACGCGTGGACAACCTCTCGGGTGGACAGCGCAAGCGCGTGTCGGTCGCGATGGAACTGCTGACCGAACCGTCGCTGCTGGTGCTCGACGAACCCACGACGGGCCTGGACCCCGCGCTGGATCGGCAGGTGATGACGATGCTGCGTCGCCTCGCCGATGCCGGCCGCGTGATCGTGGTGGTGACGCCGTCGCTGCGATTCCTCGACGTATGCGATCAGGTGTTGCTGTTGGCCCCCGGTGGCAGGACCGCGTACCGCGGCTCACCCGATGGGGTCGCCGAGGCGATGGGCTCGGGGGATTGGGCCGACATCTACGAAGACATCCGCGCGGATCCCGATGGGGCGCAACGGCGTTACTTCGAGCGGCACGGGTCGGCGGCAGACCCCGTGGCGCGACCCGCGGCGCCGGCGTCCCGGGTCACGCGACATAGCAGGAGCACAAGTTTCTGGCGCCAGGTCTCGGCGATCGCGCAGCGCCAGGTGCATCTCCTTGTCGCTGACCGCCGCTATCTCGTCTTCCTCGTGCTGGCGCCGATCGTCGTCGGCCTGCTGCCGTTGGCGGTCGGCGGCGATGCAGGCTTCACCAAACCGCACGGCGGCACCGCCGCACCGTTCGAGCCCCGGCAGATCATCGTGCTGCTCAGCTTCGGCGCAATCCTGATGGGGTTGACGGTGTCGGTGGGCGACCTGGTCGGCGAGCGGGCGATCTACCGCCACGAGCAGGCGGCGGGGCTTTCGCCGTCGGCGTACCTGTGGGCCAAGCTCGCCGTGTTCGGCGCGATCGCCGTGATTCAGTCGGCGCTTCTCGTGCTGGTCGTCACTGCACCCGGGATCGGCAAGCGCGCGCCGGCGACCGCCGCCGTGCTCGGCAGTCCGACGCTGGAGTTGTTCGTCGATGTGGCCGCGACCGCTGCGGTGGCGGCGGTCCTCGGCCTCGCGATCTCGGCTGTCTCGAGCAGCAGCAATCAGTACATTCCACTGCTGGCGGTCGCTTGCGTGGCTCAGCTTGTCTTCGCAGGCGGTTTCGTTCCGATCGCGGGTCATCCGGTGCTCGAAGCGATCGCCGCCCTCACTCCGGCGCGCTGGGGGGTCGCCGCCACGGCATCGTCGGTCGATCTGGCTAATCTTGTTCCGACGGTGAACGATCCGCTGTGGCGGCACAGCGCATCGGTGTGGCTGTTCGACATCGCGATGCTGGCAGTGCTGGCCCTGTTGTACGCCGGGTTGGTGCGGTGGCTACTGCGGCGAAAGGCCACGGCGTAGCGGCGTCGTTTACGTTTACTCGTCGGAACCGACTACCCGCAAGGCGGGCCGACTCTGCTCCTGGGGAAGCTCGGCCTTCTGCGGACGCGCCTTTCCGTCGTCGCGTCGGCGCAAGTCGGCTGCGACGTCCTGGTAGTCCCACACCAGGTCGGAAGCCTCTCGCGTCACGCGGGTGAGCGCGACGGAAACCGCCCCGAGGATTCTTCGCGCGTGCAGAGCCGTGGCGTGAACGGCCTCATGGGCGGCGTCGGCTCCTCGGGTCATGGCGGCATCTGCCCTACGGCCGAACTCGGCAAGCATCGGTCCTCCTCGACGACTCTTAGCCACGTGGCTACTGGCCATCATCCCCCACTGAACGTATGGAATCGGGCCGATGCGGGTAAATGACGCCCGAGCGGAGGGCTGATGAGCGAATACAGGGTGGTGGTCGTCGGGACCGACGGGTCGGACTCGTCGTTTCGTGCCGTCGACAAAGCTGCAGCAATCGCAGCCGAGGCCGACGCCAAGCTGATCGTGGTCACGGCATACCTGCCGACCGAAGAGCAGCACTCCGGTGAACCCGATCAGCCCAAGGGTGAGGATTACCGGACCGCGGGCGACGCGCCGGTCTACGGGATGCTGCACGAAGCCGGCGACCGGGCCAGGGCGGCGGGGGCTACAGACGTCGATGAGCGGGCCATCGCCGGTGCCCCGATCGATGTGCTCGTCGATCTGGTCGACGAGGTCGACGCCGACCTATTGGTGGTCGGAAACGTGGGGGTCAAATCAATCGCAGGCCGCTTGCTTGGATCTGTGCCAACGGCCGTACGTCGTCGGGCGAAGACCGAGGTGTTGATCGTCGAGACCACGGACTGAACGCACTCACCAATAGCGAAGTGCAGAGTGGAACATCTGCGCCAATGACGACTTGTCGCTCTCGATCGGGGCATTCTGCAGGAGGCGTTGTTGCGGCCACGCGCCGTCGGCGAGCGTGGCACAGTCCGCCTCGGCATAGCCCACGGCGGACAATCCATGGGGCATGCCCACTGCGCGCATGATCCGTACGAGTTCCTCGGCGAGGACCTCGCCCGCGTCTCCGGGAGCGGCATCGCCGACCTCGGCGCCGAGGTGACGGGCGGCCTCGATGTGACGCTGGGGATCGGTAGACGCGGTGAACCGGAAAGCCGATGGTGCGTTGAGTATCACCGACATACCGTGCGGGACAAGGGGTTCGGATCCGGGGTAGCCGTCCGGATGGAAATCACGCACCTGCCCGGCCACCGCGTAGGACATGGCATGCGGGATGTGCACTCCCGCATTGCCGAATGCGATGCCCGCGAGTGTGGCGGCCCACATGGTCTGCTCACGCGCTTCGCGGTCGGACGCGTCGCTGACGGCTCGTTCCAAGTACTGACCCAGCAGTCGCAGGGCCTCCCGACTGCCGAGGTCGCTCCACGGGTTGGCGCCCTGGCTCATCGGCCGAAGGCTCGGCTTGCCGGGTGCGGGGCGGCGGACGAAGGGCCGCGCGGTAAACGATTCCAGGGCGTGGGACAGCACGTCGAGTCCCGAGCAAGCGACGACCTGATCGGGCAGGCTGTCGGTGCAGTCGGGGTCGACGAGTGCTTCGGTCGGACGCAGCGCCGGTGAGGCGATGCCGGTCTTCGCCGACATCGACAGCAGATCGAAGATGGCGATGCCGGTCACCTCGCTCCCGGTGCCCGATGTCGTCGGGCACGCGATGTGCGGTTCGAGAGACCCGGGTACCGGCGTGCCCCCACCTACCGGGGCATTGACGTAGGACAGGAAGTCGGCGGGGTGGGTGGCATACAGGTTGGCCGCCTTGGCGGTGTCGATCACCGAGCCGCCGCCGACGGACACATAACCATCGGGCTTGGCATGCGACGCGAATGCCGCTGCCCGGGTAAATGATTCATCCGTCGGCTCGACGTGCACGTCGGTGTAGGCAACGACGTCGAGGCCCGCTGCCCGCAAAGACCGCTGCGCCGTGTCGAAGATCTCGAGGCCGGCCACGACGGGATCGGAGAACAGCGCCACCCGGGTCATCCCGAGCCCAAGGCCGCGCTCACCCAGTTCCCGCAGGCAGCCCCTGCCGAAGGTGATCCTGGATGCGTCGACGGTGAATGCGGTATCCAGTCCGTCACCGGTGGGTTGATAATGACAGCAGCTCATCGAGCCTCCCCTTGCCTACAGGTGAGCCTATAACGATGCAGCGGAAGCGCTGATGACCCCGGAAGGCGCAATGGCAACCGACCCCGTACTGCAGGAGATGATCGACGAATTCCAGCTGCGAAAGCTCGTCAATGCCTATTGCCGCGCCGTTGACCGAGGCGAATTCGAGCAGCTGCGCAACCTTTACCACCACGATGCGGTGGACTCCCACGGCGCGTTCTCGGCGGGCTCTGCCGACGAGTTCCTCAATCAGCTGATCGCCGCCCGCCCCTACATTCGGTCGATGCAGCACAACATCACCACAGTGAACTTCGCGATCAGCGGAGACGCGGCCGAAGGCGAGATCTACACAATCGCCACGCACACGCTCACCGAAAGCGATCGAGCGATCGACGTCGTGATCGGCGGCCGATACCTCGACAAGTACGAAAAGCGCGATAGCGCATGGAAACTGCGCGAGCGCACAATAGTTACCGACTGGGCCCATGTGAACGATCCGTCCTCGGTCGATCTGAGCCACCCGATCACCAGGGACACGATGCGAGGAACTCCTGACGCGACCGATCCGTCATACGGGTTCTTTTCACTGTTGACCGGTCAGCGGCCCCGGTGAGCGCCGACGATGGAAGGCAACTGGTGTGACAGACAGCCAGATCAGCACGCACGCACAACTTTTCGACCTTAGCGGCAAACGTGCGCTCGTCACGGGAGGCACCCGTGGAATCGGCATGATGATGGCGCGGGGGCTGCTGCAGGCCGGCGCTCGCGTGATCATCAGCTCACGCAAGGCTGACGCGTGCGAAAGCGCCAGGCAGGAACTCTCCCAGTTCGGCGACGTGACAGCGATTCCAGCGGATCTGTCCCGGCATGACGAATGCCTTCGGCTCGCCGACCTCGTCACCTCGGACATCGACGGACTGCACATACTCGTGAACAACGCGGGCGCAACGTGGGGCGAGCCGCTCGAGAGCTTTCCGGACTCGGCGTGGGACAGGGTTCTCGATCTCAACCTGAAGTCGCCGTTCTGGCTCACCCAGGCGCTTCTGCCTGCGCTGCGAGAAGGCGGAACAGCCGACGATCCCGCCCGAATCATCAATGTCGGCAGCATCGACGGCATCCACGTCAGCCGGCTGCCGGTGTACTCCTACGCCAGCAGCAAGGCGGCGATCCACCAACTGACCCGCATGCTGGCCCGCGAGCTTGGACCTCAGCACATCACGGTGAATGCCGTTGCGCCGGGTCCGTTCCCATCGAAGATGATGGCCGCCACACTCGACGCCTTCGGCGACTCGATCGCCGCGTCGGCGCCCCTTCGCCGGATCGGGCGCGACGACGACATGGCAGGCATCGCGGTATTCCTGGCGAGCCGGGCGGGCTCATACCTCACTGGCGCGATCATTCCCGTCGACGGGGGTATCGCGACAACAGCGTCCGGCACATAGGGCAGCAGCATCGGGGCCTGTGCCAAGAAGTCGGATAATCCCGGTTTCTTGGTTGCTGTGACAGACCTGGCTACGGGCTGTGATACTGCTTCTAACCGCTCATGCGGAGAGCGACGGGGTTGGGTATCAGACGGAGATAAATGATGAAGATTAGCCATGGATTGGCCGTCGCCAGCGTCGTGGCCGGTGTGATTCCATTCGTGGCGGCGGCGCCTGCCGCTGCTGCCCCCGACGGCCCGCTGCTCAGCGGGACGTATAGCGCCGTCGGGCAATACCGGGCCGCCACCGCAACCGCAGTCCTGCACATTTCCTCCAAATGTCCAGGATGCGATGCGGTCGCGACGGCGGAGGGCAACACGGTCGCCCTGAAGTGGACCGGCGCGGGCTGGATGTCGACCACTGCCAGCGGTGGCTGCGGGCCGACGGAAACCATCATCACCCCCAGCAACCCGACCGGCCTGGTGCGGAACTACACGAGCGTCATGACTTTCCTTCAGCCCGAAATATGTGGCACCGTCGAACCCGGGCTCGCCAACGCGACGCGCATCGGCGACTGATGCGCTGAAGCCGAATGGCTTTCGGCTTCAGTCGATTAAGCCGGACCGCTGGGCAGCTTGATGACCGACATATACATCTCAACAATCGGTCGGTAAAGGTCGACACCATCGAGTTCGCTGCCCAGCACCACTGAATCACTGGTGGCCACGAGCACTTGGGCGAACGTCAAAGGACGGATCAGCAGGGTTCCGCCGAGCCGGTCCATGCCTTCGACGACGAAACTCGCCAGCGCCTCGACGACTTCACGTCTTTTGCCGGCCACCCGTTCTCGTGCATCGGGGTTTCGGAGCAGATAGAGCGTGAACTCGTGGCCCAGTGCAGCATGCTCGGCGCCGCGGTCGATGCTCAGCTGACGCCACCGCTGGGCAATGGCATCGAGTTCGGGTGCCCCCACTTCGGTCGCCGCCGACAGAACCTCTGCGAAGTTGTCGAAATAGCGACGCCAGTACCGATCGCTCACCGCAAGGAAGAGGTCCTCCTTGGTGGCGAAGTGCTTGTAGATCGCGCCCTTTGTGTAGCCTGCCGCATGTGCGATGTCGTCGAGAGTCGCTGGTGTGAAGCCTTTTTCGGCGAACACCTCCTCCGCGGCATCCAGAAGAAGCGAGCGGGTGTGCTCGAGCCGTCGCTCGCGCGTCCAACGCTCAGCCATGCCGGGATTCTGCCATAGGATCTGAGATCCTCTCTAGACAATTAGATACCAGCGAGTATATAACAGCTGTCAGGCTTCTGATGGAGGGCAAGCGTGAGTGAACTGTCGAACAAGAAGACGCCCATAGTCACCGCGCCGCTGGGCCCGGTGGCGTCGCTAGGCGCCGAGGTTGCGCCCACGAGCAACCGCGTCAAGATCTGGGCCGTCGCCGGCGGCGCGATCCTGGCTCTCCAGTTGTACGTGTGGGTTCGGTGGATCGCCGGGCCGTACTTCGAGCGGGTGCCGAGCGGGCCGAACGTTCCGCCGATGTACATGAAGGCCTTCCTTACGTTCAATGGCATCCTCATGTGCGTCGGCTTGCCGATCGCGATCTGGTGGTTCATCGTCAGGCCCTGGCGTCGGGAGCGGAGAATCACGCTCGACGGCATGCTGCTGGTGTCGATGGGCTTGATGTTCTTCCAGGACCCACTGCTCAACTACTTCAACACATGGTGCACGTACAACACCTGGCTGTGGAACCGGGGCTCCTGGTCATCGGACATTCCGGGGTGGGTATCACCCGAGGAACCCGGTCGCCAGGTCGCTGAACCGCTTCTGATCAATGCTCCCGGCTACACGGCCGGCGTACTGGTCATCACGATCTTCGGATGCTGGGTGATGCGCAAGATCCAGGCGCGCTGGCCCAACATCAGCAACCTTCGGCTGATCCTGGTGACCTACGCGTTCACGTTCGTGCTCGACTTCGTCATGGAAGCCGGCTTCATGCTGCCGTTCGGGCTCTACACGTACCCTGGCTCGATTCGGTCCGTGACCGTCTTCGCAGGCACGTATCACCAATGGCCCATCTATGAGGGATTGATGTGGGGTGGAGTCCAGGCCGCCCTGTGCTGCCTGCGGTACTTCACCGACGACCGCGGCCGCACGGTCGTCGAGCGCGGGCTCGACCACGTCCGCGGCGGTGTCGCGCGGCAGCAGTTCATTCGCTTCCTGGCCATATTCGCGGCTGTCAGCTCGTGTTTCTTCTTCTTCTACAACGTCCCGGCGCAGTGGATCGCCATGCACGCCGATCCCTGGCCCGCAGATCACCTGAAACGTTCGTACTTCAACGGAGGCATATGCGGCGATGGGACCGACGTGCCATGCCCCGATCCCGTTCTGCCGATATCCACCAAGCGGTCCGGATTCACAAACACCGACGGTGAGTTGGTGCTCCCCGACGGCGCGGAATTGCCGAAGACCGTCCCCTTCGAACGCGGCAAGTAACGCCGCCGTTCTACCGCGCGGTCGACGATGAGGTCGAGGTCTGCCCGAAACGGCCTCT